>CAVUCT010000001.1:0-30754 GCA_963740105.1 uncultured Gaiellaceae bacterium
CGACGCCCGGACTCGAACCGGGGACCCCTTCATTACGAGTGAAGTGCTCTACCAGCTGAGCTACGTCGGCGGGGCGGGGGGAGTTTAGCCGGGGCTCGGGCCCGGCTAGACGCGCACCGCGGGGCGCAGCGCGCGCGCCACTCGGACGAACAGCGCCTCCAGCGCGAGCGCCGCGTTCAGGTTGAACTCCTCGAGGGTACGCCACGCCTCCCGCACGACCTCGGCGGCTTCGACCGCTCCCTCCGCCGCTCCCGCCGCGACGTCCTCGCGCAGGTCCGAGAGGCGATCCGCGTGGATCGCCGCGTCGTCCGCGCCCGCCGCCACGACGACCAGATCGCGGTACCACGCCTCGAGGCCCTCGAGCCCGGCGAGGAGTTCGTCTCGCTCCGCCCCGCGTTGCGCCCTGCGGACGCGCTGCTCGGCGTCGCGGGCAGGAAGATCGAGCGTGTCGACGAGCGCCTGCTCGCGCTCCCGCGACTCCTCGCCGCGCTCGCCGGCCGCGCCGAGCAGCACCTCGACGGCAGCGCCCGGGTCGAAGGCGGCATCGAGGTAGACGGACCGCGCAACGGCGACGAGCGCGTCCCGGCGAGCGGCAGCGTGCGGGTCGAGGAGACGCCGCGCCCGGTCGAGCCGTCCGGCCGCTGCGCGCGCGAGGACGCGCACTTCCTCCTCGCTCCGCTCGGGCGCTTGCCCGCCGATCCACTCGCGCACCGCACGCTCCGACAGCCGACGAAACGGGACGAGCTGGCAGCGCGAGAGGATCGTCGGCGGGAGCGGCCCGAGCTCGCCGGCGACGAGCACGATCACCGCGTACGAAGGCGGCTCCTCCAGGTCCTTCAGGAGCGCGTCTGCAGCCTCGTCGTTCATGCGGTCGGCGTCGAGGACGAGATAGACGCGGCGATCGCCCTCGAACGGCCGCATGTGCAGGTCGTGGCGCAACGCCCGCACGTCGTCGATGCGGATCATCTCGCCGAGCGGCTCGAGGAGGTACAGGTCCGGATGTGAGCGCGTCGCTACACGGCGCTGGTCGCCGAGCAGCGCGCCCGCGAACGCGAAGGCGGCGGTCCGCTTTCCGACGCCCGCCGGGCCGTGCAGCAGGTACGCGTGCGCGCCGCCCTCGGTGAGCGCAGCCATGAGGAGCCGCTTGGCCTCGGCCTGCTCAGGCACTGACGCGAAGGGATCCATACACCTCCTCGGCGAGCTCGTCCGGCGGTCGGGCGGCATCGAGGACGACGATACGCTCGGGGAACCGGCCCGCTAGATCGCGATACGCGGCAGCTGCCCGCGCGTGGAACTCCTCCGACTCGCGCTCGAGCCGATCGTGCACGCCGCCGAGTCGGCTGCCGATCTCCGCGGGCTCGAGCGACAGCAGGAACGTCCGGTCGGGGAGCAATCCGCCGACCGCGGCGAGATTGAGCTCGAGGACGCGCTCGAGCCCGAGCTCGCGCCCCACCCCCTGGTACGCGACGGACGAGTCGAGGTAGCGATCGCAGATCACCGACGCCCCGCGTTCGAGAGCGGGGCGGATCACCTCGTCGACGTGCTGAGCTCGCGCGGCGGCGTACAGCAGCGCCTCGGCCCAGGGCGTCACGTGACCGCCGTGCAGAACGAGATCGCGCACCCTCTCGCCGAGCTCGGTGCCGCCGGGCTCGCGCGTGGAGACCACGTCGACACCGTCGGCCTCGAGCCGCACCCGCAGAAGCTCGGCCTGCGTCGACTTCCCCGAGCCGTCGAGGCCCTCGAAGGTCACGAACATCGACGGCATCCTATGGCCGTCCGTAGGATGCGATCGTGCGGGCAATCGTGACCGGAGGAGCCGGCTTCATCGGCTCGCACGTGGTCGACGCGCTCGTCGCGCGCGGCGACGAGGTGGCCGTCGTCGACTCGCTCGTCCACGGCACGGCCGAGAACGTGAGCAGCGGCGCGGTCCTGCACGTCCGCGACATCCGCGACCCGCTCGACGACCTCTTCGACGAGGTTCGGCCCGAGGCCGTGTTCCATCTCGCAGCGCAGGCGGACGTCCGCGTCTCGGTCGAGCACCCGGTCGACGACGCCGCGGTCAACGTGCTCGGGACAGTGCGGATACTCGAAGCCGCTCGACAGCACGGCGCGCAGGTCGTCTTCGCCTCGACGGGTGGCGCGATCTACGGCGAGTGCGAGGAGCCGGCGCGAGAGGACAGCCCGACCGAGCCTCTCTCGCCGTACGGCACCGCGAAGCTCGCGGCCGAGGAGTATCTGCGCTCGTACAACCGCCTCCACGGAACGCGGCACATCGCGCTTCGCTACGGAAACGTCTACGGCCCACGCCAGGACCCGCACGGCGAGGCGGGTGTCGTGGCCATCTTCCTCGGCGCGCTCGCGCGAGGCGAGCAGGCGACGATCTTCGGAGAGGGGACGCAGACCCGCGACTACGTGTACGTCGGCGACGTGGCGCGCGCCACGACGTCGACGGTGGGCCAGGATCACGGCGTCTTCAACGTCGGAACCGGGCGCGAGACCTCCGTCGTGGAGCTGTACGAGCTGTGCGCGCGCGTGGCCGAGTCGGAGGAGACGGCTGAGCATGCACCCGCGCGAATGGGTGAGCTCCAGCGCAGCTTCCTCGACCCGGAGCTCGCCGCGCGCGACCTCGGCTTCACGGCGATGGTCGAGCTGGAGGACGGTCTCCGCGCGACCTGGGATTGGATCCGGCAGACCTGAACACCGCAGGCCTGAAGGAATAGGCCGCTCACGGACGAATCGAGCGTCCGTGGATCATCCGCTCCAGGCTCCCGACGCACTCGTCCGCCCCTGGCGAACCGCTGCATACGTCGCGGTCGCCGTCGCTGCAGCCGAGCTGCTCCTGCTCCTCGTCATCGGGGGAGGCAAGCTCACGGGCTTCGTCGCGGATCGAATCGAGGTCGCCGCCCAGGAGCAGGTCACCGCTCCGCAACGGCAGCGACAGACCAGACCGGCGACCCGCAAGCCCGCTTCGGCAGCAGCGGTGACGCGCTCTCGCTCGAAGACGGTCGTGCTCGTACTGAACGGCAACGGACGCACCGGCGCCGCGGCGTCGGCGGCCTCGCGCGTCCACACTCGCGGCTACAAGATCGGGGCCGTGACGAACGCACCCCGCCAGGTGTCGCGGAGCATCGTGATGTACAAGCCCGGCTTCGCCGGCGAAGGACGTCGTCTCGGCAGAGATCTCGGCGTGCGACTCGTGACGCCGCTCGACGGGATGCGCGCCGGCCAGCTCGGGCGCGCGCACGTCGTCTTCATCCTCGGTCCATAGCCTCGGCGCCGTCTCGCTTCGCTACGAGCCGAGCGCGCAGCCACCCGCGTCGACCGCGTCTCGTGCGACGTCGAGCGGGCCGTCGTCGACCCACTGGTTCCCGACCGGGTCGAGGGTGTACGCCTCGTTGAGGTAGCGGTACGCAGCGCACATGTTGTCGCGCACGTCGAACTGGAAGAGGCCGAGGGTGTACCAGAGCTCCGGGTTCTCCGGCTGGAGCTCGACTGCGCGAATGTACTCGCGCTCGGCGCGCAGCACGCGTCCCTCGCGCTCCGCGACCCGCGCGAGTGCGAGAAACGGCTCGGCCGCGAGTGGGTTGAAGAAACGAGCCCACAGTGCCTGGTCGCGGGCGCTGTCCGGATCTCCTGCCGCGAGGTCGCGGGTGGATTCCCGCTCGGCGCGATCGGCGAGCCGCGGGAAGGAGAACGAGACGAGCACGACCGCGGCGACGAGGATCACGCCCGCGGCGAGGAACGGCCGGCGCCGCCCTCGCTGCGAGCTCCTGCCCGCGCCGGCGAGGACGCCGAGCGCGAGCATCGTCGGTGCGGTCACCGCGAGGAAGTCCCAGTTGTAGTCGACGAGCGCGTGCACGAGGTACGCAGCCGGCAGCGCGACCAGCGCCGCTGCTGCGGCCCGTTCCGCCCCGTCGAGCCGCCGGAGCGCGCACACGCATGCCGCAGCCGCCGCGAGCACGAGCGCGACGAACAGTCCGAGCCCCACGACGCCTCCGTCCGCAAGCTGCTGCAACGGGACGCTGTGCGGCTGGACGACGTTGCGCGCGTCCAGGCGGAAGCGTTTCCGCGCCACCTCGAACGTTCCGGCGCCCGCACCCTCGGGCCCATGGTGTGCGTAGACGTCGAGCGCCTCCTCCCACCAGCACAGGCGCAGATTCGGATCGAGTGACCCGAGCCGGCTCGGGTCGTTGACGACCTCCGAGCAGTCGCGGGTGGACGAGAGAGCGTCGGCGGCCGAGACCGAGGCGGCGGCGGCGGCACCCGCGACGACGACGACCGCGAGGGCGATCAGGCCACGACCGACGCGACGGCGCGCCCCGGCGTCGAGCGACCGCGTGAGACCGAAGGCGACGATGCTCGCCACCAGTGCGGCACCGACGAGTGCGAGCAGGCCGAGCGCGGTGCCGTCCGCGACGCGATCAGAACGGGTCGCGACGTCCTCCGTCAGCGCCGGTCGCGTGAACGCCCAGGCCGCGACGAGAATCGCAGGCCCACACGAGACGAAGAGCACGAGCCCCGTCTGCACCCGCTCCTGGCCGATCAGGAGCCACAGCGCGATCACGGCGATCGCTACGACGACGCCGGTGCGCGACAGCGTCAGCAGCAGCGCGAGAGTCGCCACGTACACGAGGAGCGCGCCGAGCACGCGGACGACACGTCGATGCGCACCCTCGGTTGCGAGCCAGAGCCCGAGCACGATCGCAATGTCGGTCAGGAGTGCGAGCGCGTTCCAATAGCCGACAGGCTCGCGAAGCCGTGCAACGCGGTCGCCTTCGGGATCGAGCGCGGGAACGGCCTTCGCGACCAGTGCGTAGACCACGGTCGCGCCGACGACGAGCGCGAGCGTCGCAGTTGCGAGCCGAGCTCCGAACCGGCGTCCCAGGGCCGCGAGCACGACGCCGAGCCCGAGGAACGCGCAGTACGCGACGGCCTTGTTGAACGCGTCCCAACTGCGATCCCCGACGATCGACCAGCTCATCGTCACGCCGATCCACAGCGTGAGCGCCACGGCCGCGCCGATGAGAAGCATCCCCGAGCGTCCGATGCGCGGGACCGGAAGCCACCCCGCCGCTGCGGCTGCCAGCGCGGCCGCGAGTGCGATCACCGCAGCACCACCGACGGGCAGCGTCCCTCCGACATCGGATCCGTCGCCGGCGAACAGCGCGCCGGCGAGGATCGCTCCGACGAGCCCGGCGAAGGCGACTGCCGCGAAGCCGGATGCCCGGACGGAGGGCTCCGACCCCGATTCCATGGCGAGCCACGCTAGCAGCGGCCCCGGTTTGTCCGGCCGACGCGCCGGGTACTTTCAGGACCCGTCTAACAGATCGTTTACTCTCCACACACCACCCGCTCACCCCGCGTCGGAAGACTCCCTGGCTCGGGCTTCCGACCTCGCCCCCTCATGAGATCTCGTTCGTGACACCACCGCACCTCCTCCGCACGTTCGTTGCGCTGCTTGCGCTCGCCCTGGCCGCCGGCGCCGCGCTCACGACCACGAGCCCGGCACACGCAGCGACGCCGTGCGGCAAGAAGGTGCTGGCCGACTGGTTCGACAACGGCCGCATCGACCGTCTCTATCCGCTGAACTGTTACGAGGAGGCGATCGACGCGATTCCGGACGACCTCCGCGACTACGCCGACGCCGAGGACGTCATCACGCGCGCCCTGCAGGCCGCGCTGCGCGGGGAGCTCGCTCCGGGCGGAGTGGATCCGACTCCGAACGACGACGACGACCCGTCGGGGAGTGGGGGCTCGAACGGAAGCTCCGGCGGGAACGGCTCCGGTGACGATGGCTCGAGCGGGAGCGGCTCCGGGGATAGCCCGCAAGCGGCACCCGACGTCGACACCTCGGGGCCGTCCTCGATACCGATTCCCCTGCTCGTACTGGGAGGAATGTCGCTCGCGCTGCTGGCTGCAGGCGGGCTCGGCTACCTCTCGCGGCGCCGGAACGCGGCGCACGCAGTCTCTCCGGACGAGTTCGACCCGCTCGCATAGGGCCTCCCGGCTCCAGCGGCCGGAACACTGCGGCGGGTACAATGACGGCCTCGTGCGTTTTTGCCTATTTGCAGGGGTTTTTACCTCGACACCTACCGTCCGGCACGCTCCCTACCATCCCCTGCCCGCTCGCATGACGACCGACGCTCACCCGGGCGGGGAGACGTATTGTCGAACTCGGTCCGGGAGGAAATGATGGCAACGGCGGAGCAGGCGCAGGTCACGGAGAAGGCGGCCGACGAGGTCGTGAACACGGTCGTCGATGCCGAGACGAGCGTCGCTCCACAGCGGTACTTCACGGTTCCCGGCATCGACCCGTTCGACGCGATCGAGTGGGAGCTTCGCGACGCACACATCCCGGGCAAGGACGGACCGACCTTCGAGCAGGAGGACGTCGAGTTCCCGAAGTTCTGGTCGCAGACGGCAACGAACATCGTCGCGCAGAAGTACTTCCGCGGTCGCATGGCCTCGCCCGAGCGCGAGCGCTCCGTCAAGCAGATGGTCGGCCGCGTCGTCGACACGATCGGCGGCTGGGGGCGCGAGGGCGGCTACTTCGCGACCGACGAGGAGGCGGACACCTTCGAGGCCGAGCTCAAGGCCATCCTCGTCAACCAGTACGCGTCGTTCAACTCCCCGGTCTGGTTCAACGTCGGCTTCGAGGCGCAGCCGCAGTGCAGCGCCTGCTTCATTCTCTCGATCGAGGACTCGATGGAGTCGATCCTCGACTGGATCCGCCGCGAGGGCGTCATCTTCCGCGGCGGCTCGGGCTCGGGACTCAACCTCTCGCGGCTGCGCTCCTCGAAGGAGCAGCTCTCGAAAGGCGGGTACGCGTCAGGGCCCGTGAGCTTCATGCGCGGCGCCGACGCGTCCGCCGGCACGATCAAGTCCGGCGGCAAGACGCGGCGCGCGGCGAAGATGGTCGTCCTCGACGTCGACCACCCCGACGTCGAGGAGTTCATCTGGTGCAAGGCCAAGGAGGAGCGCAAGGCGCGTGTCCTCGAGCAGGCCGGCTACGACATGTCCCTGAACTCGCCCGACTGGGCCTCGATCCAGTACCAGAACGCGAACAACTCGGTGCGCGTGACGGATCAGTTCATGGAGGCCGTGATCGAGGGCAAGGAGTGGAACCTCACGGCGCGCACGGACGGCTCGGTCGTCGAAACGTCCGACGCGCGCGACGTCCTCCGCCAGATCGCCGAGGCAGCGTGGGAGTGCGCCGACCCGGGCGTGCAGTACGACACGACGATCAACTCCTGGCACACGCTGCCGAACACGGGACGCATCAACGCGTCGAACCCGTGCTCCGAGTACATGTCCATCGACGACTCGGCGTGCAATCTCGCGTCGCTGAACCTCATGAAGTTCCGCCGCGACGACGGCGAGTTCGACGTCGAGGCGTTCGAGCACGCGGTCGACGTCGTCTTCCTGGCCCAGGAGATCGCGGTCGGCTACTCGTCCTACCCCACTCCCGAGATCGGCCGCAACGCGAAGGCGTTCCGCCAGCTCGGCCTTGGCTACGCGAATCTCGGCGCGCTCCTCATGGCGCGCGGGCTCCCGTACGACTCGGACGAGGGACGGGCGTACGCGGCCGCGATCACGGCCCTGATGACCGGTCGCGGCTACCGCAAGTCGGCCGAGGTCGCGCGGCGCATGGGCCCGTTCGCTGGCCACCAGCCGAACGCGGCCGCGATGACCGGCGTCATCGCGAAGCACCGCGCCGCCGTCGGCAACATCGACAACTCGCACTCCGTGCCCGACGATCTTCTCTCTGCGGCGCGGCGCGCATGGGACGACGCACTCTCGCTCGGCGAGGTCTCAGGCTTCCGCAACGCGCAGGCCACCGTGCTCGCGCCGACCGGGACGATCAGCTTCATGATGGATTGCGATACGACCGGGGTCGAGCCCGACTTCTCGCTCGTCAAGTCGAAGCGCCTCGTCGGCGGCGGCGAGATCACGATCGTCAACAAGACCGTCCCGATGGCGCTCGCGAAGCTCGGCTACACGCCGACCGAGGCCTCCGAGGTCGTCGCGTTCATCGACGAGCGCAATACGATCGTCGGCGCGCCCTCCGTCAAGACCGAGCACTACCCGATCTTCGACTGCGCGATCGGCGACCGCGCGATCCACTACATGGGCCACGTGAAGATGATGGGCGCGGTGCAGCCCTTCATCTCGGGCGCGATCTCGAAGACGGTGAACTTGCCCGAGGAGATCACGGTCGAGGAGATCTCGCAGCTCTTCGTCGAGTCGTGGCAGCTCGGCGTCAAGGCGATCGCGATCTACCGCGACAACTGCAAGGTCGCGCAGCCGCTCTCGGGAAAGGCGAGCGCGGGAGCGACGACGCTCGCTCCTGTCTCCGGCGCGATCGGTGCGCTCCCGCAGCGCCGCCGCGTGCCCGAGGACCGCATGGAGGTCGGCCGCAAGTTCAAGGTCGGCGAGTACGAGGGCTACATCCACGTCGGACTCTTCGACGACGGGACGCCCGGCGACATCTTCGTGGACATCGCGAAGGAGGGCACGACGCTCGCCGGCCTGATGAACTCGTTCATGATCTCCGTCTCGCTCGGCCTCCAGTACGGCGTGCCGCTCGAGGTGTACGTCTCGAAGTTCAGCCACATGCGCTTCGAGCCGTCGGGGATGACGAACGACGCCGACATCCGAGTCGCGAAGTCGATCGTCGACTACATCTTCCGCTGGATGGGCAAGAAGTTCCTCTCCGCCGACCAGCAGGAGGAAGCCGGCATCCTCACCGCCGAGGTGAAGGCCCGCCTCGCCGCGGCCTACACCGAGGCGGGCGACCATGCGTCGGCGGCCGAGACGATGGGCGTCACGGTGGCCGCCCCAGGGCAGACGGCGCTGTTCAACCAGTGGGAGGACGCGCAGGAGTGCGCCCGCTGCGGAGGTCGCATGGTGCGGACGGGGAGTTGCTACACGTGCCGCGACTGCGGGACGAACACCGGCTGCTCCTAACCCACGGCTCGCACGAGGGTGACTCAGAGAGCCGCGGCAACGCGGCTCTCTAGCTCTCAACCAGTGCAGCGACCTCTTCCCAGGCATGGGACGCTCGGCTGCGCGCGTGTGCTCTAGCTCGACAACTTGCCGAGTTCGTCGTCCACGACCGTGCCGCCAGTGAAGAATCCGACGCATGTGTGAAGCCGGAACACGTAGGCAGTAGCGTCTCCGTCATGTCGGACATCGCCGAGCTCTTCGAGCGCAACCGCGCCTGGGCGGCCGAGATGGTGGCCGGCGACCCCGACTTCTTCTCCGGGCTCGCGGAGCGCCAGGCGCCCGAGTACCTCTGGATCGGCTGCTCCGACAGCCGGGTACCTGCGAACCAGATCGTCGGGCTCGCGCCGGGCGAGGTCTTCGTCCACCGCAACGTCGCGAACGTCGTGGTGCACACCGACCTCAACTGCCTGTCGGTGCTGCAGTACGCCGTCGACGTCCTCGGAGTGAAGCACGTGATCATCTGCGGCCACTACGGCTGCGGCGGCGTGCGCGCGGCGCTCGCCGGCTCGCGGCACGGGCTCATCGACAACTGGCTGCGGCACGTGACCGACGTCGCCGACAAGCACAGCGCGGAGCTCGCGTCGCTCGACGGCGAGCCTCGGTTCGACCGGATGTGCGAGCTGAACGTCGTCGAACAGGTCGTCAACGTCTGCCGGACGACGATCGTCGAGGACGCGTGGGCGCGTGGGCAGAATCTCACCGTGCACGGCGTCGTCTACGGGCTCGAGGACGGACTGCTTCGCGATCTCGGGATGAGCATCGACTCGGCCGACGCCGCCGCGAAGCGCGTTTGAGTGCACCTGCCCGCGACGTACCGTCGCAAGATGTCAGCCGCGGACGACCGCGTAGCGCGCCGCCACGAAGTCACCGTTCCGCCCCGTCTCCTCGAGCCGCAGTTCCACGCGGCGCGAGAGGAGAGGCGCACCCGCGGCGAGCGTCACCGGCGCGATGTACACGATGACCTCGTCGAGCAGCGCCGCGTCCGCAAACTGGCCGACGAGTTCTCCACCGCCGACGATCCAGACGTTCCGGCCCTCGGCCGCGACGACCATCTCCGCATGCACCGGTGCGACGTCGCCGCGTACGAATGTGATCTGCGCGCCGGGGACCACGGTCAGATCGTGATTGGTGAACACCCAGCAGGGAATGTCGTACGGCCACTTCCACTCCGACGGGTCCTTGTCCGCGAACTCGTGGTCGAGAATCCACTCGTACGTCGTCCTCCCCATCGCCAGCGCCCCGACGCCCGCGATGAACGCGGCGTAGTTCAGCACTCCGGCGTGATCCTGGTCGCGCGTGAAGAGCCACTCCAGCGAGTGGTCGGGGTCGGCGATGAAGCCGTCGAGAGTGGTCGCCGTGTAGTACTGGGTGAGGCTCACACGGAAGCCCGGTTCGCGTCGTTGTCGAGCCACGTGCCGACGATGATCGACCAGAACTCCGGCTGGGGCGCGAAGCCGAGCGACGCGTAGAGCTCCGGCGCGCTATCCGTCTGCAACCCGACGTGCTGACCGGGCACCTGGTCGAGCAGGCGCTGCATCATGGCCGACGCGATCCCCTGTCTCCGATATGGCGTCTCGGTCCAGACGTCGACGATGAACGAGTTGCAGACGCCGTCCGAGAGGAGCCGCGCCATCCCCACGACACGGTCGCCGTCGCGCGCTATGGCGACGTGCTGAGACTGCTCGAACGATCGGCGCAGGGCCTGAGCGTTCCGCCCGTTGTCCCAGTCGTCCGCCGCCAGATCCGCCTTCGTCTGCACCCAGTCGATCCCGTCCAGCGTGCCGTCGATCGTCACGCTCACGGCCGAGGCGGAATGCCCTTCTTCGCGAGCGAGGCCTGCACGCGAGCGTCGATCTCGGCACCGAGCGACTCCATGCGGGTCGCGATGTCGTCGACTGCTGATCCCCGGACGGTCTGGTCGGCCTTCCCCTCGAGCGAGCGCAGCACACGCTCCTGAATCCCGGCTGCGAGCCGCGCGCCAAGATCGTCGAAGCGGCGCGCGATGTCCTGCTCGAGCTCGCGCTCGACCGGTGGAGTGGCCGGGGCCGCAGGCTCGGCGCTCTCGCTCGGCTCGACGTCGAGACCGTCGATCGCGATCTCGAAGACCCGTTCCGGCTCGTCGATCCCGCGAAGGTGACGTTGCCCGAGCGGAAACACGGAGACGCCGTCCGGAAGCCCGGAGCCGAGCAGGGCGCGGGTCGTCTCGGACAGAAGGATCTGTCCGCCCCGCCCGACGGTGCAGATGCGCGCGGCCCGCACCACGTCGAGCCCGACGTAGCCCTCCTCGTGCAGCGTCGGCTCCCCCGTGTGCAGCCCGATCCGTACGCGGACCTCGACATCGTCGGGCCACGTCTCCGCGGCGTGTGCGCGTTGCGTGCCGACCGCCGCGGTCACCGCGTCCCGTGCACGAGGAAAGACGAAGAAGAAGGCATCGCCCTGTGTGTCGATCTCGATTCCGTCCGCCGCGCCGAAGGTCTCCCGCACGATCCGCCGGTGCCGTGTGAGCACGTCGCGATAGTCGTCGCCGAGGCGCTTCAGGAGCTCCGTCGAGTCCTCGATGTCCGTGAAGACGAAGGTGACGGTTCCGCCGGGGAGATCGGGCACTCGTCGATCGTAGTCGGGGCGTCCGCCGCAACGCGAACAACTTGCAAAGATCGGCCTGGACGCGTCAGGCTTCAGGCGATGGTGACCCTGCGAGAGATCGACGACTCGAACCGCGAGGAGGTGCTCGCGCTGCGCGTCTCGCCGGCGCAGCTGGACTTCGTGTCGAGCGTCGCCGACTCGCTGGCTGAAGCTGCGAATGAACCGGACGGCCGTGCGATCCAGTGGGCGGTGTACGACGACGAGACGGTCGTCGGGTTCGTGATGATCTCGGACGAGGTGAGCGCGCCCGGCTACATCGCGCAGTACCTCTGGAAGCTCCTCGTCGACGAGCGTCATCAGCGCAAGGGCTACGGCACGGCGACCCTCGACCTCGTCGTCGAGTACTTCCGCGGTCGCCCCGGGGTCGAGGTGATGTGGACGAGCGCCGGCCAGGGCGCGGGTAGCCCGATCCCGTTCTACGAACGCTATGGCTTCGAGCGCACAGGCGACATCGTGTTCGACGACGAGGTCCTGCTCCGCCTGCCCTTGACGAGAGGAGAGACCTGATGCACTCCACGCCGCCACGTGTGCTCGGGCCGGACGACGGCGAGGCCGGGATGCTCGGCTCGATCGGAGTTCGGTTCATGATCGACGGCGACGAGTCGGGTGGCGGCTTCTCGCTCGTGGAGCATCCGATGCCGCCGCGGGCGCTCGCCGCGCCGCTCCACCGTCACAGCCGCGAGGACGAGTACAGCTTCGTGCTCGAAGGGCGCCTGGGTGCTCTGCTCGGCGACGAGGTCGTCTACGGCGAGCCCGGCGATCTGGTTTTCAAGCCGCGCGGGCAGTGGCACACGTTCTGGAACGCTGACGACGAGCCCGCGCGCATCCTCGAGATCATCTCGCCCGCGGGCTTCGAGCGGTACTTCGCCGAAGTGGTCGGGCTCCTCCGTGCGGGGCCGCCCGAGCCGAGCGCGCTCGGTGAGATCGCGGGCCGCTACGGGCTCGAGGTCGATCGCGAGAGCATTCCCCGTCTTACCGCCGAGTACGGCTTGCACTTCGGCGCACCGCCGGCCGAGTAGCTCAGCGCGGTGGCAGGGCGCCGCGGCGCTTCAACGCCAGCACCCGTGCCGCCGACTCGCGCACGCGTGCTCGGAAGGCCGGCGAGCTTCGCGCGGTCGCGAGCAGGTGGTCGTACACCGGGCGGTACGAGCCGCGCCCGGTCAGGAGCAGAAGATCCGCGCCGGCTCGAACGGCGCGCTCGGACACCCTCGTGATGCCTCCCGTGGCGAGCGAGGCTTGCGCCTCCATCGAGTCTGTGACGACGACGCCGCGGAAGCCGAGCTCCTCGCGGAGCAGCCCTTCGATGATCGGCCGTGACTGCGAGGCGATCCGGCTGCGGTCGAGCGCCGGATAGCGCGCGTGCCCGACCATCACGAGTCCGACGCCCGCCTCGATCGCCGCGACGAACGGCGGGAGGTCGACGGCAGCGAGCGCGGCGCGCGTCCGGGGGATCGTGACGATCTCGTCGTCCGTGTTCGCCGGCGCCGCGCCGATTCCCGGGAAGTGCTTCGCAGCCGCCGCGACGCCGCCGGATCTCCAGCCGCGGACAGCGGCACGCACAGCAGCGCTCGCCGCCTCGGGATCGCGTGAGAACGCACGGCGGGCGAGTGCGGCGCCGGCGACACTCGGCACGTCGGCGACGGGTGCGAGGCTGACCGTGATCCCGGCCATGCGGAGCTGACGCGCGGCCGCAGCTGCGTCGGCGCGCACGGTTCCTCGGCGGAGCTGCTCCGGCTGCGCGGCGACCGGCCCTGCCCACGGAAGCCGCCGCACCGATCCGCCTTCCTGGTCGACGGCCACGATCGCGCCGTCACGCCGTAGGAGACTCGTGAGCGCCCGTAGCTGGGTCGGCCCGCTGATGTTGCCGCCGAAGAGGATCACGCCGGCGACGCGACGCGCGCGAAGCGACTCGCGCACGTACTCCGGCACCGCCGGTCCGGAGAAGCTCAGCACGAGCACTTGCCCGACCTGCTGCTCGAGCGTCAGCTCGTCGACGGCGCCGCGAGCCTCCTCGCCCTGGTGCACTCCCAGGAGGCAGAGTGCGAGAAGGAGCCCGACGACGCGGGGGATCACCGCACGTACGTCGTCAGCTCGACGACGTTGCCGTCCGGATCCGTCAGGTAGACCGAGAGCGCGTTTCCATGATCCTCTGCGCGGAGCTCGACGCCATTCGCCACGAGCTGCTCCTGGGCTCGCTCGAGGTCGTCCCTGCCGACCATGAAGGCGACGTGGCGCAGACCGGTCGACTCCTTGGCGCGCTCGGGCGACGCGACGGCGGCCTGGAAGAGCGCGATGCAGCTTCCGAACTCGCCCATGAAGACCGGCCAGTCGTCCTGGCGCGGCTCGTTGCGCTGTTCGAGCCCCAACACGTCTCGGTACCACGCGATCGACGCCGGCCGATCGCTGACATTCAGGGACACGTGGTCGAGCCTGTCGAGGTGGAACGTGGTCATGCGGCGAGGTAGTCCTCGAGCATGGGCACGAGCGGCCAGGCGCCATTGCTCCAGTTCGAGATGACCGTCGCGGTCACACCCGCCACGGGATCGTGGAGCGAGCGGAACGACACGCCCGCGTCGTAGCCCTCGAGCATCACGGTATCCGTCGTCCCGTGAAGCCAGAAGCCGAGTCCGTACCGGCGACCGTCTTCGGGCGAGGCGCTTCGCGGACGCGTCATCTCCGCGACCCACTCTCGCGCGACGATCCTGCCCGCGAGGAGCGCTTCCCAGAATGCGCGCACGTCCGCGGCCGTCGTGTAGATGCCGCCGTCGCCGGAACCAAGCACCGGCAGATGGAGCACGTTCGTGCGAAGGCCGTCCGCGGCGAGGTAGCCGAGCGCGGTGCCGCCCGGCAGCTCGTCCGAGCGCAGGAACGCCGTCTCCGACATCCCGGCCGGCTCGCAGACGCGCTGCGCGACGAGCTCGTGGAACCGCACGCCGCTCGCTCGCTCCGCAATGAGCGCGAGCACGACGAAGCCGCCGTTGCAGTACGAGAAGCGCTCGTCGGCCGCGAACTTCGTCGGATACCCGCCGAGCACCGAGAGGTAGTCCTCCGTGTCGACGAGCCGGTGGACGGGGACCGGCAGCAGGTAGTCGGTGATCTCGGTCTCGACATCTTCGTCGAAGTAGTCCCCGATCCCCGAGCGATGGGCCAGCAGGTGCTCGACGGTCACGTCGTCCGCGATGAGAGGGAGATCGTCGCCGAGAAGCGAGCGCGCGGTCGTCGTGAGCTCGAGCGTCCCGTCCTCGACGAGACCCACGACGGCGAGCGCGGTCAGACCCTTCACGCCGCTCGCGATCGCGAACCGCGTGTCGGTCTCGTTCGGGATCTCGTAGCCGCGGTGCGCAAAGCCGTATGCCTTCTCGAAGACGACCTCGTCGCCGCGGTCGATGCGGACGACGCCCGAGAAGGCTTTCTCGGCGGCGAGCGCGTCGATGTCGTTGACGATCGTCATGACCGGGACGCTACAGCGTGCGTGTGGCAAGCTCCCCCTGCGTGGTTCCGGAGGCACCCCTCGAGCAGACCGAGCACGGACTCGTCGCGGGCGGAGACGGCTGGTACGTCCTGAATGCCCGAGCGTCCCGCTGGTACTACGTCACCGGCCGCGGCGCCTTCTGCGATCTCGAAGGCGAGCAGGACTTCTCCCAGGTCGGGATCAACGTCCAGGTTCTCGATCCCGGCGAGGCGATGGCGATGTATCACTGGGAGGCCGACCAGGAGGACTTCCTCGTCGTCGCCGGCGACGCGCTCCTGATCATCGAAGGTGAGGAGCGCCCTCTGCGGCAATGGGACTTCGTGCACTGCCCGCCCAACGCCAAACACACGATCGTCGGCGCCGGTACCGGGCCCTGCATCGTCGTCGCCGTCGGCGCCCGCCAGCACCAGGACGGTGCCGACTGGGGCGGCTACACGGTCGACGAGGTCGCCCTTCGCCACGGAGCCGGTGTCGAGCAGGAGACGACCGTCCCTGACGAGGCGTACGCCGCCGTCCGCGAGCGTCACGGGATGCGTGAGCCGACGCGATACCGCGACGGCTGGCTTCCCTAGCCCAGCCGCGCCGCGACCCAGGTAAACGGCTGCTGCGTCCCACGCGGTGTGACGTGCACTTCGCGCCGCCTCTCGACGAGTTCGAAGCGCTCGCCGAGTGCTACCGCCAGATTCTCCGCGGCGTACCGCCGCACCGGCAATCCCGAACACATCTCGGGGCCGTCGTCGGCGAACGTCGCGACGACCACGTGTCCGCCGGGCGCGAGTGCGTCGCTCAGGGTTGCGATGTACCGATCGCGATCCCGCTCTTCGACGAGGAAGTGAAAGACGGCGCGGTCGTGCCACAGCTCGTAGCGCCGATCCGGCTCCCATTCGAGGAGATCCGCTCGGACGCACCGCACGGGCGCATCGGGGATCCGTCCTCACGTCGCAGCGAGGGCCGCAGCCGAGATGTCGAGCACCGTGACGTCGGTGAAGCCGCGACCGACGAGCTCGTCGGCGAGGAACGATCCCCCACCGCCGACGTCGATCACAGCCGCCTCCGGCGCCACCCCGAGCGCCTCGACGAACTCGAGCGATACAGCAGGAATCGGCTCGTACCAGCTCACGCCGTCGATCCCCCGCGCACCGTACGCCTCGTCCCAGTGTTGGGCGCTGGCCACGCCCCAACCTACCTTGCCGAGCCGTCGCCGTAATGCGAACATGTGTTCGCTTTGCCCGCGACGATCCTGCACGCCGACCTCGACGCCTTCTTCGCCTCGGTCGAGCAACGTGACGATCCGCGCCTGCGCGGGCGGCCCGTGATCGTCGGCGGTGGGGTCGTGCTGGCGGCGAGCTACGAGGCAAAGGAGTACGGCATCAAGACGGCGATGGGCGGCCGGCAGGCGCGCCGACTCTGCCCCCAGGCGGTCGTGGTACCCGCGCGGATGGCGGCCTACTCCGAGGCGAGCAAGGCCGTGTTCGCGGTCTTCGAGGACACGACGCCGCTCGTCGAGGGCCTGTCGATCGACGAGGCGTTCCTCGACGTCCGCGGGCTCGAACGCCTCGCCGGGCAGCCCTTGCAGATCGCAGCGCGGCTGCGAGAGCGAATCCTCGACGAGGTCGGTCTGCCGATCACCGTCGGGATCGCACGCACGAAGTTCCTCGCGAAGGTGGCCAGCGCGGTGGCGAAGCCGAACGGATTGCTCGTCGTGCCGCCGGACGACGAGCTCGGCTTCCTGCACCCACTTCCGGTCGAGCGACTCTGGGGTGTCGGGCGCGTGACGGCCGCGAAGCTCCACGACCGCGGGCTGCGCACCGTCGGCCAGGTCGCCACGCTCGACGAGGCGCTTCTCGTCGCCCTGCTCGGCCGGGCCTCCGGGCGCCACCTGCACGCGCTCGCCCACAACCGCGACCCACGACCCGTCCAGACCGGACGGCGTCGCCGCTCGATCGGCTCGCAGCGGGCGCTGGGGCGCAGGCGACCGTCCTTTCAGGAGCTCGACTCGTCAGTCATCGCCATCGTCGATCGCATCGCGCGAAGACTGCGCGCGGGGCGAAGACGGTGTCGTACGGTGGTTCTGCGGCTCAGGTTCGACGACTTCACACGCGCCACGAGGTCGCTGACGATGCCGCGATCGACTGATCAATCACAGGAGATTCTCGACGTGGCGCGCCGCCTGCTCGCCGACGCCGCGCCGCTCATTCAGGCGCGGGGGATCACGCTGGTCGGCATCTCCCTGACGAACCTCGAAGACGCCGACCGGATCCAGCTCACGCTCACCGACGACTGGCGCCCCGATGCGCTCGATGCCGCGCTGGACGAGGCGCGCGACCGCTACGGCGCAGACTCGGTGAAGCGCGCCGTGCTCGTCGGCCGCGCCGAGGGCGTCTCGATGCCGCTCCTGCCCGACTAGCCCGACGTAGGAGTGTCCCTCCTGACCTCCTGGAGCACCCACGTGTTGCCGTCGGGATCGGCGAAGTCCGCGAACGAGGCGTAGTCGGCGTGCTCCGGATCCGATCCGGGCCGCCATTCGCTCTTCTCACGGTCGAAATGGCGCACGTCGCTGACGTCGACACCCCGCGTGACGAGCTCCTCGCGCGCCGCGTCGATGTCATGGACGACGAGGTGCGTTCCGCGGCTCGACCCTGGCTCCGCCTCGGTGATCCCGATTCCGACGGTGATCGAGCAGGCCGAGCCGGGAGGCGTCATCTGCACGACGCGGAACGTCTCGCTCGGCTGGTGGTCGACGTCGAGCGAGAAGCCGAGCTTCTCGGTGTAGAACGCCTTCGCCCGGTCGACGTCGGAGACGGGGATGAGAACGAGCTCGAGCTTCAGGTCCATGTCTGTTCCTCTCGGTCGTGGCGTCACGCGGCCTCGGGGGCGGCGTGCGGGTCGCCCCCGTCCTCGTGTGCGGCAGCGTATGCACCCTGCCGCAAGAGGAGACCCCCGAGCGCAGCCGCCGCGATCGCGAAGAGCGCGCCGACGAAGAACGCGACGTGATATCCGCCCGTGAGTGCCACAGCCTCGCTCGCACCGTCGGCGAGCAGCGTGTCGGTTCGGGACGCGGCGAGGCTCGCGAGGACGGCCAGCCCGAGCGCGCCGCCCATCATGAAGGACGTGTTGACGACACCCGAGGCGAGGCCCGCTTCACTCGGCTCGACATCGCTCATCGCGGCGAGCAACACCGGGTTGAAGGCCATTCCAGCACCGAGTCCGAGCAGGATCATGGCCGGGAGCACATCGACCACGAAGCTCCCGTCGACGGGCGCGCGCGCGAAGAGCAGCAGGCCGGCTGCGGCGAGACCGAGGCCGACGGCCAATGGCAGCCGGATTCCGAACCGCATGACGAGCCTCGCCGACAGGCCGATCGAGAGGATCCCCATGATGATGTTCCCGGGCAGGAACGCGAGGCCGACCTGGAGCGGGGTGTACCCGAGCACGAGCTGCAAGTAGAGCGCGGAGAGGAAGAACCACGCGAACATCGCGCCGGCCCAGAGCACGCCGACGACGTTCGACACCGCGACGTTGCGCAGCCGGAACAGGCGGAGCGGAACGAGCGGCGACTCGACCCTCGACTCGATGACGAGGAACGCCGCGAGCAGGGCGCCGGAGACTGCGAGGAGACCGAGTGTCCTCGGAGTGACCCAGCCGACCTCGTTGCCGTTCACGATCGCGTAGACGGCAAGCATGAGCGAGGCCGTGACGGTGACCGCGCCCGCGATGTCGAGCTTCTGCGCAGCCGTCGCCACTCGCGCGGACGGAATGAGGACGAACGCGAGCACCACGACGAGGATTCCGACGGGCACGTTGACGAGGAAGATCCAGTGCCAGTCGAGCGCGTCCGTGAGCACCCCGCCGAGCAGCACGCCGAGCGACCCGCCGCCCGAGGCGACGAAGCCGAAGACGCCCATCGCCTTCGCGCGCTCGGCAGGCTCGGTGAAGAGCGTCATCATCAGCGAGAGCGCGACGGCGGAGACGACCGCGCCACCGACCCCCTGCACCGCCCGCGCGCCGACGAGCATCTCCTGTGACGTCGCGAGCCCGCATGCCGCCGAGGCGAGCGTGAAGAGCGCGATTCCCAGCAGGAATAGCCGCCGGTGCCCGAAGAGGTCGCCGAGCCGACCGCCGAGGAGCAGGAAGCCACCGAACGTGATCAGGTACGCGTTGACGACCCACGCGAGGGATTCCTCGGAGAAGCCGAGATCCTCACGGATCGACGGCAGCGCAACACCGACGATCGTCACGTCGAGGACGATCATCAGGTCGCCGAGGCAGAGCACCAGGAGGGCCAGCCAGCGCGCACGGGAGCTCATGGTCGTCATCGGTGCATTCCTTTCGTCTCGATCACGAGCATAAGACGCAGCCAGCGGCCGGAACTCATCGCTCGACGGCAGACTCCCAGGTGATGCTCGACGTCGACACGCCGCACGGCGCCGCGCGAGTCCATGTGAGCCGCGCGGACGAGGAGCGCGCCTGGCTCGTGCTCGGCCATGGAGCCGGGGGCGGCGTGACGTCGCGCGATCTGGTTGCGGCCACCGAGGCTGCGCTCGCGCAGGGGGTGAGCGTCGCGCTCGTGGAGCAGCCGTACCGCGTCGCGGGCCGTCGCAGCCCCTCCCCCGCACACATGCTCGACACCGCCTGGATCGCGGTGCTCGATCGGATCCGGTCGGACGTCGCCGGCGACGTGGCGCTCGTCGTGGGCGGGCGCTCGTCGGGAGCGCGCGTCGCGTGCCGCACGTCCGAGGTAACAGGCGCCGCCGGCGTCCTGTGCCTCGCCTTCCCGCTCGTGCCACCGAGACGTAAGGCCGGCCCTTCCCCGACGACGCGACTCCCGGAGCTCGATGCCGTTCGCGTGCCCACGCTCGTTGTTCAGGGTGAACGCGACCCGTTCGGAATGCCCCCGGGCTCGACGCTGCGACAGGTGGTCACGGTGTCCGGCGATCACAGCCTGAGATCCGACCTCCCTGCGGTCGCAGCCGCCGTGCGGGACTGGCTGCTCCGCCTCGTGGGATAGGTGGGCGGAGCCCGTAGGCTCCGCCCACCCGACGTCATGCCTCGCGCGGCTCCGGCTGCACCACGGCAACGGGAGCATGGGAGTCGCCGTCGTGCGGCGGCTCAATGGTGATGTTCGGCAGGAGCTTGTCCAGCCAGCGCGGCATGTACCACGACCTCTCGCCGAGCATCGTGAGGAAAGACGGCACGAGCGTCATCCGCACGAGCAGAGCGTCGGTCAGGATCGCGACCGCGAGCAGGAGACCGAACTCCTTCGAGATGCGGTCGGCCGTCAGGATGAAGGCCGCGAAGACGGTGCCCATGATCAGCGCCGCGGCGACGACGACGCGCCCGATCGCCGCGATGCCGTGCTCGACCGCTTCCTTCGTGTTCAGGCCGTTGACGTGCTCCTCTCGGATCCGGCTCATGAGGAAGACCATGTAGTCCATCGAGAGCCCGAAGAGGATCGCGAACGCGATCGGCGGCACGAACGTTTCGATCGGCCCCGTTCGGTCGAGGCCGGTCAAGGACAGCAGGTGCCCTTCCTGGATGATCAGGGTGAGCACGCCGAATCCGACGAAGGCCGAGATGAGCGTCGTCACCGCGGCGGCGAGCGCGATCACCACCGATCGGAACGCCATCGCGAGCACGAGGAACGTGACGCCGATGATGTAGAACAGGAACAGCGGGAGTCGCTCGTAGATCCGGTCCGCGATGTCCTTGAAGGCTGCGTTGAGGCCGGAGACGTACACGACCGCTTCACTGCCCTCGGTGGCAGCCGGAGCAACGTCACCTCTGAGCCGATCGACGAGCACGCCCGTCTCCTCGTCCTGCGGCGCCGAGTTCGGGGTGACGAAGACGAGCGCGACGGTCTTCGCGTCGTTGAACTGCGGCTCGCCCACGGACGCGACACCTTCGAGGCCCTGGACCCCCTCGAAGACGCGCTGCGGGGCCTCCGCGTCGCCGTTCACGTCGACGACGATCGGGATCGGGCCGTTGAATCC
This sequence comes from uncultured Gaiellaceae bacterium, assembly GCA_963740105.1. Taxonomy (GTDB): domain Bacteria; phylum Actinomycetota; class Thermoleophilia; order Gaiellales; family Gaiellaceae; genus GMQP-bins7. The sequence goes on from CAVUCT010000001.1 coordinate 21,112, forward strand.
GGCGCCGAAGCCCTCGGCGAGCAGGTCGTACGCTCGCCGTGCGGTCTGCTCCGACGGCTGCGTGCCCTGGTCGGACGCGCCGAGCCGCACGAGCGCAGACGTCCCGGCCGCGACGAGGAGGACGAGCAGCACGACGACGAAGACGGCGCGTGCGTGCGCCGTCACGAAGCGGCCCCAGCGAGCGATGAGCGTCCGCTCGCGAGCCTCCTCGGAGTCGTCGATCCTGCGCAGGAACGGCACCTTGAGCCGGTCGACCTTGTGCCCCAGCTTCGCGAGCACGGCGATCAGCAGCGAGTTGGCGATCAACACCGTGGTGAGAACGCCGAGCGCCGAGCCGATCCCGAGCTTCGTGATGAAGTCCATGCCGAAGAAGGCGAGACCCGTCACCGAGATGGCGACGGTCAGTCCGGCGAAGATCGTCGCTCGGCCTGCCGATGCACCCGCCTCGGCGGCGGCGTCGCGAGGGGACAGTCCGTCGTGCAGCAGCTGCCGGAAGCGGGTGACGATGAAGAGCGAGTAGTCGATGCCGACCCCGAGCCCGATCATCGACACGAGCAACGGCGTGATCGTGTTGATGTCGGTGAGCCCGGCCAGGATGAAGAGGAGGAGGAACGCCGTCATCAGCGCGACGATCGCGAGTGCCAGCGGGATCGCCGTGGCGACCAGCGTGCGGAAGACGACGAGCAGCACGATGAGCGCAGCAAGCAGTCCGAGAAGCTCCTGTGTCCCCTGCTCGATCGGCGGGAACTCGGCGTCGCCGTTGAACTCCACGACCACACCTTCCGCGGCGACACCCTCGCGAACCGCCTCCTGTACGGCGAGCACCTCTTCGCGATCCGCGTCGTAGATGACGCGGTCGAACTGAGCTTCGGCGTACGCGATCCGTCCGTCCTCGGAGAACGTGTTCTCGCTGAAGGGGTCTCCGACGCTCTCGACGCCCGCTCGCTCGTCCGGTCCGATCGTCTCGAACTCAGAGGATCTCAACTTGGCGATTGCCGCCAGGATCGCGGCCTTGCGTGCGGCCGGCTCGTCGAGGCGCTCGCCCTCCGGTGCGGCAAAGACGATGTTCAGCACCCCGCCCTGCTCGGCTGCGAACTCCGCTTCGATCAGGTCCGTCGCCTTCTGCGTCTCGGAGCCCGGAATCGCGAACTCGTCCTTCAGCTCGCCGCCGACGGTGGCCACGAGGAGGATGAGACCCGCGATGATGCCGACCCAGGTGATCACCACGCGCCATGGATGGTTTGCGCACGCTCGCATCCAGCTCGCGAGTGCCCCCGTCGAAAGTCGTTCGTGGGCGGCCAGCCGCCCGTCGCCGGTTCCCAGGTCGTGCTCGGTCATCGCTCTACCCCCACATCATCGTTTTCAGACAGACCGGTAAGCCTTCTACAACTCATCGCTTGCTTCGCGCATTCCGACGACGTCCTATCACGGCGGTCGTGCGATGACAATTCTCGCTCGCAGCTGTCTCTTCAGCGATGCCGACACCCGGGCCGGACGAGATCGCCTTCACCATCCGCGGCCCGATCACCCGCGCCGACCTCTCCGGTCTGTGCGATCGCGTGTGCGCACTTCTCCGTGAGAGCTCGTCGGTCGTCGTCGGCTGCGTCGTGGTCGGCGTCGAACCAGACGCAGTCACCGTCGATGCGCTCGCACGCCTTCAGCTCGCGGCTCGGCGCCAGGGCTGCCATGTTCGGCTGTGCAATCCGTCCCTCGCACTCTGCGACCTCGTCGAGCTCATGGGTCTGACGCACGTCTTCGCCGATCGAGGTTTCGTTCGGCCGATCTCGTGAGACTCTGTTCACATGACTGACTTCACGCACAAGAACCTCGGCGACGTCGAGGACATGGCGGTACAGGGCGGCTTCTCGGAGTTCCAGGAGGCGCGGTTTGCTGGCGGCGATCTCGGCCTCGATCTCCTCGGTGTCTCGTATCAGGTCGTCAAGCCCGGGAAGCACCACGCCTTCGGTCACCGGCACCAGCAGGCGGTCGAGGTCTACGTCGTGCTCTCCGGCGAAGGAAAGCTCCGTCTGGACGACGACGAGATAGACGTCAAGCGGCTGGACGCGATTCGAGTCGGCCCGACGGTGACGCGCGGCTTCGAGGCAGGTGCGGACGGGCTCGAGCTTCTCGTCTTCGGCGAGCGGATGCCCGGCGACGCCGAGATCGTCGAAGACTTCTTCGACGAGCCGGCTAGAGCTGGTTAGCCGGATACTCGAGCGGTAGGCCGAAGCGCGGGAAGACGTTCTCGACGTCGAGGAAGAACGTGAGCTCGACGATCTTGCCGTCCTCGATCTCGACGACCTGAAGCGCCCACGGCTCGTAGCCGTCGCCGTCCGGCCTCGGCCGGTACTGCCCGAACGCGGGGGAGCCGTTCGCGGATTCGACGCGTACGACTCGCGAGTCGCGACACGTCTTGCCCGGGCCGAACCACCAGGTGAGAATGTCGTCGCGCCCCGTCAGCCAGAGGTCGAACGGTGGCATCGACTGCGTCGCGTCCTCTCGGATCAGCGACGTGAGGGCGTCCATGTCGTACTGCTCGAAGGCGGTCACGTAGCGCTGCAGAAGCTCGTCGCTCGCGGCATCGACCGACGGTGACGTCGTCGCCGGCCTGACGTCGCTCGCCTCGAGTGTCGCGCGCGCGCGCTGCAGCGCGCTGTTCACCGAGGCGACGCTCGTCTCGAGGAGCTCGGCAACCTCGGCCGCCTTCCAGCGCAGCACCTCGCAGAGGATGAGGACCGCCCGCTGGCGTGCCGGGAGCTGCTGGAGCGCAGCGACGAACGCGAGCTTCACCGATTCGCGCGCACCGACGATCTCGGCAGGGTCGCCGTCGGCGACAACGCGGCCGTCCGGCATCGGCTCGATCCAGAGCTGGTCGGGTGTGCGCAGGTTCTCGACGATCGGCTCACCGGCCGGCCCGAGATCCATCGGCCGCGCTCGGCGCTTACGGCTGTCGAGCATGTCGAAGCAGACGTTCGTGGCGATCCGGTAGAGCCACGATCGCAGCGCCGAACGGCCCTCGAATCGTTCGTACGCGCGCCAGGCGCGGATGAACGTCTCCTGCACGGCATCCTCGGCGTCGAGCGAGCCGAGCATCCGGTAGCAGTACGCCGTGAGCTCGACGCGGTGGGCTTCCAGCTGCTGGTCGAGCGGCGGCGCCAGCGTCGTCGACGACTCGGTCATGGGGGCATCGTAAGGGACGGGGCTCGGGCGCCCGACGCGTGCCGGCACGTTGGCGTCGCCTTACGCGGCGGAGGACTCTTCCAACCTGCGCTTCAGGTTCTCGTGCGACTCCGGCAGCTCGTTCGCCGCGGCCCGCCGGACGAAGAGCGGGACGAGCACCTTGCCGATCCCGTGGCCGTCGAAGTCGAGCTCGAACGTGAAGCGCGTGCGCTGCCCGTCCGCGAGCGGCTCGAACGTCCCGCGGCCGTGGGCGCGCACCGGGCCGTCGAGAACTCGAAAGGCGTAAGTGCGAGGGGGTGAGTACTCGGTGAGCTCGCTCGTCATCTTCTGGTCGCGTTTGCCGACCCGGCGCGTGAGCGAGAGCTTCGATCCCTGCCGCATCGGTCCTTCGTCGATGCGGCTGACATCGACGACCGCTTCCTGCCATTCCTTGAAGTGAGCCGGGTCGGTCACGTATGCGAAGACGTCCTCGGGTGGGCGGTCGATCTCCACGCTGTGCACGATTGGCGCCATGCTGCGCTCCTTCCGTGAGAGCGGCGATCATGACGCACGCCGCTCGCCACGGCAACGAGACGTCAGCGAAGAAGCGGAAGCACGCGATCGCAGATCAGCTCCACACCGGCGAGCGGCGTGCGGCCCTGCGGCGTGCCGAGCTCGACGCGGTCGGCTCCGGCATCCCAGAGCTCGATGACGCGCACCGCGACCTCGTCCGGCGTGCCGGCGATGCAGAAGCGTTCCACCCGGGGCTCTGCGCCCGGCTCGAGCGTCGGGTCATGGCGTGCGACGACGTCGAGGTACGGCTGGACGACCTCGGCTGCGCGTGCGCGAGCCCACGAACCGTCTTCGTCGACGACCGTGACGCACCCGACGACGAGCCGTACCTCCGGGTTCGCGATCCAGTCGCGAACCACCGGGAGGAGCTCGGGGTTCGCGCTCCCTCCGATCTTCAGCTCGTCCGCGACCGTGCCCGCCCACCGTGCGGTCTCATGACCCCACGTCCCGATGAGGAGCGGCACCTGGTCTCGCACTCTCGGATACGCGAGCTCCGTCCCGGGCGCCAGCGTGAACCGCTCGCCGTCGACCCCGGCCGTATCACCTGCCAGGAGCGCGCGGATGATCGCGACCGCCTCGCGCAGCGCCGCGAGCGGCCTCGGCTCCTCGAGGCCGAGCCGATCGAGCCATGCGCCTTTCGCAAGGCCGAGGTAGGCGCGACCGCCCGAGACCGAGTCGAGCATCGCGATCTGACCCGCGATCTCGTAGGGGTGCAGCGTAAAGGGGTTGAGAGCGGCCGGACCGAGCCGGATCCGCTCGGTCATGCGTGCCATCAGCAGGAGCGGCCCGATCGCAGGCTGGTAGAGCAGGTCGTGGAAGACCGAGAGCACGTCGATGCCGGCCGCTTCGGCGCGCTGCGCGATCGCCTCGTACGTCGCCGGCTCCTGGTCGGTGCGGAGCCCGATGCCGAGCTCGCGCGCTACGTGAGCTCCTCGGTGACGAGCGCACGCTCGCCGATGCGCTCGATGCGCATGACCAGCCGCTCGTCGGGGTCGGGGCACGCGACGAGCGAGTCCTGCTCGAGCCAGTCCTCGTCCGGAAGCTGCCGCATCTTCGCCGGCAGGAGCGCGAGCACGGACTGCATCGCGAAGAGGCAAAAGTGCTTGCCGTCGGGGATGCGCACGCGGCTGGACTCGGTGACCTCGAAGAAGTCGCCGACCGCGAGTCCGCAGACCGAGCGCCCTTCGATCCGCTCGACCGTCACACGCAGGTCGTAGAGACGCATCTCGGTCACCTGAGTGGACCGTACCGCCGATCGCTAGGGTGCGCGATTCATGAGCGAGCTCGCCGCCACGCGCGCTCCGGCACACGACCATGGCGTGAACCCGTGGCTCGTCTTGGTGCTCGTCTGCATGGCGCAGTTCATGGTCATCCTCGATGCGACGATCGTGAACGTCGCGCTGCCGTCGATCCAGGAAGACCTGAACATGTCCGATGCCGACCTGCAGTGGGTCGTCAACGCGTACGCGCTCACGTTCGGGGGCTTCCTGCTCCTCGGGGGCCGCGCCGGCGATCTCATCGGGCGCAAGCGCGTGTTCCTCGTCGGGGTCGTCGTGTTCACGGTCGCGTCGCTCCTGAACGGGCTCGCGCCGACCTCGGAAGCTCTCATCCTCTTCCGCGGTCTTCAGGGTCTCGGTGCGGCGCTCATAGCACCGGCCGCCCTGTCGATCATCACGACGACGTTCGAGGAAGGCGCGGAGCGGACGAAGGCGATGGGCGTATGGGCGGCAATTGCCGTCGGCGGAGGTGCTGTCGGGCTCGTCCTCGGCGGCGTGCTCACGACGGCGTTCTCGTGGCCGTGGATCTTCTACGTGAACGTGCCGGTCGGAATCGCCGTGTTCATCGCATCGATGCGAATCGTCCCCGAGTCGAAGGACGCGCATGCGCACAAGAGCTACGACGTCGCCGGCGCGGTGACCGTGACCGCCGGCCTGCTGGCGCTCGTCTACGGGATCGTGAAGGCGCAGGAGAAGGGCTGGACATCGCTGCACACCGGCGGCTTCTTCGCGCTGGCCGTCGCGCTGCTCGTCGCCTTCGTCGTCATCGAGCGCCGCTCGGCAGAGCCGCTCGTCCGTCTCAGCATCTTCCGCGTGCGAACGGTGCGCGCCGCGAACGTGGTCATGTTCCTCGTCGCCGCGGGGCTCTTCGCAATGTTCTACTTCAACACGCTCTACCTCCAGCGCGTGCTCGGCTATTCCGCGCTCGAGGCCGGCCTTGCGTTCCTTCCGTTCACGGCGGGGATCATCATCGGGGCCGGGCTGTCGCAGAGCCTCGTTCCGAAACTCGGTGCGCGCGAGGTGCCACTCATCGGGATGCCTATGGCGGTGGTCGGCCTGCTCCTCTTCATGCGGCTGCAGCCGGACGGCTCGTACGTCACCGACCTCCTCCCCGGGATCATGCTCGCCTCGATCGGCATGGGGCTCACGTTCGTGCCGATCACGCTCATCGCGACGAGCGGCATCCCCGCAGACGACGCGGGCCTCGCATCCGGCCTCTACAACACGTCGCAGCAGATCGGCGGCGCACTCGGGCTCGCGATCCTCGCAACGCTCTCCGTCGACGCGACACAGGAGACGCTGAGCGGACTCGGACGCGCGCCGCAGCCGGCGGACGAGGCACAGGCGCTCGTGGACGGCTTCCACGTCGCGTACCTCGGCAGCGCAGCTCTGGTCGCAGGCGGCTTCGTCGCGCTGCTCTTCCTCCTCAGCCGCCGCGACGTCGTGGCGGTCGGCGAGGGCGAGGCCGCACCCGAGCCCGCGCCCGGCTAGCCGCGACGATGCCCACGCTCGGGGCGGTCGCGCGCGCGTGGGGACGGATCGGGATCGTCGGCTTCGGCGGCCCGCCGGCGCATATCGCGCTCCTCCGGGATCTGGTCGTCGACCGCCGCAAGTGGATGCCGGCGGATCGATTCGAGGACGGGCTCGCCGCCGCCAACCTCCTGCCCGGGCCTGCGTCGACGCAGCTCGCGATCTACACGGCCTGGTGGGCGCGCGGCCTCGCCGGTGCGCTGGTCGGTGGCCTGGCCTTCATCCTCCCCGGCCTCGTGCTGATCGTTGCCCTCGCGGCGCTCTTCCTCGGCGATCCCCCCGACTGGATCCGCGGCGCAGGTGCGGGCGCGGGCGCCGCGGTGGCGGCGGTCGCCGTCCATGCCGGGCTTCAGCTGCTCAAGCCTGCGTGGAGTCGCGTCGGTACGGACGTGCGCGGCCGGTTCGCCGTGTATGCGCTCCTCGGTGGAGCCGCCGCGGCGACGCTCGGGCCATGGCTCGTCGCAGTGCTGCTGTTGTGCGGAGCCGTGGAGCTCGGCTGGCGGCGGAGTCGCGCCGGCGGGTTCTCGCTCGCACCCTTCCCAGCTCTGATGATCGCTACCGCAACAGGCGGCACGCTCGCGTCGCTCACCTGGGTCGCGTTCAAGGTCGGCGCGCTCTCGTACGGAAGCGGCTTCGTGATCATCCCCCTGATGCAAGCCGACGCGGTCGAGCGCTACGGCTGGATGACGAATACCGAGTTCCTGAACGCAGTTGCACTCGGGCAGGTCACGCCCGGACCGGTGGTGCACACGGTCGCAGCAGTCGGCTACGCGGCTGCCGGTGTTCCCGGAGCCGCGCTAGCGGCAGTTGTCGCCTTCGCACCGTCGTTCGCGTTCGTTCTCGGCGGCGCAAGGAGCTTCGACCGCCTCCTCGCGAATCCGGACGTGCGCCGCTTCTTCGACGGAGCCGGGGCGTCCGCCATCGGCGCGATTCTCGGCTCCGCGATCCCGCTCTCGCTGGCGCTGCAAGAGACCTGGCAGTGGGGAGTCCTCGCGGGTGCCACCGTCCTGCTCTTCGTCGCTCGGCGCGGCGTCGTCCTCACATTGCTCGCGGCGGGAGCGGCCGGCGTCGCGGCCGTCTTGCTCGGCGCACCGCTCGCAGCGTGAGCTACCAGCCGGACGTGCCGCGCTCGCCCTTGAACGGGCCGACGACGTCGGACGTGATCCAGCCGCCGTAGAAGTCGCCCGGCTGCGCGACGACCCGCTCGTCGTCGACGAAGCACGCGTCCATGCGGCCGGGATAGAAGGCGATTGCGTCACGGATCGCCTCGTAGCCCGGGCGCGGATCACGGTACGTCCACGCGGCGCGCGCGGCTCGCCGTCCCCCGGCCGAGACGTCGAGATACGACGCGGTGCCCTTCCACTCGCAGAACGTCGTGCCGCCATCCGCCGGGCCGAGCACACCCGGCGACACATCGGCGAGCATCACGTAGTAGACCGGCGGATGGCTCGTCTCCAGCACGCGCTGGGCACTCGTCGTATCCACGATCGTCTCGCCGCCGAGCTCGACGCGGATCCGCCTCGGAGTCGGCTCGACGCGTGGCGGCCGTGGATAGTCCCAGACGGATTCGGCCACGGCCGAATCGTGCCTACGCCGCCTCGAGTCCCGCCTTCGCAGCGGCGACCTGCTCGCGGCGCGCCTTCGTGAGCTCCTGGACGAAGATCTGGATCGTCGCGGCGAGCGGCACAGCGGTCAGCGCGCCGAGGACGCCGAGCAGCGCGCCGAACAGCGTGACCGAGACGATGATGAAGAACGCCGAGAGCTGGACGGCCTTCCCCTGGATCTTCGGCGTGAGCACGTTGTTCTCGAGCTGCTGGTAGCCGAGGACGACGATGAGCATGATGATCGCCGCGGTCAGGCCTTCCTCGGCCCACAGCGTCGGGACGAGGATGAAGCCGGCGATCGTCGCGCCGATGTTCGGGATCATGTCGAGGAGGCCCGCGATCACGCCGAGCGCGACCGCGTAGCTCGATCCGAGGATCCAGGCCGTCGTCCCCTGGATCGTCCCGGCGATCGTCGCGATGACGATGACGCCGATCGCCCAGCGCGAGATCGTCTCCGTCACGCGCTCCCAGACCGTGAGCCAGCGCTTGTCGTCGCCCGGCATGAGGACGCTCGTCAGCGAGCGCTTGAGATTGCCGACGTCCGTGAGCAGGAACAGGCAGGTGAAGAGGATCGTGAAGCCGGCGATGAACACCGTAAAGAAGCCGCCGGCGATGCCGAGCACAGCCGAGATCGCGTCGGGGATCGACCCGGAGACTCGATCGGCTCCGTCCTGCACGTTCCCGGCCGCGCCCGAGTCGCCGAGCCAGGAGGAAAGCTCGTCGGATGCGCGCAGCTCCGCGACGACCTCGGGGAGGTCCTGCAGGAAGTCGCGGACGCTCCCGACGAGAGGCACGAGCAGGAGAAGCAGCAGCCCTCCGACGACGAGCGCGGCACCGAGCACCGTGACGGTCGCCGCCAAACCCCGCGACATGCGTGTCCTCTCCATCACGAAGCGCACGGGGTACTCGAAGACGAACGCGAGGAAGATGCCGACGAAGACGATCAGGAACGTGTCGCCGATCGCGGCGAACGCCACCATGAGCCCGATCGCGGCCGCGACGACGACGACCGTGCGCATCGGCAGGACGATCTCGACGCGGCGTGACTCGGCCGGTTCCACGCCGGAACTCTAGGAACCGGGGCGGTCGAACCTGCCCGCGCCGGCGCGTCCGCTGGGTTAGGGTCGGCCCATGGCGGACTGGGAGACGGTTCGCACGATTGCACTTCGGCTTCCCGGCGCCGAGGAGTCGACGACCTACGGACAACCAGCTTTCAAGGTCGGCGGGAAGCTGTTCGCCTGGATCAGCCCCGACCGCCGTGCGGACGGTGCGCTCGCTCTGCGGATCGACCTCGACGAGAAGCCGCTCGCCATCGCGGCCGAGCCCGATGTGTTCTTCGAGACCGCCCACTACGACGGTCACCCAATCCTTCTCGTTCGGCTCGAGCACGCCGACCCAGCCATGCTCGAGGACCGGATCGAGGAGAGCTGGCTCCTGCGCGCGCCGAAGCGCCTGGTCGACGCGTACCTCGCCGAGCGCCGCTAGACCGCGTCGGCGACG
>CAVUCT010000002.1:0-69370 GCA_963740105.1 uncultured Gaiellaceae bacterium
AGCGATCAGGGGTGGCGGACGGGACTCGAACCCGCGACCACCGGGACCACAACCCGGGGCTCTACCAACTGAGCTACCGCCACCGCGCCGCGACAGGATAGCGCCGGTCAGTCGCCGGACAGAACAGCCTGGGTCTGGGTCGTGCGCGCGACGCGGCGGCCCGTCGCATCGAGCACATCCGTCTCGACGACGATCGTCGTCTTCCCGACATGGAGCGGGCGCGACTGCGCGCGCACCGATCCCTCGCGAACCGCGCCGAGGAAGTTCGTCTTCGACTCGATCGTCGACGTGCGCGACCCCTCCGGCATGTTGAGGAATGCGCAGACGGCGCCGGCCGCGTCGGCGAGGGTCATGAGTACGCCGCCGTGCAGGATTCCGCCGGCGGTGCACAAGCCCGGCGCCCAATCGAGTGTCGCGTCGACTTCGTCACGGCCACCGAACATCCGGATGCCAAGCGTCGCGCACAGCGGCATCTGTGCGCTCACGACCTCCGTGATCTCCGGCTTCTCCGTCACGCCGAGACTCTAGGTGAGCCGCTTCTCGAGGTACGCCGACAGCCGCGTGAGCGGGAACGAGATGCAGAAGAAGATCACCATCACCGTGGCGTAGATCGGGATGGCTTCGATCTCGCCGATCCCGATCGGCGGCGGCGCGGCAAGGCGTTCCACCTGCCGCTCGGCGGACTCCAGGAGTTCCGGCGCGCCGATCACCTGCGCGATCGTCGAGTTCTGGATGATGTTCACGAGGAGGCCGACGAGAGGAGGCAGGAGCCGCCGCAGCGCCTGCGGGAGGATCACGAACGCATGCCGGCCGATCCAGCCGAAGCCGAGCGCCGACGCCGCTTCGTGCTGTTCCTTCGGGATCGACTGCACCGCTCCGCGCGTCGCCTCGGCGACCTGTGCGCTGCCCCAGAGCGTCAGCGCGATCGAGGCCGAGACGAGCGCGCTGAACTCCAGTTGCTGGTTCAGCACGGGCAGGAGGAAGAAGACGAGGAAGAGCGTCACGAGGATCGGGAGCCCGCGCCAGACCTCGATGTAGAGGCGGATGAGCGCGCGGGACGGCAGGAACTTGATCGTGAGCAGGGTGCCGAGCGTGACTCCGATCAGAAGGCTTCCCGCAAGCGAGAGCGCCGCGATCTGGAGTGTTCCCTTCAGACCGACGCGGAGCATGTACTCGAGGACCGGCTCGGCCCAGTCGGGGAGGCTCATCGCGCGTCCTCAGGGAGGGCGAGGCGGCGCTCGACCACCCGGATCGAGGCGGACATCGTCCAGACGATCACGAGGTAGGAAACGGCCAGCGTCGTGAAGGTTTCGACGGTCTGAAGCGTCAGCGCGTTGATGTTCAGCGCCGTGGTCGTCAGCTCCGGATAGCTGATGACGTACATCAGGGACGTGTTCTTGACGACGCTGATGTAGGTGTTGATCGAGGACGGCAGCGCGATCCTGCCGCCGATGGGCAGCGTGACGTTCAGGAACGTCGCCAGCCGTCCGAAACCGAGCGCGGCGCCTGCCTCGCGAAAGCGGAACGGAACGGCTTCGAATCCCGCCCGGAAGTTCTCCGTGTTGAACGCGCCACCCCAGATCGTCACCGCGAGCCAGGCGACCGTGAACGGCTCGAGGAGGATTCCGACCTGCGGGAGCGCGAAGAAGAGGAAGAAGATCTGGACGAGGATCGGGGTGTTGCGGATGATCTCGACGTAGATCGCCGCCAGCTGGCTGACGACGGGGACGCGGTGCGCGCGCGCCGCACCGAGGACGAGCCCGATGACGAAAGCCCCGGCGATCGCGATCGCAGAGACCTCGAGCGTCCGGCGGAGCCCTGCCAAGAGTTCGTCGCCGTTGTCGGTGACGAACGACCAGTCGAAAGCGATGGCCAGGGCGTTCATCGGGAAGGATCAGGAGCGGCCGCGCGTGGCGCGGCCGCTCCTTGGTTCTGCTGCGGCGTCGCTACGGGCACACGGTCGTGATATCGACCCTGTTGTAGGCGAACGTCTGCTTCGGCCTCAGGATGTTCTTCGAGAACGGGACGACCTGAGCAGGTGGGACCGTGTTCTTGAGAATCGGGAAGAAGAGATCGCGCTTCTTCATCAGGTTGAGCCGGGAGTCGACCCATGCCTTCATAGCGGTGTTCCCCTGCTTGATCCCGATGCCGTACGGCTGCGACAGGAACAGGTCGGTCGTGAGCTTGTAGCCGGGATCGGTCACGGCGATGCCGAGGACCGCGGTGTCGTCCCACATCAAGGTGTCGGCGCGGCCGTCCTTCAATGCAGTGACCGCGTTCGTGAAGCTGTCGGTCACGAGGAGCTTCGTGTCCTTGAAGCAGTTCTTGACCCACCGGTCGTAGATGGAGCCGCTCGTCGTGACCACGGTCTTGCCGGCGAGGTCAGCGACCGAGCGGATTGAGGAGTTGTTCGGCACAAGCAGACGGCCCGTGCCCTTGTAGTAGCCGCGCGAGAAGTCGATACGCGTCTCCCGGTCGGTGTTGTAGGTGAACGTCGCGATCACCAGGTCGTTGCGGCCAGTCGTGAGGGCGGGCTCGCGGGCCGGGGTCGTGACGCACGTGAATGTGACGCGATTGGACTTGCCGAACGCGAACCGCGCGAACCAGCGTGCGATCTCGACGTCGAAGCCGGCGTGCTGGCTCCTCGCGCCGATGTAGCCGAATGGCGGCGTGTCGCACTTGACGGCGATGTTCCACCGCTTCCGTTCCTTGACCTCGGCCGGCAGCGGCGGGAGCTTTGCCTGCTCGGCCGCGTACGGCTCCGTCTCGCGGGCCGACGCGACGCCGCTGAGTGCCACGAGCACCCCTGCCGCGAGCGCGACCGTCGCGAGCACGATTGTGAGTCTCTTCACTCCGTCCCTCCTCCTTCGTCGTCTATGAGCTCTTCCAGGGTATGGGCAAGCTGGGTCCGCCGCAGGAACCGTTGTGTTCGCTCCTGCTGCGGGTTGTCGAGCACGTCTCGCGGAGCACCCTCCTCCACGATCTTCCCCGCATCCATGAAAATCACACGGTCCCCGACCTCGCGGGCGAATTGCATCTCGTGCGTGACGACGAGCATCGTCATGCCTTCGCGCGCGAGTGTCCGCATGACGACGAGCACCTCTCCGACGAGCTCGGGGTCGAGCGCCGATGTGACCTCGTCGAAGAGCATCACGTGCGGTTGCATCATCAGCGCCCGCGCGATCGCGACCCGCTGCTGCTGCCCGCCGGAGAGCTGGTGCGGGTGCTGGTGTGCCTTCTCCTCGAGCCCGACGCTCGCGAGGAGCTCGTGCGCGCGCTCCTCGGCCTCGCGGCGGGGCATCTTCCGGATCCGTCGCGCCGCGAGCGTGAGGTTGTCGAGCGCCGTCAGCTGCGGGAAGAGGTTGAACTGCTGGAAGACGATGCCGATGCGCTGCCTGACGGCGGAGACGTCGACGCCTTTGCGCGTGATCTCCTCTCCCTCGAGGAAGATCCGCCCGGACTGGATCGGCTCGAGCAGGTTGATGCAGCGCAGGAGCGTGCTCTTCCCGCTGCCGCTCGGCCCGATGACGCAGAGCACCTCGCCGGACTCGACGCTCAGGTCGATGCCGTCGAGGACGACGTTGTCGCCGAAGCGCTTGTGGATGTCCTCCATGCGCACCATGGAGGCGCCATCCGGGCTTCGTCCCTCGACTGTTGTCGCCGCAACGCTCACTGCCAGGGGAAATCTAGAGGGAATTGCGTCCATCCGGTCAAGGCGTTGACGTCGTCGCTCACGGCCCGTACCCTGTCTCGGTTCACGTCGTCGAGCGAAAGGGGATGACCATGAAAGTCGCATACGTCCTCCCTGTTCGGCTCGGCGCTGCCTCGGTCTAGCACTCCTCGGCGGCTCGAGCCGCGGCCTGGTTCACACCGACTGAAGGAGTCTTCTGGTGTCCGAAGGAACCCTGGCCGCACTCGGCTGGACCGACGAGCTCGAGGCGGCCTTCACAACCTATGAGGAGCGCGGCTTCAGGCCCGCTCGCGTCGTCGCGGAGCACCGCGGCGGCTACTACGTGCGGTCGGAGCTCGGCGACCGGCTCGCCAGCGTGCGCGGGCGCATGCGCGACGACGAGATCTGGGGCGGCATGCCCGCGGTGGGCGACTGGGTCGTCGTCTGCGACGCGCCCGGAGATCGCTTCGCGATCGAGGCCTTGCTACCGCGCCGCACCAAGGTGTCGCGCAAGACGCCGTGGCTGAAAGCGGAGGAGCACATCCTCGTCGCCAACGTCGACAAGGTGCTCCTCGTCGCCGGGCTCGACGGTGACTTCAACCCGCGGCGCCTCGAGCGTTACCTCACGGCTGCGTGGGACTCCGGCGCCGATCCGGTCATCGTGCTGACGAAGCTCGACGTCTGTGACGATGACGGGAAGCTCGCCGAGGCTGAGATGGTCGCGGTTGGCGTGCCGGTCCTCGCGGTGAGCAATTTGACCGGCGAGGGGATCGACGGCGTTCAGGCGCTGCTCGAACCGGCCAAGACGTTCGTCCTCCTCGGATCGTCGGGGACGGGAAAGTCCACGCTCGTGAATCGGCTCGCCGGCCGAGAGCTCATGGAGACCGGGCGGGCTTCGTAAGGGAGACGGCCGCGGCCGCCACACGACGCGGCATCGCCAGCTGCTCGTCATGCCCGACGGCGCGATCCTGATCGACACGCCCGGACTGCGCGAGCTGCAGATCTGGGAGGGCGACATCGACAGTGCGTTCGCCGACATCGCGGAGCTGGCCGCGCAGTGCAAGTTCAACGACTGCGCTCATTCGACCGAGCCGGAGTGTGTGGTGCGCGAAGCGATCGAGTCGGGCGAGCTCGACGAGGACCGCTGGCGGAGCTACGTGAGGTTGCAGCGCGAGCTGCGGGCGATCGAGGCCCGCTCGAGCCACCGCATCCAGCGGGAGCTGAAGAGCCGCTGGCGGGCGCGTGCTCGCGAGACGCGACGCGCCCGCCGCTACGGAGGCAAGCCGTAGAGCTGGAGCTCACTTGCCGACCTGCTGCTCGACGGGAAGACGCTGTACGTCGGCTGTTCGCGCCGAGCGGCAGCCAATACAGAACCGACCTCTGGCGAGTCCGTGAACCAAGCAGCGCGCTTCGTGACGAGGACGTCCCTGACGAACGTCGCCCCACTCGTCGGCAGCTCGTAGGCTGCGATGGTCACGGTGAGACGACGAGCGGCAGCGGCGGTGAGGGCCGGCCTGGGCCGTAGCGTGCCGGAGCGACGACGACCGCCCAGCGCGGCGCGCCGTTGTGCCCGGATACGCGACATATCACCCACGTGCTCGACCGCGTCGCTCATGCAGTACATCGACGGACGTGCGCGGGGACTGCACGTCAGCTGAGCGAGTTCGTCTTCACGTCGGCATCCGTCCTCGTCAATCCCCTTCGTCCCGAAGGTCAAGCTGCAGTCCCCTACGTCGACACGTCGCGACCGTGATTCCAGATTCGCTTCTCACCCGGCGGGTCCGCTACGGCGGCGGACGACGATCCGTGCGCCTGCCGCACGCGGGTATCGCGTCGCATCGCGATCGATCTGCGGCCGTGTCGACGTGCAGGTGCGCATGAGCGACCGCAGTCGTTCATCGGCTGGTCCGAGGCGCTCCCTGGCTCGCAGCGCTGTACCACCTTTCGGCTCGCCGTCACGATCGTCGACCTCGGCTCCGGTCGCGCAGTCCGTCGACGCGAAGCTTGCGACCCGGCAGGTTCTCTGGCACTGGCAGGCAGCACATCCACCGGGGATCGAGCAGAACCTGCCCGCGGACAGGTGCATGCTCCTCACGCTGCGATCGCCGACGACGAGACTGGTTCGCCCTTTGCTCGCTACTGACTCGACCCGCCTGGGTACGGGCCGAGCGAGATCGAGACGAGCTGGGACGCGGCCGAGCGCGAGACCGCGGTCGTGCTCACTGCCCCCTGGCACGAGCGGGACGCGGAGAGCCTGGTCGCGCGTCTCGGCGTGCCCGTGTACACACCGCTGCCGGACAGCGCGCAGTTCCTCATGGACACGTACGGCCTCAGCGCCGAGGAGGCCGGCGACGGGGCTCCCGACGTCGTCTGGCTGCTCCGTGAGAACAAGGGCGAGGCGTATCCGTACTCGGCCGGCGACCGGCTGCCATTCGGCGCCGACGTCTTCCCCGGACACAAGACGAACGACACCGTGCACTGGATCGAGAGCCAGCGTGCGGTGATCTCCGGCGACACGCTCGTCGACTTCGGCCGCGGGCTCGAGATCAACGAGCGCTGGCTCCGCCCCGGGGTGACGCGCGAGGAGATCGCCGCCGGACTGCGTCCGCTGCTGGAGCTCCCGGTCGAGCACGTCCTCGCGACCCATGGCGGGCCGACCGACCGCGCCGCCCTCGAACGCGCCCTCGCCTGATCTCGGCTCGTCTCGGGGGTCTGGTGGCCCCAACGAGAGAGTGTCGCCTCAGGTCGGGAGCCGTATGCCTGCTGCCTCATCGTGCGACCCAGGGGCCGACTCCACCGATGCGGTCGACCGCGATGCGCATGACTTGTCCAGCCGGAGGATCGTCCATGGGCGGGAACTTCACATCGGGGCCGAGGTACACGTGGGCGAGCCTCTGGAGCAGATCAGCCGCGCCGCCTTCTACGAGTCGCGCCCGACCGTGGATGACGAGGTACTCCTTCAGCCCCGGTGGATGTATCTCTGTGCCCTCGATCGAGAACGCAACCCGCGGATCGCGCGCGACGTTCTTCAGCTTGCGCTGATCCGCCCGCAAGTGACCCGAGACGATCTCGTCGTTGTCCAAGCCGACCCAGACGCAGGTCACTTGTGGCGAGCCGTCGGGATTCAGCGTGACCAGATGCGCGAGCGATCCCGATTCGACCAGCTTGACGGCGGTGTCCGGGAGTTTCACTGTCGTCCAGCGTCGAGGTAGCGATCCGGTAGCTCGACTGCACGGGTCATGCTCTGCAACTCGCCCTGGGCGGTGATAACCGCCTGGAGGGCAGAGTCGTCGCTCGCGCCCGGAATCGACACGACGACTCCCTGCTCGAGGTCGTACAGGCTTGCCGTTACGACGTCTGCAGGATCCATGCGCGGGACTGCACTCAAGTCGATTCCCTGGCGGGAGTGAAACTCCGAACGAACGACGCCGGGGCAGACCACCTGCACGCGAACGCCACTATCGCGAAGCTCGCTTGCCAGCACCTGTGTGAACGTCAGGAGGAACGACTTACTGGCGGCGTAGACGGTACGACGTGGAAGGTGAGGGCTGTCCCAATCACCGCTGAAGGCCAGTAACGAGGCGATGTTGACGATCGCACCCGCCCCTCGTTCGACCATCCCCGGTACGACTGATCGGGTCAAGAGGATCGGGGCAAGGACGTTCAGCTGTACCAGCGATTGCGCCGCTTCGAGCGGGAGGTCGGCAAGCGGCATGTAGTGGGCGAGTGCAGCGTTGTTGACGAGCATGCCAAGCTCCATCTCCGCAACCTCGGCGAGAAGCGTGGTGACCTGACCTTCGTCCGCGAGGTCTGCGGCGATCGCTCGTGCGCGAATGTCGTAGTCGTCAGCAAGCCTGCGAGCGAGGCCATCGAGTCGATCATGCCGCCGCGCGACGACCACGAGATCCCAGCCGTCTCGGGCTAACCGTTCGGCATACGCCTCCCCTATCCCGGACGACGCGCCGGTAACAAGTGCTAGCTGCGCCAACGCTTCCTCAGCTCCCCTCTCTTGGGTCGTGAGTGGCCCCGGGAGGAGTCGAACCTCCGCACACAGATTCGAAGTCTGTCGCTCTATCCACTGAGCTACGGGGCCTCGGGCGCTCAGTATGCCCGGGCTACGCGGCTCGCTCGGCCTCGGACGGGTGTCCGTCCCGGACGCGCGCGACGAGGACGCGGACGACGTTCGGGTCGAAGTCACCACCGGCACAGCGCACGAGCTCGTTCAGTGCGTCGTCGACGGAGAGAGCCTCCCGATACGGCCGAGTGGACGTCATCGCGACGAATGCGTTGCACGCACGGATGATCCGCGACGCGAGCGGGATGGCCTCTGCGGCGAGACCATCCGGATAGCCGCTTCCATCCCAGTTCTCGTGCGACGCGCGAACAATGGTGGCGACGCTTCGCAGGGCCGGCGAAGCGCGCAGGATCCGCTCCCCGACGATCGTGTGCTGGCGGACGAAGGCCCACTCGCGCTCGTCGAGCGGGCCGGGCTTCGAGAGGATCTCGTCCGGGACCGCGAGCTTGCCCAGGTCGTGGAGCTGCGCTGCGCGGTCGAGCTCCTCGAGCTCGTCGCGACGGAGCCCGAGCGTCCGGCCGATGTCTCCGGCCAGCGTGCCGACACCCGCGAGCTGCTCCTGCAGCGCCGGATCCCGAGCCGAGAGGGCCTCGAGGAGCGCCGCCATCGTCCGGTCACCCTCGCCGCGGCGCGAGTACTTCTGCGCATAGAGCCGCTCGTCGGCGATCTGCAGCGCGTGCGCCGGATCGGTCGCTTCGTCCGGAAGCATGATCGCCCCGAACGAGGACTCGATCTCGAACCCTTCGCCGCGTTCGGTGAGCGCGTCGCACGCTCGGTCGATGAGCGGCTCCGCATCTCCCTCGCCGACGACAGCCAGGAGGCAGAACTCGTCGCCGCCCAGCCGGTACGCGTCGCCGCTCGATCCCGGGACGGCGGCGAGCTTCTCACCCAGCCGGGCAAGCAGCGCGTCGCCGGCCGGATGGCCGAACGTGTCGTTGTAGCTCTTGAAGCCATCCAGGTCGAAGAGCATCAGAAGCGTCGGCTGCACGGAGTCACCGTGGAGGCGCCGTGCGAGGTCGTTGAGCAACTGCCGGCGGTTGCCGAGGCCGGTCAGCAGGTCGGTCGTCGCTTCCGCGCGCGTCAGCTGGAAGAGGCGGCTGTTCTCGCGGAACGTCACCGCGAGGCGCACCACGATGAGCATGAGTGCCGCCGAGGAGAGGGCGATCGCCAGCAGGTTCACGCGGATGAAGTGGTCGTAGACGAGGATTCCGGTCGCGACGAGCGCGCATGCGGCGGGAACCGCGAGCAGCGGTCGACCCTCCACCTCGAGGCCGTCACGCGTGCGGTCGGGCATCCAGGCCGAGAACGCGATGAGGAGAAGTGCAGTCGGCCAGAGGATGTCGATCCACGTTCCTTCCACGTACGTGCCTTCGGCCGACTGGAAGAGGTAGATGGAATCTGCGAGCGCCGTCGAGAACACGCCGAGGCCCAAGAGCAGCCAGCGCCGACCCGGCCGTCCCCCGGTGAGCGAGAAGACGCCGAAGACGGCAGACAGAAGCAGGACGTCACCGAGCGGGTACGCGAGGTTCGTGACGACGGTCGACGTCGATCCCTCCGTGCCCTCGAGAACGAGCTCGACGAGGATCGCGGCACCGAGCGCCGCTGCCGCCAACGCGGCCGTGATCCCGTCGAGCCAGAGCGTGCCTCCGATCGAGCGGGTTCGCGAGCGCAGCAGCAGAACGAGACCCACGTAGAGAAGCGGATAGAAGGCGATGTATCCGAGGTCCGCCATCGACGGGTAGGTCTCGGGCTTGAAGATCGCGTACCAGAGCTCGCCGAACGTCCAGCAGCCGAGCGCGATCGTGATGACCGTCCAGGCCGTTCGCTCCTTGGCGACGAGGTACGCGTGCGAGCCGGCGATGACGCAGGCGAGAACCATGAGCCCGTCGTACACCCAGGTGTTGAAGAACGTGGAGAGCTGATCGTCGGCAGGCGCAAGCAGCGTGTAGGCCGCGAAGACGGCCAGGCACGCAGCAGCGGCCGCGCACGTCAGCTGAACCCACCTGGGGTGAGGCATCTCGATCTGAATCGGCCCGTTGCGTCTTCGTCTTGAGCATCACGATCCCGGCGACGGTCCGGTCCGTCCGACGGCGGTCCTACCCTCGCGGCCATGACACTCGGAATCGTGGTGTTCGGGGCCGCGTTTCTCGTCGGCCTCGGGCTCGGCACGTACACGCGGCGGCCTCTTTCCACGGCCTTTCTCGTGCTCGGAAGCTTCACTGCGCTCCTCGTCGCGTCGGCGACCGGTGAGGTCCTGAGCGCGGCTGCGATCCTCGTCATCGTCGCGCTCGTCGGGCTGGTGGCGGAGAGCATGCGCGAGACCTTCGCGCTGCTCGTCGGTCGGTACTGACCCTGTAGGGGCGAGAGATGTCTCGCCCCTACACTGCACCCTGCGCGGGCGTGGCGGAACTGGCAGACGCGACGGGCTTAGGACCCGTTGAGCTTCGGCTCTTGGAGGTTCGAGTCCTCCCGCCCGCACAGCGCCGAAAGTCCGGTTCGCTTACGCGACGGACTTTTCGGCGGGTTCGAACCGGTCGAGACGAAACAGCCCGATGTCGTGGCGCGTTCGGCCGTCGAGGGCGAGGTCGGCGAGGATCTCACCGACGATCGAGCAGAACTTGTAGCCGTGTCCCGAGAAGCCGGCGCCGACGATCGCTGCGGATGTGTCCGGGTGGCGGTCGATGAGGAAGTGCTCGTCGGGTGACGGTTCGAAGAGGCATGTCTTGAGCGCCACGGTCGCCCCGGCCCCTTCGGGGAAGTAGCGCTCGGCGAAAGCGCGAAGCGGCGTTTCGTCCGCGAGGGTGGGTCCGCGGTCGATCGTGTCCGGGTCGCCGCCCGGGCCGAAGTGGTCGTAGCGGCCGAGCTTGAAGCCGGGGATGCCGTGCGCGGGGAAGCCGTAGAAGTGCTCCCCGTCGAGCGCGAGATTGAAGACGGGCATGCGGCTGGGCTCGAACAGCTCGGGGCGCGTCGGCTGCAGCCACGCGAGCGACTGGCGTACCCCTCGCACCATTCCGGCGGGGAGGCGCGCCACGTCCTGCGACCAGGCGCCGGCGGTCAGCACGAGCCGCTCGGCCTCGACGACGCCGCGATCCGTACGGACGCGCACGCCGCTCTCGGTCTCGTCCCAGTCGAGCACGCGCTCGCGGGCTCGCAGCACGGCACCCCGCGCGAGCGCCCCCTGGACATGCGCCACGATGCAGCGCTCGGGGACGACGAAGCCGCCGTCGGGCTGGTAGACGACGTCCATCTCCGTGGGAAGGCGGTAGGCGGGAAAACGACGCGTCACCTCGGCGCTGCTCAGCACCTCGTGCTCGAGGTCGTGCTCCGCGCACGAGCGCAGGACGCCGTCGAGAATGCGCTCGCCGCCCTCGACGATTCCGGTGACGTGCAGAAGCTGCTCGCCCGCCTCGGACTCGAGCTCCCGCCACAGTTCGTACGCGCGACGAAGCAGCGGCACGTAGTCCGGGTGCTCGAAATACGCGAGCCGGATGATCCGCGTGAGCCCGTGCGAGGAGCCCTGCTCGTGGAGGAGGTCGAAGCGCTCGAACCCGAGCACGCGCTTCCCGCGGCGTGCGAGGTGGTAGAGGGCAGCGCTCCCCATTCCGCCGACTCCGACGACGACCACGTCGTACCGCTCCACGGGCCTGACCCTATCCGCGGCTGGTTGAATGGCCGAATGCCCACGGCCGTTGAGAACCTCGGCGAGAACCGCGTGCGCCTCACGGTCGACGTCTCGCCCGACCAGGTCCGCCACGCGGTCGATCACGCGATGTCGGATCTGTCCGAGAGCGTGAAGATCCCGGGCTTCCGCACGGGCAAGATCCCGACGCAGGTTCTCGTGTCGCGGCTCGGCAAGGAACGCATCTACGCGGAGGCCGTCGACAGCCACATCAGCGGGTGGTTCTGGAACGCCGCATCGCGAAGTCGCGTCCGGCCCGTCTCCGACCCGCACTACGACTTCGAGCTTCCCGGAACCGCAGACGAGGCCTGGAGCTTCGTCGCGACCGTCGAGGTGCAGGCGCTCCCCGAGCTCGTCGACTGGACGCAGCTGGAGGTGCCGCGGGCGGAGATCGAGGTCCCGCAGGAGTCCGTGGATGCCGAGCTCGAGGCCCTCCGTGAGTCGGTCGCGGAGCTCGCTCCGGCGGGCGAGCGGCCGGCCCAGGCGGGTGACACGCTCGTCGTCGATCTCGTCGACGCCGATGGCGAGGCTCAGCCGGACACCGTGGTCGAGCTGGGCGGAGGTCGCCTCGCTCCCGAGATCGAGGCGGCGCTCATCGGCGCGGCGGCGGGGGAGACGAAGCAGATCGCCTTCCCGCTCGCGGACGGCGCCAGCTCGACCGTCGAGATCACCGTCCGCGAGGTGCAGGAGAAGCTGCTGCCAGCGCTCGACGACGAGCTCGCGCGCGCCGCGAGCGAGTTCGACACGCTCGACGAGCTGCGCGGAAGCATCGAGTCGACGTTGCGCGAGCAGCTCGATGCCGAGATAGACGCCGCCTTCCGGATGTCCGCTGTCGACGAGCTCGTACGCGCGTCCCAGGTGCAGCCGGCGATTCCGCTCGTCCGCACGCGCGCGGCAGATCTGCTGACCGGTTTCGTGCGCTCGATCGAGCGCCGCGGAGTCTCGCTCGAGACCTATCTCGCGGCGAGCGGCGGTAACGCGCAGGACCTCGAGCGCCAGATGGTTCTCGAGGCTGCGGTCTCCGTCGCGCGCGAGCTCGCGCTCGAGGCGCTCGCCGAGAAGGTGGGCATCGACATCCCCGACGACGACGTCAAGGCGTACGTCCGCGAGGAGGCCGAAGCGTCGGGTGAGACCGACGTCGAAGCAGTCATCGAGGACATCTGGGCTCACGGGCAGCAGGAGTCGATCCGCGAAGACCTGCGCCTGCGCGCCGCGCTCGATCGCCTCGTCGCCGACGTGAAGCCGATAGCGCCCGAGCTCGCCGAGGCGAGAGACAAGCTCTGGACACCCGACAAGGAAAAGCCCGAAGGGGAGACGAAGTTGTGGACCCCCGGCAGCAAGGAGACTGAATGAGTCCTCTGATTCCGATGGTGATCGAGCAAACCTCGCGCGGCGAGCGCTCGTTCGACATCTACTCGCGCCTGCTCAACGAGCGCATCATCTTTCTGGGAACGCCCATCGACGACCAGATCGCGAATCTCATCGTCGCGCAGCTCCTCCACCTCGAGTCCGAGGATCCCGACAAGGACATCTCGATCTACGTGAACTCACCCGGTGGGGTCGTGTACGCGGGACTCGCGATCTACGACACGATGCAGTTCATCAAGCCGGACGTGCAGACGATCTGCGTCGGCATGGCGATGTCCATGGGCGCCGTCGTCCTGGCCGGCGGAACGCAGGGCAAGCGCAGCGCGCTCCCACATTCGAAGATCCTCATCCACCAGGGCTCGGGCGGCTTCTCGGGCCAGCCGACGGACATCGAGATCTACGCGCGGGAGGTAATCAGCATCAAGCGGCTAATGGAAGAGATCATGTCCAAGGACACGGGACAGCCGGTCGAGAAGATCGCCAAGGACATGGATCGCGACTACTACATGACGGCCGCAGAAGCCAAGGAGTACGGGATCATCGATCGAGTGATCGAGCACCGCTCCTGAGCGGTCCCCTTCCATCAGCCGTGATTTCGGAGTAAAAGGAGACAGGGATGGCTCGGGCGAGCGAGGGTAACGAGCAGCTGCTCTGCAGCTTCTGCGGGAAAAGCCAGCGGCAGGTCAAGAAGTTGATCGCTGGCCCCGGCGTCTACATCTGCGACGAGTGCATCGATCTCTGCAACGAGATCATCGACGAGGAGCTCACGTCTCCCGCGCAGCTCGACCTCGACAACCTCCCGAAGCCGCTCGACATCTACTCCGTCCTGAACGACTACGTCGTCTCGCAGGAGGAGGCGAAGCGGACGCTCGCGGTGGCGGTCTACAACCACTACAAGCGCGTGCGCATGGGCCTCGAGGACGCGGGTGAGGTCGAGCTCCAGAAGTCGAACATCCTCCTCCTCGGCCCGACGGGCTGTGGAAAGACGCTCCTCGCGCAGACGCTCGCGCGGATCCTGAACGTCCCGTTCGCGATCGCCGACGCGACGGCGCTGACCGAGGCCGGCTACGTCGGTGAGGACGTCGAGAACATCCTCCTGAAGCTGATCCAGGCGGCCGACTTCGACATCAAGAAGGCCGAGACCGGGATCATCTACATCGACGAGGTCGACAAGATCGCGCGCAAGGCGGACAACCCGTCGATCACACGCGACGTGTCTGGCGAGGGCGTCCAGCAGGCGCTCCTCAAGATCCTCGAGGGCACGGTTGCCTCGGTGCCGCCGCAGGGCGGGCGCAAGCACCCGCACCAGGAGTTCCTCTCCATCGACACCACGAACATCCTGTTCATCTGCGGCGGTGCGTTCGCCGGCCTCGACAAGATCATCGAGCGGCGCATCGGGAAGAACACGGTTGGCTTCTCCGCGGATGTGCGGTCGCGCAACGCGGCCGAGAGCTCCGAGCTCCTCGGCGACGTCATGCCCGAGGACCTCATAACATTCGGCCTCATTCCAGAGTTCGTGGGGCGCCTGCCGGTCGTCTCGGCGGTGCACCAGCTCACGCGCGACGACCTCGTGGAGATCCTGACGGAGCCCAAGAACGCGCTCGTGCGCCAGTATCAGCGCTTCTTCGGCTACGACTCGATCGAGCTCGTCTTCACCGAGGACGCGCTCTGGGAGATCGCCCAGCACGCGCTCGCGCGAGAGACCGGCGCCCGCGGCCTGCGCTCGATCATCGAACTCGCGCTCCTCGACGTCATGTTCGAGCTCCCGTCGCGCACGGATGTCACGAAGTGCGTGCTGACGAAGGAGACGATCTCGCGCGGACAGAAGCCGACGCTCGTCACGAGCGGAGCAGCGGCCGCGAACGACGCGCTCGACGAGCTCGCCGAAGAGTCCGCCTAGTGTCGGTCAACGCGTAGAGTCGCCCAGATGCCCCGTTATCT
This sequence comes from uncultured Gaiellaceae bacterium, assembly GCA_963740105.1. Lineage (GTDB taxonomy): Bacteria > Actinomycetota > Thermoleophilia > Gaiellales > Gaiellaceae > GMQP-bins7. The sequence goes on from CAVUCT010000002.1 coordinate 14,734, forward strand.
CGTCGAGCGCACGTACACGGTGGACATGGACAAGCTCACCGAGGTTGCGACCCGGTCGAAGGCGATCGGCCACCATCGCTACCCCGCGATCGTGTGGGAGCACAGCCACGTCGTCGTCGGGACGGATGGCGTCCCGAAGTCGTTCTGTGTCTACGACGCGCCGGACGAGCAGATGGTCCGTGACCACTCCCACAACCTCGGCGACCACTACATCGAGACGATCTACGAGATCGCGGGCGACGTGACGCCCGACGACTTCCCGCTCACCGACGATCCGGGTTAGCCCGGCTGATCCACGTCGGCGACGTGGATCAATGCCTGAATCGTCGTCATCCGCTTCATCGCGATCGCTCGTCGGAGCGTGGCATCGTCCTCGGGCGCCAGTTCGAGCGCCTCGCCGTACAGCTTCGACGCGTGCTCCTTCGCCCACCCGCGCCCGGCGAGCTCCGCCGCTGCCATGAGCTCGGCGACAGCGAGCTGCGGCTCTCCGGCCTCGCGCCAGTGACGGGCGAGCGCTTCGTGCGACTGGCCGGTCGCCGTCGTCGCGGAGAGGAAGCGTGCGACCGCCGCATGGCGTTCGCGACGAGCTGCCCGGGGCAGCGTCTGGTAGGCGACGTCCTGGATGAGGGCGTGCCTGAAAGCGAACTGTTGATCGCCCTTGATCCGAGAGACCGCCTCGCGTCCGATCAAGCCCCGATCCTCGAGCGAGCTCAGGCTGGTCGCGAGGTCGTCGTGTCCTCCCATCTCCGCGAGGGCACCACGCCAGAACACGCGCCCGGCGACCGATGCGTCCACGACGACGCGCCGCTCGTCGAGCGGAAGGGAATCGAGCCGCGCCGCGATGATCGCCCGCACGCTGGTCGGCAGCTGGTCCGACGACGACCTCTCGGCGATCGACGCCGTGAGCTCTTCGATGAACAGCGGGTTTCCCTCTGCCATCTCGACCACGGCTGCCGCGCCGTTCTCGACCGCCTTGGCGCACAGGAGCTGCTCGGCCAGCTCCTGGCTCGAGGCCTCGCTCAGGGGATCGAGCTGGAGGCTGGTGTACGCGGGCAGCCCACCACCCCAGGTTGGACGGTCGGTCAGGAGCTCGGGCCTCGCCAGCGCGACGAGGAGCACAGGAACGTCTCGGACGCGCGCTGCGAGCATCTCGAGGAGATCGAGCTGGCTCGCATCGGCCCAGTGGATGTCCTCGAACAGGAGCAACGTCGGCGTGGTCATCGCGAGCGACTCGACGAACACGCGCGCGGAGAAGAAGATCGTCTCGCGCTGGGCGACGGTGCGCTCGTCGCCGAGTCCGAGCAGGAGCTCGAGCTGCGGCGCGTGCTCTTCGGCGGCCGCGGGGCCGGCGAGGCCGGCGACGCTGGCCACGAGTTTCGCGCGAGCGTCCTCCGGCTCGTCGCTGTCGAAGATGGTCGCCGTCTGCTTGACGAGCTGCGCGAACGCGCTGTACGGCGTGCTCGCCCCGTACGGCGTCGAGCGGCCGCGCATCGCACGTGCTCCCTGGTCTGCGACGAGCTTCGCGAGCTCGAGCCCCAGGCGCGACTTGCCGATGCCGGCAGGACCGAACACGGTGACGAATTGCGCCCGGCCCTCGTGCGTGACGCGCTCCCAGATCCCGGTGAGCACTTCCAGCTCGCGGTCGCGCCCGATCATCGGCACGGGCGCCATCGGACGCTCTCCGGCGTGTGATGTCGTCCGAATCGCCAGCCATGCCTGGATGGGTGCGCTCTTTCCTTTCCCCAGGACGGGTTGTGCGGGGCGGTACTCGACGACATTGCGCGTCGCTCGATAGGTCTCCTCGCCCACGATGACCGCGCCGACCGGGGCCGCCGACTGGAGGCGTGCTGCCGTGTTGACGACATCGCCGGCCACCATCGCCTCGCCGTGGTCCGGCCGCGCCGCAAGCTCGACGATCGCCTCTCCCGTGTTGACTGCGACTCGGATCTGCAGCCCGTCCTCGTCAGCCCAGTCGCGGACGGCCAGCGCTGCGCGCACCGCTCGCTCCGCATCGTCCCCGTATGCGGTGGGCGCGCCGAACACGCCCATCACGGCGTCTCCGATGAACTTCTCCACGCGCCCGCCGAAGCTCTGCAGACGCGCCCGCACCTGCTCGTAGTAGGGGGTCAGGAAGGCTCGGACGTCCTCGGGGTCGAGCGACTCTGCCTGGGATGTGAAGCCGACGAGGTCGACGAACAGCACCGAGACGATCCGCCGTTCCTCGCCCACCTCGCGCGAATCGAGCGGAGCCGCACAGGCATTGCAGAACTTGGCCTCGTCGGGATTCTGCTGGCCGCAGCGCGCGCACGTGGACACGATCGGGAAGACTAGAGTCCGGCTGACGCGGCGGTGAACAGGAGGGAGTGGAGGTGGCGTCGACCGCATACGACGAGGGTCGTGCCGAGGCGTTCGCCGGGCGCATGCTCGACCTGCTGAACGGCGGGGCGCTCGCGGTGATGATCTCCGTCGGTCATCGGACAGGCCTGTTCGACGCGCTCGCGGAACTCGGCGACGCTACGAGCCTCGAGCTAGCCGAAGCTGCCGGCCTCGACGAGCGCTACGTGCGCGAGTGGCTGGGAGCGATGACCTCCGGTCGAATCGTCGAGCTCGATCCTGCGACCGCTCGCTACACGCTGCCCGCGGAGCACGCCGCCTGGCTCACACGGGCTGCCTCACCCGACAACCTCGCGGTCGAGGCGCAGTGGATCACGAGCCTCTCCGCCGTCGAGGACGACATCGTCGACTGCTTCCGTGAGGGCGGCGGCGTGCCGTACGAGCGCTACGCACGCTTCCACGAGGTCATGGCCGAGGAGAGCGCGCAGACCGTTCTCTCGGTGCTCTTCTCGCACATCCTCCCGCTCGTCCCCGGCATGAGCGAGCGCCTGGCGGAGGGCGCGTCCCTCCTCGACCTCGGGTGCGGCCGCGGTCACGCGCTCCTCCTGCTCGCCCAGCGCTTCCCGAACAGCACCTTCCAGGGATACGACCTCTCGCATGACGCGATCGCGTACGCGATCGGTGAAGCGGCGGAGCGCGACCTCGGGAACGTGAGCTTCTCGCAGCGCGACCTCAGCACCTTCGACGAGGACGCGGAGCCGGGTGCCTTCGCGTTCGTCACGACGTTCGACGCGGTGCACGACCAGGCCAACCCACTTGCGCTGCTGAGGGGCATCCGCCTCGCTCTCGAGCCCGACGGCACGTACCTGATGCAGGACATCCAGGGCTCGAGCCATCACCACGAGAACATCGACCATCCGGGCGGACCCCTCCTCTACATGATCTCGTGCATGCACTGCATGACCGTCTCCCTCGCGCAGGGAGGCGAGGGACTCGGAGCGATGTGGGGCGAACAGAAAGCGCGCGAGCTTCTCGCCGAGGCCGGGTTCACCTCGGTCGACGTGCACCTCCTCGAGCACGACCCGTTCAACGCGTACTTCGTGGTACGGCCCTGACCTTCACGACGCGTCCCGAGCTTCGCGGCACCTTCGGGATGGTGGCGTCGACACACTGGCTCGCGTCGCAGACCGGGATGGCGGTGCTCGAGCGCGGCGGCAACGCCTTCGACGCGGCCGTCGCGACTGGATTCGTGCTGCAGGTCGTCGAGCCGCATCTGAACGGGCCGGGTGGCGAGGTTCCGGCCGTCTTCTGGTCGACGGAGCGCAGCGAGCCGCTCGCGCTCTGCGGCCAGGGGGTCGCGCCCGCGGCGGCGACGATCGATCGCTTCCACGAGCTCGGCCACGAGCTCGTTCCCGGAACGGGACTGCTCGCCGCCTGCGTGCCGGGGGCGTTCGGCGCGTGGCTCCTCCTACTGCGCGACTTCGGCACCTGGCGCCTCGAGGACGTGCTCGAGTTCGCGATCGGCTACGCCGAGCACGGCTATCCGCTCCACGAGCGGATCCGCGCCACGATCGAGCTCAACGAGGAGCTCGTCGCGAGCTGGCCCGGCTCGCGGGAGCTGTACCTGCCCGCACCCGAGGCGGGCGTTCTGTTCCGGAACCCGGCGCTCGCGGCGACGTACCGCCGAATCGTCGAGGAGAGCCGTGGCGGCTCGCGGCAGGAGGAGATCGAGAAGGCGCGGCTCCTCTTCTACGAGGGTTTCGTGGCGGAGGAGATCGACCGCTTCAGCGCCGCGGAGGGGGGTCTCCTGACCGGTGCGGACCTGGCCGCGTGGCGAGCGACGATCGAGGCGGTGGTCGCCTTCGAGTATCGCGGGCTGACGGTCTGCAAGACGCAGCCGTGGGCGGCGGGGCCGGTGGGGCTCCAGCAGCTCGCACTCCTCGAGGGATTCGACCTTGCCGCGCTCACGACCGCTGAGCTCGTCCATGTGATCGTCGAGTGCGGAAAGCTCGCGTTCGCCGATCGCGACGCGCTGTACGGCGACTCCGAGGAGGTCCCGCTCGAGACGCTGCTCTCGCCGGCGTACAACGACGCTCGGCGTGCGCTCGTGGGCGATGACGCCTCTGCCGACTACCAGCCCGGGCTCGGACGTCTCCCGTCCCTGCGTGCGGCGGCGGCTACCGCCGGCTCCGGCGAGCCGGGCCGAGGCACGGTGCACCTCGACATCGCGGATCGCTTCGGGAACATGATCTCCGCAACGCCGAGCGGGGGCTGGCTCCAGAGCTCGCCCGTCATCCCCGCGCTCGGCTGGCCGCTCGGCACGCGGGCGCAGATGTTCTGGCTCGAGGACGGGCTCGCATCGTCGTTGAAGCCGGGGACTCGGCCTCGCACGACGTTGTGTCCCGGCCTCGCGCTTCGCGACGGCGAGCCGTACCTCGCCTGGGGAACTCCTGGTGGGGACCAGCAGGAGCAATGGGCGCTGCACGCGTTCCTCCGCCATGTCGATCTCGGGATGAACCTTCAGGAGGCGATCGACGCGCCCGAGTTCCACAGCGACCATCTGATCTCGTCGTTCTTCCCGCGCGGCTTCGCGGCGAAATCCCTCGCGCTCGAGGCGCGCTTCGACGCGCGGACGATCGCCGATCTGCAGCGGCGTGGCCACGACGTCTCCCTCTGGCCGGCGTGGTCCGCGGGGCGCGTGACCGCGGTCGCGCGCGAGCCCGACGGACTCCTCCGGGCCGGCGCGAACGCGCGCGGCATGCAGGGATACGCGGTCGGTCGCTAGCGTCTTCCGCGTCGTGGAGCGCGCGCGCACCTACACCTGGGACGACCCGCTTGCGCTGCGCGACGCCATGTCGGGTCGCTCGGGCCTCGAGTTCATGCAGCTCATGGTCGCGGGCGAGATTTCACCCCCGCCGATCGCAAACACGCTCGGCTTTCGGCTCGTGGAGGCCGAGCGGGGCCATGCGCTCTTCGAGTGCGAGCCGGCGGAGTACCACTACAACCCGATCGGCAGTGTCCACGCGGGCCTGGCGATGACGCTCATGGACTCCGCCATGGGGCTCGCGTTCGTCACGACACAGGACGAGCTCGCCGGTTGGACGACGCTCGAGCTGAAGGCGAACTTCACGCGGGCACTGACGGTCGAGTCCGGAGTGATCCGTTGCACGGGCTCGGTCATCCATCCCGGACGACGGGTCGTCACGACAGAGGCACGCATCGAGGATGCGCAGGGCCGACTCTGCGCCCACGGGACGAGCACGATTCTCCTCCTCTGACGCCGGCGCGCGCTACATCGTCACGACGACGAGCGCGTCGCGCCCGCCGCGCTTCGCCTGGTAGAGCGCCTCGTCCGCACGCGCGACGAGATCCTCTGCGGACTCACCGAAGATCCACTCGGCCAGCCCGACGGAGCAGGTCTGCCCGGCGGGCGTCAACGCGCGCAGGCGCTCCAGCACGATCTCGGCTTCGGGGGCGATGCAGCTCGGCAATGCGACGGCGAACTCCTCGCCCCCGTAGCGAGCGAGCGTGTCGCCTCCGCGGAGCACGGTGCGCCATGCGGCCGCCGCACTCTTCAGGAGCCGATCTCCGCCTTGATGGCCGTGCTTGTCGTTGAAGTCCTTGAAGCGATCGAGGTCGATGACCCCGACGCACAGCGGACGGCCTGTTCGTGCTGCGTATCCCACCGCTCGGCGTACCGCCTCGTCCCAGACTCGTCGGTTCGGCAGACCGGTGAGCTCGTCGGTCTCCGCGAGGTTGCTGAGGCGCGAGACGAGCTCGGCCCGCTCGATTGCAACGGCGGCTTCGAGCGAGAGGAGCATGACGGCCTGCGTCGTCAGGCCGTCGAGACTGGATACCCGTTCCGCCCAGCCCACGCTGAGCACGCCGACCGGTTCGCCGCCACGGACGATCGGTTCGAACAGCACCGAGACGACGCCCGTTCGTCGCACCTCCTCTTGAGAGAGCGTCGGATCGCCGACGGCGTCGGACACGAGGTATCGCTCCCCTCGCGCGAAGGCGTATGCCGTGCCGGACGGCTCGCCGCACGGGCGGAAGCGCGTTCGTCCGAGCTCGGGGCCGGCGTGTCCGGTGAGCACGAGGTCACCCGATCCGTCCGGCTCCCAGATCGCCGCGAAGGTCGCACCCGCGATGTCGATGGCGGCCGCGCAGATCAGCGTGCGCGAGTCTTCCTCGGCACCCAGACGCCGGGACACCTCGGCCACCGCCGTGATCATCCTCTGGTGGTCGCGCGCCACACGCGTCTGCGCACGCTTGTCGCGCATGATCGCCTCGATGGAGAAGCCGACGATGAGGGCGACTCCGGTCCACAGGGTCGCGCGGCGCCAGTCGCTCGCCGTGTAGCTGTCCGGGTTGCCGAAGAGGAGCGGGAGAACGAACACGGACGAGCCGACCGCGATGCCGAGTGCCACCTCCTTTCGCCCCAGATTGAGCGCGATCCAGACCACGGGGAGCAGCGCGAGCGGCGCGTAGCCGGAGACGGAGCCGTCGTTTGCCTCGCGCATGAGTGCCACGACCACGAAGTAGGCAAGCGGCGGGACGATGTAGGTCCAGCGCGGCAGTCGCGACCACGGCACGAGCAGCCCGGCCGCGGCGATGACGGCGGTCAGCACGCCCGCGATCCACACGTACGTCCAGTCGTCCGGCCGCGGAGGCAGCGCCGCCGTCAGCAGGGCGAGCAGTCCGACCGCGACGAACGGCGCGAACCGCCGTGTGATCTTCGACTCGAGATGCTCTTGCCCGTGAATCATCCCTTGCCAGATCGACCGCGGGCAACGGTGCCTTGAGCCGCGTGCTTCGCTACGCTCGGGCCATGCGCCGTGACACGAGAGGGTCGTCGCTGTCCCCCGTAGCCTTGCGGCCTCGCAGCGCGTAGCTGGCGAGCGCCGCAGCGACTCCTCCCTAGACTCTCGCGCCATGGACTCCCGCTACGACCCGAGCGGCGTCGAGCCGCGCTGGCAGCAGGTCTGGGAGGCCGAGGGCCTCTACGCGGCGGGCGCGGGTGCGCGCCGGGACGAGACGTTCGTGATCTGCGTTCCCCCGCCGAACGTGACCGGCGGGCTGCACATTGGCCACGCCCTGAACGGCTCGATCCAGGACGTCCTCGTTCGCTGGCACCGCATGCGCGGCTTCGACACGCTCTGGCAGCCCGGGTACGACCACGCGGGCATCTCGACGCAGAACGTCGTCGAGAAGGCTCTCGCGCAGGAGGGTCTCTCCCGCCAGGAGATCGGTCGCGAGGCGTTCGTCGAGCGGACGTGGGACTGGCTCGCGCGGACGGGCCGCACGATCATGGGTCAGCACCGGCGCCTCGGCAGCTCGCTCGACTACTCGCGCGAGCGCTTCACGATGGACGACGACTACGTCCGCGCCGTCATGACGTTCTTCGTGCGGCTGTGGGAGCGGGGCTGGATCTACCGCGCGAACCGCATCGTCAACTGGTGCCCGTTCCACCAGACGGCGATCTCCGACCTCGAAGTCGTGCACGAGGAGATGGACGACACTCTCTACACCATTCGTTACCCGTTTGCGGACGGGGACGGTCGCGACGGCGTCTCCATCGCGACGGTGAGACCCGCGACGATCCTCGCCGATGTCGCGGTCGCCGTACATCCCGACGATCCCAGGTACCGCGACGCGATCGGCCGCGAGGTGATCGTCCCGTACACCGAGCTCCGTGTGCCCGTCATCGCGGACGAGCGGATCGACCGCGAGTTCGGGACGGGTGCGCTGAAGGTCACGCCCGGACACGATCCGCTCGACTTCGACATCGGGCGCGACCACGGGCTCGCCGAGCCGATGGCCGTCGGCTGGAACGGGCGCATGAGCGAGTCCGCCGGAGATCTCGCCGGACTCGCGCAGGAGGAGGCCGACGCGCGGGTGATCTCGTGGGCGGAGGAACGCGATCTCGTGGAGAAGCGCGAGCCGTACCGGCACTCGGTCGGCACCTGCGAGCGTTGCCACTCGCGCATCGAGCCGCTCATCTCGCTGCAGTGGTGGTGCGCCATGAAGGAGCCGGCTGCGCCTGCGATCTCGGCGCTGCGGGAGGGTCTCGTTCGCTTTCACCCCGAGTCGCAGCAGCGCTTCGCCATTGCCTCGCTCGAGGAGACCCCGGACTGGTGCATCTCGCGGCAGCTCTGGTGGGGACATCAGCTCCCGATCTGGACGTGCCCTGACGGGCATCTGACCGTTCAGGTCGACGAGCCTTCGGCGTGCGCCGAGTGCGGCTCGGGCGAGCTCGAGCGCGAGACCGACGTCCTCGATACGTGGTTCTCGTCTGCGCTGTGGCCGTTCGCGACGCTCGGCTGGCCGGACGAGACGCCGGAGCTCGCGCGCTACTACCCCGGGAACGTCAACTCTACGGCACGCGAGATCATCCGCCTCTGGGAGAACCGCATGATCTGGACGGGCCTCGAGGCGCTGGGGGAGATCCCGTTCACGGACGTGATCATTCACTCGACGGTCCTCGCGCTCGACGGCAGGCGCATGTCGAAGAGCCTCGGAACCGGCATCGACCCTATGGAGCCGATCGAGGAGTACGGCGCCGACGCGACGCGCTACGGGCTTCTCAAGATCTCGTCGACGCAGGACGTGCGCTTCTCGTACGGCGCCATCGAGGAGGGACGAAAGCTCGCGATCAAGCTCTGGAATGTCGCACGCCTGATCCTCCAGAATGCCGAGGGCGTCGCGGTGGAGGCGTCGCCGCAGAGCCTCGAGGAGCGCTGGATCCTCGCGCGGCTCGACGCCGCGCGGGCCGAGCTCGAGGACGCGTGGGCGTGCTTCGACTTCTCGGAGTCGACGGCAACGCTCTACCACCTCACGTTCGACGACTTCTGCGACTGGTACGCGGAGGCGACCAAGCCGCGGCTCTACGACCGGGATGAGGCGGCGATCTCGACGGCGCTCGCGGCGCTCGAGCGGCTACTCGCGCTCCTGCATCCCGTGATGCCGCACGTGACGGAGGAGATCTGGTCTCAGCTTCCAGACCGTGAGGCGCGGCTCATCGTGTCGACGTGGCCGGAGCCCGACGATCGGTTCGCGGCCGAAGCGGGCGCGCTCGACCGCGTGCAGGAGGCGGCACAGATCTTCCGGCGAAGCGGTGTTCAGGTCGAGCTCGGCTCGGACGACGAGCGCCGGATCTTCGCGGCGGTCGTCCGCCCGGACCGCGCTCCGGTCGCCGACAACCGCGACGCGGAGATCGAGCGGATCCGCAAGGAGGTCGCTCGCAGCGAGGGGATGCTCGCGAACGAGCGCTTCGTGGCGAACGCCCCCGCGGAGGTTGTTGCGGCAGAGCGCGAGAAGCTCGAGCGGTATCGCTCGGAGCTTCTCGCGCTCACCGATAAGTCGGGCTAGGCCTAGTTCTCGCAGGTCAAGGCCTTGTCCGAGCTCCACAGCGGGTACCAGAGGCGCTTGGCCTGGGTATCCCGCGCCTCCGCCCTGATGACGCTCGCCTTGCCGGGCTGGACTCGGCCGACGAGCGGCACTGTCCAACCGCTGTAGCCGTCACCGAATCCGGCGTCGCGGACGTCCTCGCGCAGTTGGTTCGCCGTCGTCTCTGCAACGACCTTGTCGTTGACACGGATGCGTACCTGCACTCGGGTCGCCGGAGTCTGCGCGTCGAACGCCCAACCGGTCGCGTAGCAGTCCTTCTTGGCGACCACTCCCTCCTGGGCGTCGTGGTTGCCGTAGATCTCGGTGCACGTCAGGAGCTTAGTCTCGCCGAGATCGACCCATGCGCCAGTCGCCGGATCCAACGCCTGCGCGCGAACCTCGTGCGCAACACCGGAGATCGTGTGCGCGCTGATATCGACGTAGAACGCTGCGGTCCCATCGCCGATGCCCGCGAGCAGCAGATCCTCCCTGAAGTCTCGCGCGACCGCCCGCTCCGCCTCGCGGCCGTCGATCAGGATTCGCACCGTCAGGTCGTACTGCGGCCGGGCGGCGTTGAACGCCCAGCCATACGCTGCGCAAGCGGCGGAGCCGGTCAGGCCACTGAGACCTGCGTAGCCATCGTGATTGCCCTCCACGACGTCCGGCGCAACCTCTACGGAGTACCGCGCCAGCCCCATTGCAGCGGGGCCTGCCGGGGAGACGACACCCGCGGCGACGATGCGACCGTCGTCCTGGATTACAACTGCGTTCGCTGCCTCGGACGCTCCATCGAAGTCGGTCGTTACCTTGCCCCCCGTACCGAACGACTCGTCCAGGACGCCGGCCTGGGTGTAACGAGCGAGGGCGAAGTCGCCCGAGAACGACGGCGTGACCCAGTGTCCAGCGGCCACTATCGCTCCGTCCTCCGCTATGGCCAGCGTGCGGGCTACATCGAACGAGCCTCCGAAGTTCGTGTAGACAACACCGTTGTCTCCGAACGTGGTATCCAGGGCTCCGTTCGCTTCGTAGCGGGCCAGACCGAAGCCTCCGTCACCGGTGTTCGTTCGCGCCCATCCCGCGGCGAGGATCTTCCCGCCCGAGGCGAGTACCACGTCCGAGCCGCTCCCCCCGCCCTGAAAGGTCGTGAGAACCTTTCCGCCGGTGCCGAAGTCCGCATCGAGCGTCCCATTCGCGTTGAAGCGAACGAGCGCGAGGGCATCGAACGGATACGTCGTGAGCGAGGCATGGCCGACCTCGACGATCTTTCCGTCGGGCTGGATCGCCAGTGCCTCCGCAGACCCGCCGTGACCGAAGTTCGTCGATACGACGCCACCGCTACCGAACGTCGCGTCGAGCGTTCCGTTGGCGAGGTAGCGCACCAGCGCGAAGTTCGGCGCCGCTCCCGCGTCGCCATTGCCTCCTCCCACGACGATCTTGCCGTCCGTCTGCACTGCGACATCCCGCAGGCTCGAGTTGAAGGCGACGTTCGTGATGACCGTTCCCTCGGACCCGAAGCTGGCGTCGAGCGATCCATCTGCATTGAACCTGGCCAGTCCGAACGTCCCTGGAAAGTCGGTCGTCTGGCCGGCGGCCACGATCCTTCCGTCGGGCTGGAGCGCTACCGCCTTCGCAACCGAGCCGGAGCCGACATTTGCTGTGGCGAGGCCGCCGTTGCCGAAGCTACCGTCGAGAGTTCCGTCAGTGTCGTAGCGGGCGACCAGGAAGCTCGACGAGCCGGCCGATACCTCGCGGATCCAACCGGCGACGACCAGCTTCCCGTCAGGCTGGATCACGACGTCCTCGGCGACGGCGTCGCTCCCTGCAAGTGCTGTGGTGACGCGTCCGTCGGTACCGAAGCTCGGGTCGAGGTCACCTGGGGCAGCTTGTGCGGCTGTTACGAGCACTGCGAAGCCGATCGTGAGGCTGAGGACGAGCGCATAGCGCATCGCCTTTCCTGGTGTCTTTTGTCTCGAGGCCTTCATGGCGATCCTTTCGTCGGGTTGACGTGTGCAATCTCGGTCGTCCCACTCAAGAACCGCTCAAGAAGACCGTGGACGCTCCAAACGGCCTGCGTCGCACCGCTGCGGCCTACGATGACTCGATGACGGCGGTCGAGTGGCTCGACGGGATGAGCCCGTGGCCACGCGACGGCTTCGGACTCGAGCGGATGCGCGCGGTGCTCACCGCTCTTGGCGATCCGCAGGACGCGTACCCCGCGGTCCACGTCGTCGGGACGAACGGGAAGTCGACCGCAACGGTGACTATCGAGCAGCTGCTCGTCGCGGAGGGGCTTGCGGTCGGCTCGACGATCTCGCCGCACGTCGCGAGCTGGAGCGAGCGGATCCGGGTCAACGGGCAGGAAGTCGACTTCGAGGACGCGGTCGCACGGGTCCGCGAGCCCGCCGAGCGGCTCGCGGCGACCCAGTTCGAAATCGTCACCGCGGCGGCGCTCGTAGCGTTTGCCGACGCGTCTGTCGACGTCGCTGTCGTCGAGGCGGGGCTCGGTGGCCGCTACGACGCGACGAACGTCCTGCGCACGCGCGTCGTGCTCCTCACGGGCGTGGGGCTCGAGCACACCGATGTCCTCGGCGACACGCTCGAGGCGATCGCGACCGAGAAGCTCGCGGTCGCGCCAGACGACGCGATCGTCGTGCTTCCCGACGACACCTATGCCCACCTCGTTCCCGGTCGCGAGATCCGCATCGGCAGCGCGCGCGAGGCGGCGGAGGCTTTCGTCGGACACGCGATCGCCGCGACGCCGGACGTCTCCCTGCCGGGGCGCTTCGAGCGTCGCGACGGCGAGATCCGAGACGGTGCGCACAATCCCGACGGTGCGCGTCACCTCGTCGAACAGCTCGACCGTGACGACTACACCGTTGTCGCGTCCATCCTCGCCGACAAGGACGTCGACGCGATGCTCCGCACGCTGTCTCGCGCGGGTCCGCGGCTCGTCGCCACGTCATCGTCGTCGGTTCGTGCTCTCGCTGCGCCCGACCTCGCGGAGCTCGCCGACGGCTACTTCGACCACGTGGAGGTCGTCGACGACCCCGTCGCGGCAGTCGCCCGCGCCCATGCGCTCGGCGAACCGGTGCTCGTGACAGGGTCGTTGTACCTCCTCGGCGATCTCGCGCAGGCGGAGCAGCGCGCGTCGTGGCGCGGGTAACGGAGCGGCTCGCGGTGTTCGCGTTCGCGGCGTTCGTCGTCGCGTCGATCATCGGCATCGCCTTCGCGGTGGGGTACGCGATCGGCAAGCTTCTGCTATGACCCTCGCCGTGCCGCTCGCCCAGATCTCGCTCGACGACCCGAACTGGACGCTCCTCCGCAACATCGGGATCGGGCTCGTCGTCGTGCTCTGGCTCGCGACCGCGTACTGGACGTTCAAGGACGCTCGACGTCGCATCGGAGATCCGTGGCTCGTCGGGCTCGCGACCTTGCTCGGGCTGTTCCCTCCGTTTCTCGGCCCGATCATCTACATGTTCTTCCGGCCGCCCGAGTACATCCAGGACGCGCGCGAGCGCGAGCTCGAGATCAAGGCGATGGAGGAGCGACTCGCGCAGCTCGACCTCCGCTGTCCCGTCTGCCGCGCCAAGGTCGAGTCGTCATACCTCGTGTGCCCGGTGTGCACGACTCGACTCAAGTCCGCGTGTCCGTCCTGTGGGCAGCCGGTCGACTCCCTCTGGCAGGTGTGCCCGTACTGCGCGACGGACATCCCGCCCGGCCTTCCGTCACTCGGGAACGTCACGGGAACCGAGCGCTAGACTGCCCGGCCGCATGGCCCGCGAAACGACCCTCGTCCTCGTCAAGCCCGACGGCATGCGCCGCGGCCTCGCCGGCGAGATCGTCGCCCGCTTCGAGCGGCGCGGTCTCGAGCTGCGGGGGGCGCGGCTGCTGAAGATCCCGAAGGGAACGGCACGCGAGCACTACGCGGAGCACAAGGGCAAGCCGTTCTTCGGCTCGCTCGTCGACTTCATCACGTCAGGCCCGGTTCTGGCGCTCGCGGTGAGCGGCGAGTCGGCGATCTCGGTCGTCCGCACGATGATGGGCGCGACGAACCCGCTCGACTCGGCGCAAGGGACGATCCGGGGCGACTTCGCGCTCGAGCTCTCCGAGAACATCGTGCACGGCTCGGACTCGAAGGCGAGTGCGCGTCGCGAGCTGGCGCTGTTCTTCCCCGACGGACTTGTCTGAGCCGGAGTACGTCGCGCGGAACCGCGCGCTGTGGACGGTCTCGAACGCCGAGTACACAGGGCCGAACGCAGCGCGTGCCTGGGCCGAGGAAGATCACACATGGGGCGTCTTCGGCGTCCCGGAGCGCGACGTGCACGCGCTCGGGGATGTCGCCGGGCTCGATGTCATCGAGCTCGGCTGCGGAACTGCATACCTTTCAGCCTGGCTTGCGAAGCAGGGCGCACGTCCCGTGGGGGTCGACGTGACGCCCGCGCAGCTCGAGACGGCTCGCGAGATGCAGCGGGAGTCGGGTATCGAGTTCCCGCTCGTCGAGGCCAACGCCGAGGACGTGCCGCTGCCGGATGCGAGCTTCGATCTGGCCATCTCGGAGTACGGCGCGAGCATCTGGTGCGATCCGTATCGGTGGATTCCCGAGGCACATCGGCTGCTTCGTCCCGGCGGGCAGCTCGTCTTTCTGTGCGGCAGCCCACTCAACATCCTGTGCGCGGTCGAGGAGCCCGACTCGACGTCCGAGACCCTTCAGCGTCCGCAACGAGGGATGCACCGGCTCGACTGGTCGGACGGAGGCGTCGAGTTCCATCTCGGGCATGGCGACATGCACAGACTTCTGCGCGACACCGGATTCGTCATCGAGGGCCTGATCGAGCTCTTTGCTCCGGACGATGCAGAGACGCACCCGTACTACTCGGCGGTCACCGCGGACTGGGCAAGGAAGTGGCCGTCGGAGGATCTATGGGTGGCACGCAAGACCGGCTGACCCTCGCCTCGACGAGCCCGCAGCGACGCGCGATCCTCGAGCAGCTCGCGATCCCGTTCGATGTCGTCGCTCCCGACTACGTCGAAGACGACCCGCCCGATGCCGACCCGACCGAGCTGGTTCGTCGACATGCGGAGAAGAAGGCGCGATCCGTTCATGCGGACGGCCGCATCACGCTCGGCGTCGATACGACCGTCGTCCTCGACGGGCGCGTGTACGGGAAGGCGCGGAACGCCGACGACGCGACGGGCATCCTCGCCGAGCTCTCGGGCCGCACGCACACGGTCGTCTCCGGCATCTGTCTTCTCGGCGCCGGTGACGACGTGATCGCCCATGAGCTGACGGAGGTCACGTTCAGGCAGGTAACGGCGGACACGATCGCCTCGTACGTCGCGAGCGGCGAGTGGGAGGGACGAGCAGGCGCGTATGCGATTCAGGGTCTTGGCGCTCGGCTCGTCACTCGCATCGACGGCGACTACCTCAACATCGTCGGCCTGCCCGGCGCGATCCTCGTCGCGCTCCTGGAGCGCCGCGCGCCAAAGCTGCTGCAAACCCGCAGGTAGACTCCGTTCCCCTCGTGGCCTGGTTCAAGTCCCTCACCGGTTTCGGCGGCCGCGACATGGCCGTCGACCTCGGCACCGCGAATACCCTTGTCTACGTTCGTGGACGCGGAATCGTGCTGTCCGAGCCCTCGGTCGTCGCGATCGACCAGCGCACCGGCGAGGTGCACGCCGTCGGCGTCGAGGCCAAGCGCATGCTCGGGCGCACTCCGGGCACGATCTCGGCGATCAGGCCGCTGAAGGACGGGGTCATCGCGGACTTCGACGTCACGGAGCAGATGCTCCGCCACTTCATCCAGAAGGTCCACCAGAACCGGTTCGCGCACCCACGGGTCGTCGTCTGCGTGCCCTCCGGCGTGACGGGCGTCGAGAAGCGCGCCGTCGAGGAGGCGACCCTCTCGGCCGGAGCGCGACAGGCCTATCTCATCGAGGAGCCCATGGCGGCGGCGATCGGCGCAGGGCTCCCGGTCGCGGAGCCGACCGGGAACATGATCGTCGACATCGGCGGCGGCACCAGCGAGGTCGCCGTCATCTCGCTCGGCGGCATCGTCGTCTCGCAGTCGATGCGCGTCGGCGGCGACGAGATGGACGAGGCGATCGTCAACCACATCAAGAAGGAGTACAAGCTCCTGGTCGGCCAGCAGACGGCCGAGGAGATCAAGCTCGAGATCGGGTCCGCCTACCGGCTGCCGGAGGAGCTGCAGGCGGAGGTTCGCGGTCGGGACATGCTCACGGGCCTCCCGAAGACGGTGATCATCTCCTCGGAGGAGGTCCGGCGCGCGCTCGACGAGCCGGTGACCATGATCATCGACGCGATGAAGTCGACGCTCGACAAGACGCCGCCCGAGCTCGCCGCGGACATCATGGACCGCGGCATCGTGCTCGCCGGCGGCGGTGCGCTCCTACAGGGGCTCGACGAGCGCGTCCGCCACGAGACGCAGATCCCCGTGCACCTCGCGGACAGCCCGCTGACCTGCGTCGCCGTGGGGTCGGGGCGAAGCCTCGAGGAGTTCGAAGTCATCCACCGCACGAACCGCAGCCGCGCTCGTCGCAACGGCCTGCTCCGCGTCTGATTCGCCGTACGTTGCGCCCCCGTGAGGGAGGCTCCGACGGCGATTTCCCCCGAAACAGCCCGGTACACTGGCACGCCATGTCCCGGCAGCGCAGCGCGCGATCGGCGGCGCTGGGCCTGACAGTCCGGCGTCTTCCAACGACCTCTCCCCGCGGCAGCGGGCCTCTGCGTCGTCGGCTCGTCGTCGGGGTGCTCGTCATCGTGTCGCTCGTACTCATCTCGCTCTCGTTCCGCTCGGACGACTCGGGGCCGCTCAGCGGCGTCCAGTCGGCAGGTGCGACGGCGCTTCGGCCGTTCACCGTGGGTCTCGAACGCGTGGCACAGCCGTTCCGCGACGTGTACGGCTGGGCCGACAGCCTGGTCAGCGCGCGCTCCGAGGCCGAAGAGCTGCGCGCCGAGGTCCAAGAGCTCCGGCAGCGCGCGATCCAGAGCGAGTTCGCCCTCCAGGAGAACGTGTACCTACGCGAGCTGCTCGACTACATCGACGGACCGCGTTTCCCCGCCGATTTCGACCCCGTTCCGGCCGAGGTCACGGGTCGGCCGAGCGGAGCGTTCACGCAGGCCATCGTGATCGCCGCCGGGACGAAGAACCGGGTGCGAGTCAACGATCCGGTCGTGACGGCCGACGGGCTCGTCGGCCTCGTCGTCCGAGTCGCGCCTCGTTCGGCACGTGTGCAGCTGCTCACGGACGAGGAGGCCGCCGCGTCGGCGATCGACCTCAGGACCAGCGCCACCGGAATCGTCCGCCACGCGCGAGGAACGCGCGAGACGCTGGTGCTGGACCGCGTCCGCAAGCAGGACGTCGTGCGCCGCGGGAACGAGATCGTCACGGCTGGTTGGCGTGCTGGTTCGCTGAGCTCGCTCTACCCGAAGGGAATCCCGATCGGAAGGGTCACGAGCGTGGGTCAGACGGACACCGACCTCTTCCAGCAGGTGCAGATCGATCCGTACGTCGACTTCGGTTCGCTGGACGCGGTGCTCGTGCTCGTGCCGACGGGGAGACCGGGATGACCGCTGCCGCGTGGCTTCGAGCTCTCGCCTTGGTGTTCGTCGTCGCCCTGCTCCAGGTCGTCATCGTGTCGTCGCTCGTCGTGGCGGGTGGCGCACCGGACCTCCTCCTCGTGGTCGTCGTCGCGCTCGGCCTCCTGCGCGGGTCGACGTCCGGAGCCGTACTCGGGTTCGCCGGCGGCATCGTCGTCGACCTCGTGACGCTGGGGACGCTCGGCGTCACGTCGCTCATCCTCACGCTCGCCGGGTTCTGGGCCGGTCGTTACGGAGAGACGACGGGCCGCGATCGGCGCGTGGCGCCCGTGCTCGCCGTCGGGACCATCACCGTCCTCGCAGGGGCGTTCGGATACGTCCTCTTCTACCTCCTCGACGAGGATGTCGCCGCCGGGCACGCGCTTGTGACTGCCCTCGCGCCAGCGTTCGTCCTCAACGTTGTGCTCGCGCTTCCCGTCCACGCGCTCGTGCGCGCCGTCGTCGGCGAAGGAGTGCGCGACGCGCCCGCGCCCGAGGTCGAGGTGCTCGTGTGACGACCGGCCCGTACCAGCAACGTCGCGCGCCGTCCGGTCGCTTCCTCCCCCCGGACCCGCGCGTCCGCGAGCCGCACCGGCTCACGCCGCAGCTGGCACTGCGAGTCGCGGTTCTCGGCTTCGTCGCACTGGCTGCGTTCGGCGTCCTCTTCCTGCGACTGTGGTCGCTGCAGGTGCTCTCCGGCGACGAGTACCTGAATGCCGCCCAGAGCAACCAGCTGCGTCTCGTGCGCGTCGAGGCGCCACGCGGGCCCCTGCTCGACCGCCACGGGCGAGTCGCGGTGTCGAACGTCGCCGGAACGGCGGTCGAGCTGTGGGTCGGCGACATGCCGAAGGAGGGTCGCTACGAGCTCGTCCAGCGGCTGGGAGAGGTGCTCGACGTGCCGCCTCGTCGCCTCGCGCGCGAGGTCGAGGAGCGGCGCTTCGACCCGCTCACGCCGATCGTCGTGAAGACCGCGGTCGGGGAGGAGCAGGTCGACTACCTCTACGAGCACCAGGCCGAATTCCCCGGCGTCGAGATCGTCCAGATCTACCTGCGCGACTACCCGTACTCTGCGCTCGCCGCGCAGATCCTCGGCTACACCGGCGAAATCTCGCCCGAGGAGCTCAAGCAGCTGCGCAAGGACGGCTACCGGTCGGGCGATCGGGTCGGCAAGACGGGGATCGAGGCGGCGTACGACTCGTACCTCCGCGGCAAGGACGGGCTGGGTGAGATCCGCGTCGATTCTCTCGGCCGGCCCGTCAGTCCATACGCGCCGCGGCGCGAGCCTCAGCCCGGCTATGCGATTCGACTGACGCTCGACATGCGCCTCCAGCGTGCCGCCGAGCAGGCGCTCCAGTACGGGATCGACCTCGCGCACGAGAACGACCACTGGGCGGCGAACGGCGGCGCGATCGTCGCTCTCGACCCGAGCGACGGAGCCGTCCTCGCCATGGCGTCGTCGCCGACGTACAAGCCCTCCGTCTTCGTGGGACGAACCGATCCGAAGAAGCTCGCGGCGCTCTACTCCGACGCGTCGAATCCGCTCTTCAACCGCGCGACCGCCGGTCTCTATCCGCCAGGGTCGACCTGGAAGCCCGTCACCGCGCTCGCGGGCATGCAGGAACACGTCTTCTCGGCCTACGAGTCGATCCAGTGCACGCCGAGCGCGACATACGGCCTCGACGAGCAGCGCTTCGTGAACTGGAACCCGTTCGTGAATCGGCCGATGACGCTGCCAGAAGCGCTCGCTGAGTCCTGCGATACGTACTTCTACGACATCGGCAACCGGTTCTACGAGGGAGGATCCGACAGTCGCGTGCGCATGCAGCAGTGGGCGCGCAAGTTCGGTTTCGGCGCCGCGACCGGCCTCGATATCGGCGGCGAGGAGGACGGCCTCGTTCCCACGCCGGAGTGGCGGAAGGAGACCTTCGAGAGCGATTGGGATCGTGCCTGGAACCCGGGCGACTCGATCCAGCTCTCGATCGGGCAGAAGGACCTGCTGGTGACGCCACTGCAGATGACCGCCTTCTACGCGATGCTCGCGAACGGCGGTAAGGTCGTCACCCCGTACCTCGTCTCGGACGTCGAACAGCCCGGAGCGAAGGGGTCGCCGCGCGTCGTTCTGCGGCGCTTCGCCCCGACGCCGCCGCGCTCCGCAGGAGTCGATCCCGAGGCGCTCGCTGCAGTTCGCGACGGCATGTACGCGGCCACGCACTCCACCGCAGGCACCTCGTCGGGGGTCTTCGCGAACTACTCGGTGCCGATCTCGGGCAAGACCGGAACGGCCGAGAAGGTCGTTCCGCTTCCGGGGTACCCGAGCGACCACCTCGAGGATCAGTCGTGGTGGTGCGGATGGGGCCCGTCCGATGCAGCGAAGGTCGTGGTCTGCGCCCTGATCGAGAACGGAGGCCATGGCTCCGCCGCAGCTGCTCCCGCGGCTCTGAAGGTGTTCGAGCGCTTCTTCGGCGTCGAAGCTGCGGCGCCCCCGACCGTCGTGGAGACCGACTGATGGTCGCACGCGCATGATCGAGGTCACCCAGCGTCCGCGTGTCCGCTCCGCGTCGACCCGAGCGGAGCCGGCGCTCATCGGGTTCCTGCGCAGCCTCGACTGGATCCTGATGCTCGCCGCCGCGGCCCTCGTCGGATACGGCCTCTGGGTCGTCTCGGGGATCACGCGCTTCGACGTCCCCGGGGACGAGGACTACTTCGTCGTTCGGCAGGGCTTTGCCGCCGCGGTCGGAGTCGTCGGCCTCGTGGGAGCGGCGGTGATCCCGATCGACCTGTGGCGACGTTATTGGAAGTTCGTCTACGCGAGCACGCTCGCGCTCATGATCATCGTCTTCGTTGCCGCGGAGGCCGTCCGCGGATCGAAGCGCTGGCTGGATCTCGGCGTCATCCAGTTCCAGCCGTCCGAGCTCGGCAAGGTGCTGTTCGTGCTCGCGATCGCCGGATTCCTCGTCGACCGCACCGGTGCGTCCATGCGCTGGCGCACGATCTTCGCGGTGATCGGACTCGGCGCAGTGCCGATCTTCCTCGTGTTCCTGCAGCCCGACCTCGGTACGGCCCTCGTCTATGCGGCGTCGCTCTTCGCCGTGCTGTTCTTCGTGGGCGTCCGCTGGCGTCAGCTCGCCGTCTTGCTGGCAGTCGGAGTGCTCGCGATCGTGTCGGTCCTCTGGCTGCTGCCGGCTGCCGGTGTCCAGGTCCTCAAGCCATATCAGGCCGCGCGACTCACACTCGATCCGAGCGCGGACCCGAGCGGGATCACCTACAACCTCGACCAGTCGATCACCGCGGTCGGATCGGGTGGGCTCACCGGGCGCGGTGTCGTCGAGGCCAGCCAGACGAAGCTCGACTACCTCCCGGAGCACGCGACGGACTTCGCCTTCGCCTCGCTTGCCGAGCAGCGGGGATTCGTCGGTTGCGCCATCCTGTTGCTGCTCTACCTCCTCGTGGTCTGGCGCGGGCTCCGCGTGATCACGGGGGCGACGGACCTGTACGGCGTCGTCGTCGCGGGCGGGCTCGTCGTCGGCTTCCTCTTCCAGGTATTCGTCAACGTCGGCATGACCATGGGCGTCGCACCCGTCACGGGCATCCCGCTGCCGTTCGTGACGGTCGGCGGGTCGTCCATGGTTGCGAACCTCGTGCTGATCGGCGTTCTGCAGAGCATCCATGCACGAGGCGAGCTGGGCCGGAGCTCGACGTGAAGCCGGCTGCTGTCATGGCGGTCGTGGGTGAGCTGCGAAGTCTGCGCCAGACGCTCGTGGAGGAGGTTGCGCCGGCGCGTCCGGGGCCGATCGTCGTCAGCGGCGTCCTGGCGGAGCAGCTCGCGAAGGAGCTCGGTGCGGGTGCCGCACCCGGGGCCGTGGTCGTCGGAACGGGCCTGCCGCGAGCGGATGCCGAGGTGCTCGTGCACATCATCGCCGGCGATCCGATTGCGGCGGACGACGAGCTCGTTCGGAACGCGAACGCGCAGGACCTGTCCGTCGTGCTCGTCGAGCTCTGGCCGCAGGCCGACTGGACACGCCTCTTCGTGCTCACGCCGTTCGTGGTCGAGTGTGAGGCGGGACACGGCTTCCCCGTGCGTGAGATTGCGGACCGGATTGCCGAGGCGACGCAGGACTCGGGGTTGCTCGCTTCCGCTGTCCCGGCCATCGCCGACTCCGCTCGGGCTGGAATCGTCAAGCAGTCGCTGATTCGGTCGGCTCTGCTCGGCATCACCGGAGCGCGCTCCGGTGCTTCCCGACCGCTCATCTCCCTCGAGCAGGTCCGCATGGTCTCCCGCCTTCGGGCCGTGGAGTCCGAGCCCGCGGATGCGGTCGAACGTTCGGAGATCGTTGCCAGCGCCGCGGTCGTGCTCTCTTCGGGCTTTGCATTTCGGTCGGTCGCTCGCTCGGCGCGGACGGTTCTTCCTGCTCCGATCGCGCACGCAGCCGTTGCGGTCGCCGGCACGTACGTGCTCGCGAAGGCACATGCCATTGCAGCGGCACGCCTTCGCAAGTCGTAAGCGCGCTCCGTCCGGACCGGGACCTAGGATGCGCCGCGATCGCGCGCATGGAACTGATGCCGAACACCGAGCTGGCCGAGGAGCTTCTTCAGCTCGAGGAGGCGGACGCGTGGTTCGAGTACCTCGAGTCGACGCGCGGCCAGAGCGAGACGCGCTATTCCGAGCTCGAGCCGTGGGCGTGGGCTCGCCTGTCGCAGCGCCTGCGAGCCGTGCGTGCACGCCGCGCACGTCTGCGGCCCGCCGCTGCGTGACGTTCGCGACGCGGGCGCGCGCGAGACCGACTGCTAGCCTGTCCGGAGGTCGTGTTGACCACAGTCTTGAACCCACGCAGCGCGAGGCCGGCACAGCCGGTGGTTGTCCGGGGCCCGCGCGCGATCACGCGAGGAGAACCCAACCTTGGCACTACGCTGGTTTCGCTTTGGCAAGAAGCAGGAAGAGGATGCCGCGCAGGAGAGCGCAGCTCCGGAGGAGGAAGCACCGCCTGAGGCTCCGCAGGTAGAGCAGGCACTCGAGCCCGCGGACGAGCAGAGCTCGTCGACGGGGCCGAAGAAGAGACGCCGCCGCGGGAGTCGTGGCGGCAAGGGAAGGAAGAAGCCGGTTTCCGCGACCGCGTCGGACGCCGATCCCGACGATGCGCCGGCAAGCGGTGTCGCCGTTGCCGACAAGCCCCCCGCCACACGCTCGCGGCAGGGAAGCAAGCCCGCGAGCAAGTCGGAGGGCAGGCCGGACCGAAAGCAACCACGCGGCGGCAATCGCAGGCGCACACCGACGAAGCGCGCGCCGCTCCCCGCGGCAAAGCGCGAGCTCGTCATCTCCGTCGACGTCGGCGAGCAGCGAGTCGCGATCCTCGAGGACGATCGTGTCGCGGAGGTCTATCTCGAGCGGCCCGAGCGCCGGTCGATCGCCGGGAACATCTATCTCGGCGTCGTGGACAACGTGCTGCCGGGAATGGAGGCGGCGTTCGTCGAGATCGGCCTCGAGAAGAACGGCTTCCTGTACGTCGACGAGATCGTCGGTCCCGAGCTCGAGGGGCGGAAGGGCGCGCGAAAGATTCAGGATCTGATCAAGCGCGGCCAGACCGTCATGGTGCAGGCGGTCAAGGATCCCATGAAGTCGAAGGGCGCTCGGCTCACGACCGAGATTTCTCTTCCTGGCCGCTTCCTCGTCTACGTTCCGAATGGCGAGGGATCGGGCGTGTCCCGGCGGCTCGAGGACGCGGAGCGCACACGACTCAAGGACATCGTGAAGCGGCTCGACCCGAAGGGTGGCGGGATCATCGTGCGCACCGCCGCCGAGGGCGCATCGGCCGAGGACATCGAGCGCGACCTCGTCTTCCTGCAGCGCCTCTGGAAGACGATTCAGACCAAGGCGAAGACCGCGACCGCCCCGACGCTCGTCTACGAGGAGGCGGAGTTGCCCCTGCGGATCGTGCGAGATCTCTTCGCCGGCGACTTCGTCGGCGCGCAGATCGACGACGATCGCACGCACCGGCGCATCGTGAGCTACTTGAAGAAGACGTCGCCGCACATGGTCGAACGGGTGCATCGGTACCGCGACAAGGAGCCGCTGTTCGACGCGTCCGGCGTGGACGCCGAGATCCGCTCGACGCTCCAACGACGTGTGGATCTGCCTTCGGGCGGATACCTCGTCTTCGACTACGCGGAGGCCTTTACGGTCATCGACGTCAACACCGGTCGGTTCGTCGGCTCGCGCGGGAAGAGCGCCCAGGGTCGCCTCGAGGACACGATCGTCAAGAACAACCTCGAAGCGGTGAAGGAGGTCGTGCGTCAGCTTCGCCTTCGCGACATCGGAGGGATCATCGTCATCGACTTCATCGACATGGCGAATCCGAAGAATCGCGAGACCGTCGAGGAGGCTCTGCGCTCGGAGCTCGAGCGTGACCGGACGAAGACGTACGTCGTCGAGATCTCCCCGCTCGGGCTCGTCGAGATGACCCGGCAGAACGTGACGGACGGCCCGCGCGAGATCCTCACCGCACGCTGCCAGGTCTGCGAGGGCGCGGGCGTTGTCGTCTCGGATGCGACGCATGCTCTCGAGATCGAGCGCCGGCTGCGTGCGATCGCGAAGGGCTCTCGCGTGCAGGCGTTCAAGGTCGCTGTCCATCCACGCGTCCTCGCGCTGCTCGTGGGGCCCGGTGGCACCAGGCTGTCGGCGGTCGATGCGGCATCGCGGCGTCGCTTCTTCCTCGCGCCCGCAGTCGAGAATGGCCATCTTCACCTGGATCACTTCGAGGTCGTCGCACAGGGCAAGCTCGAGGCCATGCGGCCGTCTGCACCTCTCGAGGAGGGCAGCTCGGTCGAGCTCAAGCTCGTCGAGGTCGGCCTGCACGACCCGACTGCGGGGGTCGGCAAGCTGGACGGGGGCTACGAGGTCATCGTCGCCGGAGCAGCCAAGCTGGTCGGGAAGAAGGTGACGGCGACGGTTGGAAGCGTGCTCGAAGCCGCCGCCTACGCCACCCTCGCGGACGACGTCGTTGCGGACGCGACGCCGATCACGTTCGAGGCGGAGGCCGAGAAGCCGATGCGCGCGTCTCGGAGCAAGAAGGAGGTCTCGCCCGCGGAAGAGCCCGCCGATCTCGTGACGGCGGACGTGGAGGTCGAGACGGGGATCGAGGACGAGCCGGCGGAGGGCACACAGGAGGCCGACGTCGACGGAGAGGTCGGCGCGGGTACCGAGGCCAGCGTCGACGGAACGCCGACGAAGAAGCGGACGCGCCGTGGAACCAGGGGAGGCCGCAACCGGAAGAAGCCGGCTCCCGTCACGTCTGCCGCTGACGGCGAGCCCGAGAGTGCGGCAGGTGACGCGAACGGGCGGCCGATGCCGAGAATTCACGTGCCCTCGTCGGATCTCGCCGTACCGGCCGAAGAGCTGCAGCCGACGGCGGAACCGGCCGAGAGCGCGGGCGAGAGCGCGGGCGACGACGAAAGCGCCGTTGTGGGTCTCGACACCGACGGTCCGGCCAAGCGCAAGCGCTCGCGCCGAGGCTCCCGCGGAGGAAAGAAGCGACGCAAGCCGGCCGCCGCCGGCGGCGATGATGCCTCTTCAGCGGAGGGCGGCCCTGAGGCCGAGATGGCCGTCGAGGCTACCCCGTCAGACGAGGTGCCCGCCTACGTTCCGATGTCCGAGTGGATCGACGACTTCGAGACACGATCCCGCGGCTAGCCGCTATCATGCGGCGGCTCTGCGGGCCTCCGGCTCGTTCCGAGTCACGGTGTCGAGGTCAGACTGAAGTCTGACCCCAACCGTCCGTTCGCTATGACCTACGCAATCATCAAAGTTGCCGGAAAGCAGTACCGCGTCCGCGAGGGCGAGCGGCTGCTCGTCGACCGCCTGCGTGAGGACGAGGGAGCGACGTTCGCTCCGACCGTGCTACTCGTCGGCGGCGATGATGGGCCGCAGCTCGATCCGGGCGACGGCGTCGTGACCGCGACGGTGCTCGGTGCCACGAAGGGGCCGAAGATCCGGATCGGGAAGTACAAGAAGCGCACGGGCTATCGCAGACACACCGGGTTTCGTGCGTCGCTCACACAGATCCAGATCGAGTCGATCGGGGGTGGCAAGCCCACGCGGACGGCCGCGAAGCCGAAGAGCGAGCCCGCCGAGAAGAAGGCGGCGGCCGAGGAGAAGCCCGCTGAGCAGGACGAGCGCGTGAAGGGCATGCCGACGGGGTACGAGGACATGACGGTCGCGGAGATCAAGTCCGGGTCGACCGAGTGGAACCGGCCGATGCTCGAAGCAGCGCTCGAGTACGAGCAGGCGCACGCGAGCCGCAAGGGCGCGGTGGCCGCGCTCGAGTCCGCGCTGGCGGACAAGGAGAGTGATTCCTGATGGCACACAAGAAAGGCCTCGGCTCGTCGCGCAACGGTCGCGACTCGCAATCCAAGAGACTCGGCGTGAAGATCTTCGCAGGCCAGTCCGTGAGGACGGGCATGATCATCGCGCGGCAGCGCGGGACGAAGTTCCGGCCCGGCCCGGGTGCCGGCCTCGGCCGCGACGACACGATCTTCGCGCTCCGCGACGGAACCGTCGAGTTCCGACGCTCGGGCGACAAGCGCTTCATCTCCGTCGCCTCGGAGTAGGGAGCGTGCCTCGCCCTCGACCAGGGCGGCGGTAGAGGTTCGGCTCGGTGTTCCACGATCGAGCGCACATCCATGCCGAAGCGGGCCGCGGTGGCGACGGCGGGCTGAGCTTTCGCCGCGAGAAGTACGTTCCGAAGGGCGGCCCGGACGGCGGTGACGGCGGTCGCGGGGGAGACGTGGTGGTCACCGTCGATGCGAGCCTGCGTGACCTCTCCGCCTTCAGGAGGATCAAGAACGTCAAAGCCGGACGAGGCGGGAACGGCGGTGGCAGCAAGAAGCACGGTGCCGACGGGGAGGACGCCGAGGTTCGCGTCCCCGTCGGCACGCAGCTCATCGATGCGAACGAACGCCTCATCGGGGACCTGACCGTGGCGGACAGCCGCCACGTCGTCGCACGCGGGGGCCAGGGCGGCCGCGGCAACGCGCGTTTCGCGACTCCCACTCGGCAGACGCCGCGCTTTGCGGAGACCGGCCTCCCCGGTGACGAGCTCGAGCTGGATCTCCGTCTGAAGCTCGTCGTCGACGCGGCGCTCGCCGGACTGCCCAATGCGGGCAAGTCGTCCCTCCTTCGACGCATCTCGAACGCGAAGCCCAAGGTCGCTGACTACCCATTCACGACCCTCGAGCCCGTGCTCGGCGTCGTGGACGGCCCGGACGAGCGACAGCTCACCGTTGCGGACATTCCCGGGCTCATCGAGGGAGCCGCTGACGGCGCCGGCCTCGGTCACCAGTTCCTCGCCCACCTCGAGCGTGCGCGCCTTCTCGTCCACGTGATCGACGCCTCCGAGCCCGATCTCGAGGAGCGCTTCCAGCTGATCGACAGCGAGCTCGGCGCCTACGGCGCGGGCCTCGCGGAGCGACCTCAGCTCGTCGTGCTGAACAAGGTCGACCTTCTCGAGCAGGTCCCGGACTTGCCCGTGGCGGATACCCGCATCAAGGGCGTCGTCGCGACCTCGTGCGCGACCGGCCGCGGGATCGAGGAGTTGAAGCGTGCGCTCTTCGAGCTGTGTGGCATCCCGCCTGTGGAGGCTGCGGCGGACGAGACGGTTCCCGAGTTCCTCGAGTACGCGCCGCGCCCGCGGCGCGGCCCGCGCTTTCGGATCCTCCGCACCGATCGCGGCTATCGCGTGGTCGGCACCCCGCCGCCGGCCGAGGAGCTCGAGGAGGCACTTCGCCGTCTCGGGATCAGGCCCGGGACGCAGGTGGAAGTGGGCGACGAGGAGCTCGAGTGGCAGTAGGCATCCTCGGGGGAGTCTTCGATCCTCCGCACGTGGGTCACATTGCCCTCGCGCGAGCGGCGATCGCCGAGCTCGGGCTCGACGAGCTGGTCGTCCTCGTCGTCGCCGACCCCGGCCACAAGGTGGCGACGACGCCCGCGGCGACCCGGCTCGACCTCGCGCGGCTCGCGTTTGCGGACGTTCCCCTGGCCACCGTCGAGCTCGACCAACACGCTCGCACGGTCGACTTCCTCGAAGTCCGGCGACCACGGGACGCGTTCTTCGTGCTCGGGGGCGACGAGCTCACCGCCTTCGCGAGCTGGAAGTCACCCGAGCGCGTCCTCGAGCTCGTTCGGCTCGCGGTCGCGATGCGTCCGGGGAGCTCGAGAGACGGCGTCGCAGCTGCTCGGAAGCGACTCGCGGCAGGAGATCGAATCGTCGAGTTCGAGATGGACCCCGTAGCGGTCTCCTCG
Organism: uncultured Gaiellaceae bacterium; assembly: GCA_963740105.1. Lineage (GTDB taxonomy): Bacteria > Actinomycetota > Thermoleophilia > Gaiellales > Gaiellaceae > GMQP-bins7. The sequence continues at coordinate 42,345 of CAVUCT010000002.1, forward strand.
TCGGAGATTCGCGCGCGGATCGCGCACGGCGAAGCGGTCGACGACGTCCTGCCGCCGCGCGTCTCCGAGGCAGTCGCGCGCCTCGGTCTCTATGCGACACCCGAGTAGACTGCGAACGACTTCGACGAGGACGCGAGAGAGACCGACCTGACACCACTCGAGCAAGCACGACGCACTGCCGCTCTCTGCCAGGAGAAGCTGGCCACCGACGTCACGATTCTCGACATGCGCGGTGTCTGCGACTTCACCGACTTCTTCGTCATCGCGACCGGCCGCAATGCGCGGCAGACGAAAGCGATCTACGACGAGGTCGCCGGCGTCCTGAAGAAGGAGCACGAGCTGCTGCCGCGCTCGTCCGCAGGCGTGACCGAGGCGAGCTGGATCGTCGCCGACTACCTCGACGTCGTGCTGCATCTCTTCACGCCGGAGACGCGAGGCTTCTATCGGCTCGAAGAGCTGTGGAGCGATGTTCCGTCGGTCGAGCTCGAGACTGCGACCGCCTGAGGGCGGCCGCCGGTGGGACGCTAGACTGACGGCGCTCCTGGGGCCATAGCTCAGCTGGGAGAGCGCTTGCATGGCATGCAAGAGGTCGCCGGTTCGAGCCCGGCTGGCTCCATAGAAGCGCTGTCATGTCGCGGCCTGCCAGTCGACGCGGATCCCGTTCCTCCACACGCACGCCGCCGAAGCACGATGGGTTGTCGACTTCTCGCAGGCCCGTTCGTCGTACGGATGTAACGGGGCGAAGCGACACGCTCACGACGAGAGGAGACACAGTGGCAGGCCAGATGGTTCACGTCGAGATTCCGGCCGGCGACACGGCCAAGGCGCGCGCGTTCTGGGGCGGGCTCTTCGGCTGGCAGTTTCAGGCGTACGAGGGATCGCCGACCGAGTATCACATGACGCGGTTCTCGGAGACGCAGGGCGGCGCGATCACGGAGGCCGACGGCGACAAGCGCGGTCCGCGGGTCTATTTCGACGTCGACGACATCAACGCCCACAAGGCCCGCGTGGGTGAGCTCGGCGGCGAGTCCGGCGAGGCGTACCCGGTTCCCGCCATGGGCTGGTTCGCGGTCTGCAAGGACTCCGAGGGCAACGAGTTCGGTCTCTGGCAGACCGACCCGAACGCTCCGGGCGCGTAGCCACCGTTCGCACGGGGGCGGCGCGGCCGAGTGCGCCGCCCCCGCAAGACGTCCGTCCGCTAGAACCTCGGTGACACCGAGGAAAGGGACGGGCATGCCCTTCTACCAGCGTCGCGGGGACGTCCCGCGCAAACGGCACATCGTCTTTCGCGAGAACGGGCGCCTCCTGACCGAGGAGGTCATGGGCCTCGAGGGGTTCACGGGCAACGAGTCGATCCTGTACCACCTCGAGTCACCCTGCCGCGTGAAGGAGCTGGGTCCGTTCACGCCGATCGAGCGCGAGGAGTGGATTCCGGAGGCGCACGCGCATCGGCTCCAGAACACGTACGACGTTCCGCCGGAGGGCGACGAGATCGCCGGTCGCCGGACGCTCATGTGGAACGCGGATGTCGAGATCTCGTTCTGCCGCCCTGCCGAGACGATGGACTACTTCTTCCGGAACGGCGAGGGCGATGAGGTGATCTTCGTCCACGAAGGCAGCGGCACACTGGAGACGACCTTCGGCGACGTCCCGTACTCCGAGGGCGACTACGTCGTCATCCCGCGTGGCACGACGTACCGCTTCATGCCGGAGGGCGAGCAGCGATACCTCGTCTTCGAGACACCCGGGCTCATCGAGATCCCACGGCGCTACCGCAATCAGTACGGCCAGATCCTCGAGGGCGCTCCGTACTACCACCGCGACATCCACCCACCCACCGAGCTGCACACGCGCCGTGAGCGTGGCGACTTCCTCGTGAAGGTGCGGGTGCGCGGCGGGTACCAGGACTACGTTCTCGACTATCACCCGTTCGACGTGGTGGGTTGGGACGGCTTCCTCTACCCGTGGACGTTCTCGATCCACGACTTCGAGCCGATCACCGGGCGGATCCACCAGCCACCGCCGTCGCACCAGACGTTCCAGGGCCAGAACTTCGTCATCTGCTCGTTCTGTCCGCGAAAGCTCGACTTCGATCCCGAGGCGGTACCGATCCCGTACCACCACTCCAATCTCCAGTCGGAGGAGATGATCTATTACGTGTCGGGGAACTTCGGCTCACGCAAGGGGATCTCGGTCGGCGCGATCACGCTGCATCCATCGGGCCTTCCTCATGGCCCGCAGCCGGGGCTCGCGGAGAAATCGCTCGGGGTCGCCGAGACGACGGAGCTCGCGGTCATGTGCGACACGTTCCGACCGCTGAAGCTCACGACCTTCGCGCGCGACCTCGACGACGGGCGCTACGCCTACTCGTGGTACGAGCCGCCGTCGGACGAGCCGAGCCTGGCGGGTGTGACGAGCCATCTGTGAACGCCGAGCGCTTCCTCGAGGAGCTTCCGCGTCTGTTCGAGGACTTCCCGGCCTCCGAGCATCCGATCGACCGCCGGTTCGCGCCGATCGCCGAAGAGGTCGAGAACCTGGCCTGCGAGAACAATCTCGCACTGCTGAACGTCGCGGCCGCGTGCTTGGAGGGCGACGAGGCATACGTCGAGATCGGCGTCTTCCACGGAGCGAGCCTCATCGCCGCGATGCTCGGGAACGAGGGCAAGCGCTTCGTCGGAATCGACAGCTTCGCCTTCCGCGACGCCTCGCTCGATCGGGTTCACGCCAATCTCGCGCGGTTCGACCTGGTTCCGCCGGAGATCGTCGTCGGCGACGCGTTCGAGCTGGTACCGACCGGCGCCCTCGGCGACGTCTCCATCGGCGTCTGGTACTACGACGCGGCGCACTCGTACGAGGCGCAGCTCGAAGGTCTCAGGATCGCCGAGCCACTACTCGTTTCCGGCGCGCTCGTCATCGTGGACGACGCGGACTGGGACGACGTCGCCCGCGCGATGGACGACTACATCGTGGAGCAACCGCGAGCCCGCAGGCTCCTCACCGTGGACGGCAAGTCGCACGGCTCACCCCAGTGGTGGGAGGGGATGCAGGTGCTCGTATGGGACGGCTGAGAGCTACGACGCTGCGCGAAGCGTGATCCGGCGATTCAGCAGGACTCCGCTCGCGTTGTTCATCTCGAACGTCACGGTGTACGTCTGACCGCGCGCGACCCCGCCCGGGACTCGGATGCGTGCGGAGATCGTGCAGTCGTTACGGAGCGGAGCGGTCTGCTGACCCACGCTGATGAGTCTGCCGCCGCGGAAGACGCGCCACGTCATGCCGACCGGCGTGCCGCTGCTGCTGTTTGCGCAGTACCTGCGCGTGTAGACGTTGATGAGCGGCGTGAGCGTGCCGCGCGGGACGACGACAACCCCGTTGCGCGCGTCGAGCGGCCGGGCGGTCGTGGTGAAGCGCGACGGGGACTGCCCCTTCGGGTTGCCGCCGCGCGTGTAGATCCCGGACTCCCACTCCGGGCCTGCGCCCTGGGTGTCCTGGTAGACGAACCAGATGAACATGGGCACGAACGAGTACCGCGACACCATCGACATCGACTGCTGGATGTACGCCGCCTGCTTTGCGTACGGGATCCCCAAGGGGTCCTCGGGCGTGGTCTGGTGGCCGTACTCCGTGATCCAGATCGGGACGGACTTGCGCTTGAACCAGATCTTCAGCTCGGCGTCGAAGCGGGGGAGCAGAGCGAGCGATACATTCGGCCACCGGACGCGCTGCGTCGGAGGCGAGTTCGGGTTGAACGGGTAGGGGTGGTGCGACCAGGCGTCGAACCTCAGGCGCGGGTTCGCCTTTGCGACGAGCTCGGCGAACGTGCCCGGAGTGTGGTTGGGACGCAGGCCCGTCGGCTTGTCGCTTCCGCGCGCCGAGGTCTCGCCGACCGAGACCAGCGCCTGCCGGTTTCCGGCCTTGATTCCCGTGTACGCCGCCGCGGCGAGCTTCGCGTAGTTCGCCGGAGCGACCGACCTGCCCTGGCCGTTGAACTGCGGCGCGAGAAACTGAGTGAGGTTCGGCTCGTTCCAGACCGAGAAGAAGCGTACGAACGGATACCCCTCGAACCTCCCGGAGTACCGCGAGGCGATTGCGCGCGCGAAGCTGGTGAAGTCGGCGACGCGGCGCGGCATTATGTTGGGGCTCTTTCCGCCGTTCGCCCATCTCGGCGTTCCGGAGATCGTCAGGACGACCTCCTGGTCGTTCTCCTGCGCTGCCCGCACAGCCTCGTCGATGTCGTCGAAGTTGTACGCCGCGTCGAACGGGCTGGTCGGGTTGGACGGACGCGTCTTCGCGACGATGTTCCACTGGACGAGGAGTCGCATGATCGTCGCGTTCGTCTGCGCCGCGCCCTGGACCCTCGCCTTCCGATCGCCGACCCAGCGAAAGCTCGGGTCGTCGTGGAAGCCGATCCACATGCGCTCGGCGGCCATGGCAGTCGGCGCGGCGAGGGCGGCGAGCACGGACAGAACGATGACGAGGCGGGCGATACGTCTCACGAGGTCTCCCAGGAGGTCGGCGGGGACGAAGGGGGTCTGAAGACCCGGAGACCCTAGCGGCTGCAGTGTGAGCCTTCTGTTAGCAACGTGCCTACATTTCGACCTCGGCAGCTCTCGTTAGACTGGCCACGGTGAGCGTGTCCGCCTGGGAAGCGATCTTCATGCTGGTGGTCCTCAAGATCCCGGTCATCTACCTTGCGACCGTTGTCTGGTGGGCAGTTCGGGCAGAGCCGGAGGTCGCGGGCGGCGACGAAGAGGTCGGCGTGCTGGAACCTCAGCCGCCCTGCGGCTGGAGTGACTGGCAGCGGCGACGTGCGCCCCGACCAGGTCGCGGTTCTCGTCGTCCACGTGTCCGAGCGCCGGTGAAGGTGCGAGCCACGTGAGTGCCGTCGAAGCCCCCCGTCCGAACGCAGATCGGGTCGCCGGATTTCTGTGCGCCTTCTCCTTCGCGCTGTCCGGCATCGCGGTCGTGCGCAACCCCGGCATCCTCGCGACTTCCGCGATTCTCGTCGCCCTGGTTGCGGTCGTCATGACTCGCGCACACCGCACCCTCGCGGCCGTCGCCGTTGCCGTCGCCACCGCCGCGTTCTTCCTCGGGATGGTCGTCGCGGTCCTGACCGACAGTTCGCTCTACTGACGTCTCACCGAGGATTGGCGTGGCTTCCCTGACCTCATCGGGGCTCAATGCCGGATACGTCGAGCAGTTGCTCGAGCAGTACCGCGACAACCCGGAGGCCGTGGACCCCGCGTGGCGAGAGCTCTTCGAGCGCGCCGACGAAGCACCCGCGCCGACGCCGTCGGTCAGAGAGGTGCCTGCCGCCTCGCCCGACGGGAACGGCGCGCCGCAGGTTCCGGCGCCGGTGGTCGACGTCGTCGTGCCGCCGACGGCGGCACCGAGCGTGGCGCCCGTGCTCGACCAGCAGGAAGCGCCCCGCCCATCGGACGACGCGCTCCTCGGAGGTGTCGCCGCCGCGATGTCGCTCGTGAAGGCGTATCGGATGCACGGACATCTGAACGCGCGGCTCGATCCGCTGGGCTCCGAGCCGATGGGAGACCCTGCCCTCGAAGAGTCGAGATTGCAGCCGCCGCTCACCGACGAGCTCCAGGCGCGTATCCCGGCGAAGCTTCTCCGACTGTACGTCGCGGGTGGGACGCTGCTCGAGGCGCTTCCGCGCCTGCGTGAGGTCTACACAGGGACGATCGCGTACGAGATCGAGCACATCTCGGATCACGCCGAGCGGGTCTGGCTACGGCAGGCGATCGAGTCGGGACGGTTCCGCGGCAACCTCGATGCCGACGAGAGGCGGGGCTTGTTACGGCGTCTCGCGCAGGTCGAGGGTTTCGAGACGTACCTGCGACGCGCATTCATCGGTCAGAAGCAGTTTTCGATCGAGGGGCTGGACGTGCTCGTTCCGATGCTCGACGAGGCCGTCGAGCTGGCGGCTCACGGTGGCGCGCACGAGGTGCTCATCGGGATCGCCCATCGCGGCCGGCTCAACGTCCTGACGCACACCGTCGGCCGCTCGTACACGTCGATTCTCAGGGAGTTCGAGGGAGAGCGTTCGATCGACGCCCTCATCGCCGACGAGGAGGGCGGAACGGGCGACGTCAAGTACCACCTCGCTGCGTCCGAGTCGCGGGTGACCGCCGCCGGCGAGATCCAGGTGACCGTGGCGGCGAACCCGAGTCATCTCGAGGCGGTGGATCCCGTCGTCGAAGGCCTCGCGCGTGCGGAGCAGACGGATCGCTCGCACGGCGCGGGTATCCACGATCCCACCGTCGCGCTTCCCGTCCTCATTCACGGCGACGCCTCGTTCGCCGGCCAGGGTGTCGTGGCGGAGACGTTCAACCTCCACTCGCTCGACGGGTACTCGACGGGCGGGACACTTCACGTCATCGCAAACAACCAGGTCGGCTTCACGACCGATCCCGCCGAGGGCCGCTCCACCCGCTATTCGAGCGACCTCGCGAAGGGATTCGACGTACCGATCATCCATGTCAACGCCGACGATCCCGAGGCGGCAGTCGCGGCGATCCGCCTCGCGCTCGCCTACCGGGAGGAGTTCGGCCACGACGTCGTCGTCGACCTCGTCGGCTATCGGAGATTCGGCCACAACGAGCAGGACGAGGCCGCCTACACGCAGCCGCTCCAGACCGAGCGGATCGTGCAGCAGCCACCTGTCCGCAGCTCGTACGCGCAGAAGCTCGTCGCAGAGGGGGTCGTGGACGAGGCGACGTCGGAGCAGATGTTCGAGGAGACGCTTGCAGAGCTCCGAGCGGCCCACGACGAGTTGCGGGAGTCGTTCGCAGCGCCAGTCCCGCCCTCCGAGGCGCCGACGCGGACGGAGACGGGCTCGGCCGTCATCACCGCGGTTCCGGCTGAGCGTCTGCTCGAGCTCAACGAGCAGCTCCTTCGAGCTCCGGACGGCTTCGAGGTCAACGCGAAGCTGGCGCGACAACTCGAGCGGCGTCGCGAATCCGTTCGGGAAGGCGGAATCGACTGGGGCCATGCAGAGTCGCTCGCATTCGCCACGCTCCTCGAGGAGGGAATACCCATCAGGATCTCGGGCCAGGACACGGAGCGGGGCACGTTCTCCCACAGGCACGCGGTGCTGCACGATCCGACGACGGGAGAGACGCACACGCCGCTGCAGCACCTCCCGACCGCCGCAGCGTCGTTCGAGATCTACAACTCTCCGCTCTCCGAGTTCGCGGCGCTCGCCTTCGAGCATGGGTACTCGATCGCGGCGCCCGACGCTCTCGTGGTGTGGGAGGCGCAGTTCGGGGATTTCGTCAACGGCGCGCAGATCGTCGTCGACCAGTTCATCGTCGCCGGTCGGTCGAAATGGGGTCAGACGTCACGGCTCGCCCTGCTTCTTCCCCATGGCTACGAGGGCAACGGTCCGGAGCACTCCAGCGCGCGGCTGGAGCGCTTCCTCCAGCTCGCCGCCCAGGACAACATCCGTGTCGTCAACTGCACCACCGCCGGACAGTTCTTCCATCTGCTGCGCAGGCAAGCTCTCGATGCGACGGCGCGCCCACTCGTCGTGATGACCCCCAAGGGGCTCCTGCGGTTGCGCGAGGCCACGTCGACGCTTGCGGATCTCGCCGAGTCGGCGTTCCAGCCGGTCCTCGACGACCCGATGGCCGACCACGCCGCGACTCGGAGACTCGTGTTGTGCAGCGGGAAGGTGTACTACGACATCACGGGGCACGAACTCCGGGCGAGCATGCCGGGAGTCGCCGTCGCGCGGATCGAGCAGCTGTACCCGTTCCCGCTCGAACAGGCATCGGAGCTCATCGCGGCGTACCCGGAGCTCCAGCAGATCGTCTGGGCGCAGGAGGAGCCGCAGAACATGGGCGCGTGGCGCTCGCTGCGCCATCGCCTCGACGAGGCTGCGGCGCACGCTCCAGGTGTGACGCGCGTGCAGTACATCGGACGCACGTGGCGTGCGAGCACGAGCGAGGGGTATCCCACCCTGCACCAGTACGAGCAGGATCGAATCGTGCGCGAGGCGCTCGGCGCCGCCGCCGGCTAGATCCGGGAACGCGGCCGGCGGGCAAGCGACGACGCGAGGCGCGGGCCGTTCTGCCTCGCCGTCAGGATGATCTGCCGGCGCTGCTCGGCGGGCAGGCGGCGCCACGTGCGATACGCGATGAGTGCCACCGTGGTCGGCCGCAGGCGACGCAGGAAGAAGAGGGCGATGCTGATCGCGACGAACGGCACGGCCGCATCGTCGCACATCGCCCTCGTGTCGCGGAATCGAGGTTCTGTGCAGGGAGATCGTGGCTCGTCCGCTAGACTCGGGCGGCTCAGGAGACGCGATGGAACCACACGACGAGCTCTCTGCGGTCGATACGGAGTCCGGTTTCGCCCGGGCCATCCGAGAGCATCTCGATCTCAAGAGCCGCAACTCCGAGCTCGACACCGAGATGCCGATCGACCGCTACCTGGACGGCGACCCGCTGGAGAACCACCCGCTCTTCAAGAGCGAGGAGCAGGCACGCATCGAGGAGACGATGGATGGTGAGCCGGCCGCCGAGCTGAGCTCCGAGCGCCTGCCCTGGCCCGGGGAGGACACGGTCGAGAGCGTCGAGGGCGCCGCGATCGACGAGGCGCTCTGGACCGGCGGGCCGCGGGACTTCGACTGGGGCGACTGAGCTGCGCTGATGTACCCGCCGCACTGGAATCCGCGAGCGCGGACCCAGTGCTCGAAATCCTGAGGCGCGGCCGCTTCGCGGCCGCGGTCGCGCGATCACACCACATTCGGGGTGCTGTCACTTCGCGATCGCGGATGTCGGTTGTGATGCTTGACAGACTGCAGAAATGATGTCATAGTGATGTCGTCATGCAGCTCGACAGTCATGTCCAGGCCATCCAGCAGGAGCTCGCTGCGGCCGCCGCTCGCGGAGACGAAGAGGCGGCCGAGGTGGCGCGCCGCATGGGCGAGGCCCTCGCAGCCACGCTCCACCTCCACCTCCTCGACCTGCTCGGCGAGGCCGCACTGGAGATCGGCGGGCAGCTCGACTCGAGCCGGGTCGAGGTGCGGCTCGCCGGTCGCGAGCCCGAACTCGTCGTCATCACCGACGAGGCGCCCGAGGCAGTGCAGGTGGGTGCCGGGGAGGAGTTCTCGGGACGCATCAGCTTGCGCCTGCCCGAGTCCTTGAAGTCTGGCATCGAAGCTGCAGCAGCCCGTGAAGGAGTCTCGACCAATGCGTGGCTCGTTCGCACGATCGCGCGATCACTCGACCAGCGGTCGGCGAAGCGGAGCCGAAACCGGATGCAGGGCTACGCCCAAGGCTGAAAGGAGCGGATCATGCTCTTGACCTCTCTTCCATTCGACTACGTCGCGCTCGTCGACCCGAGCGATCGAGTCCGGAGCCCGCGCACGCGGCCCACCGGGACTCGCGTTCGCCGCGGCGTCGCCCGTGACCGGAGCTAACGAGTCCATGCACGTCTTCGAAACGCCCGGGAGCGTCTCCCTCCAGGTCAAGCTCCCCAGTGGTCGCGTCCTGGTCACGACGTCCGACCAACCCAGCACGACCGTCGAGGTCGTCGCGGTCGGTCGACGGGGCCAGGACGCCATCGACGAGATCGACGTCACGCTCGACGACCGCCCGGGTCGACATGTCGTGAAGATCGAACAGAGGGATCGATTCCGTTGGGGGCCGATCCAGATCACCTGGGGCGGAGACTTCGAGTGTCGCATCGTCTGTCCGCCTGGAACCGACCTCGAGTTCTCGGGCGGCTCGACCGACCTCCGTGCCGACGGCGCCCTGGGCGAGGTGTCGGTTCGCACTGCGTCCGGTGACATACGGGTCGAGTCCGCATCGCGAGAGCTTCAGGCAAAGACCGCCAGTGGCGACATCTCGGTCGACACCATTGCGGCCCAGGCGTCGCTCGCGACCGTGTCGGGAGAGATCGACGTCGAGCGCGTCGACGCGCCAGTCACCGCGCGCTCGGTCTCGGGCCGCGTGACGATCGCGAGCATCTCCGCCGCTCTCGGAGTTGCCACGACCTCAGGCAACATCGACCTCAAGGCGATCTCAGGCGGCGACGTGCGTGCGAAGTCCGTCTCGGGCGACGTTCGTATCGGTGTGGCTCGCGGAACGCGTACGTGGGTCGATGCGTCGTCGGTCTCGGGACGTCTCGAGTCCGAGCTCGGACTCGAGGATCAGGAGCCCTTGGGCGAAGCCGGTGAGGCCGTCGTTCCGCTGCACGTTAAGACGGTCAGCGGTGACGTCTCGATCGTTCGCGCGGCTGCCGTGTACTCGGCCTAGCTCGCTGCTCGAACGGCCGCGACGACCTCGTCCTCCCGCCCTGCGAGGAGAAGGTCGACGAGCCTTCCTCCGCCGTCACGCAGGCCGAGTTGCATCGTGAGCACGTCGTAGAGCCGCGACTCGTCGACACCGCTCTCGCGTGCGGCGGCGACGACGCGGGCAACTGCGGGCCGCGGCTTCCCGGACTCGAACTGCCACGCCGGATATCTCCACTCGATCGACCCGGCCTCACGCACCGCGATGAGGTCGCCGGCGCGTCGCATCGCGTCGATGCGTGCCGGATCCACGGCCATGCGCGCTGCGAGCCACGTCGCGGGAAGCGTCGTGTCGTAGCTGCCGGACACGCCCATAGCAACGGAGCCTACCGAGCGGGATTCACGGGAGCTTCGCCAGCATCGCTCCCCAGATCTCCGCGTCGCCACGGCCTTCCCACGTGTCGACGATCCGTCCGGCTGCGTCGAGGAGCACGAAGTGCGGTTGGTACGTCGCCCCGAGCGATCGGGCCCGCTCGCGCTCGGGGTCCAGCATCGAATCCCAGGCCCAGTCGTACCGGTCGACGAACGACGTCGCGTCGTCGGGCGTGTCGGCCACGTTCAGGCCGACGTACTCGACCTCCGGATGCTCCTCCACGAACTCTGCGTAGGCGACCGCCTCGCTCTGGCACGTGCTTCACCAGGACGACCAGACGTTGATCAACACAGGCCGACCGCGGAAGTCGCCGATCGCGATGGCGTCGCCGTCGAGGGTGACGCCGGAAAGTCGGGGCGCCGCTTGGCGGTTCGACGACCGAGGGGGAGGCTCGGTGGTCTCGCGTGGAGCGGCGGCATCGTCCGTCCTCTCACCGCCGCAGCCGGCGCCCGCCGCGATCATGAGAAGGGCGACCACCATGAGGCGCCACCACATCCGGCCACTGTAGCCCTCTCGTATGGAGACCTCCCCGGATTTCACCTCTCCGAAAGCTTTGGCTCGACTCTCCGCGCGCCGATACGAAGGGCATGCATCGCCTCACTGTCGCCAGCGCCGTCCTCGTGACGCTCGTCGCCGCGGGAGTCGCATCTGGGCGTCCCCCTACGGCGTCGACGTTCGCGGCGGCGGAGATCGCAAAGGTGGTCGACGCAGGGCTCATGGCGACGTCCGTCGAGTCGTTCAGGCCTACTGATCCGTTGACCGCGAGCGAGCTCGCGACGGTGATCGCGAGTCTCGGCGGTCCGATCTCCATCGCTGACCCCGATGCGCCCGTGACGGTTCGAGAGCTCGACGCACGCCTCGTGACGCTCGCAGGGCTCCGCCCGGCCGCCCAGGCCATTCGCCTTGCCGCCGTCGCCGCCGAGCTCGGGCCACGGCCGTGGCTGGGAACGGAGACGGTCGCGCGCATGCTGGGGCTCCGCGTGAATCGCCCGCGCGAGGAAGACGAATTCGAGCTCCAGCTCACTCAGCCCGTGACCAGGGCTGAAGCCGCGTTGAGCATCGCCGTTTACCTCGGTCTCACAGAGGTCGATCGAGAGGCGATTCGCTCGGCCGTTGAGGCGTTCTCGTTCCCGGGGATGACGGAATGGCAGCGCGTCGTCGTCGCGCGTGGACTCCGGCTCGTAGGCGCGCCGTATGTCTGGGCCGGGACGTCCGAGCGACCGCAGCACCTCTTCGGGAAGGTTCTCCCTGGTGGCTTCGACTGCTCGGGCTTCGTCTGGCGCGTGTACAAGCTCCAGGCCTGGAGCGCGGCGCCGAGCCTCTCGCAAGTGCTCGTCGGCAGGACGACCTACGCGATGAGTGGCGAGGTTGCGCGCTCGGCCAGGGTTCCGCGCGCCGCGCTTCAACCGGGCGATGTCGTGTTCTTCGGCTCGCGTGGCCCGCGTTCGTCGCCAAGCGAGGTCGGCCACATGGGCATCTACGTCGGAAACGACTGGTTCGTGCACTCGTCGCGGTTCGGCACCACGCTCGCGCCGATGACCGACTGGTACGACAAGACCTTTGCCTGGGGCCGAAGCCCACTCGTCGAAGCGGGCCTCGAGTACTGACCTTCGGCGGCTGTCGCTGATGCGCTGAGGTACAACCCACCTCGTGGTGTCGCGGTCTGTTCGCCTCTCGAGCCCGGAGCGCGTCCTGTTCCCCGACGACGGGATCACCAAGCAGGACCTGTTCGAGTACTACCGCGCGATCGCGCCGGTGCTCGTCCCGCACCTGCGCAACCGGCCGTTCACGATGAAGCGCTCGCCTCACGGAGTGGCCGGGGACGTCTACTTCCAGAAGCAGGCGCCGAAAGGGATGCCGTCCTGGATCCCGACGCGCACCTTCCGTACCTATCCGCGCGAGGGCGGGTCGCGGCTCGTCGACTTCCCGCTCGTCAACTCGCCGGAGGCGCTCCTCTGGATGGTGCAGATGAACTGCATCGATATGAACGCTTGGTACTCGCGCATCGACAAGCCCGAGCGGCCGGACTTCGTGCTCTTCGACCTCGACCCACCCGACGACGGCTTCGCACTCGCGATCCGTGTCGCGCACCTGATCCGCGAGGAGCTCGAGCGGGTCGAGCTCGAGTCCTACGTCAAGACGAGCGGGGCCGACGGGATCCATGTGCTAGTCCCGATTGCGCGTCGTGCGACGTACGAGCAGACGTACGCGTTCGCCGAGCGCGTGGCGCGCAGCCTCGAAGAGCGGCACCCCGGGCTCGTCACGACCGAATGGCTGAAGCGCAAGCGCGAGGGCGTGCTCGTCGACCACCGTCAGAACGCGCGTGGAAAGACGATCGCCTCTGTCTATTCGGTGCGGCCGAAGCCGGGGGCGCCCGTCTCGACACCACTTCGCTGGGACGAGTTGACCGACGACCTGACGCCTCGTCACTTCGGGATGCGCGAGGCACTCGAGCGCGTCGAGCGGCACGGCGACCTGTTCGCGCCCGTGCTCGCGGGCGGGCAGGCACTCGGGCGCGCCATGAAGAAGTCGCGCTCGTCTCGCCCTGGCGCACAAGAACGCCGCTAAATGCGGCATTCGAATACTGGCCGCTCTTGACGGCCCGGGACGCGCCCCATAGTTTGCGCCTCGCACCGAGCACGGAGCGCGAGTAGGCCGAAGCTCAGCCTGGCGGCAGTACGCGGAAGCGGAAAGTCACTGGGTCGAGTGGACGAAAGCGCCACCGGCTCGGTGAACTCTTTCTCGGCTCGTTCGCCGCCCTCGGGTTGGGGAACGTCCGTCGAGCGATGGAGCGTGCCGGGATCGAACCGGCGACCGCCGGTTCAGTGCTTCCATCGTGAGACAGCTCTACGAGTCAGCCCACCAGTCGCGCTGGCCATCGACGTCGTCGCGCGGAACCTCACCGAGATTGGGCGCGCCGATGACGAGGATCTCGAGGCCCTCCGGCCCGGCCTCGTAGCCTCGCCACGTACCAGGTGGGACGCGCACCGCGTCCCACTCCTTGAGCTCGACGATCTCGTCGTCGAGCTTCATTCGCCCGCTCCCGCGCAGCACCACGTACACCTCTTCCTGCTTCTTGTGCGTGTGGCCGTACGGAAAGCGATAGCCGGGCGGGACGCTCTGGTAGCTCAGGGCGGATGTCTCGAGCTCGAGCACCTTGGTCGCCGAGCGGAACTCCAGGTCCGGCGCACCGTCGAACTTCGAGCCGATGTCCTCCAGGTCCGCCTTGATGTTCCTGAGCGTGAACGGCACGGCGCAATCCTAGGGCGGAGTACGAGGCTGAGTACGACACCAGACAAGAGGTGTACGTGGCGGAGGTGCCCGGCGCGGCCGAGCCGGTGCTCGCTCCCCTGGAACACACGGCCTTCGCAGGGTGTTCGAGTCCGCGTTCGACCTCTTGAGTTGGGAGAACAACCACCGTGCGCTCAGAGCGCCGCTAGCTGCGCCGCGGATCGGCGTCCTCGGGCGTCAGCATCACGATCGGAATGACTCTGGACGTGCGCTCCTGGTAGCGGGCGTACCCAGGGTGGGTCGTCGTCACGACGGGCCAGAGCCGCTCGTGCTCCTCGGCGGTCGCGGGCCTCGCCGTTACCCTCGAGGTCGTTCCATCGATCAGCACGCTTGCCCGGGGATTGCGCTGCAGGTTGAGCCACCAGGCGGGCGGCAGATCCGAGCCACCGAAGGAGCCGATCACGACGAGGTCTGCGCCGTCGCGGAAGTACGTGAGCGCGGCCGTGCGCGGTTCGCCTGACTCCCGCCCGGTCGTCGTCAAGAGGAGCACCGGCATCCCGGCCACGCGGCCGAGAAGGCGGCCTCCACTGGCACGGTAGACGCCGCCGTGCGTGCGCGACATGGCGCGAATCAGGAAGCGGCGCAGTCGTTCGCGGGCAAGGGACATATCGGCGGCGACAAGGTGGTCGTCCTGAACGCCGGAGAACACGCGACGTCGAGGGACCGACCGTCGGGCGACGGATTACCCCATCTCGATCTCGGGCGGTATCCCTAGTCGGCCCATTGCGCGAAGGTGCAAGAAGTGCGAGCGCAGCGCGGCGCGCAGCGATGGTTGCGACGAGTAGCGGATGCCGTGCTTGGTGCAGTTGCGCCGAACGATCTCGGCGACCTTGGGGTAGTGCGTATGCGGCAGGTGCGGGAACAGGTGGTGCTCGATCTGGAAGTTGAGGCCCCCCAACGCCCATGTCAGCAGGCGGTTGCGCGGGCAGAAGTCGACGGTCGACTCGACCTCGTGGACGGCCCAGACCGGCCGCGTGGCGAACGCCTCCTCCGCTGAGGTAAACGTGGCCTCCTCGACGCAGTGGGCGAGTTGAAAGGTCGTTGCCATGACGAGGCTGGTGATCATCGCGAAGCCGAGGTAGACGCCGACCACAGCCCACCAGGGGTACACGAGTAGCGGGATCACGATCGCCCAAGTGAAGAAGATGCACTTGCCAACAATCACTCCAGCAAGATTCCAGCCGCGGGGCGCTCTCAGCGCGCTCTTTCCGACAGTGCCACGCGCAAACGCGGCGAGGTCGCCCACGATCTGCAAGCGCAGGCCCATCAGCGTGTACATCGGCCAGATATAGAGGTGCTGGAACCGGTACCACGGCCTAGGAGGCTGGGACGGCGCGAATCGAGCCAACGGCACCTGCCTGGCGTCATCGTCGAAGCCATCGATGTTCGTATACGTGTGGTGGGCGATGTTGTGCTTCACGCGCCAGGCGTAGCTTGAGAAGCCGAGGAGTGCATCTGCTGTCCAGCCGAGCAGGTGGTTGTAGCGGCGACGCCGGAAGTAGGCGCCGTGGTTGGCGTCGTGCTGCACACAGAAGGCTGTCAGCAGCGCGCCCAGTATGAGTCCCGCGAGGCAAAGGAGCGCCCCCGCAACACCGGGCCGCACGAAGATGAGCACCGCCCAAGCGGCGACAGTCAACCCGATCGCCACCGGAACCTTTGCGAAGAGGAGTAGCGATCCCATCAAACGGGTGCGGCCACGCGCGAGATACTGCTCCACCTCGCGACGCGTGTCCTGCATGAACGCTCCGCCGTTGCCGAACGTGAGCTTGTCTCCAGCTATTGCCATGACGCACCTCCCTGATCCTGCGAATGGACAGTGAAGGCGCCTACTGGCCGCCGGTACTCTCCGGTGAGCCTGCAGGATAGTCGCTCGCAGAGGACGTTGAGTCCCGCCCGCACGTGCACCGCCGCCGAGCGCCTCGCGAGGAAGGGTGGCGACCACTTGCTTTGCGAGTAGCGGTCAGCCGGGACTCGGCTTGGTGGGGAGCTAAAGGCGGCGCTCTGCCCGATGCGTGTCGTAACCCGGGTGACGGATTCGCCTAGCGAGGCCGGCTTCCAATCAAGATGCCGCCGACTCTAGGATGCGACAGATGCTCGTTGCCATAAGCGTGGACATGGAGGGCGCATCTCAGCTGCGCAACATGCGCGAGACCTTCGGATGCATGCCGGAGTACTGGCAGGCTGGGAAGCCACGGCTGGAGGCCGACGTCGCAGCCGCCTGCGAGGGACTCCTCGCCGGCGGAGCGTCGGAGCTCGTGGTTCTCGACCATCACGGCGGGAACAAGGTGAACGTGTCGGGCGACTCGCTACCGCCCGGCGCGCGCCTCGAGACGTGGCACGTGTACGAGCTGCGCGAGCATGGCGTCGACGCGATGTTCCAGGTCGGCTATCACGCCCGCGGCGGCGTCGACGGCTTCCTCTCCCACACGTACATGCCCGGGTTGCGGTTGCGCGTCGGGGGCGAGCTGATCTCGGAAAGCCACGCCAGGGCGTGGGCGGCAGATGCCCCTCTGCTCGGTATCGTCGGCAACGACCGGCATCACGAGACGCTGGGCTCGCTCGCAGGGACGCCGTACCTGGAGGTGCAGGAGTCGCTGGGGCACGACGCAATGCGACCCGTCTTTTCGGATCCGCAGGACGGGCTCGACGCGATTCGTTCGTTCTCGTACGAGTGCGCGCGGGACGGCGCGTCGGCCGCTGCGGTCGCGGCCCCGACTGGGGTCACGTTCGAGGCGAGCATGCCCAACGGTCGCGATGTCGTCGACGATATGGCCGATGCTGGCTGGGCGCGCGTGGGCGACGTCGAGTTCGCTGTCGACCTGGAGACGTGGCCGGGCTCGCGGGGGCCGCTCGCCGCCGCGATGAGCGCAGCAGTCGCGCCGTTCGTGCCCTACTGGCTGACCGGTTTCGCGAGCGCCGATGAGGCCGACGCAGCTGACCAAGAGCGCGTAGCGCAACTGGTGATGATCTTCGATGCGTGGGCAGCCGAGTCGCACCCGGAGTGGTATACGGAGCCGGCCGACCCGTTCCCGGCGGGTGTCGCCAAGCGGCTCGGTGCCCCGTAGCCCAGCGAGGCCCCCGAACCCGTAAACGCGATGTTATGGCTGTCGATTGAGCCGGGTCAACCTGACCCTCAGCGCGCCCCGAACTCGAGGGGGAGGGAGTTGCTCCTCGAACCCGTCCCGCGCCGGCCGGACCCCCAAAGGTCAGCCTCCGGTGCGCAACATGGAATACTCGCCAGCTAGATGCTGCGACATGACCCGGGCGTGCAATGGCTGATGTGAAAGAGGGGCGGTCGTGGATGCGCGTGATCGGCGCGCGGGTGCTGACCGTCGTGGCGATCCTGCTCGCGCTCGTCGGGATGGTCGCCTTCTACGTCGAGCACACCGCCCTCGACGAGGAGGGTTTCGAGGCGATCTCGCGGCAGATGATCGAGAACGACGAGATCCGAACGCAGGTGGCGGCGAAGGCGGTCGACACGCTCTTCGAGAACGTCGACGTCGAGGCGGCGATCGCCGAGCGACTTCCGCCGGCACAGGCGGGGCTCGCTCCGGTCCTCGCCGGGCTGGCTCGCTCCGGTGCCGATCGGGCGGCTGACGCGGCGCTCGAGCGACCGCGGGTGCAGACGGTGTGGGTAGAGGTGACGACCAGGACGCAGCGCCAGCTCGTGCGCCTCTTGGACGACGACACGACGTTCATCCAGACCGAGGGCGGCGCGGTCGTGCTCGACCTGCGCCCGATCGTGATCCAGATCGGCGACCAGGTGGCGGTCATCGGAAAGGTTGCCGAGAGGCTCCCGGAGTCGTCGGGGAAGATCGCGATCATCGAAGAGAGCCAACTCGAGACGGCGCAGACGGCCACGAAGATCCTCCGTTCGGTGGCCGACTGGATGTGGCTCGTTGCCCTCGTGGTCGCAGCGCTCGCCGTCTGGCTCGCACGCGGGCGTCGCAGGCTCGAGCTCCGCGCCATCGCACTCGGACTGCTCGTCGTGGGTCTCCTGCTGTTGGCAGTCCGCCGCTTCGCCGGCGACTACCTGGTCGACTCACTCGTGAAGGACGACGCGGTCAAGCCGGCGGGCCACGATGCGTGGAGCATCCTCACGCAGACCCTCGCCGACCGCGCGTGGGTGTGGATCATCCTCGGCGTCGTCACGCTCCTCGGAGTCTGGTTCGTCGGCGACAGCGCTCGCGCTGCTCGCGCACGCGACGCCGCCTCACCCGTCCTCGAGAGCCGCCCGACGACCTACGCCATCGCCGCCGGCACGCTCCTCGCGCTGGTGCTGGTCGCTCCCCAGATCGCACGCGGTTGGCTGTCCGCGCTCCTGCTGATCGCCCTTATCGTCGCCGGGATAGAGGTCGTCCGAAACATCGTCCTACGGGACGCACAGCAGCCCGGCTGAGATAACCCATACGTCACGGTTTCGGTACCACGCTTCTTCAGGTCGGCACAGACGACGCAGCCCCAGCTTCCCGCGAGTGCGAACATCGATGCGGGGTTCCAGTTACGTGAAGCCGAATCTGCGGCGTTCGGCAGCCACTCGGCCCGGTCACGAGGAGTGCAGGCTCGATTCGGGCGGGGTGAACCTAGTCGACGGACGCGGCGAACACGACGTACGGCGCGACTGTTCGGAAGCCCATGGCCGAATAGATCGAGAGCCCCATGACCGACGACTGAAGCACGATGGTGTCGTATCCCCAGGCTCTTCCCGCTTCTATCGCGGCCCAGGTGACGGCGCTACCGACACCACGCTGTCTGGCCCGTGGAAGGGTGCCGACGTTGTAGATGCCAGAGGCGTCTCGGCTGCGTATTGCGATCGAGGTTCCGACGGGCTCTCCATCAAGCCTTCCGACAAATAGTTGAACGTCTGGGTCAGCAGCGAATGACGGCGTGATCAATCGGTGGGCGAACTTGCGCCGAAGTCCGCTCTCCACAAGGACGCCAGTGAACTCCTCCAAGGCCGGTTCGCGAACCGAGACGACGCTTACGCCGGGGCTCGGTGCGACGGGATCGGGTATCGGATGCAGAACCATCCCAGGGTAGAGCGCGGCGGCAGGTTCAAGCGCGTAGCTCGACGGAACCTCCGCAAGGCGTGCAGAGAGTTTCTCTGCCACCCACACGCGAAACGGAACGTCGCGTGCAGCCACCCACGCCAGCGAATCGGCGAGCTCGTCGGATGACGCTTCCTGCGTTGCCACACATCCGTTGAAGCCTGACAACGGTAGACCTGTGACGAACGAGAAGATCGATCCGGCCTCGTGCGTCTCTCCTTCGGGGACATGCTGGGCCAGTTTCCGGAAGGAGGCAATGAAACTCTCATCCGCGACACGGACCAGATCGTCTGCCGTCATCTCTGTTCGCCGAGGCTAGCGGTTGGCTGGTGAATCGCACAGGTCGCTCGTCCAGATCGCATGACGGGTCCAAGAGGCGACGTGCTTCCTGATGACGATGGCCGATAACCGCGCTGGGTCGTGTTCGAGCGACGATCCTCAGCCATCGGAGGTTTCAAGGGTCGAGGAATCGGGTAGTGCACTGTCTTCCCACCCCCGAGCCGGGCTGGTGTCGCTTCCCGCCGCAGTGATGCGACTTCGCCGTCTCCAGCCCGGCTCCCCACCACCGAGCCATGCATCCTTCGGGGGGATAGGGCCTGTCTGGCGGGGTCACGGGCGAGTGCTCTCTCGAGAAAACCGCGATAGGCTCCCTTTGTGGCGTTCGACACACGCCTAACCGCCACTCTGGCAGTGCTCCAGCGTTCGGGACGCATCGACGATGCACGGGAGGTGCTCGGCCGCGCGCTGGCCGTCTGGGAAGGCAAGCGCTGCTTGCCCTTCGTGCGCCGCGTCCGCGAGCAGATCGCCTTGCTTGGGCACGCGCAGGTCTGACAACCGCTCAAGCGACATTCCCGCACACTCGGGTACCCGGCAGACACTCGCGCGAGTCCCACCTGGGAGAGGTCGGAGGGTCGCGCACGGCGAGTCCTGCGACGTGTCCATCACAGTGAGTCCGCGATCAGCTCCGACCTGAGACGGCCGATCGACGCAACCACGCGGTCGACGTCGTCCGGTGTCGTCGACCAGTTCGAGACGGAGATGCGAAGGAGGCGTTCGTCACGCCAGGTCGTCCCACCCATCCAGCACGTGCCGTCTTCCTGAAGAGCACGCTCGAGGCGAGTCGTCAGCTCTGGGTCTCCGACCCGGATGAGCACCTGGTTGAGGACGACGTCGTTCGCGACCTCTACGCCCTCGAGTTGGTTGAGACGTTCGGCGAAACGACGCGCGATCTCGCAGCAGCGGTCGACGAGGTCGGCGACGCCGGAGCGTCCGAGTGATCGGAGCGCCGCCCAGGTTGCAAAGCCACGAGCTCGTCGCGACGACTCAGGGACGAAGTCGCCACCGCCAAACTCGCGCCCGACCACCTGGCCCGTCAGATACGCCGCCGTATACGCCAGTGCCGTCGCGTGGACCTCGGGGTGCGCACAGATCGCATAGCCCGAGTCGTAGGGGACGTTGAGCCACTTGTGCCCGTCGCATGCCCACGAATCGGCACGCTCGACTCCTCGGACGAGATGTGCAGTGCGCGGGCTCGCGGCCGCCCAAAGCCCGAAGGCTCCGTCAACGTGTACCCATGCACCAACGGCGTGAGCAGCGTCGACGACCGTCGTCATGTCATCGCACGCGCCGGTGTTCACGTTTCCGGCCGCGGCGCAGACGATCGTGGGCACGCCGGGGTCGTCACCGAGTACGGCGCGGAGCGCGCCGGTGTCCATCGCACCGTTCGCAAGGGGCGGTACCTCGACGATCGCGTTCTCCCCGAGACCGAGGAGACGAACGGATCGGTCGATCGTCGCGTGGCGCTCGGCGCACACGACGACCCGGATTGGCGGTGCGCCGTGCAGCCCGTCTCGACCGACATCCCAGCCGCGTTGATGCAGCACCTGCCAGCGCCCCGCGGCCAGACCGACCGTATTGGCGCTCTGGCCCCCTGTTGCAAATCCCACCGACGCAGAGCTCGGGAGGCCGAGGAGCTCCTTGATCCAGCCTCCCGCGACGTCCTCGAAGGCGATCGCGGATGGCGATAGCGCGACGTTGTACGCACATTGGTCCCAGCCGGAAGCGATCACATCGGCGACCAGTGCAGCGTCGAGGCTGCCACCGATCACGAACCCGTAGTAGCGCGGACCTGCCGACGCCATCAGTCCCGGAGACGCGGCACTGATGAGCTCGTCGATTACCTCGTCTAGCCCGGCCGGGCCGTCGGGTAGCTCGCCCAGCGCTTCCCGGACGCTGGTTCGACTGGCGACAGGCGCAACGCGTGACTCTCGAAGCCCCTCGCGGTATTCCACGATCGTGTCGACTGCCCGCGTGAGCCCAGCCCGCAGGTTGTCCATCGCAGGATCCTACGTCGCCAATTGTTTCTTGCGCAGTTGAGCGCGACACTGGTCGCGACTTGCCCGGATCGCCGGGCAAGCCGTGTCGTAGCCGGTGCCGAAGTGTCGCCTGAAACGACTTCACGGTCGCCGAAAGACCCATGTGCACCGCGAGACCTTCGACATGTTCTTCGTGCTCGAGGGAACGCTTACGATGCAACTCGGCGAAGAGATCGTCGAACTTGGCGAGGTCGTTCGTCCTCGTTCCCCCTGGAACGGTGCACACGTTCTCGAACCGCACGGAACATCCGTTGAGGCTGCTCAACATGGATGTGCCCGCGGGCCTCGAGAGCTATCTGCGTGAGATGGCCGGCGCGATGGCGGATGACCCCATAGATGCGGCTGCAGTAGCCCGGATCGGTTCCCGATACGACATCGCCACGGCCGGGTAGCTCAACCAGAAGCGCGAAAGGGAGCGTCTCAGCGTTCGTGCGCTGTGACGATTGAGGACCGTTGGGAGCTACCTGCGATCGAGGAGCGGGAGCTCGAGGCGGGCGGCCGGAACTAGCGGTGCGCTGAATGGAGAAGGCCCGCCGTGGCGGCCTTCCGTTAGCCGTTTGCGAGTTGACCGTCGAGGCGTGGAGCACGCGTCGGCCGTCTGAATCTACGCCGCCCAAGAGAAACGAAAAGCCTCGCATCTGCGGGGCTTTCTCTGATGGAGCATGCCGGGATCGAACCGGCGACCTCCGGCCTGCAAATTCGGTCCGGCGGTTGTCACCGGTGGTCAACCCACGTCGGGGTGCGACGGTGCGCGGTTTGCGACTCAGATGTGTGTCCCCGATGGGCGAGCCGGTCAGCGTTGATCTGACACAAATCTGACACAGCTCGCCCCGCAGAGGTGCTTCAAAGGAGAGGAGGCCCGGGCACCTGAGCGGTGTACCACTTCGGCCTAGTTCGAGCGACGCAGCCGATACCAGTGTTCGTCGGGTCTCAGGAGCACTTCAATCGGCTTCGGCGCTTTGAAGTGCGATGGGCCGACGTCGGTCACAGTCCAACCGGAGAACGCTTCCTCGATCTCGCTCACATCCACGCCACGGATTAGAGGCCTTCTACGCCTCGGCCACGCAAGCAAGAGCATCGTTGCATCGCGTGCGGCAACTGCGTCCACCTCCCGGCCCATCGCGACACGCTCGTGATCCTTCAGTCCATGGAAGGTTCCTGTGTCCAAGAGCAGCCGGAAGTTGGAGCCAACGCCGCTTTCCCGAAGCGCCGTCACGTTGCCCTGAACCAGTTCGACCTCCACGCCCTCGGCGTCCACTCTCTCGCGGGCTCGCTGCAAGGCCTTGTCGACGAGATCGATACCCGTGACCTGCCAGCCTCGCTTCGCCAGTTGGATGGCCCAGATCCCGCTTCCTGTGCCGAGGTCGAGCGCCGCCCCGTACGGCGCATCACGCCCGCTTTCCTCCTCACCAAGGACCTCGGCGAACTTCTCGACGAACGGAACGTGGCCCTCCGCGTCCTCCCAAGGATGAAACCCGATCCGATAGGCGAGTTGATAGTTCACCGTCTCCTCCTCGAGGTCGCGCGCGCGGGCGGCAATCTTCCCTTGCGGCCATCATCGCGTCAAGCTGGCTGCCGAGCCGCTCGCGTCAAGCGACATTGCCGCACGCTCGCCCAGCACTGCGAGCTGTTCGTTGGGCGGCCAGAGAGACTCGTACTAGCCCGCGTGCAGCCCTTCACCGAGTCGCGGTGCTGCGCGGATCGCCGGGCTGAGCGTCCCCCAGAGTGCGAGGACGAGCCCGAACGCGGCGAAGACGGCGATCGTCGCGCGTTCCGACGTGACGTCGAGCAGCAATCCCGCGACGAGCGGCCCGAGCGGCGCGATCATCAACGCGATCGTGCTGCGCGCGCTCTCGACCCTGCCGAGGATCCGGTCGGGCGTCATGGACAGCTCGTAGCTGCGAACGACCGAGTCGGTCGAGGGAATCGCGAGCCCGGTCGGGACGATGCTCGCGGCGAGCACGTAGACGTTCGGCCAGATCAGAAACGCAGCGCAGCCCGTCCACGTCCAGAGCTCGAGCAGCAGGATGCCGCGCACGGGGAGTCGCCTGCGAACGAACGGCGAGAGGAACGCCCCGAGTAGAACCGCTCCACCCCACGCCGAGACGAGCAAGCCGACCTGGCCGCCCGTCAGCCCGTCGTCCTTCCCGATGACGACGATCGCGAGCAGCACTCCCGGGCCGACGAAGTTCGCGAGACCGAAGAGGAAGGCCATCGTCCGCAGGAACGCGTGGTTCCAGAGGAAGCGGAATCCCTCGGCGAGCCGCGTGCGAAGCGGTGCCTCATCGGACTCGCGCTCCTCCTGAAAGGGCGTGCGCATGCGGAGCAGCAGCACGGTCGAGACGGCATAGGACATCGCATGCACGAGGAACGGCAGCGCCCGCGCCACGCCGAAGAGCGCGCCTCCGACGGGCGGCGCGGCGACGATCACCGCAGCCTCCCGGCCGGTGACCACCGAGACCGCCGCGGGAAGCTGCTTCTGCGGGACGACCGCGCGGAGCGCGCCGGCCTGAGCGGCACCGTAGAACGCGCTTCCCGCTCCCTCGACGAACGCGACGATCGGGATCATCCAGAAGACGATCTCGTCGGCCACGATCAGGAGGCCCAGAGTTCCGACCGCGACCGATCGAGTGACGTGTGCCCCGATCATGACCCTGCGGCGGGTCCACCGGTCGGCGGCGAGGCCTGCGGGCAGCGCGCAGAGCGCGCTCGGAAGCAGACGAGCGAACGCGACCAGACCCGCCTTCGCAGACGAACCAGTGAGCGAGAGGACGAGAAGCGGGTACGCGATCGCCGTGATCTGCGAACCGCCGCTCGAGACGAGCTGCGAGAACTGCAGCAGCATGAAGTCGCGGTTCCGGCGAAGAGGCGCGTCCATGCAGCGACGCTAACCCAATCAATGACGGCCTAGTCTCTCGCAGCGCGCTCCCGGGTCTCAGTCTTCAAGCGACATTCCTGAACGCTCGTGCACTCGGCGATCCTCTCGCCCAGAGCACAGGTGCGACTGGACGCCAGTTCCCGACAGGCGGATGATCACGGCGCGTGCGAGTCGACCTCCCCTCCGGCACGGTCACCTTCCTCTTCACCGACGTCGAGGGATCGACGCGGCTTCTCCACGAGCTCGGAGCCGAGGATTATGCCGAAGCGCTCGCCGAGCACCGGCGACTGATTCGCGAGGCCTGCTCTTGGCACGACGGCGTGGAGGTAGACACCCAGGGCGATGCGTTCTTCTTCGCCTTTCCAACGGCGCCGGGCGCGCTCGCAGCGGCGCGCGGGTTGACACAAGCACTCGCCTCCAGTCCGACCCGCGTTCGCGTCGGTCTGCACACAGGGACACCGCTCCTCACCGACGAGGGCTATGTCGGCGATGACGTGCATCGCGCCGCCCGCATCGCCGCCGCGGGCCACGGTGGGCAGGTGCTTGTCTCGTCGTCGACGGCTCAGCTCGTCGAGCTCGGGCTGAGCGACCTCGGCGAGCATCGACTCAAGGATCTGTCTGCTTCAGAGCGCATCTACCAGCTCGGAGACGGCGAGTTTCCGGCGCTCAAGAGCCTCTACCGCACGAATCTCCCCGTTCCCGCGACGCCCTTCCTCGGTCGCGAGGCCGAGCTCGCGGAAGTGCTCTCACTCCTCTTTTCCGAGGGCACGCGCCTACTCACCCTGACCGGTCCTGGAGGGACGGGCAAGACCCGCCTTGCCCTGCAGGCATCCGCCGAGGCTGCCGATCGCTACCCGGACGGGATCTGGTGGGTGCCGCTCGCTACTCTGCGCGACCCCGCACTCGTGCTCGAGACGGCGGCGCAGGCCCTCGGCTCGAAGAACGGGCTCGCCGAGCACATCTCCGACAAGGAGATGCTGTGCCTCTTCGACAACTTCGAGCAGGTGGTGGAGGCAGGCACGGAGCTCGCCGAGCTCCTCGCTGCCTGCCCCAGGCTCGACCTGCTCGTCACGAGCAGGGAGCGCTTGCGGGTGAGCGGCGAGCAGACGTACCCCGTGCCGCAGCTTGCCGAGCCAGACGGAGTCGCGCTATTCGGCGCCCGCGCGCGCGCCGTCGATCCCTCCTTTACGCCGAGCGAGGCGGTGCACGAACTCTGCCTGCGCCTCGACTCGCTGCCGCTCGCGCTCGAACTCGCCGCCGCCCGCACCGCCCTCTTCAGCCCCGAGCAGCTGCTCAAGCGCCTTTCGCAACGTCTCGACCTGCTCAAGGGAGAGCGCGACGCCGATCCCCGCCAGCAGACGCTGCGCGCGACCATCGAATGGTCCTACGACCTGCTCGACGAGGAGGAGCAAGCGCTCTTTGCCCGCCTCTCCGTCTTTCGCGGCGGCTGTACGTACGGGGCCGCGGAGGAGGTCGCCGACGCTGACCCTGACACCCTCGAGTCGCTCCTCGACAAGAGCCTGGTGCGCAAGCGCGAGTCCGAGCTCGAGTCTCGCTACTGGATGCTCGAGACGATCCGCGAGTATGCGGCCGAGCAGCTCGAAGTCTCGGGCGAGGCGGACGGGCTGCGGCGTCGGCACGCGGAGTGGCTTCTCGCGCTCGCGGAGTCGCTGCCGAGGGACGTCTCGGTGTCGAAGGCCTGGCTCGACCAGAACGAGGCGGAGCACGACAACCTCCGCGCCGCTCTCGACCGCCTCGAAGTGGCTGGCGAGACCCAGCTCGTGTTGCGGCTGGCCGGTGCCCTGTGGCGCTTCTGGGGCGTTCGTGGCTTCCACACCGAAGGTATGGGTCGGCTCGATCAGGCGCTCGCGAGCGACGATCGCGTCACGGCCGCGCGCGCACAAGCGCTGACCGGAGCCGCGGCGCTCGCCGTCGACGTCAAGGAGTACGAGCGAGGCCGTCAATATGCCGACGAAGCTCTCACTCTGTATCGGGACCTTGATGACGCCTGGGGCAGTGCCCGCGCCACGTTCTTTCAGGGCTACGTCGCCATCGAGTCGGGCGACTTCCCAAACGCCCTGCCACGCTTCGAGGAGAGCCTGGAGCAGTTCACCGCGCTCGACGCCGAGCACGATGTGCTCCTTACCCTCTTCAACCTCTCGTGGGCATGTGAGGTACTGGGCGACGTCGTGCGCGCGCGGGACCTGGAGAACGAACATCTTCGCCTCGCAAGAGCGTCCGGGATTCCGCGGAACGTCGCGTTCGCGCTGGACCTGCAGTCCTCGCGGGCGCGCGAGGAAGGTCGGCTCGACGAGGCTCTCCACGCGGCGCTCGAAGCTCTCCGAATCCGAGTCCACGAGGGCGACCTTCAGCACGAGCTCGACAGTCTCAGCCGCGTGGCCGCCATCCATGCCCGGGCAGATCGGAAGCAAACCGCGGCGCGGCTTCTCTCGAGCTCGCTGCACCTACACGAGGAGCACGGCATCGTCGTCCCTCTCTATCAGGAGGAGCGAAACGCTGAGACGCTGGCTCTGATTCAAATCGCACTCGACGAGCAGACGCTCGCCACTGCGTGGGACGAGGGTCGCGCAATGTCGCTCGACGAGGCGGTCACGCTCGCCCTCGCCGTCCCCGAGTGAATGGGCCCTCTTGCCCGCGCGCTCCCACACACTTGAGTCATCTCGGATTCAGATAGCGGGGGAACGAAAGGCCCCGACGCACTGCGAGTCCGGAGGGATCGAACCGGCGA
>CAVUCT010000003.1:0-317630 GCA_963740105.1 uncultured Gaiellaceae bacterium
ACAACCTCCCGCTTGGGCGCAAAGAGGGCATCGCCCGACTGCGCGAGGGTGCGGGAATGTCGCTTGAGGGCGGAATCGCTGAGCTTAGGGGCCGTAATCTGAGACATCGTGAACCGCTCCTGCGTCCTCTTGGGCGCCACGCGATGGACTCGATAAACGACCCCGAACTCGTCCGGAAGGCGTACGCCGACGAGAAGCGGTACGCCACGCGTATGGCGAAACAGGAGACTGCGACCGACCCGACCCGTACGACGTCGCCTTCGCCGCGGTCGCCGAACGGCAGCCACGGGACGTACTGGAAGTCGGGTGCGGGCGAGGGGAGCTTGCGGAGCGCATGTCGCGCGAGCTGTCAGCGCACGTCATCGCGCTCGATCAGTCCGCGCGCATGGTCGAGCTCACAGCTGCTCGCGGAGTCGAGGCGATCATCGGCGATGTTGTCGACCTGCCGTTTCGCGATGGACCAGCACGCTGCGCGCTCGAGCGACATATCCGACACGGACGACCCGCATGGTTGAGCCAAGCCTCTACCAAGCGGGCCCATCCGGGATTCGAACCCGTGCCGCCGCAGTGAAAGTCGATGTGGATCGTCTGCAAGGGCGAGAAGCCGCGTCCAGCAAGCGGCTGCCACGGCGCTGCCATGGGCCGTTTCGGCCGATACCGGCTGGCTCGGATTCGGCTACAATCGCCGCCCCGAGGGCGGTTAGCTCAGTTGGGAGAGCACCAGCTCGACAAGCTGGGGGTCACTGGTTCGAGCCCAGTACCGCCCACTCCCGCAACCCTGCTTCTGGCGCGGGTTTGCGGCTGAGGCGGGTAGGGCGTCGTCCACTGTCTAACGACGCGGCGGATCTTTCTTCTCGGCGCGCGGCGGGCCGCAGTGCGAGTGGTTCGCGTCGCCGTGCCCCCAGCCCGGCCGGCACTCGTAGGACACGACAAAATTGCTCGTATTGTCGGGATACAGGTCGTCGTTCGCCGCGAACACGACCTCGCCAGTCCCCGAAAGCGTCGTCGGCCCGCTGCCGACGTGGACCCACGGTCCGCTCCCGACGCGACCGACGAGCCCCCACGCAGGCGCGCCTGGGAGCAGGTACCCGCCGTACCAGCTGTCGGTCGTCGCCCACGAGGCATTCCCGTCCGGGCCGACGCAGTAGGCGGTGCCCCATGGGCACATCGTGCCGGTCGCCGTGACCGTGACCTGCTGCCCGTCCTCGAGCACGAGACCGGTTCTCACGCCCGGAACGGTGAGCGATCCGACCACGTGGGTCGTCGCGGCCGGGCGAGCCCCCGTCGCCTGCGCCGCAAGCATGAGCACGACGACGGCGACGACGGTGGTCCATGCCTTCAGTGTTCGCATGTGGCGTCCTTGTCTCGTGGTATCCGCCGCGACCGCGTGGCGCGACGTCCGCGCGTGGAACGTCGGCGGCTCAACGCCGTGGATCAATCCCCCGATCTTGGGTCCAGGTATGTCGATCCCTGCGACCGCCAGCGTCGGACGTCGTAATCAGTGCCTCGACTCCCGCTCCCGATCGGCCTGGCTCGATGGCTAACGTCGCCATTGTCGGGCGCCGATAAACCTGTCCATGACGGAGTCTGCGGCACTCTGGGGCGACGCGTACGCGCGCCCCGGCGAGACGGTGCGTGAGCGGCGCCGGCAGACGATTCTGCTGCTCAGTAGTTCGGTGCCCGAATGGCGGCGTGTCACGGCTCTCGTGCGTGATCACGGCTACGTAGCCCTCGAGGCTGCAAATCTCACCGAAGCAATCGAACACTTGCGCGCGGCCGTCCCCGATCTCGTCCTCGCTCCCGGTGACCTCCAGGGATTCGAGCTTCTCGATCGACTGGGCGAGAACGAGCGGTGGGAGTCTGTGCCGGCGATCGTGCTCACGCTGCCGGGAAACTCGGCGCGGATGTTCCTGGCGTTCGAGCGCGGCGCCGCCGACGTTGTGTCCTATTCCGCGAGGCCAGGTGAGCTCGGTGCGCGGATTCGGGCTTGTCTCGAGCGTCGAGCGGTGCTGCGGGCCGACATGCTCCGCGACCCGATCACTGGCGCGCTCACCGAGGAGAACCTTGCGCTTGCGATACGGCGGGAGTCCGAGCGTGTCCGGCTGACGAACCGCCCCGCGTGTCTCGCGTACCTCGCCCTGCACAAGCTGTCCGAGGTAGCTGATCAGCTCGGGCAACGCGCACAGGACGCGGTTCTCGCAGAGGTCGTCGAGCTAGTCCGTAACGACGGGCGAGCGCTCGACGAGGTCGGCTTCTCGCGAGGTCAGCTAGCGCTGCTCCTCCCGGACACCTCTGCCTGGGCTGCACAAGCGAGACTGAACCGGCTCGTCAGCACCCTGCACTCTCACACCTTCTCCGTCGCGGGCTGCAACTTGCAGCTCACGCCAGTGATCGGCTTCGCAGAGCTCGAGGGAGCAGACCCGGACGCCGGCGAGTCACGTGCCTGGACGGCCACCATGCACGCTGCCGAGCAGCTCGACCTCCAGGCGAAGCGATGGCGCAGCACCCTCGACGCAGGCATGGCCGGCCGTGGGCGCTTCCGCAGTTGGCTCGAGCGGCGCCGCACACCACTCCAGGTCGTCGCTCAGCAGCTTGCGTGCCTCGGCCTGCCACTACTCGCGTACTGGGCACTCGATCGTGCCGGCCTCGACATCACCAGTGTCGTCTATCTCATGGTCGTTGGTGCGCTCGCCTTCACGGCGCTCGCGATCTGGGTCGAGTGTCTCGCCGCCTACCGCCCGCGACGTCCGCCGGAAACTCCCGGAGGACGGTATCCGCCGGCAAGTGCGGTCATTGCCGCATTTCTGCCGAACGAGGCGGACACCATCGTCGAGACTGTCGAGGCGTTCCTCGAACACGACTACAACCAGCTCCAGGTGATCCTCGCCTACAACACCCCCGAGGATCTGCCGGTCGAACAGGATCTTCGTGCCATTGCCGTTCGCGATCCGCGATTCGTCCCCATGCGTGTCAACTGGAGCCGCTCAAAGGCTCAGAACGTCAATGCCGCACTCGCCCAGGTGACCGGCGAGTTCGTCGCCGTGTTCGACGCCGACCACCACCCGGCTCCGGGCTCCTTCCGCCGCGCCTGGCACTGGTTGTCGAATGGGGTCGACGTCGTGCAAGGGCACTGCGTCGTGCGAAACGGCGAGGACGGCGTCATCCAGAAGCTCGTCGCGACCGAGTTCGAGGCGATCTATGCGGTGGCGCACCCCGGCCGGGCGCGGATCCACGGCTTCGGGATCTTCGGAGGCTCGAATGGATACTGGCGGACCTCGGTTCTGAAGCAAACGAGGCTGCGGGCGTTCATGCTCACGGAGGACATCGACTCGTCCATCCGCGTCCTGGCGGACGGCGGGCGGATCGTGTCCGATCCAGGCCTCGTGTCGACAGAACTCGCACCGGACGGCGTGCCTGCCCTCTGGGGTCAGCGGCTGCGCTGGGCGCAGGGGTGGTCGCAGGTTTCGTTTCGGTACCTCCGTCAGGTGTTGCGCAACCGCCGGCTGAGCGTCCGGCAGCGACTGGGATTCGCCTACCTGCTCGGCTGGCGCGAGGTCTACCCGTGGATCTCGCTCCAGATCTTCCCGATCCTCGTGTTCTGGTACCTGCGAGGCGAGCCGCCGATCTCCTGGGTCGTACCGGTGTTCCTTGCGACGACCGTATTCACGTTCAGCGCGGGCGTCTTCCAGGCATGGACGGCGTGGCGGCTTGCGACCCCGGACCTGCGCCGACGTGGGCACTGGTTCCTGGTCTACGGCCTCATCTCGCAGCTCGTCTACATGGAGTTCAAGAATGTCGTGGCGCGGACGGCGCACGTGAAGGAACTCATGCGCGAGCACACGTGGAAGGTGACCCGCAGGGCGGCGCGGCCCGGATCGTCGACGGGGGATCCAGCCGACCGGGGCGGAACCGCAAACGTCGTCTCCGCCTATCGACGAAACGCCGAGGAACAGGTAGCAGCCGCGCCGAGTGGATAGTTCGTGAGTTTGATCTGAGCGGCTCCGATCTCAACGCCGGCGACCATGGGGCCGCGGTGGAGACACTGCGCGAGCTGGAAGCCCGCAAAGCGCACGGCCCGCGATGTTCGAGGACTGACTGGATCACTCCAGTGAGTTCGAGAACCAGGCAAACCCGAGGAGTGGCATCGCGAATGCCACTCCGAAGACGATCCAAGTCCATCCCATGTACGTCTCCCTTTCTCCGTCCCTTGCCGCAACTCGGATGACGGGCGCTTACTCCCCCGGAAGCCCCTCCCCAACGGGTGGGTCGGACCTAGACTCGACTGAGCCGTGGTTACGTTCATAGGGTGGGGCTATGGACGCGGTCAAGGGCCCCGCTAAGGGTCCCTCCCCTCCGCGTCCGAAGGGAGGGGGGCCTGGGCTGCGGCTTCGGCCCCCCTGATCTCTTCCCAATCGAGGGAGTCAGATCTCGGGCCACATCGGCCGATAGAGAACCAACGTCCACGTCTCGCCGTCGAGTCACAGAAGCCCCGGTCCGCCGCCGCTGCCGGGGCTTCTGCCTTCTATTGGCATCCTTCCGGTTCGGCGTGTCTGGACTATCGTGCCCACGCCGATGCAGGTAATGATCGTAGGGGCGGGCACGTTCGGCGGACCGCTCAGGGGTCGCGCGGACTTCATCCCCTTCGTCGAGCTCCCACTTCCGTGATGCGTGCGCTCCTTGTGCCACTGCTCGTGCTCGAGAACGCGCGTCTCAAGACACCCGCAGTCGCGGGCCGTGGTCTCCGTGTCGGTGGCGCTACGTCTGCGTGTCTCGCCGGGTCTCGACCCGCGCCTGGAGGCGCGTGCCATAGACGACGACGAAGCACAGGAAGAGCGCCGCCAGTGCCGCAACTGGCCAGATCATGCGCGTGTCATCGACGCGCAGGGACGCGACCTCGATCCCTCGACTGCGCGCTTCGGGTTAGCCTCCGCTCGTGAAGATCCGCGCCGCAGTGCTCGAGGACTTCGGGCAGCCACTCGTCGTCCAGGAGCTCGACCTGGCAGAGCCGAGGGACGGGGAGGTGCTCGTACGTCTTGCCGCGTGCGGCGTGTGTCACACCGATCTCTACTCCGCCTCCGGCGCCGACCCGACCGGATACGCGCCGTGCGTTCTCGGGCACGAGGGAGCCGGGGTCGTCGAGCGCATCGGGGCGGGTGTCACGCTCGTCGCGCCGGGCGACCACGTCATCACGCTCTTCGCGCCCGAGTGCGGCCAGTGCTTCCATTGTCGCAGCGGACGCACGAACCGCTGCACTGCAATCCGCGACATGCAGGGTCAGGGCTACCTGCCGGACGGGACGACGCGGCTCTCGCGAGGCGGCGAGCCGATGCGGCACTTCATGGGCACCTCTACCTTCGCCGAGTACACGGTGATGCCGGAGATCGCGCTCGCGAAGGTGTCTCCCGAGGCGTCGCTCGAAGGATGCGCGCCCTTCGCGTGCGGGCTCGCGACGGGCATCGGCGCCGCGCTGTACACGGCGGACGTCCAGCCCGGCTCGGCGTGCGTCGTGTTCGGGTGCGGGCTCGTCGGCCTCGGCGCCGTCATCGGCTGCCGACTCGCCGGCGCCGAGCGGATCATCGCGATCGACCTCGCGGAGGGACGCCTCGAGAGCGCCAGTCACCACGGCGCCACCGACACCCGCGTCGCGGCCGAGGACACCGTTGACTGGATTCGCGGCGAGACGGGCGGCTTCGGTGCCGACTACACCTTCGAGGCGACCGGCAACGTGCTCGTCATGCAACAGGCCGTCGAGGCCGCGCGCGAGGCGTGGGGGCTCGCGACGATGGTCGGCGTCGCCGGCAAGGGCGAGACGCTCGACATCCTCCCGCGCCTCCTCATCACGGGGCGCCGCGTGACGGGCTCGTCATTCGGAGGCGTGAAGGGTAGGACGCAGGTGCCGCTGCTCGTCGACCGCTGGCTTGCGGGTGAGATCGACGTCGAAGCGCTCCTCAGCCACCGTCTCTCTCTCGACGAGGTGAATCGCGGATTCGACCTCATGGAAGAGCAGGACGGCATTCGCAGCGTGATCACGTTTGCCTAGAGATTTGCGCCGTGCGCGAGCCGCATCTACCCTGACGCCCGTCGTGCGGCCGCTCACACGCCCCGGACTCCTGCTTTCGATCGTGGTCGCGGTCGTCGCACTTCCGACCGTCGCCTCGGGTGCGTTCTCCGCGCCGGCCGCTCCCGAAGCCGTCGCCGCCAACAGCACCAGCTACCAGGACTCGTCGGGCGAGAATCCTGCGGCGCCGGACATCACGACGCTCACGACGTCGAACACGGACGCCGGACTCATCCAGTTCCGCGTCGTAATCCCGAACCGCGCGCAGCTGACCCAGGACATGTTGCTCCTCCTCTTCGTCGACAGCGACGCGAATCCGCAGACCGGCGATCCCGCCGAGCTGGGCGCGGACTACGTGATCGAGATCTTCGGCGGTGAAGCAGCTCTCTTCCGCTGGGACGGCTCGAACTTCACGCGTCGCGCCGGCGATCCGCCCGCAACCTCGCTGATCTTCAGCTATCAGGGCGGCGTCACGGTCACGATCAGCGCGGCCGAGCTCGGCAACACGAAGAAGCTCGCGTTCTCGTTCCTCGCGGTCTCTGGAGTAACGATCGATTCGGCTACCGGAGACGTCGACTTCACGAACGCCGTCGCGGACATCGCGCCGGCCGCGGGCGCGGGCCTCTACCAGTACGAGGTCAAGATCACGCCGCCGTCTCTCGTGGTACGCAGCCTCAAGCCGACCCCGAGGAGCCCCATCGCCGGGCGTTCCTTCACGCTCAGGCTCGTCGCGGCCCGCTCCGACACGAACGCGGTCGTCCAGAACGGCAGGGTCACGTGCGTCGGGCGGGTCGGAAATGCACGGTTCAGGGCGCAGGTTCAGCGGGTACAGGGCGGCGCAGCGACCTGCACGTGGAACATCCCGGCGACCGCGAAGGGCAAGACGTTCCGTGGCTCCGTCGCAGTCGCGTTCGAGGGACTGCGCGCGTCACAGGCGTATTCGGCGAAGGTTCGCTGAGCACCGCCCGCCTGTGCGCCGCCTAGCGCTCCTCTCTTCTCTCCTCGCAGCGGTCGTCATCAGCGGGACGGCTTCCGGTTCGCTCGACCGCACTCCGCGCGGCGTCGTCGAGCAAGCGCTGTTGAAGGTTCGTCCGGCACCCGACGTCTCCGCTCTCACGAACGCGGGCAACCGCGTGCGTGTCATCGTCACGCTCGATGATCCGCCGCTTGCGGCGGCGACCTTTGCGAGGCGGCTTCCCGGGTTCGGCTCCGACGCAAAGCTCAACTTCTCGTCGTCGTTCTCGCGCTCGTACCTCGGCAGCCTCGAGGCGGCACAGGCGAAGGCGATCGCCAGCCTGCGGGGGGCGATCCCGGAGGCGGTCGTGACCCGCCGTTACCAAGTGCTCGTCAACGGCTTCGCAGTGAGCGTCCCGTATCACCGCCTGCCAGCTCTCATCGACACGGGAATCGCGACGCGGGTCTATCCGAGCCTCACGTACCACCTGAATCTGAATCGCGGGCCGTCCGTCATCGGCGCGACTCAGTTCGCTGGGCTCACGGGGGCACGCGGCGAGGGCGTGAAGGTCGCCGTCGTCGACGACGGCGTCGACCACGAGCATCCGTTCCTCGATCCCACCGGCTTCTCCTATCCACCCGGCTTCCCAAAGGGGCCGTCCGGATCGACGACGCCGAAAGTGATCGTCGCGCGCGGCTTCGCGGGACCAGGAGCGAACAGCTCCCCGCTCGACCGAGACCAATCGTTCCACGGTACCTTCGTCGCCGGGATCATCGCCGGCGCGGCCGGCACCGATGTGCCTGCGGGTGACCGCGAGCGGGGGTGTTTCGAGGCGTCGGGCGGCTGTCATCCCGCGGTGGACGATCTGAGTGGGGTTGCGCCGCGCGCCTACATCGGGAACTACACGGTGTTCAACGTTCCGGCCCCGTCGCCGCTCACCGGCTGCTGCTCCGCGAACAGCCCGGAGATCGTGGCGGCCTTCGAGGCTGCCGTGCGCGACGGGATGGACATCATCAACTTCTCCGGTGGCGGCCCGCAGGCGGACCCACGGACGGACGTCCTGATCGAAGCCGTCGCGAACGTCGTTCGCGCCGGTGTGGTGCCGATCATCTCGGCCGGCAACGACCGCGACTTCTTCGGCCTCGGGACGGCCGGATCTCCCGCTACTGCGCCGGAGGCGATAAGCGTTGGCGCGACCGCCAACGGGCACGTGTTTGGTGCGTCGATCTCGGTTGTGTCGCCGGGCGGAGTGGCGAGGATCCCGTTCGTTCCGTCTGACAGCATTCCACCCTCGTGGATCTCGACGAATCAGCGGCTGGTCGACGTCGGATCGATCGGCGGCGTCAGCCGACAGCTTTGCGACTCGGCGCCATCCGGCTCGCTCCGAGACGCGATCGCCCTCGTTAGCCGCGGGGGATGCCCCTACAGCGTCAAGTCAGCGCGTGCGCGCGACGCAGGAGCGACCGGAATGGTGATCGTGGAGAACCGGCCGGGCGATCCGACCTTCGCACTCTTCTCGGTCTCGGGCGGAACGATCTCTGATCTCGACGGCTCGCGTCTCCGCGCTGCGGCCGCGGGCTCAGGTGGAGCCGTCACGGTTCGCTTCAGCCGCGAGATCCTCGAGGTACCGACGACGTGGGCCGGCGTCCCGACGAGCTTCACGTCCTCGGGTCTCACACCATTCGGCCATGCACTCAAGCCCGATGTCACCGCACCGGGTGCACAGATCCTCTCCTCGACGCTGCCAGAGTTCGCCGGGGACCAGTACGCCGTGCTCGACGGCACGAGCTTCTCCGCTCCGCACGTTGCCGGTGCGGCAGCGTTGTTGATTCAGCGTCATCCGTCGTGGACTCCGCAGCACGTGAAGTCTGCGCTCATGTCGACAGCGGGGCCTGCTTTCGCCGACACCACGCTGGCCCAGGAGGCATCCGTTCTCGTCCAGGGAGCCGGGCTCGTCAGCGTGACGGCGGCGGACAAGCCGCTCGTCTTCTCGGATCCGCAGTCGCTCTCGTTCGGCTACCTCGTCGCGGGCGGTGGGGCGAACTCGAGGACGATCCCTGTGGCGATCTCCGACGCGGGAGACGGCGCCGGAACGTGGACGGTCGAGGTTCGGCCGCAGGTCGCATCCGCGGGCGCGACCGTCGAAGCAGCTCCGGTCACGATCGTCCCCGGTGGCTCAGCGATCATGCAGATCGTCGCGCGCGCGTCTGCGGGCGCGGTGCAGGGAGACAACTTCGGCTTCTTGGTCCTGCGACGAGGCGGCGACACACGCCGGATTCCGTACGCGTTCTCGGTCTCGCGTTCCTCGCTCGTCGGCGCGCCGGTGACCCCGCTCAGGACCATCCAAAGCGGCGATACGCGGAACGGCGAGGACCGCGCACGTGTCTACCGCTGGCCGACGTCTCCGTTCTCGATCCTCGGGATCTTCGGCGTCGACCCGTCCGTGAACGACGACGGCAAGGAGAAGGTCTACTCGCTCGACATCACGCAGCAGGCGGTGAACGCGGGTGTCGTGGTCGTCAGGCCTGCGCCAAAGCTGAACGCCTCGATCACCGCGCTCCTGAGCTCGAACCAGCCGATCCACCCGTGGTTCATGGGGTCTCTCGACGAGAACGACGTCCTCGGGTACGCGGGCATCCCCGTGAACGTGAACGGGCAGCTTCCCGACTTTCTGTTCAGCATCGGCGCGTCCGGGGGCGTGTTTCTGCCGCCCAAGCGCTACTACGTCTCCGTCGACTCGGGCCGCGACCCCTTCACCGGTCGCTCGCTTGCCGGCCCATACACGCTTCGATCGTGGGTGAACGACGTCAGACCACCTGTGGTCCGCGTGCTGACGAAGACGCTCTCGAGTGGACGCCCGACCATCGTCGCCAAGGTGACAGACGCGAAATCCGGACCTGATCCGCTTTCGTTCCAGCTCTTTTACGGACCGTCGACCCGCCGCGAGGCCGTCGGGGCAACCACGTTCGATCCGGTGACAGGCATCGCGGCGTTCTCGATCCCGCGGGAAGCCTTCGCGCTTGTCCAGGGATCGCAGTTCATGGTGATCGTGGCCTCGGACTTCCAGGAGGCGAAGAACATCAACACAGAAGGCAACAGCCCGCTTCCGAACACTCGGTTCCAGGGACTCCGTGCCGAGGCGGTCAATCGCCCGACGATCACATGGATCACGCCCGAGAAGGGGAGATGCCTCGCTGCGCGCCAGAAGCTCCTCGTCGTGGCGAACGACAACGTGCAGATCTCGTCCGTCGGCTTCTTCGACGGGAACAGGCAGATCGCTCGCGTTCGCAGGAACGTCGCGGGGCTCTACGAAACGACGTGGCGAACTAGCGGAAAG
The DNA here is from genome assembly GCA_963740105.1 of uncultured Gaiellaceae bacterium. Classification (GTDB taxonomy): domain Bacteria; phylum Actinomycetota; class Thermoleophilia; order Gaiellales; family Gaiellaceae; genus GMQP-bins7. The sequence goes on from CAVUCT010000003.1 coordinate 10,351, forward strand.
CGCAAAGGCGCGCACACGCTCACCGCGGTCGTATCGGACGTCCGCGGGCGCGAGGCCGAGGCGAGGCAGACCGTCCGGATCTGCAGGTGATCGCGGCGACACGGTTCGGCCGGCCGCTTCCGGACGGCGGGACGATCGGCGTGGCCGCAGCCGCGAGCCCGTACGACAGCCGCTCCGACGTCCTGCGCGGCATCGAGTGGTGGGAGGCGCGCGGCTATCGCGTGAAGCTCGCCGACGGTGTCTGGGACCGCGACGACTACGTCGCCGGTGACGCTCGGCGGCGAGGGGAGGACCTGAACGTGCTCTTCGCCGACCCGGAGGTCGACGTCGTCCAGGCGCTGCAGGGTGGATTCGGCTCTGCACAGGCGATCCCGTACCTCGACTTCGATCTCATCGGCGACAATCCGAAGCCGCTCGTCGGCTACTCGGATCTCACCGCGCTCCACGTCGCAATCCGTCAGCGCGCAGGCGTGGGGACGATCTACGGGAACGGATTGATGGGCGTCGGCAGCGTCGAGACGACCACGTTCACGAAGGACCGCCTCCTCGACGTGCTGCGCACGGGCGGCGCGGGGGAGGTGCCGCACGATCCCGACGACCCGTGGGTGCGGACGCTCCACGGAGGTCGGGTCACCGCACCGCTTGTCGGCGGCTGCCTGTGGCTGCTGATGCAGACGATGGGCACCCCGTGGGAGATCGAGCTCGACGGAGCGATCCTCTTCTTCGAGGACACGCACACGCCGCCGTACTACCTCGACGGCCACCTCGTCCAGCTCGCGCACGCGGGGAAGCTCGAGCAGGTGGCCGGTGTCGTCGTCGGGCAGATGGAGAAGTCCGACTACGGCGACCTTCGACCCGTCTCGGACTGGGCGCGCTCGCGCACGATCGAGGACGTTCTCGAGGAGCGTCTCGAGCCACTCGGCGTTCCGGTGATCTACGGGCTCCCGCTCGGACACACGAAGCACCTCGCGGCTCTTCCGCTCGGCGTCACGTGCACCCTCGACGCCGACGCGAGGACGCTTACAGTCGACGAGCCGGCTCTTCGCTGAGCGGCAGCGGCTCCTCGTCCTCCTCGCGGTGGATGAAGAGGCCGGTCACGACGCCGATGATCTGCGTGCGTAGCGGCGGCCCGGGCGGGCCTGGCGGCTGCGACCACGCGTGGGCGAACTCAGCGCCGAGGAGCAGGATCCACGCGACGACGTAGACGAAGAAGAGAAATGTCGTGACGCCGGCGAGCGAGCCGTAGATGATGTTGTAGCGCGAGAAATCCGCGAAGACCACGGCGAGCACCTTCGTCGCGCCCCAGATGCCGACAGCGGTCAGCACGGCACCGGCGATTGCGCCTCGCCGGCGAAGCTTTCTCGCCGGTACGAAGCGGTAGAGGAGGAGAACGGTGACCCCGATCGCGAGCAGCTGGATGACGTCGTCGATCAGGAGTCCGGACGGAGTGGCGATGTCGGCCCAGTCGGTGAAGCGGCTGACGAGCTTGCTGAAGAACGCGCCGAAGGCGGACAGGCCGACGATGACGAGCACGAGGACGCCGGCAGCGGCGATGAGCATGAAGTCGACGAGCTTCGCGCGGGCGGCCGGCCGCCCGCGCTCGACCTTCAGCGCGGCCTCGAGCCCCAGGCGGATCGACGCCATCATCCCGGACGCTCCCCAGAGCAGGGCGACGAGGGAGACCAGCCCGAACGCGGAGAGCGGCGTCGCGATCTCCTCGATCGACCGCTGAACGTTGTTCTGCGCCGACTCGGTCACGGGGAGGAAGGCGATAAGCTCGTCGATGACCGACTGGCGGAGCTCGTCGTCCTGGAGCACGAGGCCGAAGATCGAGACGAGCGCGATCGTCAGTGGAAAGAGCGAGAACAGCACCCGATAGGCGATTGCTGCCGCGTACTGCGTGCAGCGGTCCGTGAACATGTCCTCGATAGCTCGCGGCAGTGCCCGCACGACGCCGCGCATGACGCCGCCGAGGAGCTCCAGAGGCCGCCGCGTGAGTCGCTCGACCCATCCGGGGGGCTCGGCCGCGCGATCGCTCATCGAATGGAGTGTAAGGAGCGGTCGGGCGACGGCCGCGCCGGCGGGTGACCGGAGGTCCGGATCGACGGCCGACGCGGTCAGGAAAATGCACGGCCCGTGACCGACCGCAACGCTCTCGCCCGCGTCGTCGACTCGCCGGCCTTCACCACGATCGTCGTCATCACGATCGCGGTGAACGCAGCCGTGCTCGGATTGCAGACGTACGAGGGCGCCGTCGACCGCTGGGGGGACTTGCTGTATGCGATCAACGGCATCTGCCTCGCGATCTTCGTCGTCGAGCTCCTCATCCGGATGGCGTCGTACTGGCCTCGTCCGCTCGGCTTCTTCCGGAGCGGTTGGAACATCTTCGACTTCGTGGTGATCCTCGCGGTGTTCGTTCCCGGAATCCGGGAGAACTCGACGCTGTTGCGCCTGCTGCGCCTGCTGCGCGTCGTCCGCATCGTGCGCCTACTGCCGGACCTGCGCGTGCTTCTCCTCGGTGTCTGGCGCAGCGTGCCTCCGCTCGCGTCGATCGGAGCCGTGACGGCGATGATCCTCTTCGTCTACGGGATGGTCGGCTGGATCTGGTTCGGCGACGAGCTTCCGGCGCAGTGGGGGGACATCGGCCGCGCGATGCTGACCCTCTTCGTGATGCTGACGCTCGAGAACTTCCCGATCTACATGGATGCCGCGATGGAGGTCGAGCCGTGGGCGTGGCTGTACTTCGTCAGCTTCATCCTCGTCGCAGCGTTCATCGTGCTGAACGTCCTGATCGGGGTCGTCCTGAACTCGATGGAGGAGGCGCGCGAGATCGACCGGAGACAGGCGCTGCGGGAGCGGTACGGCGTGACGCGGCCGTCACCGATCGATCCCGAAGCTCACGCTCCGGTCGCGGAGCGAATCGCGATCCTCCGCGACGCTCTCGACGAGCTGGAGCTCGAGCTCGCCCTCGGGCCGGCCAACAGGGATCGGGTGACGCCTCCCTAGGACGGCTCCTCCACCGGCGTCGTCAGCTGGTGGAGGAGGTAGGCATTGACCGGATCGCGGATTCCCTTCAGCCGCATGGGAGCCGTCGGCTCGACGAGTGCGCGTCCCCCGAGCTCGCGGAAGGTGGCCTCGCCGATCAGGACACCGCCTACCGGCGCCGCCGCCTGCAGCCGCGCCGCGAGGTTGACCACGTCACCGACGACGCCGTGCTTGCGGTGGCCCGTCGTCGCGCCGACGAGGCCGGCGTGCACCTCGCCGCTCGACACGCCGACGCGAAATCGAGGCCAGTCGTCGTGCTCGGCTGCCGTTCGCTGCGCGACACGCTGGAGCACGAGTGCCGCACGCGCTGCCCGGAACGCATGATCCGAGACGCTCGCGTCCTTGCCGAAGATCACCATCAGCTCGTCACCCACGATCTGATGCACCTCTCCTCCGGCGCGCTCCATCAGCGGGATGATCTGTCCGTAGTAGTCGTTGAGCATCGCAGCCACGTCGTCGGCGGCATGCCGCTCCGTGAACTCCGTGTAGCCGGCGAGGTCGGCGAGGATCACGCTGACCTCGCGCGCGCCGGCGAGCGTCTCGTCGAGGTAGAGGGCACTGAAGCGCTCCTCGTGCCACTCGGCCCGCGCGACGAACGCGATGAGCAGGAACGACGCGAGCATGAGGACGTGCCACTCCCACCACGAGACCTGCCAGTTGCGGGCCCACGCGATGACGACCATCGCCTCGGCGAGAAGGACGAATGCGAGGGCGAATGCGAGAACGAAGCGCTCCTGGCGTCGCTGGTGGAGACGAAGGAAGCCGAACGCGGCGATTCCGAAGAGTGCGACGCCGAGCGCCGCGAGGACGAGCTGCCAGCCGTCGAGCTCCTCGGCGGCGAGCGGGTCGTCGAGAGGAGGCAGCTCTGCGAGGGAGATCGTCGCCCATCCGACGACGATCACGCCGAGCGAAACCAGCAGGACCGGCGCAAGGCGCAGGACCCCCTCGGCCCGCTCGCTGCGGAGCTCGAGCGAGGCTGCGGCCGCGAAGAGCGCAGCGAGGAGCAAGCCCACCGGCGTGGCCAGCTCGAAGCCGGCGTTCGGGCCGAGCAGCACGCCAGGGGTTGCGAGCGCGTGCAGGCCGAGGAACGCCGCGCTCGCGACGAACGCGAGCGAGATCAGAAAGAGGCGCGCGTCGCGTCTCCTGCGAGCAGCCGTAGCGACGCTGAACCCGAGCGCCGTCGCTACGAGCGCCGCGCCGAGAACGAGCCAGAAGTGCGCGGGATGGTTCTCCCAGTCCCCGTCGATCGCCGGGCGTGCGAGCAGCAGGATGAGAAGGAGGAGCGGTGCAACTGCGACGGCGAGCCAGGTGCCGGTGCGCATCCTGTCTCAAGTATCCCCGAGCCCTGTCTATCCTCAGCGGCGCGATGAAGATCGTCCTCCCCGACTCCTCCGAGCTCGAGCTCTCCGACGGCGCCACCGGCCTCGACGCCGCGCGCGCGATCGGGCCGAAGCTGGCCCAGCAGGCCGTGCTCGCGCGCGTGGACGGGTCGACGCGCGATCTGCGTCTGCCGCTCGAGGACGGGGAGTCCGTCCACTTCCTCACCACGCGCGACACGCAGGATCCCGACGCGCTGTCGGTGCTCCGGCATTCGACCGCGCATCTGCTTGCCGAGGCCGTGATGCGGCTCCATCCCGGAGTGAAGATCGCGATCGGCCCGCCGATCGCCGACGGCTTCTACTACGACTTCGAGTTCTCCGAGCCGATCTCGGAAGGCGACCTCGAGGCCATCGAGGAAGAGATCCGCCGCGAGATCGCGGAGGGACGCGAGTGGACGCGCGAGCACCTCTCGCGCGACGAAGCGAGTGCGCGTTTCGAGGCCGAGGGCCAGCCGTACAAGGTCGAGCTCGCGCAGGCTGCCGAAGGCGAGATCTCGCTGTACACGCAGGGAGAGTTCACCGATCTCTGCCGCGGGCCGCATCTCCAGGACGCGTCGCCGATCAAGGCGGTCAAGCTGACCAGCCTCGCAGGCGCCTACTGGCGCGGAGACGAGCGCAACACGCAGCTGACGAGGATCTACGGCACCGCGTTCTTCTCGCAGGCGGACCTCGACGCGCACCTCGAGCGCCTCGAAGAGGCCCGCGCGCGCGACCATCGCAAACTCGGAACGCAGCTCGATCTCTTCCACTTCGACGAGCACTCGCCGGGGTCGCCCCTCTGGCACCCGAAGGGCATGGTGCTCTACAACCAGCTCGAGTCGATCCGTCGCCGCGAGAACGCACGTCGCGGCTACCTCGAGGTGAAGACGCCGCTCATCTACGACAAGGCGCTCTGGGTCACGTCCGGCCACTGGGACAAGTTCAGGGAGAACATGTTCCTGATCCCGGGCGACACCGAGGATCAGACGTACGGCATCAAGCCGATGAACTGCCCCGGGCACATGCTCCTGTTCGGCTCGCAGCTTCGGAGCTACCGCGACCTTCCGATCCGCTACGCGGAGGCCGCCCCGCTTCACCGCAACGAGCTCGCCGGAACGCTCCACGGTCTCACGCGCGTTCGCTACGTCACGCAGGACGACGCGCACATCTTCTGCACCGAGGAGCAGATCGCGGCCGAGGTCGACGGCTGCATCGACTATGTGCGCTACCTGTACGGGCTGTTCGGACTGGAGCCGCATGCCGAGCTCTCGACGCGTCCGGAGGATCGCTTCGGGACGGACGAGCAGTGGGACACGGCGGAGGGGCAGCTCCAGGACGCCCTCGAGCGGCACGGACTCCGATACGCGATCGGGGAGGGCGAGGGCACGTTCTACGGCCCCAAGATCGACCTCCACATGACCGACGTGCTCGGGCGCAGCTGGCAGATGGGAACGATCCAGTACGACATGCAGATGCCCGCCCGGTTCGGGCTCACCTACATGGGCCCCGACAACCGCGAGCACATGCCGCTCGTCGTGCACCGTGCGCTGTACGGCTCGTTCGAGCGCTTCATCGGGATCCTCGTCGAGCACTTCGCGGGCGCGTTCCCCTTCTGGCTGTCACCCGTTCAGGTGCGCGTGATCCCCGTCGGGGAGGGGCATCGCGCGGCCGCCGGTGCGTTGCGTAGTCGCATCGAGGCCGACGGCTATCGCGTCGAGCTCGACGAGCGTGACGAAACCCTCGGCAAGCGGATCCGCGACGCCGAGCTCGAGAAGGTGCCGTTCGTGGTCGTCTACGGCGATCGTGAGTCGGACGACGCCCTCGCCGTACGCGAGCGCGGGGGAGAGCAGTCGACGCTCTCTCTCGACGCACTGCTCGCACGATTCGGCGAGCTCGCGGCGGAGGGGGATCCCGCGTAGGTGGTACGATCCCCGCTCTGCAAGCAGGAGCTCATCGCTTCCTCACCTCCCGGGCTTGACTCGCGGGGGTTCAACCGAGCCGGTTGGACGAAGTGACGAGCCGCTGCGTGCAGCGGTTCGTGTCGTTGACAAGGAGGAAGCTGAGAGCTTGATGAAGGGCCTTTGAGACCTCGCCGCCGCCGGCCGGATCTCGACCGGAACGTCCCGCGCAAGCGTGACGAGCGGATCAACGAGGAAATACGTGCGCAGCGCGTCCGCCTGGTGGACGACGAGGGCGAGCAGGTCGGGATCCTCCCGACGAAGGAAGCGCTCGAGTTCGCATACGGCAAGGGCCTCGACCTCGTGGAGGTCGCGGCCGGTGCAGATCCGCCCGTCGCGCGGGTCATGGATTACTCGAAGTACCGCTACGAGCAGGAGCAGCGCGCCAAGCAGGCCCGGAAGCATCAGCTCCAGATTCAGATCAAGGAGATCAAACTCAGACCGAAGATCGGGATTCATGACTACGAGACCAAGAAGGGGCACGTCGTGCGCTTTCTCGGCCAGCGAGCCAAGGTCAAGGTCACGATCATGTTCCGGGGGCGCGAGACGCTCCACCCGGATCGTGGTCGGGACCTCCTGACGAGGCTCGCCGAGGACGTCAAGGAGCTCGGCTCGATCGAGCAGCAGCCTCTCCTCGACGGTCGAAACATGGTCATGGTTCTCGCGCCGACCAGAAACGCGGGAGTGAAGACAGATGCCAAAGATGAAGACGGGGAAGGGCGCGAAGAAGCGCTTCAAGGTGACGGGGACGGGGAAGCTCCTGCGCCGGCACGGGATGAGGAGCCACAACCTCGAGAAGAAGTCGTCGAAGCGTAGGCGCGGCTTCCGAAAGATGGAGGACGTCGCGAAGAGCGACGTCAAGAGCGTCACGAAGCTCCTGCGGGGAGGCTGAGCCATGCCACGCGTCAAGAGAGCAGTCCACGCGCGGAAGAAGCGCGCAAAGGTCCTCGACCAGGCGAAGGGCTACTACGGTCGCAAGAAGTCGAGCTATCGCTTCGCGAAGGAGCAGGTCGAGCATTCGCTCGTCTACGCCTATCGCGATCGCAAGAACCGCAAGCGCACCTTTCGGTCGCTCTGGATCATGCGCATCAACGCCGCCGCGCGCGAGCACGATCTCTCGTACAACCGCTTCATGGCGGGTGTGAAGAGGGCAGGGATCGAGCTCGATCGCAAGTCGCTCGCCGACATCGCGGTGAGCGACCCGAAGGCGTTCGCAGCCGTCGCCGAGCGCGCGAAGGCCGCGCTCGAGTCGGAAGCAGCCTAGAGCCTGATCGAATCGCGTCAGAACGAGAAGCTCCGGTTCGTCCGGAAGCTCCTCGCTGCCCGCAAGCACCGCGTCGAGACCGGCCTGTTCGCGGCCGAGGGCGAAGATCTCGTCGAGGCTGCGGCGGATGCAGGCATCGACGCGGTCGAGCTGCTCGTCGCGGGTGAGAACGTCCTCCCGGAGTTGCTCGGGGAGATCTCGACGCTCGGCCACGCACCGCGTGTGATCGGGGTGTATCGGCGTGCCGATCTCCCCGGGGGCTCGCGCGATGTCGTGCTCGCGCTCTGGCGCGTCGCCGATCCGGGGAACGTCGGCACGCTCATGCGCACGGCGGACGCGTTCGGAGCCGGAGTGTCGCTGTCTCCGGAGTGCGCGGATCCGACAGGGCCGCGAGCACTACGTGCCACCGCCGGAGCGATCTTCCGCGTCCCGGTCGTCCCCTGGGACGAGGTCCATCCACGTGGGGTCGCGCTCGTCGCGCACGGAGGCGAGCCGCTCGCGGACGTACCGCTCGACCCTCCGCTGACCCTCTATGTCGGCTCGGAGCGTGAAGGGCTGCCGGCGACGCTTGCAGCAGACTGTCACCAGGCGACCGTGCCGCTGCCGGGTGCTGCCGAGTCGCTCAACGTTGCGGCGGCCGGCGCGATCGCGCTCTACGAGCTCTCTCGCCGCGCCAGGGGGTGACGACGCTCCCCGAGCGTGCGACCATTCGGACGTGGCTGACTGGGAACGGCCGGAAGATGGCGTCGAGACCATGGGTGAGCGAGTGCGGTCGCTCCGGCGGTCGGCCGGGTTGAGCCAGGAAGAGCTCGCCGGCGGTCGATTCTCCAAGGAGTACGTCAGCCAGATCGAACGAGGCAAGACTCGACCGACGACGGAGACGCTGGAGTGGCTCGCCGCGCGGCTCGATACGGACCGCGAGTTCCTGGAGCACGGCCTCACGCGTGCCGACGCGGAACGGCTCGAGGCCGCGCTGATCGATGCGGAGCGCATGCTCGAGGAGGTGCGCTATGCGGACGCCCTCGGGCTATTTCGGGATGTTCGAAAGCGAGCGGGTGCCGGGGAGGCCGCACCGGCGTTCCGGTTGCGGGTCCTCCAGGGCGAAGCGTGGGCGCGGATACGCCTCGGGGAGCTCGCGGAAGCGATGACGCTCCTCGAGCAGGCGGCCACGCTGGCAGTGGGCGCCGGTTTCACGGACCTCGACCGGGCGGAGATCGTGTTCAGAGTCGGCGTCGTCCGCTACTCGGAGTCGAGCATCACCGACGCGATCGTCCTTTTCGATCAGGCACTCGTTCTGGCGGAAGGCTCCCAGCTGCCCAGCGATCGCCTGCGCTCCGACGTCTTCCACTGGCGAGCGCGCTGCCACCGGCGCAACCGCGACTGGGTGGCCGCCGAGGACGACGTCGAGCGCGCGCTCGAGCTGGCCGAGGCGTGCTCGGACACGCGCAGGATCGCCGATGCGCTCTTTCAGGCGTCCCTCGTCGCTCAGCGGCAGGGGCGTTGGCTCCTCGCACGCACCCACGCCGAGCGGGCGTGTGTGCTCTTCGAGAGCCTCGATGACCGGGCAACCGTGGCCCGGCTCGTGAACAACCGGGCCGGGCTCGAGCACCTGCTCGGAGATGCGCAACGCGCGGTCGATCTGCTCGAGCGGGCGTTCGAGATGTTCGTCGACCTCGACCTCGCGGTCGACGCCGGCTACGTCTGCTCGTCACTCGCCGAAATTCGGCTCGAGAGCGGCGACGCGGAGCTGAGCGAGATGCAGGCTCGAAAAGCGCTCGATCTGCTCGACGGCCGCGTCGACCACCTCCAGGAGATCGGGACGGCGCAACTCACCCTCGGCCGCGCATACGCCGCGCAGGGACGCCTCGGCGATGCGGACCGGTGGATCGGAGTAGCCGACGAGACGTTCGAGCAGGCGCGCTCGGCGAGCCATCGCTCGTCCGCGTGGCTCGCGCAAGGCGATGTCGAGAGCCGGCGCGGCAACGATCGCGAGGCGGCCGGGCTCTATCGACGTGCTGCGCGATCACTGCAGGAAGCGGACACGCGGGCATGATCCAGCCTCCCTTCGCGAGGGGAGGCCGATCGAGCTCTGTTTTCGCGTGGCGCTAGCTGCCGTCGAACCAGCCGCCGCCGAGTGAGGCGAGGAGGCCGGCGAACGCCGTCACTGCAACGACGAGGTAACGCGTCTTTCCCTTGGTGAACACAGCCGTACGTCCTTTCGGATACGTGCCTTTGTCTTCCGAGGTTGTCGGCCCGGGGTACGGTCGGGACACCCCCGTACGGGGGATCCACCGGGGCGTGGCGCCTGCAGGCCAGGTATTCGCACGTGACGCGCAGCGCTTCGCTTCGGGTGCGTCCGCCTGCTGTTACTGGATCAATGTGCCACGTCGAGTGGCACGGCACCAGATGGCTCTTTGGGACACGGCTCCTTTAGCCGAAGCCGCCGCCACCGCCGCCACCGCCTCCTCCGCCCCCGCCGGAGAAGCCACCGCCACCGCCTCCTCCTCCCGAGTTGGGTGGAGAGAGCGCGTCGCCGAAGCCGGACGCGAGATCGCCGATCGAGAGGCTCGACGCGCCCGAGCCGAGGTCGCCGTGCGGTGAGATCCAGTAGATCGAGCTCGCCGTGGCGAGCGCTTCCGGCATGTGGAGCTGTGCGCCCTGGAGGACGCGCTCCGCGATACCGAACGCGATGCCGTACACGAGGTATCGCTCCCAGAGCTCGAGCGTCGCTGGCGGGGCCTCCTGCAGCCGCGGGAAGTCGGAGAGGTAGCGGCGAAAAGCGTCCCAGCGCTCTGCTTCCTCCTGCCCGGCGCGCGTCCGGCGGCGCCACGCGCGCCGATTGAAGACGAGCGTGCCGAGACAGAGTGCGGCGTTCGCGATGAGACACGCACCGAGGCCGACGAGCAAGACATCCGAGTAGCGCGGGTAGACGGGGCGCCAGTCGCGCACGCCGAGAAAGACGAGCAGCCCTCCTGCGACGGCGAAGAGGAGAACCCCGAGCACGAGCGGAATCGCGCCCGTCGACCGGAACCACGAGAGACGCTCGGTCTCTGCGGACACGGCGCTCTTGAACGCGGTGAATCGGCCGTGCATCGATTCGCGCTCGTCCTCGATCTCGTCGCGGAAGCGCGAGAGCCGCTCGCTGCCCCCGTCGAGCACGCCGTCGACGACATTGGCCACGTCCCGTTCCCAGTCGCGCAGCTCGCGCGCCTCGCCGGCCGAGATCTCGAGGTCGGAGATCGTCTCGCTGCGCAGCCCGCCCCAGATGGACTTCTCCGTCGTCGTCGGAACGGCCTTGTACACGCCTCGCCGCACGAGGTCGAACAGCGTCGCCGTGAACTCGTACGAGCCGGCCTCGCCGCCCTGACGCAACAGCGTCGGAACGAGGGCAGGCTCCGTATCGGTGGGAGGCTCTTGCTCGTACTCCCGGTCGTAGCCCGTCCGCCGCTCGCGGCCCAGGAACCAGAAGACGAGCCAGATGACCACGAGCGCGGGGATCGTCGCGAGAGCGAGTGCCACGAGACCGGTGCGGACGGGATGCGACTTCAGCGCGTCGATGCGATCACGATCGGTCTGGTAGCGCTCGGCGTCTGCGAGCTCCTCCGCGACGATCCGGTCGAACGCCTTCCCTCTCTCGACCCGCATCCCGGTGGTCGACGTGAACGCCGCGCGCGGAATGAGAGTCCGGAGCTCGACGAACTGCTCGGCCGGAACGTTGACCGCGCGCAGGGTTGCCCGTGTGCCGACGATCTCGACGTCGCCGCGTACCCATACGGGCTTCCCCCAGGCGCGAAGGATCTTCCCGGGCGCAGTCTCGATACCGACGAGGCGGACGAGCGACTGCTCCCACTGGTCGCCCCAGACCTTCAGGTTCACGTCGACCACGTCGTCGTACGCGACGGCGACTCCGCGGAGCGTGTACGAGACGGTGAACGCGCGCGTCTGGTCGCGGGCGTTGAAGTACCAGACGATGCGGGCGGTGTCGCCGCGACGCTCGACTCCGAACGTCCCGGGTTGGCCCGGCTCGAGGCTGGTCTGGTTGCCGCGCGCGAACGCGACGCCACGCTCCGCGACCGACGGGTTCACGAGCGACTCGCCTGCGCGGAGCGGGACGTCGCGATAGCCGAAGAAGAAGTCGCCCGAGAATCCGACCTCGAGGCGCTCGCTCACGCCGAGCGAGCCATCGGTCTGGACGTCGACCGCGACATCGGCCTGGAGAAGCGAGAAGCTGTCGGCCCGAGCAGGCCCCGGAACGGCGAGCGCGACTGCCGCCGCAGCGGCGACCCCGGCGACTAGAAGTCGACGGACGGCGGCTCCCTCTGAGCTTGATCCTCGACCTCGAAGAACTCGCGAATCGTGAAGCCGAACGGGCCTGCGACGACGAGTCCGGGGAACGACTGCACCGTGTTGTTGTACGTGAGCACAGTGTCGTTGTAGACCTGGCGGCTGACCGCGACCTTGTTCTCCGTCTCGGCGAGCTCGGTCTGGAGCTGCCGGAAGTTCTCGTCCGCCTGCAGCTCCGGGTAGGCCTCCGCGACGGCGAACAGACGTCCGAGAGCGGCGCCGAGGATTCCCTCTGCCTGAGCCGCCTCGGCCGGGTTGCCTGCTCTCTGCGCGTTCGCTCGCGCCTGCGTGACCGCCTCGAAGGTCTCACGCTCGTGCGCCGCGTAGCCCTTGACCGTCTCGACGAGGTTGGGGATCAGATCCCAGCGCCGCTTGAGCTGGACCTCGATCTGCGCCCAGGCGTTGTCGACGCGGTTTCGCTGCTGGACGAGCCGGTTGTACAGCGCGACGAGCAGGAGCGCGACGACGACGATCAGTGCGACGATGACCAGGAGCCAGATCACGGACGACGGACTCTAGATGACGTGTGTGACGAAGACCATGTCCTCGTCGCCCTCGTGCGGGCGGCGATCGAACCAGCCGTAGACCGCGTTCGCGACGAGGCCCGCGCAGTCGAGCAGGTGCAGCCACTCGGCCACGGAGAGCCAATGGAGGCCGAACGAGGTCTCGGAGGCGTCGGAGCGGACCGAGAGGGTGAGCGTCCGCGAGTCCTCGTCCCAGTCGGCCCGCTCGAAGATCCCGGGCTCGCGCTCGAGCCAGCGTCCGTCCGTCTCCTCGATGTCCGCGCGGCTCGGCGAGAACACGTCGAAGACGAATCGTCCATCGGGTTCGAGCAGGCTGCGAGCCGCGCGCAGCGCTCGGAGCTTCTCCTCTTCGGTCTCCATGTGCAGTAGCGAGCGGAACGGGCAGATCACGAGCGGGACGCGCTCGTCCACGGGTGGCTCGCGCAGGTCTCCGAGGCGGAGGTCGACGCGGCTGGAGACGCCGGCGCTGTCGGCGGCCGCTCGCGCCACGGCGAGCATCGCCGGCGAGGAGTCCACGCCGATCACGTCGACGCCTGCTCGGGCGATGGGCACCGCGATGCGGCCGGTTCCGACCGCGAGCTCGACCACGGGGCCGCCGGACGCGAGAGCCTCGTCGACGTAGAAGCCGACGTCCTCGGTGACCGAGCGACTCCAAGGGTCGTAGAACGACGCGATCCGGTCGTAGAGGGTCACGCGGCGCGCTTACGGGCGACCCAGACGAACTCGCGGCTCGAATCGTCGAACGGCCTGCGGTCGAACCAGCCGTAGAGCGCCTCCGTCTCGAATCCGGAGACGTCGAGCAGCCCGTCCCACTCCGAGCGCGCGACCCACCACAGCGAGAGCGTCGGTCCGTCGTCGAGCGAGATGTCGACGCGGTTGTCGCCCGGTGCGTACTTCGTAATGTGCCGCAGCGGCTCGTCTTCCCACTTGCCGTCTGCGTCGACCGCGAAGTGATGATCGAACACGAAGGCGTTCCATGCGAACCGTCCGCCCGGTACGAGCGCACGTGCGACCCGCTCGAAGACGCGACGTCGATCCGCCCACGTGGGGAGGTGAAGCAGTGCGCGATACGGGCAGATGACGAGATCGCTCGCCTCGACGTAGTCGAGGTCGCGCATGTCCACCTCGTGCAGCTCTAGCTCGACGCCTGCCTCGACTGCGTGCTCCCGGGCGCGCTCCAACATCGCGGGCGAGAGGTCGATGCCGATCACCCGCTTTCCGGTGCGCTCGACGATCGGGATCGAGATGCGCCCCGTTCCGGCGGCGAGCTCGATGACCGGGCCGTCGGCGTCCCGTGCGAGCTCGACGTAGAAGTCGATGTCGTCCGTCATGTCCGACGCCCAGGCGTCGTACACCGGCGCGAAGCCCTCGTAGCCGCTCATCTTCCCGATTCAAGCAGGCGGAGGCACGTTGGTAACCTCGGCGCTCCCGTGGACGCCCAGGCACTCGAGAACGCCGCGCTCGCAGCTGTCGAGGCGGCCACGTCGGTCGACGAGATCGAGCACGCGCGCGTGGAGTTCCTGGGACGCAAGAGCGAGTTGAAGCTCGCTCTCCGCGAGGTTCGCGACCGCGAGACGGGGATGGCGTTGAACGCGCTTCGCGAGCGGCTCGAGAGCGCGATCGACGCGCGCGCAGCGGGTCTCGAGCGGGCCGAGCTCGACCGGCGCCTCACCGAGGAGCGCGTCGACGTGACGATGCCGGGAACGCCGATCCGGCGCGGGCATCTCCACCTGATCACGCAGATCCGTCGGGAGGTGGAGGACATCTTCCTCGGCCTGGGATACACGGTGGTCGACGGTCGCGAGGTCGAGACGACCCGCTACAACTTCGACGCGCTCAACTTCCCGCCCGGCCACCCGACGCGCTCGCCGCTGCAGACGCTCTTCCTCGACGACGAGACGGTGCTTCGGACGGAGACGTCGCCGTCGCAGATCCGGACGATGGAGGCGCAGGAGCCCCCCGTCTACATCGTCTCGCTCGGGCGCGTGTACCGACGGGACACGCCCGACGCGACCCACACGCCGACCTTCCACCAGGTCGAGTGCCTTGCCGTGGACGAGGGAATCACGCTCTCGGACCTCGAGGGAACGCTCGACTACCTGCTGAAGGCGCTCTTCGGCGAGTCGCGCAGGAGCAGATTCGTGACGCACCACTTTCCGTTCACCGAGCCGTCCGTCGAGGCGCTCGTCTCGTGCCACATCTGCGACGGCTCCGGGTGCCCGGTGTGCCGACACTCGGGCTGGATCGAGGTCGGCGGGTCGGGAATGGTCGACCCGAACCTGTTCGAGTTCGTCGGCTACGACGCCGAGAAGTACACCGGCTTCGCGTTCGGCTGGGGGCTCGAGCGCATCGCCGTGCTTCGCCACGGGATCCCGGATCTGCGCGAGCTCTGGCGCAACGACCCCCGCCTGCTGGGGCAGTTCTGATGCGCGCGCCGCTGTCCTGGCTCCGCGAGTACGTAGCGGTCGATGCGAGCGCGACCGAGATCGCCGAAAGGCTCTTTACGTCGGCGCTGCAGGTGGATGCGTTGTCCGACGTCGGCGTACCGGACGTCGACGGCAACCTCGGGCGCTTCCTCGTCGGCCGTGTGCTGGAGGTCGGCGCGCACCCGAATGCCGATCGCCTGCGCGTGTGCCAGGTCGACGTGGGGGAGGGCGATGCTCGTCAGATCGTCTGCGGCGCGTGGAACTTCGAGGCGGGCGCGACCGTCGCGGTGGCGCTGCCGGGTGCGTTCCTCCCGATCCTCGACAGGCCGCTCGACGAGCGGGAGCTTCGTGGCCAACCGTCGCGCGGGATGATCCTCGCCGAGGACGAGATCGGCCTCGGAGACGACCACGCCGGGATCATGGTTCTCGCCGACGGTCCGGAGCCGGGAACGCCGCTCGTCGACGTGCTCCCGATTCGCGACCAGGTGCTCGACGTCACGCCGACGGTGAACCGCGTCGACCTGCTCTCGATGGTCGGGGTCGCGCGCGAGATCGCAGCGCTCGTCGGCGGGGAGTTCCATCCACCCGAGCCCGACGACCCATCGGTCGTCGATGCGGAGGAGGTCGACATCGCGATCGAGGACTTCGGCGGCTGTCCGCGGTACATCGGCCGCGTCTTTCGCGACGTCGCGATAGGCCCGTCACCGCAGTGGTTGCGGTCGCGGCTCTTCCTCGCCGAAATGCGGTCGATCTCCAACGTCGTCGACGTGACCAACTACGTGATGCACGTCTGGGGCAGCCCGTTGCACGCCTTCGACCGGACGAAGCTCGCCGGTGGACGCATCGTCGTTCGTCGCGCGCACGCCGGCGAGGAGCTGCGCACGCTCGACGGGACTCTGCGGCGGCTCGAGACCGACGATCTCCTCATCACGGACGGCGAGAAGGCGGTCGCGCTGGCCGCGATCATGGGCGGTGCCGACAGCGAGGTCACCGACGACACGACCGAGATGCTCCTCGAAGCGGCGAACTTCGAGCCGCTCGGCATCCTGCGCTCGTCGGAGCGACTTGCGTTGCGCACCGCCGGGTCGAATCGCTGGGAGAAAGGGGTCGACCCGTACCTCGCCGAGAACGCGTCCGTTCTGGCCAGCCGGATGCTCGTCGATCTCGCCGGTGCGCGAATGACGGGTCATGCCGATGTGCATGCCGGGCTCCCCGAGCGTCCGGTCGTTCACCTGCGCCCGGAGCGGGCGTCGCGCGTGATCGGGGTCGACGTGCCCCCCGACGAGCAGCGCTCGACGCTTCGCGGGTTCGGCTTCGACGTCTCCGACGACTGGGAGGTCACCGTTCCGACGTGGCGGGCGCGCGACGTGACGCGCGAGGCCGATCTGATCGAGGAGGTGGCGCGGCCGCTCCTCGACCGTCTTCCGCTCACCATGCCGCTCCGCCGCCACGTTCGAGGACGGCTCACGAAGGAGCAGCGCCTCCGGCGGGCCGTGGAGGACACGCTCGTCGGCGCGGGTCTCTCCGAGGCGTACACCTGGAGCCTGGTCGCGACGGATCCGAGCGCCGATGCCATCCGGCTGCCGAGCCCGATGACGTCGGATCAGGCGATCCTGCGGACGACGATCGTCCCCGGGCTCGTCGAGGCGGCGCAGACGGGCGTCGACGCCGGCGTCGCCGACGTCGCGCTCTTCGAGATCGCACGCGTGTACCTCCCTTCCGGCGAGCAGCTGCCCGACGAGCACTGGCGTGTCGCCGGAGTCGTCACGGGCGGCTACGAGGTCGTGAAGGGCGTGCTCGAGACGCTGTACGGCGCGCTCGGCCTCGAGCTCCGCGTCGAGCGCGGCTCGCACACGTTGCTCCACCCGGGCAAGACGGCTCGGACGGACGCCGGGTGGCTCGGCGAGCTCCATCCGACGCTGCTCGAGGGAATCTGGGGAGCATTCGAGATCGACCTCGCGACACTCTTCGCGTCAGTGCCCGAGCGCATCGTCTACGAGGACGTCATCACCTTTCCGGCCACCCTGCAGGACATCGCGGTTGCCGTCGCCGAGGACGTCGAGGTCGGCGCGCTCGTCGAAGCCGCGCACGCCGCCGCCGGCGAGCTTCTGCGCGAGGCGCGCGTCTTCGACGTCTACCGCGGCGATCAGGTGGGGGAGGGGCGCAAGTCGGTCGCGATCCATCTCGCGTTCCAGGCTCCGGACCGGACGCTGACCGAGGACGACGCGACCGAGGTGCGCGAGCGCGTGGTCACCGCTCTGGCCGAGCGGTTCGGAGCCGAGTTGCGCACGTAGGCAATCCGATCGGCCGCGACCGCACGTACAGACGAGCAATGAGGAAGCTCATCGTTCTCGTGAGCGCCTTGGTCGTGGTCGCGTCGTTCGCGGCCGCCGGAACCCAGGCGATACCCGTGCAGAGCACGAAGCTCGTCGCAACGGTCGGTCCCGGGTTCACGATCACGCTGCGCAACGCCTCGGGCGCGCTCGTGACGCAGCTCGATCCCGGGACGTACGAGATCGAAGTCACCGATCTGTCCGCGGAGCACAACTTCCGTCTGACGGGACCGGGTGTGAACCGGGCGACCGAGGTCGAAGGTACCGGCACGGTGACGTGGACCGTCGCCCTCACGGACGGGACGTACCGGTACCAGTGCGATCCGCACGCGGCGATGATGAGCGGGTCGCTTCGCGTCGGGAACGCTCCGTCGACGCCGCCCCCAGCGCCGGCAGTGAAGCCGGTCACGCCGGCTTCGAAGCTGCGGCTCACGTCAGGCCCGGGCTTCACGATCACGCTGAGAACCGCCGCGGGCAAGGCCGTCAAGTCGATGAGGAGGGGGACGTACACCGTCGTCGTCCGCGACCGGTCGCGCATCCACAACGCGCATGTCGTCGGGCCGGGCTACAACCGCGCGACGAAGCCGCTCACGTTCACGGGCTCGCAGACCTGGAAGATGAGACTCGCTCGGACGGGGACGCTCCGCTTCCTCTGCGACCCGCACGCGGCGACGATGAAGGGCTCCGCGAAGATCGTCCGCTAGACGGAACGGCCCGCCACGCGCCAGACCGGGCCCTGCGTCACCGCGTTCTCCGTATCCGAGAGCGCATTCAGAACGATGATCCGACCCGTGATGCTCTCTGCGTCCATGCGCTCGAAGCATCTGCGCGCCATCTGCGGCGAGACCCCGTAGCCCTGCTTTCCCGAGGCGCGGAACCGCAGCGCCGTTGCCGCCGGTACGCGCGTAGGGTTCATCGGAGCGCCGTGCAGCGCGGCGCGAGCAACGTGATCGCTCGAGTCGAGCTCGAGCTCGCAGAGGACATCGCTCCAGTCGGGCGGGAGCTTCGCGAGCGCGTCGTCCCACGCCTCGGCGAGAGAGTGCGTCGACTCGACAGGCGCCGAGGCAGCCTCGGGCTCGGCGCCCACGGCCACGTCGATCAGCGCAAGCGTGCCCCAGAGGCGCCTGCGGTCGAGGTGTCTGAGCGTGTTGCGAGCGCGCTCTGCGCCGCCGTCGGAGCGGGTGACGTGGAAGCGGAGCTCGTCTCCGACCCGCACGGGCTGGAGCGGCCCGAGAGCCGCGGCGGCGCCCGCTGACGATCCCTCGGGGCTGAACGACAGCCGAGCCTCGACCCAGCCGGGGTCGAGGGTCTTCTCGATCTGCGCCCAAGCATCGGCAGCTCGCATCGGCGGATCAGCATAATGGCCGCTCCATGGCGACCGTCGAAGAGCGAGCGGAGTCCGGGGGGCGAGACGTCTCCGAAGAAGTCCTGCGCGGCTTCTTCCGGGAGATGCTCCTGATCCGCCGGTTCGAGGAGAAGGTCGAGGACCGCTTTCGCGCGGGCGAGCTGCCTGGCTTCCTCCACGTTGCGATCGGCCAGGAGGCAACCGCGACGGGTGTCTGCGCTGCGCTCGAGCGCGAGGACGTCATGGCGTCGACCCACCGCGCCCACGGTCACGCGATCGCGAAGGGGACCCCGATCGAGCGGATCATGGCCGAGCTGTACGGGAAGGTCGAAGGGTGCAGCGGCGGCTACGGGGGCTCGATGCACCTGTATGACGTCGAGGTCGGCAACCTCGGCGCGAACGCGGTCGTCGGCGGCGGGCTTCCCGGGATCGTCGGGGCGGCGCTCGCCTTCCAGATGCGCGGCGAGAAGCGCGTCGCGGTCGCGTTCTTCGGCGACGGTGCGACGAACACCGGCTCGTTCCACGAGTCCATGAACCTGGGTCAGCTCTGGAAGGTGCCTGCGATCTTCGTCCTCGAGAACAACGGCTGGGCCGAGTCGACGCCCGCGAGCCAGCAGCTTCCGCTTCCCGTTGACGATCTCGGCAAGCGCGCGGTCGCGTACGGCATGAAGCTCATCGAGGCCGATGGGCAGGACGTCGAGGCGGTCTACCTCGCGACGCTCGCCGCGCGCGAGCACGCGCTCTCCGGGAAGGGACCGGTTCTGCTCCATCTCCGCACGCACCGACTCACCGGGCACTTCGTCGGCGATCCACAGGTGTATCGCGACAAGGACGCCCTGAAGGAGGAGCGCGACACGAAGGATCCGATCCGGCTTCTCGGCGCTCGCCTCGAGATCGGCGACGACGAGTTCGCGGCGATCGACGCCGAGGTGACGGCCGAGGTCGAGGCGTCCGTCGAGTTCGCCAAGGCCGGCACCGACCCGAATCCCGAGGACGCTCTGAAGTACGTGTATGCCTGAGCTGACCTATCGCGAGGCCGTGCGCGATGCGCTCGGCAAGGCGCTTCGCGAGGACGACAGCGTCTTCATCATGGGCGAGGACATCGCCGAGATGGGCGGGTCCATGGCGGTCACGCAGGGCTTGCTCGAGGAGTTCGGCCCCGGCCGTGTTCGCAACACGCCGATCTCCGAGATGGCCATCGTCGGCAGCGGCATCGGCGCCGCGATCCAGGGCATGCGCCCGATCGTCGAGATCATGTACGAGGACTTCCTCACGATCTCGATGGAGCAGCTCGTGAACCAGGCCGCCAAGCACCGGACGATGTCCGGCGGCCAGGTGAAGGTGCCGCTCACCATCCGGACGCAGGGCGGCGCGGGCTGGTCTCCCGGGGCGCAGCACGCGCAGCAGCTCGAGGCCTGGTTCGTCCACGTGCCCGGGCTCAAGGTCGTCTTCGCGTCGACGCCCGAGGACGTTCGCGGCCTCCTCTGGTCGGCGATCTACGACGACAACCCGGTCGTCTTCTTCGAGCACCGCACGCTCTATCCGATCAAGGGCGACGTGCCCGACGAGCTCGAGCCGATCCCGCTCGGCAAGGCGCGCATTCATCGTGAAGGCACCGACGTCACGGTCGTCGCGACCGGGCGGCTCGTCCACGAGTCGCTGCAGGCGGCGGAGGAGGCGGAGAAGGACGGCATCTCGGTGGAGGTCGTCGACCCACGCACGCTCCTCCCGCTCGACGAGGAGGCCATCGTCGACTCGGTGCGAAAGACCACGCGCTGTGTCACGGCGCACGAGGCGGTGACGCGCGGAGGCTTCGGTGCGGAACTCACTGCAGTGATCCAGCACGGGGCGTTCGACTGGCTCGACGCGCCCATCGAGCGCGTCGGTGCGAAGTTCGCGCCGCTGGCGTTCGCGCCGGGGATGGAGCAGTGGTCGGTGCCCCATGCGAAGGACGTCCTCGCCGCGATCCACCGGACGGTGGCCCGGGCGTAGCGATGGCGACCGAGGTCAAGCTCCCCCGTCTGGGCCAGGGCATGGAGTCGGGGACGATCGTCCGCTGGCTCAAGTCCGAAGGCGAGGCGATCGCGAAGGGCGAGCCGCTGTTCGAGCTCGACACGGACAAGGTCACGCAGGAGGTCGAGGCGGACTCCGAAGGCGTCTTGCTCAAGATCGTCGTCGCCGACGGCGAGG
This sequence comes from uncultured Gaiellaceae bacterium, assembly GCA_963740105.1. Taxonomy (GTDB): domain Bacteria; phylum Actinomycetota; class Thermoleophilia; order Gaiellales; family Gaiellaceae; genus GMQP-bins7. The sequence continues at coordinate 31,138 of CAVUCT010000003.1, forward strand.
TCGACGTCGGAACCACCGTCGGCATCATCGGCGCGCAGGACGAGGACGTCTCCGGGCTGCTCGCCGCTCCCAGCGACAACGGCGACGCACCTGCGACCGAGGCTCCGGAACGCGGGGCCGCGACGGAGGTGGAGTCCGCCGAGCAGGCCGCGGAAGAACCGGTGGAGACCACCGAGCCGGCGACCCAGGAGTCGACCGACGCCGTCTCACCCGCCGACGCGGCGCCAGCGGCACGCGTGGAAGCCGAGGCGGCAGCTCCTCGCGCCGACGGCGAGCGCGTGAAGGCGAGCCCGCTTGCCCGTCGCATCGCGCGCGAGCGCGGCGTCGACCTCGCGGGGATCTCAGGCACCGGGCCCGAGGGCCGCGTGATCGCCGAGGACGTCGAGAAGGCCGAGGCGCGCCCGGCGGTCGCGGCAGGCGCGGCCGCAGCCGCACCGGAGTTCGAGGTGGTCGAGCTCACGAAGACCCGCCAGACGATCGCTCGCCGGCTGACCGAGGCGTGGGCGGCGCCCGTCTTCCAGCTCACCGTGACGGCCGACGCGACCGGGCTCGTCGCGACCCGCGAGCTCATGGTCGAGCTGTTGCGTGAGGGGGAGACGAAGCCGACGGTATCGGACGTGCTCACGCGCCTCGTCGCGTCGGCTCTGGTCCGACACCGTCCAGTCAATGCCAACTTCGTCGACGGGAAGCTCCACCGTTTCTCCGCTGCGAACATCGGGATCGCGGTTGCCGCTCCGAGCGGGCTCGTCGTCCCGGTCATCCGCGACGCCGAGCGCAAGTCCGTTCAGCAGATCGCCGACGATCGCGCGGACGTCGTCGCGCGTGCGCGCGACGGCAAGCTCAAGCTGGCCGATCTCGAGGGCGGGACGTTCACGATCTCGAACCTCGGCATGTACGGCATCGAGCAGTTCGTCGCAGTGCTCAACCCCCCGCAGGTCGCGATCCTGGCGGTCGGCTCGATCGCGGATCGCGCGACCGCGATCGACGGTGAGTTCGCGATCGTCCCGACGATGACGATGACGCTCACGTGCGACCATCGAGCGATCGACGGATCCGAGGGTGCCGAGTTCCTTCGCGACGTCAAGGCATTCGTCGAGACGCCCGCGCTGGCGTTGTAGCCTCTTTCGCATGGTCATCCGGCGGGGTGGGCGGCAGGACGTCAGGTTCCTCCGCGACATGCTCCACCACGCGTACTACTGGCGCGAGCGGAATCCCGGCGACGGTCCCGGGCCGGCGGCGCGGTACGTCAAGGGCTGGGGGAGGCTCGGCGATACGGTTCTGATCGCCGTCGACGACGGGTTCCCCGTCGGCGCGGCGTGGTACCGGCGGTTCCGGCGCGAGGCGCCGGGATACGGGTTCGTCGACGAGGAGACGCCCGAGCTCGCGATCGCGGTGGTGCCGAGCCGACGCGGCCGTGGGATCGGCGAGGCGCTCCTCGAGGCACTCTGCGAGCGCGCGCGCGCCGACGGCTACGGCGCGCTCAGCCTCAGCGTCGAGCGGGAGAACCCGGCTCTCGTTTCCTTCTACGAGGTCCACGGTTTCGTGACCGTCGGGGACGGCGACGACTACAGCGTCACCATGCGTCGCGACCTCTAGGCACCGCTAGGATCGCGCGCATGGAGTTCGATCTCGCCGTCCTCGGTGGCGGCCCTGCGGGATACACGGCGGCCATCCGGGCCGCGCAGCTCGGCGCCCGCGTCGCGTGCGTCGAGAAGGAGGCGGAGCTGGGCGGGACCTGTTTGCGCGTCGGCTGCATTCCGACGAAGGCGTGGGTCTCGACCGCGCACGCGCTCCACGCCGCACGCGACATCAATCCCAAGCTCGGCGTCGTCACGGCCGACCCGCAGCTCGACTTCGCCACGGCGAACGAATGGAAGGACGCAGTCGTCAAGCAGATGACCGGCGGCGTCGCCTCGCTGTTCAAGGCGAACAACGTGACGTGGTTCCAGGGCAACGGCCGCTTCGAGGACGCGCGCTCGTTCGCCTTCGACAAGGGCGAGATCGGGCTGAGCTTCAAGAACGCGATCGTCGCGACGGGTTCGTCTCCGATCATGCCGCCGATTCCGGGACTCGACTCGCCGCGCTGCGTCGACTCGACCGGGCTTCTCGCGCAGACCGAGGTTCCCAAGCGGCTCGTCGTGCTCGGCGGCGGGATCATCGGCTGTGAGTTCGCGTCGATCTTCGAGCGCTTCGGCACCGAGGTCACGATGATCGAAATGCTCGACAGCCTCATCCCGCAGGAGGACTCGGATGCGACGAGCGAGCTCCGCAAGTCGTTCGCGCGTCGAGGGATCGTCGTCCACCTCGGCAAGCAGTGCACGAAGGTCGAGGACACGGGGAGCGCGTTGACCGTCCACTTCGGCGACGGGGAGACGACCGAGTGCGACCTCATGCTCGTCTCGGTCGGACGCGCGCCGGTCGTCGAGGGCCTCGGCCTCGAGGCTGCGGGCGTCACGTTCGACCCGCGCAAGGGTGTCGAGACGAACGGGCAGCGCCGTACCTCCGTCGAGCACATCTACGCCGCAGGCGATGTCGCCGGCTACTGGCAGCTCGCCCACACGGCCTTCCGCGAGGGCGAGATCGCGGCAGAGAACGCGACGGGACACACGGCCGAGATGCCGGACGGCGCGGTGCCGCGACCCATCTACACCGATCCGGAGATCGCGGGTGTCGGCCTCACCGAGGAGCAGGCCACCGAACGCTACGGCGCCGAGGCGATCGCGGTCGGGCGATTCCCGTGGGTCGCGAATGCGCGCGCCGTGATGACGGGAGAGACCGCCGGCTGGGTGAAGACGATCCACGAGACGACGTACGGCGAGCTCCTCGGCGTCGTGATCGTCGGCCCTCACGCGACGGATCTCATCGGGACCGCCGTCGTCGCGCTCGACGCGGAGGCGACGATCGAGACGGTCGCCGACGGGATGGCACCGCACCCCACGCTGTCCGAGGGCCTCAAGGAAGCAGGCCTCGTCGCGCTCGGACGCCCGATCCACCTTCCGCCCCGCCGCAGGTAGGCGCGAGCGGTTACCCTGGGCCGATGAACATCTACACGAGAAGAAACGCAGCCGTCGGCTACCTCACGCTCAAGGCGATGCAGCGCGCGGTCGCGAAGAAGCGCGGCCGGCGCCGGAGCGGCTTGCGGGTCGCCACGTACGTCGGCCTCGGACTCGTCTCGGCAGGGATTCTCGCCGGCCTTCTCGCCATTGCGCTTCGGCGCAGGCAGGGGGACACCGACGAGGGACTCGGTTTCGAGAGCGACAGCGAGATCGTCGGCGAGTACGTGACCGCGCCGGAGCCCGTTCCCGCCACGTGAGCGAACGGCGGGGAGGCGACGACGCGTCGCTGATCCGTCCCGCGCTCGCGGGGCTCGTCCCGTACGAGCCGGGGAAACCGGTCGAGGAAGTGCAGCGCGAGCTTGGTCTCGAGCGCGTGGTCAAGCTCGCATCGAACGAAGGGCCGTACGGCCCCTTCGCCGAGGCGCAGGAGGCGATCGCACGCGCCTCGCTCGAGCTCAATCGCTATCCGGACGGGGGCGCCTGGCGACTCCGAAACGCCCTCGCGGAGCGCCATGGCGTGCGCTTCGAGCAGGTCACGGTTTGCGCCGGTGCGGACGCAGTGGTCGGTTACGTCTGCCAGGCCACGCTGGAACCAGGCGACGAGGTTGTCACGGGCTGGCCGTCGTTTCCGAGCTACGTGCTCGACCCGCTCAAGCTCGCCGCCGTTCCCGTCCGCGTTCCCCTGGTCGACGAGCGCATCGACCTCGACGCCCTGCTCGAGGCGATCACGCCTCGCACGAAGCTCGTCTTCGTCGCAGCGCCGAACAATCCGACCGGGACCACGAACGACCGCGCGGAGCTCGACGCGTACTTCGAGCGGGTCCCAGAGCACGTTCTCACGGTGCTCGACCAGGCCTACTTCGAGTACCTGGAGGAACCGGGCTACCCGGATGCGATCGGCGAGTACTTCGTCCCGGGACGGCGCGTACTCGTCCTGCGCACCTTCTCCAAGATCTACGGTCTGGCCGGCTTGCGGGTCGGCTACGGCGTCGGACCCGACGAGGTGATCGGGGCCATCGGCAAGGTGCGCCGCGCTTTCGACGTGACCTCCGCCGGCCAGGAGGCCGCCCTCGCGAGCCTCTCGGCGCCGGAGGAGCTCGTCCGCCGACGGGCAGCGAACCGGCACGCGCTGAGCCTCCTCCAGGACGTCCTGCGCGCGCAGCGCCTCGAGCCGGCAGGCCCTGCGGTCGCGAACTTCCTCTTCGTCCGGGTCGGCGACGCCGCTTCGGCGAACGACTCCCTGCTCCGCCGCGGGGTCATCGTTCGCCCGATGGGCGCCTTCGGCGCGCCGGACGCCCTTCGCATCACGGTCGGCACTCCGGACGAGATCGGTGTGCTGAGCGACGCGCTGGCCGAGATGTCGGCGGTCTCGGCACGTTAAGGGATCGCGCAGCTTCGTAGGGAAACGCGGGTGGAGGAGAGAAGCACGGCCTGTCGCTGAGCTATCCTCCGCCCTCGGGCGCCCGTCGGGGCGCTCGTCCTACTCATCCGGACTTTCTGCATGCGAACCACCCTGAAACGAGGCCTGGGGCGCGGAGCCGCGCCGAACGGAGTTCCGAAGGCAGTGCTCCCCCCCGGGACGTCCTCGCCCATGACGGTCTACCGCCAGCCGGAGCCGTCGCGCCGCTCGCGCGCAGGGCTCATCGGGCGCGTGGCGATGTGGCTGGGAGTCGCGTGCCTGGTCGTCGCTACCGGCACCGCCGGCGGCGCGTATCTCTACTTCCACGAATCGGTCGCCGCGGTGGCGGCCAACACGCCCGCGGTGCGAAAGGCGGCGAAGCAACTCGACGTCGCGCTTCCCGGCCAGCCCGCGGTCGCGCTCGTCATCGGCTACGACGCGCGCAAATCGGACGGGCCGAACGCGGGAGGGCGCTCCGACACGCTCATGCTGGTGCGCGCGGACCCGTCGACCGATTCGATCTCGCTCCTCTCGTTCCCCCGCGACATGCGCGTGGAGATCCGGTGTCCCGGCCGTACGCCGTTCTTCGACAAGGTCAACGCGGCGTACGCGACATGCGGCCCGCAGGGCTCGCTCCAGACCGTGCGAGCGCTGACCGGCGTCCAGATCAACTATCTGATCACTGTCAACTTTCGCGGCTTCCGGCAGATCGTCGATCGCCTCGACGGGGCGTGGGTCGACGTCGACAGGCGGTACTTCAACGATCGCGGAGGCCCGTTCGGCTACGCGAGGATCAATCTCCGGCCCGGCTACCAGCAGCTGACCGGTCGGAAGGCGCTCGACTACGTGCGCTACCGCCACACGGACTCCGACCTCTACCGCGTCGCGCGCCAGCAGCAATTCGTCAAGGCGTTCAAGGGCCAGATCCAGGAAAGCTTCGCGCCGATCGCACTGCCGAAGGTCGTCAACGCGATCACGAACAACGTCGAAGTCGCGCAAGGCGGCGGCGTCGACGTCGACGGGCGCACGGTGCTCTCGTACGCGCTCTTCGCCTACGGCCTGCCGCGCGGAAGAGTCTTCCAGACGCGGATCGAAGGCCTCGAGGGTGTGTCGGATCTCACGACCGACTCCGAGAACATCACGCGCGCGATCAGCACGTTCACGCACCCGGACGTCGAGTCGTCGGAGAAGGCGACGGCCGTAGCACTCGGTGAGAAGGCGAAGACCCGAGCGCCGGCGCCGAGAGCAACGACGATCACGGTCTTGAACGGGAACGGCGTCTCGGGCTCGGCGACGACTGCCGGTTACCAGCTCGGTCAGCGCTCCTACGACGTGTTGACGCCACCGAACGGACTCCCCGCGAACGCGCCGACGTTCGACTACTTCCGTACACAGGTCTACTTCGACCGCTCGCGGCGTGGGTCTCGGGAGGCCGGCAGGAAGGTCGCAAACCTCTTTGCGTCGGCAGAGCTCAAGCCGCTACCGCGTCAGATCTCGCAGCTTGCGAACGGCGCCATGCTGACCGTCGTCGTGGGGCAGACGTTCCACGGCACCCTGGCTTCGGCGCCAATCGACCAGACGCCGAAGCGCGAGCGCCCGAACGTCGTCTACGCACCGAACGCAGCGATCGACGAACTGCGCGAGCGCCGCACGCGCGTCCCCTTCCCGCTCATGGTCCCCACGGTCATCGAGCGCAGCTCGTGGACGGACTCGACGATGCCGGCCCGCATGTACTGGATCGATCCCGGCCAGAAGCACAAGGCCGTGCGCCTCGTCTACAGCATGGGGTCGAACGAATACTGGGGTGTCCAGATGACCGACTGGGACGCCGCGCCCGTGCTGGCCGACAGGAGCCTGACCCGGCGCATCAAGGGTCGTGTCTACGACCTCTACTACAACGGCCCCAAGCTGCACATGGTCGTCCTCAACACTCCGAAGGCCGACTACTGGGTCGTCAACACGCTGCTCGACCGGCTGTCGAACGAGACGATGATCGCCATCGCCAAGGGCCTGAAACCACTCGGCTCCGTGAAGGCGACGTAGGCCGATGAAGGTCGCGGTCTTCGGCGCGGGGTACGTGGGCCTCGTCACCGGCGCCTGCCTCGCCGAGCTCGGGCATGACGTCGTCGTTCGCGACGTCGTCGAGGCGAAGGTCGACGCGCTGCGCGCAGGTGTCGTTCCGATCCACGAGCCGGGCCTCGACGAGCTGCTCGCGGGCAACCGCGAGAGACTGACGTTCACGACCGAGGTCGCGGAGGCGGTCGACGGCGCCGACGTCGTCTACATCGCGGTCGGCACCCCGCCCACGTACTCGGGCGATGCGGATCTCTCCGACGTCTGGACGGTGGTCGACGAGCTCCCGCAGGTCGACCGCCGGGTCGTGCTCGCGATGAAGAGCACCGTCCCGGTGGGCACGGGTCGCGCCGTTCGCCATCGCCTCGACGACCGTGGTTTCGAGAACGTGGGGTACGCGTCGAATCCGGAGTTCACCGCCGAGGGCACGGCCGTGCGGGACTTCATGCACCCCGACCGGATCGTGATCGGAGCCTTCGAGGATGCGGACGCCGACGTGATCGCCGCGCTCCATGAAGGGATCGACGCGAACTCGTTCGCACCGACGTCGCGTCGGCCGAGATGGTGAAGCTCGCCTCGAACGCGGCTCTCATGACACGCGTGAGCTTCATCAACGAGATCGCGAACGTCTGCGAGGCAACGGGCGCGGATGTCGTCGCCGTCGCGGAGGCCGTCGGTCTCGACCGTCGCATCGGCCCGTCGTTCCTCCGCGCGGGGATCGGGTACGGCGGCTCCTGCTTCCCGAAGGATTCGCTCGCGCTCAAGCAGCTCGCCGCGAACTCGGGCTACAACTTCCAGCTGCTGAATGCCGTCATCGAGGTGAACGAGCTCCAGAAGCGGCGCGTCATCGGCAAGCTGGAGCGGCGGCTCGGCCCCCTGCGCGGCAAGAAGATCGCGCTCCTCGGCCTCGCCTTCAAGCCGGGAACCGACGACATGCGCGAGGCGCCGAGCCTCGTGCTCGCCGGGCGGCTGCTCTCGGAGGGCGCCGAGGTGAGTGCGTGGGATCCGGTCGCGGACGGCGCGGCGCACCTGCACGGGGTCGTGATCGCGGACAGCGCGCTCGACGCGCTCGCCGGCACCGACGCCGCCGTGGTCGTGACCGAGTGGCCGGAGCTACGAGAGCTCGACTGGGCCGCCGCGCGCAGCCGCATGGCGGGCAACGTGGTCGTCGACGGGCGCAACCTGCTCGATCCCGAGGAGATGCGCGCGCTCGGCTTCGCCTACGAAGGCATCGGCCGCCCGGTCGTATGACGCTTCCGGCGGTCATTCTCGTCGGGGGACAGGGGACGAGGCTCCGACCGCTCACCGACCGGACGCGCAAGGACATGCTCCCGCTCGTCGATCGCCCGCTGCTCTCGTACACGTTCGAGCACCTGGCACGCCACGGTGTCGAGCACGGGATCATCTCGGCCGGCTACCTGCCCGATCAGATCGAGGCCGGCTTCGGCACGCAGCACGGCAGCATGACGCTCGAGTACGCCGTCGAGGACGAGCCGCTCGGCACGGGAGGCGCGATCGGCTTCGCAGGACGCGACCTCGAGGGCACCTTCTTCGCGCTCAACGGCGATTCGCTGCGCGAGGCAGACCTCGGCGCGCTCGTGGCGTTCCACCGATCCTCCGGCGCGAAGGCGACGATCCTGCTGACGCCGGTTGCCGACCCGAGCCGGTACGGACTCGTGCGGACTGCGGCCGACGGACGCGTCGAGACCTTCCTCGAGAAGCCTCGGCCCGAGGAGATCGACACCGACCTCATCAACGCTGGTCTCTACGTCCTCGAGCCAGAGACGCTCGAGCTCGTTCCGCCCGGACGCGCGGTGTCGATCGAGCGTGAGGTCTTCCCGCGGCTCGCCGCGGAGGGCGCCGTCTTCGGGATCGCCCTGCCGGGCTACTGGCTCGACGTCGGCACGCCCGAGTCCTACCTCCAGGCACATCGCGACGTCCTCGAGCGCATCTTCCAGACGCAGGTGGGCGATGAGCTCGGTGCGGACTTCACCTTGGTCGACGAGACCGCGGACGTCCACCCGGGCGCGAAGCTCGTGCCGCCCGTGTACGTAGGCCCCGGAGCCGTGGTGGAGGCCGGCGCACGCCTCGGGAGCCTCGCCGTGCTCGGAGCCGGCGCGCGCCTCGCCGAGAGCTGCGTCGTCGAGAACGCGGTCGTCGGCGCACGAACACGGGTCGGCCCGCGCGCGAGCATCAGCGGCTCGATCGTCGGCGACGACGCTCGTGTCGGCGCCGGCTGCGAGCTGCACAACCTCGTGGTCGTCGGACCGGGTGCCGAGGTCGGGGACCGGAACGTCCTCGACCACGGGCTTCGCATCGGCGCGGGCCAGCGCATTCCCGACGACGCGCTGCGGTTCTCGTGAGCGACTACGAGACCTCGCCGCGACGGGTCGAGAAGCCCTGGGGCTGGGAGCTCGTCTGGGCCGAGGCGGAGGACTACGTCGGCAAGCTCCTCTTCGTGCGCGCGGGCGAATCGCTGAGCCTGCAGTACCACGAGCTGAAGGACGAGTCGTGGCTCGTGCAGGAAGGCCGGGCGCGCCTCGAGCTCGGTGAGGTGGGGGGCGAGCTCGAGCCCGTGGAGATCGCGCCGGGCGATGCCTTCCACTTCCGGCCGCGCACCGTACATCGCGTCACGGCGATCGAGGACACGCTCGTCGTCGAGGTCTCGACCAACCACCTGACGGACGTCGTGCGCCTCGAGGACCGCTACGGCCGCGAGGGCACGTCCGCCCCGTAGCCCAACCTTGACACGGCTCTGATAGGGTTGGTGACGTGCAGCAGCCGTGGATGTCGATCGGCGAGACGAGTCGGCGTTCCGGCTGGTCGCCGCGCATGCTCCGCTACCTGGAGCAGGACGGCCTCGTCGTCCCGGCCCGGAGCGACTCGGGCTATCGCCGCTACGGCATCCGCGAGCTCAACCAGCTGAACGCGCTCGCCGAGCTGCGCACGCGCTTCGGCGTCGATCTCCGGGAGCTCGAGTTCGCGCTGCGTCTCAGGCGCGAGCCCGCTCTTCGGGCGGCAGTCGAGACGTGGCTTGCGGGCACGACCGTGCCTGACTCGGAACAGATCTCCCCTGCCTGGGTCGAGTGGGAGCAGCGCAAGCACGAGCGCCTGCTCGCAAGCGACGCGGCCTGACCCTGACGAACGAAGAGAGGATCGATGGCAACCACATTGCGATACGACGTGAAGGACCTGGCACTCGCCGCGGAAGGCGTGCGCCGGATCGCCTGGGCGGATCGGCAGATGCCGGTGCTCGCGGCGATCCGCGAGCGCTTCGAGCGCGAGCAGCCACTCGCCGGGCACCGAATCTCCGCGTGCCTGCACGTGACGACCGAGACGGCGAACCTCGCACGCACGTTGAAGGACGGCGGCGCCGATGTCGTCCTCTGCGCGTCCAACCCGCTCTCGACGCAGGATGACGTCGCGGCCGCGCTCGTCGAGGAGTACGGCGTCGGCGTCTTCGCGATCAAGGGCGAGGACAACGACACGTACTACCGCCACATCGAGGCTGCGGTCGACCACCGTCCCCACCTGACGATGGACGACGGTGCCGACGTGATCGGCGTCCTCCACTCGGCGCGTCGCGAGCAACTCGGCGATGTCATCGCCGGCACCGAGGAGACGACCACGGGCGTCATCCGCCTGAAGGCGCTCGAGCGCGACGGCAAGCTCGGCTTCCCGGTCATTGCGGTCAACGAGGCGCGCACGAAGCACCTCTTCGACAACCGCTACGGCACGGGTCAGTCGACGATCGACGGGATCATCCGCGCGACCAACGTCCTCCTCGCCGGCAAGCGCTTCGTGGTCGCCGGCTACGGCTGGACGGGCCGCGGCGTCGCGATGCGAGCACGCGGGATGGGCGCGCACGTCATCGTCACCGAGGTCGATCCGATGCGCGCGCTCGAGGCGACGATGGACGGCTACGAGGTGCTCCCGATGGATGCGGCCGCCGCGATCGGCGACCTCTTCTGCACCGCGACCGGCGACAAGAACGTCATCACCCGCGCGCACATGGAGCGGATGAAGGACGGCGCCATTCTCTCGAACACGGGTCACTTCAACGTCGAGATCGAGATCGGCGCGCTCCGCGACCTTGCCGTCGAGACGCGCGAGGCGCGCGCCCTCGTCGACGAGTTCACGATGGCGGACGGCCGTCGCCTCTACCTGATCGGCGAGGGGCGGCTCGTGAATCTCGCCGCCGCCGAGGGACATCCTGCGCTCGTCATGGACATGTCCTTTGCGAATCAGGCACTCGCAGCGGAGTGGGTCATCCGGAACGCGGCGACGCTCGAGCGTCGGGTCTACGACGTGCCGACGGACATCGACGAGGAGATCGCCCGCCTGAAGCTCGCGACGATGGGGATCGAGATCGACACGCTCACGGAGGAACAGGCGCTCTACCTCGCTTCGTGGGACGAAGGGACGTAGAGGGGCACAGGCTGCGGATCTTCATCTGGCACGGCTACCTCCTGGGTGGCACGGGGTCGAACATCTATGCCCGGCAGCTGGCGCGCGAGTGGAGCCGAGGCGGGCACGACGTCACCGTGTTCTCGCAAGAGGCTCGGCCGGAGCAGTACGACCTCGGGGGAGCGGCCGCCGTGCGACCGGATGTCGGCGGCCTGCTCCCCGTGTTCGTCCTCGACCGGTACGAGGGCTACGAGGTCAAGCGGGTGCAGGAGTGCACGCGCGACGAGCTCGCCGACTGGGTCGAGGCGAACGCCTCGGCGATTCGCGAGCGGGGCGCGGCGGATCTCCTCTACGTCAACCACGTCCTCCTCGGCGGCGCGGTCGGCGCCGCGAGCTCCGCGCCCTACGTGGTGAAGGCACACGGCTCGGAGCTGGAGTATTCGATGCGCGGGAACGCGGAGCTGTCGGCGTGGGGAGCCGAGGTGCTCGCGGGCGCTGCGGCGACGGTCGTCGGCTCGGAGCACATACGCACCGTCGTCCGCGAGGTCTGCGGGACGGTGGATCGCGTCCACGAGATCCCACCCGGCGTCGACGTGGAGCTGTGGCGACCCGCGCCGAAGGCGGAAGCGCTGGCGGAGCTCGTCGCCGAGTCACAGCTCGATGCGCCCAACGTCGAGAACGCCAACGAGCGACTTCCGGACGAGGGGAACGCGCTTCGCCTGAGCGCGTTTCTCGCCGACGACCGGCCGACCGTCGTCTACTACGGAAAGCTCATCGAGAACAAGGGCGTCCAGGTCCTGCTCGAGGCGCTGCGTGGTCTGGATGCGCGCGCCGTGATCGTCGGCTTCGGGGACTACCGCGCCGAGCTCGAGGCGCGGGCTGCCGGTCTCGACGTCCTCTTCACAGGACCGCTCGAACACCGGCACCTCGTACATCTCCTCGCGCTCGCGGATGTCGCCGTCGTGCCGTCGATCTTTCCCGAGGCGTTCGGGATGGTGGCGGCCGAGGCGGCCGCCACCGGCTGCCCGCCGGTCGTCGCCGATCACTCGGGCCTGGCCGAGGTCGCGCGCGGGCTGGAAGAGGAGTACCCGCCGGGCCGACACGGGCTCGCGAGCTTCCCGAGCGGTGACGCGTCCGCGCTGCGCGAGCGCCTCGAGGAGGTGCTTGCTCTGCGCGGCGACGAGCGCGAGGAGCTTCGTGCCGCTGCGCGCAGGGCGGCGGTCGAGCGCTGGAGCTGGGGCAGCGTCGCAGGACGCATCCTCGCGATCGTCGAATAGGTCGACGTGGCTCGTATGCACGATCTGACGCCCGAACGCATCGTTCGCCTCGAGGCCGATGCGGTAGTCCTGCTCGATCAGCGACGACTTCCGGACGACGAGGTCGAGCTGCGCTGCTCGTCGGCCGCGGAGGTCGCTGACGCAATCAGCACCCTCGCGATACGCGGCGCACCCGCGATCGGCGTGGCGGCCGCGTATGGCCTCGCGCTCGCGGCGGCGCGCGGGGAGGATCTCGACACCGCGTACGAGCTGCTCGTGTCGTCGCGCCCCACCGCCGTGAATCTCCGCTGGGCGCTGGACGAGATCCGTGACGATCCGACGCCCGAGCGCGCGCGAGCGCTGCACGAGGAGGAGGTCGAGCGCTGTCTGCGCATGGGGCGGCACGCCGCCGACCTTCTCGGGACGAGGGCGAGGCGAGCCTCGCCCCTGCGCGTGCTCACGCACTGCAATACGGGTGGCCTGGCCACCGGCGGCTACGGATCGGCACTCGGCGCCGTGCGGACCGCCTGGGAGCGAGGGCTCGTCGAGCACGTCTGGGTCGACGAGACGCGACCGCTACTCCAGGGCGCACGCCTGACGGCTTGGGAGCTCGACGCGCTGGGTATCCCGTTCTCCGTGATCGTCGACGGAGCAGCGGCGTCGCTGATGGCGGCCGGAAAGGTCGACGCCGTGCTCACCGGCGCCGACCGGATCGCCGCGAACGGTGACGTCGCGAACAAGGTCGGTACCTACGGGCTCGCGGTCGCGGCGAGTCATCACGAGACGCCGCTCTACGTGGTCGCGCCGACCTCGACGCTCGATCCGAGCGCGGCGACCGGCGCGGACATCCCGATCGAGGAGCGCGATCCGGCCGAGGTCTCTGCGCGCTTCCCCGCAAGGAATCCGGCGTTCGACGTGACGCCTGCCGAGCTCGTCGGTGCGATCGTGACCGAAGTCGGCGCCCATCGTGCGCCGTACGAATCGTCGCTCCCGGCGCCGGTGCGAAGTCGCTGATGGACCTCGATCGCGAGACGGGAGTGGTCCTCGAGCGGTTCGGCTTCGACGAGCAGCTGTTCGAGTCGCTGCGGGCTCGAGTGGCGGCCGGAGAGCTGTCGTCCGAGTCGAATCTGATCCGCGGCTCGATCGAGCCTCCCGGCGACGGAGACGTCTCTCGCCTCCCTATCCCTGGCGAGGCCGGCTATGACGTCGTGCGGGAGGCGGGCCTCGACGCACTGCGCCGGGGCGAAGTCGCCCAGGTCGTGCTCGCCGGTGGGATGGCCACGCGCTTCGGTGGCGTGGTCAAAGCGGTGCTGACGGCCGTCGACGGCATGAGCTTTCTCGAGGCCAAGCTCGTGCAGACCGCGGCACTCGAGAGCGAGGTGGGGATGAGCGTGCCGGTCGCGCTCATGACGAGCTTCGCCACGGATGCGGCGATTCGCGAGCACGTCGTCGAACGTGGACTCGGCGAGCCGCTCGTTTTCAACCAGTTCGTGTCGTTGCGGCTCGACGAGGCCGGCGAGCTCTTCCGCGCCGATAACGGACGGCCGTCGCTCTACGCCCCGGGTCACGGTGACCTGTTCGAGGCAATGCGGAGCTCGGGCACGCTCGCGACGTTGCGTGACCGCGGCGTGCGCGTCGTGACGGTCTCGAACGTCGACAACCTCGGCGCCCGCGTGGATCCCGTCGTCGTCGGCGCGCATCTCGCTGCGGGGCAGCCGCTGACCTGCGAGGTAGCGAGAAAGGAAGGCGACATGGGCGGCGCACCCGTCCGCGTCGACGGGAGGCTGCAGCTCGTCGAGGGCCCGCGCTTCCCGGACTGGTTCGATCAGGAGCTTGCGCCGGTGTTCAACACGAACACGGCCCTATTCGATATCGACACGCTCGCTGCGGACTACGACCTGTCCTGGCTCTACGTGCTGAAGGACGTCGGCGGTCGGGCGGCCGTGCAGCTCGAGCGGCTCTATCACGAGGTCTCGGCCTTCGTCCCCACCCAGTACCTCGAGGTGCCCCGCAGGGGCGCGCGCGGACGATTCCTGCCGATCAAGACGCCGGCAGACCTCGAGCGGGCCGAGGGCGACCTCCGCGAGCTCGTCTCGGCGCCGATCTGACGCGAATCCGGCACAGAGCCGTGATGGAGTGGCTCGTAGCGTTCGAACGTGGATGTGCTCGATCTCGTCCTTCCCGAGCGCTGCGCAATCTGCGCTGCGCCTGGACCGACTCTCTGCGCTCGCTGTCGAGCGTCGTTCGTCAGGCTCGTACCTCCGCTCTGCGAGCGCTGTGGCTCGCCCGGGGCGTGGCCGGTTCGCCGGTGCGCCGAGTGCGCAGGGAGGAGGCTCGCTTTCGCGGAGGCGCGTTCGGCGATCGTCTACGACGGCCAGGCGAGTCGGTTCGTGCGCTCGTGGAAGGAGCGTGGATGGAGGCGTCTCGCGCGTGACGCAGCGGCTCTCGTCGCCGAGATCGTCCCGAGACCGAGCGTCGACGTGATCCTCGCCGTGCCGGGCGATCCGGAGCGTGCGTGGCGCCGGGGCGACGTCCCGTCGCGCGCGCTCGCGCACGAGCTGGGGAGGGTATGGGATCTCGAGACGCTCGAGGTGCTCGAGCGGAGCCGTTCCCTTCCTCGACAGCGTGGACTGTCGCTCGAGCAGAGACGCACGAACGTCCGCGGCAGCGTCGTCGCGCACCACGCCGTCCCCTCGCGCGTGTGCGTCGTCGACGACGTCTACACGTCCGGTGCGACCGCGGACGCGTGCGCCAGCGCGTGTCGACGGGTCGGCGCTCGGTACGTAGGCGTAGTGACCCTCGCGAGGGCAGTCCGTTAGATTGCGAGTGTCGTCATCGCCACGATCACGAAAGGAGCGCCAGCAATGCAGCTCCAGGTCAAGGGCCAGCACTCCTCCGTTCCGGACTCGGTGCACGCGTACACGGAGAAGCGCTTCGCGAAGCTCTCCCGGCGCCTGTACGAGGGCACGGCGGTGGAAGTCATCTTCTCGCGCGAACGTAACCCGTCGATACGCGAGGATCATGTCGCCGAGGCCGTGGTCATCATGAAGGGCCCGAACCTCGTCGCCCGCGAGGCTGCGACCTCGTACGAGGCGGCCGTCGACCTGCTCGTGGACAAGCTCGAGCGCCAGATCGAGCGCTACCGCGACAAGCGGGTGCTCGAGCCGCGCCGGGCCGCTCAGCGCAAGCGCGACGCCGATCCGACGGGCGAAGAAGCGGCAGCCTAGGTTGCCGCTCGACCCGGCCCGCGAGTGGCTGGCCGCAGGCATTACGGGTCTCCAGCGACAGCGTCAATGGGACGCGGTCGCGATCGTACGGGGTGAGGGCACGCGGGGCGACGAGGTTGCGTTCGTCGCGCTGCCGGACGGGACCTTCGTGCTCGAGTCCCACGGAGCCGCCGACCCGACGTTCTTCGCAGGCGCGCTGCGCGAGAGCATCGCGCCGCCATACCGGGCGCTGGCCGTGCGGCGCCCAGAGCTCTGGGCCGTCGGCGCCGTGGGGATCGAGGTCGAGCGACTGGATCCGAGTCCACGTGGAACCGAGCTCGAGCTCACCTGGAGCGGATCGCAGCTCGCACTGACGATCGACAATCTCCCCGCGGAGCCGGGGCAGGCGTCTGCGCTCGAGCGGGTTGCTGCTTCGCGCGTGCGAGGCGCCTACGCCGCCCACGCCCATCGCGTGCGCGGCGATCTCTGGGAGCTCTCGATCCTGAAGCTCTAGTGCGCGGCGTCAGCGTCGATGCGCGTAGCGATCGTGTCGCGAAGCGCCGCCGCCACCTCCGGCGCCTCCCGCTCGAGCCGCCGGAGTCCCCTTCACGCACGAGAACGGTGCCCTCGTCGACCTGGAGCGTGTCGCACGCTCTCGCGACGGACGCGCGCTGATCGAGCGGCAAGTCTGCGAAGAGGGGGATGATCTCGAGCTCGGCAGCGTCCATCGGCCCGGACGCTAACGACGTGTGTGTAACCCTCTGGTGAACGCGCGGTGTCGGTCTTGTGACCGTCGCGCGCGGCTCGATCGGGGAGACGAGCCGGTACCCTAGGCCCGTGGCCACCGAGTCCTTCGGGAAGTTCGAACGCGTCCTGCGCATGGGCGAAGGGCGCCGCGTCAAGCGCCTCGCCGAGCAGGCCGCATACATCGGCACGCTCGAGCCCGACTTCGAGAAGCTGACCGACGACGAGCTCCGCGGGAAGACCGCGGAGTTCAAGCAGCGACTCGAGAACGGGGAGTCGCTCGAGGATCTGATCTTCGAGGCCTACGCGGCAGTTCGCGAGGCATTCAGGCGGACGATCGGCGTGAGGCTCTTCGATGTCCAGCTCATGGGCGGGATCGTCCTTCACGAGGGCGACATCGCGGAGCAGAAGACCGGTGAGGGCAAGACGTTCACAGCCGTACAGGCGCTGTACCTGAACGGGCTGACCGGACAAGGCGTTCACCTCGTCACCGTGAACGACTACCTCGCAAAGCGCGACTCCGAGTGGACGAAGCCCGTCTACGAGCTGCTCGGCAGCTCGGTCGGCGCGATCCAGAATCTCATGCCGTTCGCGCAGCGACGTGACGCATACGGCTGCGACGTCACCTACGGGACGAACTCGGAGTTCGGGTTCGACTACCTGCGCGACAACATGGCCGTGTCGCTCGAGGGCGTCGTCCAGCGCAGCCACTCGTACGCGATCGTCGACGAGGTCGACTCGATCCTCGTCGACGAGGCGCGAACGCCGCTCATCATCTCCGGCGAGCCGGAGACTGCCGCGGAGACCTACTACCAGTTCGCCCGCGTCGCCAAGGATCTCGACGGCGCGCCCGCGACGCGCAAGACCGCGAAGGGCCTCGACGAGACGGAGCTCTCCGGCGCCGACTTCCTCTACGACGAGAAGTTCAAGACCGTCTCTCCGGCGCAGGCGACCATCGAGAAGGTCGAGCGTGCGCTCGGCATCGACAACCTCTACGACCCGAAGAACGTCATCCTCGTCAACCACCTCATGCAGGCGCTGAAGGCGCAGTCGCTGTACAAGCGCGACGTCGACTACGTCGTGCAGGAGGGCGAGGTCAAGATCGTCGACGAGTTCACGGGCCGGATCATGGAAGGGCGCCGCTGGAGCGAGGGCCTGCACCAGGCGATCGAGGCGAAGGAGGGTATGCGCATCCGCGAGGAGAACGTCACGCTCGCCTCGATCACGCTGCAGAACTACTTCCGCCTGTACGAACGGCTGGCGGGCATGACCGGAACCGCGAAGACCGAGGAGAAGGAGTTCGTCGAGATCTACGACCTGCACGTCGTCGAGATCCCGACGAACCAGCCCGTCGCCCGCCTCGACGAGAACGACTACATCTTCAAGACGCCCGAGGCGAAGTTCGGAGCCGTGCTCGACGACATCGTCGAACGCCACGAGGCGGGGCAGCCCGTCCTCGTCGGCACGATCGCGGTCGAGACCTCCGAGTACCTGGCGGAGCTGCTCAAACGCAAGGGCATCCCGCACAACGTGCTGAACGCGAAGGAGCACGAGCGCGAGGGCGAGATCATCAAGGACGCGGGTCAGCGCGGCGCGGTCACGATCGCGACGAACATGGCCGGACGCGGCGTCGACATCAAGCTCGGCGAGGGGGTGGTCGACCTCGGCGGCCTCTACGTGCTCGGAACGGAGCGGCACGAGTCTCGGCGCATCGACAACCAGCTCCGCGGCCGCTCGGGACGTCAGGGTGACCCCGGCGAGACCCGGTTCTATCTCTCCGGCCAGGACGATCTCGTGCGCCTTTTCGCCGGCGACCGGATCTACAACATCATGAACCGCTTCAAGATCCCGGACGACCAGCCGATGGAGGCGTCGATCCTCTCGAAGCAAATCGAGAACGCCCAGAAGAAGGTCGAGGAGCAGAACTTCGTCGCACGCAAGAACGTCCTCAAGTACGACGACGTCATGAACACGCAGCGGATGGTCATCTACGAGCAGCGCCGGCGCGTGCTCGAGGGCGAGGATCTCTCCGAAGACGTACGCGAGTGGATTCGCGAAATCGTGGAGGCGGGTGTCGCGCAGGCGACGGACTCCGAGTTCGCAGAGGACTGGGATCTCGATGGGCTCGTGACGAGCATGCAGTCGCTCTACGGCACGGACATGACCGTCGAGGAGCTACGCGAGGAGCTCGACGTGACGAGTCGCGACGAGCTGGTCGAGGAGTTCGTCGACGACGCGCTCGAGACGTACGACGAGCGTGAGGCTGCGCTCGGCGAGGAGCTGGCGCGAGAGGTCGAGCGCTACATCATCCTCCAGACCGTCGACGGACGTTGGCGCGAGCACCTCGAGGCCATGGACTACCTGCGCGAGGGTGTTCACCTCCGCGCGTTCGCCCAGAAGGATCCACTCGTCGAGTATCGAGGCGAGGGTCATATCCTGTTCGAGGAGCTCAGCCAGACCATCCGCGAGGAGGTCGTCTTCTCGCTCTTCCACGTCTCCGTACAGGTCGAGGAGCCCGCGCTCGAGCCGATGCAGGCCCGCGAGAGCTCGCTCCACTACGAGCACGAGACGTCGGCGGGCGCAGAGGTCATCGCTGCCGCGGGCGGCGCCGCGACCGCGCTCGCGGAGGCTCCCGGAGCTGCCCAGTCCGGCTCGTTCGCGCAGCCGCAGGCCGTGAACGAGCACAAGGACATCGGCCGCAACGACCCGTGTTGGTGCGGGAGCGGCAAGAAGTACAAGCGCTGCCACGGCGCGTAGCGCGTCGCGCTTGCCGCGACACGCTCAGCGTGTGTCTGTGACGAGCTCCTCGTCCGCAAGTCGTGGAGCGATCACCGCTGCGACGCCGGCGACCAGCACCAGCGCGTAGATCGCGTTGTCCCAGCTGCGGGGCGACGTCAGGTCGAGCGAGACGAAGCCCCACGTGATCAGGCCGTAGCCCAGCGCGATGCTGGCGATGCCGGTCTGCGCGCGAGCGGGTGCGAGCTTCGCCGGCCGATGGACGATCCACGCGATGGCGGCAGCGGCGGTGAGCGTCAGCGTCCCGATGATGCAGTCGACGACGTAGTGGTTGCCGGTCCCGACGATGACGAGGAACACGAGGACGGGGTAAGCGACTGTTGCCCATGCGAGCCGCGATCGTGGGAAGAGCCAGATCGAGGTCACGGCGACGAGAACCGAGAACCCGAAGTGCTGGCTCGCCGCAGCGGCTGTCGTGTTGTGGAAGAGGGCCCCGGTCGTGCTCGTCAGCTCGGCGTCGGTCGGTGGCACGCCGAATCCGAACTCGGGCAGCCAGTGCGGCGGAGCGAGCGGATAGAGCCAGATGATCAGAGCGGCCGGGATGAACGCCAGGGCAAAGGTCGTGCGCACGGCCGGGTAGCGCGCTGGCGCGAGCAGTCGGGCCGCCGCGACGAATCCGAACAGAACCGGAAGGTGAATGTTCGTGTACAGCCAGGCGAGCACCGGGGTCGCGTTCGCGGCTTCGAGACGGTCGATGAGCGTGCCCTCCACTTGCAGCGACAGCGCTCGCTCGAGACCAAGCACGTCGTCCGCATGGGCGAGCGAGGTCGCGACGTCGCCTTCGATCGGAATCCGAATCGCGTGCCACGCGAGCAGCACGAGGGCGACGAACGCAAGCTCGGCCTCGACCGAGTACGTCCGCTTCGCGTATCTCGCTGCCGCACGCATCCCCACGATGACCCATACCCTAAGTCGAGCGTTTCTCACACCGCGCAGACAACCGGATGCCCGTCGCGCGCGGCGTATCGTCCGTGTATGCGGGCGACCTACAGCTGGATCGCGTCGGTCGCGCTCTGTGCAGCTGTCGCCGGCTGCGGCGGGAGCGGGGACGAACGGCCCGAGCTGACGGTCGCCGAGCCGCTGCCGCCGGCGATCGAGAGAGCCGCGAGGGTTTTTTGGCACGGCGCAGCCCCGCTCGACCTCGCGTGGCTCGACGAGCACCAGCGACCCCCGAGCCGGTTCGACCTGGAGGCGGCGGTCGACCTCGTTCGACCCGTCCCGGCGCGGATTCGGGACGCGACGACAGCGGTCTGCGCGCCGTGAGGGTGCGGTCGCTCGACCAGGCTCCCGGGTACGCTAGGCGCGTGGCCGACATGGACGGCAAGCCGCTCGACGAGCGCCTCGAGGAGATCGGGGCCCAGCTCGCCTGGGTCCGTGATTACCTTTGACCCCGATCGCCTAGCCGCGAGACGCGCGGAGCTCGAGGAGGCGATGGGTGCTCCCGGCTTCTGGGGCGACCAGGTGGGCGCAGCTCGAATCTCGACGGAGCATTCCCGCATCACGCGCAAGCTCGAGCGCTACGAGCGGCTCCAGAGTGAGTCCGAGGATGCACGGGAGCTCCTCTCGCTCGGCGAGGACGAGGGCGAGATCGCACAGCTCGTCGCATCGCTCGAGGGCGAGCTCGGCCGGCTCCAGGAGGACGCACTCTTCGACGGCCAGTACGACGCGGGCGACGCGGTCCTCGAGATCCACGCGGGCACAGGAGGTACGGACGCGCAGGACTGGGCCGACATGCTCTTACGGCTGTACCTGCGCTGGTCCGACGACCGAGGCTTCGACGCCGAGGTGCTGGAGGCGAGCCCGGGCGAGGAAGCGGGTCTCAAGTCGGCGACGGTCACCGTCAAGGGTGAGAACGCGTACGGCACGCTGAGGGCTGAGCGGGGCGTTCACCGCCTCGTTCGCCAGTCGCCGTTCGACTCTGCTCATCGTCGCCACACCGCCTTCGCCCAGATCGTCGTCGCGCCCCTGCTCCCGGACGATGCACCGATCGAGGTCGACGAGTCCGATCTCCGCATCGACACGTACCGCTCGAGCGGAGCGGGCGGCCAGCACGTGAACAAGACCGACTCGGCCGTGCGGATCACGCACCTTCCGACGGGGATCGTCGTCCAGTGCCAGAACGAGCGCTCGCAGACGTCGAACAAGGCCACGGCGATGCGCATCCTCCGTTCGCGACTCGCAGAGCTGGAGGAGGAGAAGCGAGAGGCGGAGCTCGCGAAGGAACGCGGCGCCGCGCAGGACATCGGCTTCGGGAGTCAAATCCGCTCCTACGTGCTGCACCCGTACCAGCTCGTCAAGGATCACCGCACCGACTTCGAGGTGGGGAACACCCAGTCGGTCCTCGACGGCGGAATCGACGGGTTCATCCACGCCTACCTCCTCGCCAAAGCCGCCGGGCAGGTGCTCTAGTGCAGGCAATTCGTCGGCTACACTGCCACCCTGCCAAACGAGCCGGAGCAGCCTGCGCGGCTGCGTCAGACTGACAACCGGTGCCGGATGACGTCTCGGAGACACACATGACGGCCCTCGCCGAACCAGACACCAACGTCGAGTTGCAGCCGGCCCGCGAGGGGTCGACCGGCGCGGCGATGATCGTGTTCGAGGACGTCAAGAAGATCTACGAGACGAACAACGTGAGGGCACTCGACGGCGTCTCGTTCGTCATCGACAAGGGCGAGTTCGTGTTCGTCGTCGGCGCGTCGGGCTCGGGCAAGTCGACGCTCATCCGGCTGCTGCTGAAGGAGGTCGAGCCGACCGACGGTCGCATCATCGTGGGCGGACGCGACCTCGGACGCCTCAAGCGCTCGAAGGTGCCGCTCCTGCGCCGCAACCTCGGCTGCGTCTTCCAGGACTTCAAGCTCCTCCCGAACCGCACCGCCGCCGAGAACATCGGCTACGCGCTCCGGGTGCAGGGCGAGTCGAACGCGCAGATCCGCAAGAAGGTTCCCGAGGTCATGGATCTCGTCGGGCTCGCGCACAAGATGGGCTCGCGCCCCGAGGAGCTCTCGGGCGGAGAGCAGCAGCGCGTCTCGATCGCGCGGGCGATGGTCAATCACCCGTCGCTGCTCGTCTGCGACGAGCCGACCGGGAACCTCGACCCCGACACGTCGGTCGGGATCATGCAGCTCCTCTACCGCATCAACCGCACCGGCACGACCATCCTGATGGTCACCCACGATCGCGAGATGGTCGACAAGATGCGCAAGCGCGTCATCGCGCTCGAGCACGGAAAGCTCGTCCGCGACGAGCGGCGTGGCGGGTACTCCGAGGAATGACGCGGATCCGCACCCTCTTCGCCGAGGCGCTGCGCTCCATCGGCGCCAACGTCTCGACCACGGTCGCCTCGGCGCTCTCCGTCCTCATCGGGATGTTCCTCATCGGCATCTTCATCGGCCTCGGCACGTGGCTCGTCTCGTGGTCGGACGACAAGAAGCGCGAGCTCGCCGTGCACGTCTTCATCGCGGACGAGGCGACGACGAAGCAGATCAACGCGCTGCGCGTCCTCCTCGAGTCCGACGACCGCGTCAGGCAGGGCGGCATCACCTTCATCTCGAAGGAGAGAGCTCTTCAGATCATGCGCAAGCGGAGCCCGGAGCTCACCGCCGACCTTCCCACGAATCCGCTGCCCGCGTCGTTCGACGTCGTGCCGAAGCGCGGGGAGGACACGGAGGCGATCGCGGTGAAGGTGCAGCGCTCGAAGCTCGCCGCGGTCGACGAGGTCCGCTACGGCAAGGAGGTCTCCGAGCGGATCCTCCAGATCGCACGCGCCATCCAGATCGTCTTCCTCATCGCGGTCTTCGTGCTCCTCGCGGCCTCGACGATCCTCATCGCGAACACGATCCGACTGTCGGTGCACTCACGTCGACGCGAGATCGAGGTGATGAAGCTCGTCGGCGCGTCGAACTGGTACGTCCGCGGGCCGTTCATGCTCGAGGGGCTCCTCACCGGGCTCGCCGGGTCGGTCGCCGCGGTCGTGCTGCTCTTCCTGAGCCGCGAAGTGGCGATTCCGCAGATCCTCACGATCCAGAACGACCCCGACGTCCAGGCGCTCGCGTTCGCCTGGACGGCGCTGATCCTGATCACGGGCGGACTCGCGATCGGCGCGCTCGGCTCGGGCTTGACGCTTCGCCGCTTCCTGCGCGTCTGAGCCGATGAGCAACCGCCGTCCGGCACGGGGCCGTCAGAAGCGCCCGAGCCGCTCCGATCGCGGGCGCCGCAGGAGCCCGGCGCAGGCCGTACGGCAGGCCGAGCGCACCGTGTCGGCCTCGCTGCCGTCGCGCCGGGTCGAGCCGGAGCGTGTCGTCGCACACCTCGGGCCGACGAACTCGGGCAAGACGCACGCCGCTCTCCGCGAGCTGGCGGACAAGGGCTCGGGCGTCTATGCGGGGCCGTTGCGGATGCTCGCGCAGGAGGCACATCGGCGCCTCGGCGAGTGGATCGGCCCCGAGAACGTCGGTCTCGTCACCGGCGAGGAGCGCATCAACGAGCGCGCCCCGGTCATCTGCTCGACCGTCGAGATGGCGCCCCACGCGGGCGAGCTCCTCGTCCTCGACGAGGTTCAGTGGGCCGACGACACGGAGCGTGGCTCGGCGTGGACCCGGCTCCTGCTCGCAGGCGAGTACCGCGAGATCCTCCTCCTCGGTGCGCTCGACGCGCTTCCACTGGTGGAGCGGGCGTTCCCCGAGCACGAGCTGAAGGTCTTCGAGCGAAAGCTCCCGCTCGAGTTCGTGGGGCACGAACGCTCCGCTCGCTCACGCCCGGAACCGTCGTGGTCGCGTTCAGCCGCCGCGCGGTGCTCGCGCTCGCCGGAGAGGTGAACCGGCTCCATCCCGGCAAGGTCTCGGTGCTCTACGGCGCGATGCCGCTGTCGTCGCGACGCGAGGAGATCGAGCGCTTCATGTCCGGGGCGTCCGATGTCTGCGTCGCCACCGACGTTCTCGGCCACGGCGTGAACCTCCCGTGCGAGACGCTTCTCTTCGCGGAGACGACGAAGTTCGACGGGGAGGAGCGGCGCGACCTGTACCCGTGGGAGCTCGCGCAGATCGCAGGGCGTGCGGGCCGGTTCGGTCTCGTCGAGCGCGGCCACGTCGGCGTCCTCTCCGGGCTCGGGTGGGGGACGGCGGACGAGGAACTCGTCGAGTCGGCACTCGAGCCGCACGTCACGCTGCCCGGCGGCCATCTCGGCTACCGCGTCGTCGACGAGGCACGCATCCGCCCGCAGCTCTCCGACCTCGGCGTCGAGGATCCACTGCGACTCGATGCGGCACTCGTCGCGTGGCATCGTGTGGCGCTCCGCGAGTGGGCATCGGAGAGCTGGCTCGCCGTCGAGTCGTTGCAGCCGCTCCGCCTGCGGCTGCAGGCAGTGCAGCGGCGTCTGGCGGAGCGCGGTCGCCGGTTGCCGCTCGCGGACACGTGGAAGCTCGTGAACGCTCCTGTCGACGAGGACAACCTCGAGCTGCTCGCCACGCTCGCCCTGGCCATCACCGGCGATCGCGTCGCGCGGCCGCAGCTCATGTTTCTGCTCGACACCGCCAGGCTACGGCAGGCGTCGCTCGAGGATGCCGAGCAGGCCGGTCGCGAGGCGAGCATCCTGCGCTGGTTCGCCCTTCAGTACGCCGATGTCGGAGGCGTCACCATCGAGCGGGCGGCCGCGCTCGAGGAGGTCGCCGCTCAGCGCGTCGTCGCGCGGCTCCGGGTCGAAGTCGAGTCGCCGACGATTGGCCGGTGCCGTTCGTGCGGGCGCTCGTGCGCGCCCTGGTTTCCGCTGTGCGACCGCTGCGCGGGGATCGCGTCGCGCGCGTGATATGAAATCGCCGTGACGCCGGACGAGCTCCGCTCTATCCCGCTCTTCGTCGGTGCCAGCGACGCCGGCCTGCAACGCGTGGCCGCGACGGCCGGCGAGATGACGTGCGCAGCTGGCCAGATCGTCGCGCTCGAGGGCGATCCAGGCTCCGGGATGTTCGTGATCGTCGAGGGTACGGCGCACGTCGAATGGCGCGGGGGGGCAGTGGACCTGGGCCCGGGCACGTTCTTCGGGGAGCTCACCCTGCTCGCGCCGGGCGGCACGCGCATAGCGCGCGTGCGCGCAGCGACCGAGATGCGTTGCCTCGCGATTCCGCGCGATGATGCGATTGCACTCGTCGAGTCGGAGCCGACGATTGCGCTGGTGATGCTCAAGGAGATCGCCCGCCGCTTCGCCTCCGCCCTTCCGGACGACTGAGCGTCCCTACACTGCCGCGGTGGCCAAGCCGACCGGAGAGAAGCTGATCGCGGAGAACCGCCGCGCACGACGCGACTACGAGCTCATCGAGCGCGTCGAGGCGGGCGTTGCCCTCACCGGGACCGAGGTGAAGTCCGCGCGCGACGGTCAGGTCCAGCTCGGGCAGGCCTACGCGGATGTGCGCGACGGGGAGGCATGGCTCATCGGAGCGTCGATCCCCGAGTACGCACAAGGCGGACCGCTGGGCCATCAGCCGGACCGCGACCGCAAGCTCCTCCTCCATCGTGGCGAGATCGACTCCCTCTACGGCAAGGTGCGGGAGAAGGGCCTCACGCTCGTCCCGACCCGGATGTACTTCAAGGATGGCCGCGTGAAGGTCGAGATCGCGCTCGCGCGAGGCCGCGAGCGGTTCGACAAGCGGCGCGTCGTCGCCGAGCGCGACGCCCAGCGCGACATCGACCGCGCGCTCAAGAGCCGCCGCTAGCCGCTCTACGTCCGACGCGTAGCCGCCAGGTCCTCCAGCTCCTGTCGATCGATCAGCTCGCCAGGGATCACCGCGACACGGCTGCGTGTTCGCGCTCGGATGGTCGCTGTTCGCGTCCCACCCTCGAGGAGCGCCTTCTCGCCGACGATCGCGCCAGGCCCGATCTCGGCGACCTCCTCGCCGTCGATCGCGACAACGAGCACGCCGTCGAGGACGAGGTACAGCTCGTCGCCGGGGGCGCCCTGCTCCACGAGTGTCCCGTCCGGATCGAGCGTGCGCCGCTCGGGGATCTTCTTGCCGGCCATCAGCTCGCGCGAGATCTCTCGCTCGAGTGCGCTTTCCGCAGCCGCGACGAACGCGTCGGACTCCTCGTCGCCCCACGGTGTTCGCTCGCCGTGTGCCTCCCGGTACCAGGTCTTGAAGTCGATCGTTCCCGACTTGGCGGCGAGGTTTCCGTCCGCGTCATAGACCCAGTGCCTGGGAAAGGTGCTCGCTCCGACGAGCTCGTGCTCGGTGGAGCCGTCGGTCCGAATGGTGAGTGCGAGCGTCGTCCAGGCGGTCGCGGACTGAATCCGCACGAACGGCCGCCCGACCACCGTGCGCGGGGCGGGAAACCCAGCGCGGCCGCCTACCGTCTGCACGAAGCGGACGCCGTTCCCCTGCACCTCCGGGTCGCTCCGCAAGATCTCGAAGGCGACGCCCGGAATCGTGATGTCCGTGATGCCGAGGTTGAAGGTCGTCGACCCGACGAGTCCCGTGCCTTCGTACGCGTGACCGACGATCTTTCCGTCCTCCACCTCGATCCAGGCGCCGAGGTGATTGGCCTCGCGAAAACGATCCTCGGAGCGCAGGCGCTCGAGGTCGCCTTCCCCGAGGCGATCGGGCGGCGGTTCGTCATAGCGCGCGACCCCGAGCTCGAAGGGAAGCTTCGGCATGCCCTCGATCGCGTCCGACGGTATCCAGGAAATCGCTGTGACGGATGACTCGATGCGCATCTGGCACTCCCTCTCTCGCGACCCCCCACGCTAGTGCATTTGGCCGGGGTTGGCTAGCGGCTCGGCACAGTGGCGGAACGGCCGCGCCCGTACTACGCTCGCGAGACATCGAGGTGAAAGGAGAGTCGATGCGACGCGTGGTGTTCACCGCCAACGGCACACGGCACGACCTCGAGGTCGAGCCGCGTGAGCTTCTCGTGTACGTGCTCCGCGACCGCCTCGCTCTCACGGGCACGAACGTCGGTTGCGACACGTCCTCGTGCGGAGCGTGCACAGTGCTCGTGAACGGCGAGTCGGTGAAGTCGTGCACGATGCTCGGGGTTCAGGCGGACGGGACGGAGCTCACGACGATCGAGGGGCTTGCGCGAAACGGCGAGCTTCATCCGGTTCAGCAGGCCTTCCACGATCACCACGCGCTCCAGTGCGGCTACTGCACGCCGGGAATGGTCCTCGCGGCGGTGAGCCTCATCGACAGCGGCGGCGCGACCGACGAGGCAGCGATTCGCGAAGGCCTCGAGGGCAACCTCTGCCGTTGTACCGGGTACCACAACATCGTCCAGGCCGTGGCGTCCGTTGCGGGAGTCGCGTCATGAGCGCGACCGAGACCGCACCCGGCTTCGTCGGAACCTCCGTCAAGCGCAAGGAGGACGCGTCGCTCCTGCGCGGGCAGGGAACGTTCATCGACAACATGACACTGCCGGCCATGGCGTACATGGTCGTCGTCCGCAGCCCGTACCCGCGCGCGCGCATCGCGAGTGTGAACCTCGAGGCGGCCCGCGCTGCGGAGGGCGTCGTCGCGGCGTTCTCGGGTGCCGACCTCGCGGAGGACTGGAAGGGCGGCCTGCCGTGCGCGTGGCCGGTGACAGAAGACATCAAGACGCCGGCGCACTATCCGCTCGCGGTCGGCGAGGCGCGCTACCAGGGCGATCCCGTGGCGGTCGTCGTCGCCGCGAGCCGCGCACTCGCAAAGGACGCAGCGGAGCTCGTCGAGGTCGAATACGAGCCGCTTCCGTCGAACGCCGACGTCGAGAAGGCGCTGGCAGACGGAGCCCCCCTCGTGCACGAGGAGTTCGGCACGAACGAGTGCTACGTCTGGAAGCTCGAGGCCGGTGACGTCCAGGCAGCGATCGACGCCGCCGACGTCGTCGTGACGCGGCGCTACTACCAACCTCGGCTCATCCCGAACGCGATCGAGCCCCGTGGCGTGCTCGCGCAGGTCGGGCCCACCGGCGAGGTCACGCTCTGGTCGGCGACGCAGACACCGCACGTCACGCGCTTCGCTCTCCAGCTCGTGCTCGGCATCCCCGAGTCGAAGATCCGCGTGATCGCGCCCGACGTGGGCGGAGGCTTCGGCTCGAAGCTCCAGATCTACGGCGAGGGCTCGCTCGCGATCGCGCTCGCACGCCGTCTGGGCCGCCCGGTGAAGTGGACGGAGGAGCGGGCCGAAAACTACGTGGGAACCATCCACGGCCGCGATGTCGTGCACGAGCTCACGTTCGCGGCGACGAAGGACGGCGACATCACGGCGGTCAGGTCGGAAGCCTGGTGCGCCATGGGCGCGTACCTGGAGCTCGTGACTCCCGGCGTTCCGCTCCTCGGTGCGTGGATCTACTCGGGGCCGTACGAGATCCCCAACTACGGCGTCACGTTCACGGGCGCCTTCACGAACACCACACCGACGGACGCCTACCGCGGAGCCGGCAGACCGGAGGCGACGTACGTGCTCGAGCGCACGATGGACGCGCTCGCGCGCGAGCTCGGCATGGACCCACTCGAGCTCCGGCGCAAGAACTTCGTCACGGAGTTCCCGCACACGATGGCATCGGGCCTCACCATCGACTCGGGTGACTACCACGCAAGTCTCGACCGCCTGCTCGAGATGCTCGACCTCGACGGGATCCGTGCGGAGCAGGCTGCACGACGCTCGAGCGGCGACGTAAAGCAGATCGGGGTCGGCTTCTCGACGTACAACGAGATGTGCGGGCTCGCGCCGTCGCGCATCCTCGGGGCGATCCGCTACGCCGTCGGAGGCTGGGACGCGTCGACCGTGCGGTTCCAGCCGCTCGGCTCGGTGCAGGTGGTCACGGGCACGTCCCCGCACGGCCAGAGCCACGAGACGACGTTCGCGCAGATCGTCGCCGACCAGCTCGGCGTCAGCGTCGACGACGTCGAGGTGATCCACGGCGATACGGCCTCCTCGCAGCTCGGCATGGACACATACGGAAGCCGCTCGCTCGCCGTGGGTGGCGTCGCCCTCTGGAACGCCGGGGAGAAGGTGATCGCGAAGGCTCGCCAGATCGTCGCGCACCAGCTCGAGGTGTCGGAGGACGATCTCGACCTCGAGAACGGGACGTTCTCGGTGAAGGGGTCGCCGGATCGGAGCATGACGATCCAGGCCGCTGCGTTCGCCGCGCACTCGGCGCACAACCTCCCGGACGGCATGGAGCCGGGGCTCGAGGCGACCGCGGTGTACGACCCACCCAACTTCTCGTGGCCGGCCGGCGCACACGCTGCCGTGGTCGAAGTCGATACGGAGACCGGAGACACGCGCCTCGTGCGCTACGTCGCAGTCGACGACGTCGGGACGCCAGTCAACCCGCAGATCATCGAGGGGCAGGTGCACGGCGGCATCACGCAGGGCATCGCCGCGGCGCTGTACGAGGAAGGGGCGTACGACGAGGAGGGCAACCTCCTCACGACGACGATGGCGACCTACCTCGTTCCCTCGGCGGCGGAGGTGCCGTCGTACGAGCTCGACCGGACGGAGACACGGGCGGACAACCCGCTCGGCGTGAAGGGCGTGGGGGAGACGGGCACGATCGCGGCAGCTCCGGCGGTCATCAACGCCGTCGTCGACGCCCTCTCGCATCTCGGCGTCACGGACATGCCGCTGC
Organism: uncultured Gaiellaceae bacterium; assembly: GCA_963740105.1. GTDB lineage: Bacteria > Actinomycetota > Thermoleophilia > Gaiellales > Gaiellaceae > GMQP-bins7. The sequence goes on from CAVUCT010000003.1 coordinate 60,668, forward strand.
CGGCCACGCCGGAGAGAGTCTGGAAGGCCATCGAGGAGGTGAGGTCGTGATTCCCGCGGCGTTCGACTACGAGGTCGCCGAGAGCGTCGATCACGCGATCGAGCTCCTCGGCGACCGGGAAGACGCCAAGCTCCTCGCGGGCGGCCACTCGCTCGTGCCGGCGATGAAGCTGCGCCTCGCGCGCCCGACCAGCCTCGTCGACATCGGGCGCCTCGACGATCTGTCCTACGTGACCGAGGATGGCGACACGATCGCCATCGGTGCCCTCACGCGTCACAAGGACGTCGCCGGCGCGCCGCTCCTCCAGGAGCACTGTCCGATCGTGTCGTTCACGGCCGGACAGATCGGCGATCCGCAAGTGCGGCATCGAGGGACGATCGGAGGCTCGCTCGCCCACGGCGACCCCGCCTCGGATCTCCCCACCGTGATCCTCGCGCTCGACGGTGAGCTCGTTGCACGAGGCCCGGCGGGAGATCGGACGATCACTGCAGCGGAGTTCTTCACAGGTGTTTTCCAGACGGCGCTCGCGCCGGACGAGATGCTCGTCGAGATTCGTGTTCCGAAGCTCGGCTCGGCCGGCTGGTCGTATACGAAGATGAACCGGCGAGCCCAGGACTGGGCAACGGTCGCCGTTGCGGCCGTGACGCGCCCCAACGGTGCGCCTACGACCATCGCTCTCACGAACATGGGCGCGACTCCGCTTCGGGCGAGTGGGTCCGAGGACGCGCTCGCGGGAGGCTCGTCGATCGAGGACGCAGCCGCGCTTGCGGCCGAAGGAACGGAGCCGTCGTCCGATCACGCGGCGAGCGCGGAGTTTCGGCGCCACCTCGCACGTGTTCTCACGAAGCGCGCCCTCGACGAGGCCGCGTCTCGCTGACAGAAAGGCGTAGGGGCCGGATACGTCCGGCCCCTACGGCAATCAGCCAGCTACCGAAGCGAGTAGGCGCGCTCGGGCACCGGAACCTGCTCGAGCACCGTGCGCAAGACGTCGTCCGGGCTCATGCCCTCCTCGAGGATGAGCCGGTGCCGCAGCACGTACGGCGCCATCTCGCGGACGTCCTCGATGGTGACCTCGTCGCGACCGCTCAGCCGTGCGTTGGCACGCGAGGCGCTCGCGAGATGGATCACGCCGCGTGAGCTCACGCCGAGGTCGACGCCGGCGATGTCGCGGGTTGCTCGCGCGATCGCGACCATGTACCGCCCGACCGGCTCGGGAAGCTCGGTGGTGTCGAGCTCGTCGCGCGCCTTGTCGAGCCCGACGACGCCGAGCAACGGCCGAACCTCGCCGAGCATGTCCGGCGCGATGCCCTTGTGTGGAAGGTCGAGCATCTCGAACTCGCTCTGCTCGTCCGCGTAGTCGAGCAGGACCTTGAACAGGAACCGGTCGAGCTGCGACTCGGGAAGCTCGAACACGTCGCGATGCTCGTACGGGTTCTGCGTCGCAATCACGAGGAACGGGTCGGGGAGCTTGTGGGCCTTGCCCTCGACGGTCACCTGCCGCTCCTGCATCGCCTCCAGCAACGCCGCCTGCGTGCGCGGAGGCGTGCGGTTGATCTCGTCCGCGAGCAGGACATTCGTGAACACGGAGCCGGGGAAGAACACCTGCTCGCCCATCCGGATCGCGTTGATCCCGGTCAGCTCGGCCGGCGTCGTGTCCGGCGTGAACTGGATGCGCTTGAACTTGGCGCCGAGCATGTGGGCCGTGGCGCGCGCAAGCAAGGTCTTCGCGCTCCCCGGTGGCCCCTCGAGCAGGACGTGTCCGCGTGCGAGCGCCGCGACGAGCAGCAGCTCGACGGCGCGCTCCTGGCCGATCACGACCTTCGCGATCTCGGTCTTTGCACGCTCGCGCAACTCGATGAGGCTCTCGTAAGGTGCCTCCACCAGCAATGACACGATGCAGTCCCTCCCTCGTTCGGCTCGATTGCCCGACCGCCAGATCGTAGCGCGGTCCCAACGAGGCTCCCAATCCGGCTCCCAGCCAGCGCCTCCCTCGAACTATCCGGCCACCAAAAGGGGGAGTCAACCCCTCGGGCGAGGGATGCTCGATCTCCGGCTCTGGGAAGCGACCCTAGGAAACGGGAGAGACGTGGGGCGGTACCGCGGTCGGCACGCTGGCCATGGCGTCCAGGAGAACCGTGTCCACACTCACGCCCGGCTGAACCGAGATGCGATGTCGAAGGACGTAGGGGGCCATCTCGCGCACGTCCTCGATCGTGACCGTCTCCCTGCCGTTCAATCGCGCGTTCGCCTTCGACGCCATCACGAGGTGGATCATCGCGCGCGAGCTCACGCCGAGGTCGACGCCCGGAAGCTCACGCGTGCGTCGTCCGACGCCGACGATGTAGCGCCCGACCGACTCGGGGACGTCCGTGTGCTCGAGCTCCTGCCGCGCCTTGTCGAGCCCGACGACGCCGAGGAGCGGGCGAACCTCGCCGAGCATGTCCGGCGCGATGCCCTTGTGCGGGAGGTTCAGCATCATGAGCTCGGCCTCGGCATCCGCGTACTCGAGCTCGATCTTGAACAGGAAGCGGTCGAGCTGGCCTTCGGGGAGAGGGAAGACGCCCTCGTGCTCGTGAGGGTTCTGCGTCGCGATCACGAGGAACGGGTCGGGCAGCTTGTGCGCCTTGCCGTCGACCGTGACCTGTCGCTCGCCCATTGGCTCGAACAGCGCTGCCTGGGTGCGGGGCGGCGTGCGGTTGATCTCGTCTGCGAGAAGGACGTTCGTGAACACCGCGCCCGGCATGAACAGGTGCTCGCCGGCGCGAATGACGTTCTGACCGTTCAGCTCGGTGGGCGTCGTGTCCGGGGTGAACTGGATCCGCTTGAACGACGCGCCGAGCATGTGCGCGACGGCGCGTGCGAGAAGGGTCTTCGCGCTGCCGGGCGGGCCTTCGATCAGGACGTGTCCGTGCGCGACGGCGGCGATGAGCAGGAGCTCGACCGTGCGATCCTGGCCGATGACGACCTTCGATACCTCCGCCTTCGCCCGCTCTCGCAGGTCCGCGAGGTCGTCGTACTTCTCCTCCATCATCAACGCCACGAGCGTGTCCTTTCGCCTCGGTTGAGCCGGTTCTCGGCCCGAATACCCGCCTCTGCCGCAGTCGGGGCCGACACGCTTATCGGCAGCTATGCTCGTTCCCTTAACACACATACGGGGGCGACCAGGTCTCGACGTGGTCGGTTCTCCGGCAGAGCTGCGAGCCGAGGTCGCCGGTTGGCCTCGTAAATCAACCGGCACCAAAGCAAGTGCGAACAAGAACGAACTCGCACTCGCCGCCTAGCTTCTAGTTAGGTAAGGCGACGTCGACCCGGGTTGGGCCCGAGACCCGGAGTTCGGCGCCAACAATCGGGCTAGGCGCCGAGGGAGAGCCAATCGCCCGGAGCGCGACACGTCAGGATGGCTGGCTCGGCGGAGGGTCGTTCGCGAACCGACCGCCGAGTGAGATGAAGCGCGAACTACGCTCGTAGACGCTCTGTTCGGTGCGACCGCGGACGCGGGTTCGATTCCCGCCGCCTCCACTCTCCCTGCTAATCGTCATTTTCAGATGAGACGATTGGCGGAGGGCCGTCTCGAGGTCGGAGGCATCGAGATGGGCGTAAGTGTTGGCCGTGGTGCCGAAGTCGGCGTGGCCGGCGAGCATTTGCGCGCGAGCTTCAGATTTCCGCTGCTCGCAGAAGTGCCGTAATCGCCGTGTGCCGCGCCTCATGCATCGGGCGATGTCGCACGTCGGCTCGTTCGAGGAAGTTCGGTGCCTGAAGGCGGCAACCCCTTTTGCGGCCCGCCGATGGATCACGGGTAGTTCTCGGCTCCTGCGCGAGCACGATTGGCGGGTGCACGAGGGGCTGGTGTAGACGACCTGCCCGGTGGAGTGCCACTGTTCTCCATGTGGTCCCTTCAGCACCCCGCAAGCTGGATGACGCTCGCGTGCTCAGGTACCGAGGAGACGTCGCCGCCGACTGGACCGCCGACGGGCCGGATATTGCGGAGGGCTCATTCCAGGGAGGCGTCACAGCTCTAGCGATCATCGAAGACGAGGCGACGGGCGGCGTGTTCACGCTTTTCCTGTATGCCGATGGCTCTGTGGCCGACGAGTGGCAGCAATCACTCGAGGACGCGCTGTCCGCACTGGAGGAGACGAATGAGTTCGACGGACTGCCGTGGGCCGACTGAGCATGTGAATAAGGAGGAAGCGGCGAGGTCGATTGGTCTTTGGGTGCGCGGGGGCTCCTCCGCGCTAGAACTCGCTGATCGGTCTCGTCTGCCAGATCCCGTTGCTTGACGCCGGAGCGCGCGAGCTAGAGGCGTGCGGGCCAGCCTGACGCGTCGGACGGCGTCCCAGTATTTGTGCGGCGGCTGAAGACCAGGCCACCCATGTCCTCCCGACGTTCGACACACGGCTCATACACAGGCGCAAGGGTCAGCTCCTCGCGCTCCAGTTTCCACTTGTAGGTTCCCGGCTCGATGCCGTAGTGCAGCGCCTCACAACGGGAATCCGCGTCGAATGTCAACGTGTCCTCGGTCGTTGAGTACCGGCCTGAGCTGAGCTGCGTCAAGACGTGCTTTTGCTTACTTGGGCCGGTCAACTCCCACGTGCCGTCAGGGCGGAAATCGGCGGTCGTCTCCCCTCCGGGCCGGGTGGTGAGCGTCCACTGGCCGGTCGGAACGTCGCTACCGCTACCTCCACAACCCGCGATCAGGATTGCTCCGGCCCCGAAAGCGGCTGCAGCCCAGAGCGTCCTGCTCGTCACGTCGTTGCATTCATAACACCCTGCGACTGCGCCGCGTATATACGTTGCGCCACTTTGTGGCCCAGTCCCACGCCTGTGTTGGAAGGATCGGCGGGCCGCCACAGCGGGCGCAGGTCGCTCGTCCAGATCGCACCACGGTTCCAAGAGGCGACGTGCTTCCTGATGACGATGGCCGTAGCCGCGTTGGGTCGTATTCGCAGCGATTTGCGACGACTTCCTTTCGTTGCGGCAGGCGCGAGCTACCTCTCTGACGCTGCTTGCGCTGACTCTCGAATTCGCATGTACGCAAATGCGCCCGCGGCTGCGCCGATGAGAGGGCCGACGATATAGATCCAGAAGTCGGTCCACTGATTCGCGAACAGGGCGGGGCCGAAAGAACGCGCCGGGTTCATCGACGCGCCAGTCACTCCGCCCCCAAAGAGAGAGTCGAGGGCGACCGTCCCGCCGATCGCTATGGCGGCGGCTGCGCCTACCGCCCGCGTGTCGGTTGCAACCGCGGTGATGACGAACATGAGGATTGCGGTCAGGACGATCTCGTACGTGAGAGCCGACCAGACTCCGACGCTCGGGACGGTTGCTCCGAGGTCAGCAGGAGTGCCTGCCCATAGGAGATCGAGCAGGCCCGCAGCGGCAACGGCACCGGTGAGCTGCGCCGGCACGTACCACGCAGCCTCTCGGATCGGGAAGTGCCGGGTTGCTACGAACGCCATCGTCACCGCCGGATTGATGTGCGCACCGGAGAGGTGACCCGTGGCGTAGATCATGGCCATGATCACGAGCCCGAACGCGGCCGCAATTCCTGTTTCGCCGAGCGATCCGCCGCGCTCACTGTTCACGATGATCGCGCCACATCCGGCAAAGACGAGCGCGAAGGTCGCGAAGGCCTCCGCGACGGCTCGATCCCGAACGGGTGGGCGATCCGTCACCGCGTTAGCATCGCGGCGTCGTAGGACGAACCCCTGGCGGCGTGATGCTGGCTAAGAGGTCGCACCGCACGAGCCGCTAGTGCTGTTGTAGGCGCGTTGGTTCAGGGCGGGTCGTTACGCTGAGCGAGGTGCCGACCCCGCGGGACATGCTGGACTACATGCGAACAGTCTCCCGCGGAAGCCCCGTCGACCAGCGTTGGTCGGTTCGGGGGATGGTGCTTTCGCAGCTCCGCCACGGTCGCGGTAACGCGCCTGAGGACTCGCCCCTGACCCTCCAAGATGTGCTCGCGAGCGAGGACTACCGCAATCTGATGACAGCCAAGGTCGCGGTTGGCGATGTCGCGCCGGACTTCGACCTCGCGCGGCTCGATGGTGGCAACCCCGTTCGGCTCGGCTCGCTCGTGTCCGAGCAGCCAGTCGCCCTGATCTTCGGGTCGTACACCTGACCGCCGTTCCGCGCCCAGGTTGGGACGCTCGAGGATTTGGCCGCGCGGTACAGCGACCTCGTGCACTTCCTAGTCGTCTACATTCGCGAAGCGCACCCGGAGGAGGGCTGGGTTCTTCCCGAGAACCGTCGCTCCGGCATCGCGGTGCACGAGCCGGTGACAGACGATGAGCGCCGCGAGGCTGCGTCGACCTGCGCCGTCAACCTCAACATCAGCATGCCCGTCGCCGTGGACACGGTCGACAACGCTGTGGCTTCGGCGTACGGGGGCTGGCCCGACCGGCTCTACCTGATCTCCTCCGACGGGCGCATTGCGTACCAGGGTGGTGAGGGGCCGTTCGGATTCAAACCAGACGAGCTCGAGCACGCGATCGTCAGGGAACTGGCATGAGGAAGGCTGTCGCGTGCTCCCGGGTGGACCCGCGCACGCCCCTGGGGAACCCCACGCGGGTTCGGAGCTAGCGGAAGGACAACCGCTTGAGCGGCCAGTAGGTGAGCGTCACCGGGCCGATCAGGTTGTCGCGGGGCACGGTTCCCCACGCACGCGAGTCGCACGATTGAGTCCGGTTGTCGCCGAGCATGAAGTAGTGACCCGGTGCGACGCGCGGCCAGTGGTTGTTCTCGTGTCCTCGACGAGACGGCGCGATGTAGGGCTCGATCAGGCGGTCGCCATTGATGTGGATGACCCCCTCGTGTTCCGACACGACTTCGCCGGGGAGTCCGATGATGCGCTTGACGAATGCGGAGCCCTCGACGCTCAGTCCACATCTGCGAGCCGCTACGGGTGCTGCGAAGACGACGATGTCTCCGCGCTCGGGGTCGCGGAACCTGTAGGCGAGCCGATTGGCGATCACGTGGTCGCTGAAGTTTCCCTCGCAGTTTGCGACGGGCTTGGCGCAGTGGAGGGTTGGCTCCATGGACGGCGAGGGGATGCGGTACGGCTTCGCCACCTCTGCCTGAAACGCCAAGACGAAGGCGACGGCAACGGCAATGGTCACGAACCAGTCGACAATGGTCCGCCACGGCTGCGGTATCCGGCTCTCGGCGCGATCGAGGACTCGCATGGTCAGGTCACATTGTGCGCCTGGCTTCTGTCGTTGTGGTAGCGGCCGCGGCCGATTCGAAGCACGTGATATCGATGCCGGGGAGCCGACTGCAGCACTCGGCCCATGAGCAATGGACGGATCGGAGGAGGCACGATGAGCAAGCTTCGTGTCATATCTCGATCTCGCTCGACGGATTCGTCGCCGGCCCGAACCAGAGCGAGGCGAACCCGCTCGGGGAGGGCGGTGAGCGGCTACACGACTGGGTGGTTCCGCTGGCCGCCTGGCGCCAAGCCCACGACAAGCAGGGCGGCGAGGGGAACGAGAGCACACGGATCGTCGAGGAATCGCGCGACAACGTCGGCGCCGGGCTGATGGGGCGGAACATGTTCGGCCCAGTCCGCGGTGGTGCCTGGGGCGGCGAGGAGTGGACGGGGTGGTGGGGCGACGACCCTCCCTACCACTACCCCGTGTTCATCCTCACCCATTACGCGCGTGATCCCGTGGAAATGAAAGGGGGGACCACGTTCCATTTCGTCACCGACGGAATCGAGTCCGCGCTCGAACAAGCCCGGGAGGCCGCCGGTGGCAAGGACGTCATGCTCTGGGGCGGGGGCAACATCGCTCAGCAGTACCTCGCAGCGGGACTGTTGGACGAGCTCGAGCTGCACGTTGTTCCAGTGTTGCTCGGCGACGGCGCTCGCCTCTTCGACAACCTCGGGGACGCGGAGGTGAAGCTCGAGCAGGTCCGCGTCGTCGAGGCCCCCGGCGTCACGCACCTCAAGTATCGATTGGTGACATAGACGCACGCCCGCGGCAACTGTGCGCCGCCGCCCTCTTTCGGCTCCCCCGCACGGGGGAGAAAACGTAAGCGCCTCGTAAAGCCTCGCCCTGAGGGGTGTGCAATCGGGAGTCCGCGGAGAAGGTCCGTACCGAAAGCAAAACCGAAGGGGGATACACAGATGAAGAAGCTTCTAATCGCGGGCGTGCTCGCGACAGCGCTCGCCTTCACCGTCTCGGCATCGGCGGCTCTGGTTCCGTTCGAGTTCGCCCAGAATCCGGCCGACGCGCATTGCGTCGAGGCGACGTTCATCAAGAAGACGAAGACGTTGCACCTGGAGAAGAACTGTCCGAACGCCACAGTCGTAGCAGCGGGAGCCGAGGTCACGGGTGTGAGTGGCCAGACATTCCAGTCGGCGTCGTTCACGTTGGCGAGCGCGAGCCAGTGTCAGGGTGGCTCGCCCCGTTTCAACGTGGACACGACGACGGGATTCTTCTTCCTCGGCTGCAACAACGTGACGCCGACGACGAATGCGAACGGGACCGTGACCTATACGTTCACAGCCGCGACGCTCGCCGCAGCCGGCCAGCAGGTCCCGACGCCGACCGGCACGATCGAGTCCGTGACTGTGCTGATCGACATTCAGGGCGTTGCCGACCTGACAAAGGTCATGTTCAACGGCAAGCTGCAGAAGCTCGCACCGGGCAAGGCAGACTTCGCCCGCCCGTGCAAGAAGGGCGGGTGGAAGACCTTCACGAGCCCGAGGTTCAAGAACCAGGGTCAGTGCGTCAAGCACCTCGTGCACGGGAGGAACGCGGAGAAGAAGAACGCGTAATACCGACGCTGACCTGTCTCGTAGTCATGGCGAAAGCCCCGTTGAATGCGGGGCTTTCGCTGTGTCCAAGTGTGTGACCGTTAGTCCGCGTGTTGCGACGTCGAGTACCTTGTGCTTCTATGCATAGTACTTCGAGCTGTGAGGGACGTTGTGCACATCGACAAGGATCTGGTCGCTGCCTCGGCGACACCGCTCGTGCTTTCCATCCTGTCGGACGGTGAGAGCTACGGCTACGCACTGCTGAAGCGGGTTCGTGCGCTTTCCGAGGGCGAGCTCGAGTGGACGGACGGGATGCTCTACCCGCTGCTGCACCGTCTCCATCGGCTGGGTTACGTGACGACGGAATGGCGAACGCCACCCGGCGGGCGCAGCCGCAAGTACTACGCGATCACCGGCGAGGGACGAGCAGCGCTCGCAGACCAGCAGCAGCAATGGGTGACCGTCACTCGTGCGCTGCAGGATGTCTGGCCGGGCTCGGGCGGCGTGCTGGCTGCTCGCGGCGAGGCTTGAGGTTGGAGAGCGTCGAGTCACAGGTCGCGGCCTGGCGGGCGTACGTCGCCGGCGCCCCGGGTGTCAACGGCAACGACGTCGACGAGCTGGAGGATCATCTTCGTCACCAGATGGCGGAGCTGACCGCCGCCGGACTCACGGCTGACGAGGGGTTCCTCATCGCGGTCAAGCGACTTGGGGACGTTGATGCCCTCTCCCGGGAGTTCGCCCGCGAGCACAGCGGCCGTCTCTGGAAGCAGCTTCTCGTCGGCGGTGTCGAGCCGGCGCGGGCGTCGAGCGACTGGCTCACGCCGCTCGCGTTCGCCGTGGCCGCGGCGGTCGCGATCCAGGTGGCACGCCTCGCCGCCAGCGTTCCCGACGAGGAGCCGACCTGGCTGGCACGCAACGCCAGCCTGTTCGTGCTGCCGTTCCTCGCCGCGTACTTCGCCCGCGAGCGGCGGCTCGACGTTCGCTACTGGATCCTGACGGCCGCGCCGTTCGTCTTCGCAGCGCTCGTGGTCAACCTCTACCCCTGGGACGGGGACTCGAACACCGAGGCCTTCGGTACGGACTCGGACACCGAGGCACTCGTGATCCTCGGCCTGCCCGTGGCGCTCTGGTTCGTCGTCGCCTACCCATACATGGGAGCCAGTGTCCGATCGCACGAGCGGCGCATGGACTTCGTCCGCTTCACGGGCGAGTGGTTCATCTACTACGTGCTGATCGCGCTCGGCGGCGGGTTGCTGATGGGTCTGACCGCGGCGATCCTCGAGCCCGCGGGAGTCGACGTCGAGCGCGTCGCCGAGTGGGTGGTGCCTTCGGGGGCCGCGGGTGCCGTCATCGTCGCCGCGTGGCTCGTCGAGTCGAAGCAGCGGGTGGTGGAGAACATGGCACCGGTGCTCACCGCGCTGTTCACGCCGCTCTTCGCGGTGATGCTTGCGTGCGCTGCCGTCGTCTACGGCGTCACCGGACTCGGCGGTGCGTTCGATCGCGAACTCCTCGGGGTCATCGACGCCCTACTGGTGGTCGTCCTGGCCCTCGTCCTCTACGGGATGTCCGCGCGCGACTCGTCCACCTCGTCGCGCGGATGGATGGACGGCGTCCAGTTGGTCGCCGTCGTCAGCGCTCTCGTGCTCGACCTGATGGTTCTCGGAGCGATGATTGCTCGGATCGGCGACCTCGGATTCACCCCCAATCGGACGGCGGCGCTCGGCCTCAATCTCGTTCTCCTCGTGAATCTGGCGGGAGCAGCTTGGCTGTCGGCGCGCTTCATCGCAGGGCGGACGATGTTTCACCGGCTCGAGCGCTGGCAGATGGCCTATCTACCCGTCTTCGCGCTCTTGGCCGCCACGGTCGTGGTGCTCCTTCCACCACTCTTCGGGTTCGACTGACGCTCGACGACCGGATCTTCCCACCGAATTCAGGGGCGGGTTCCGAAGAGTCGTCTCTCCCGCGCGAGCTGCGGCGCCCACGCGAGACGCGTCGCGCCCGCGAAGCGCAGGTAGGCGCGGAGCGCGTCGCGCATCGCGTCGACGAAGCCATCGGCGCGACGCGGCTCGAAGCCGTCCTCCCACCAGAGGCCGAGCATCTCGACCTGACTGCGGGCGCGGTCGATGCGCGGCTCGATCCGGCCGACGAGGCTGTCGCGAAAGAGCATCGGGAGCACGTACCAGCCCCAGCGGCGCTTGGCCGGTGGGGTGAAGAGCTCCCAGACGTAGTCGAAGGCGAAGAGCGATCCGAGGAGAGCGCGATCCCAGACCAGCGGATCAAACGGGGGGAGAAACGCAACCGACGGCGGCGGTTCCGGCGGAGCCTCCAGGAGCTCGACCTCCTCGGCGAGGACGTAGCGCTTGCCGCGCACCCCCTCGACCTCGATCGGGACGAGCTCGCCTTCGGCAATCAGTTGCTCCCGCAGCGCCGTCCTTCCCGGATAGCCGGGCAGTCGGGGATCCGGCTTCGCGGGGCCGATACCGCCGAAGATGTCGCCGCCCCCGCCGACGCCGAGGAGGCCGTGGGCTCGGTAGCGCGAGAGGAGCTTGTATCGGAGTTGCTCACGCAGCGGGATGCTGCGCGCGAGGAGTTCGGCAGGCAGCAGCCGTTCGAGGAGGTCGTAATAGCGGCGGTTGCCGTCGCGGCGTGCGAGGCCGAGCACGCCCGTGAGGGTGTACGCCTCGAGAACGGCACGCACGGCATTCGTCGGCATCCCGAACCAGTCCGTCGTCGCCCCGCGCGTGCGCTCGAAATCGAGCGCCGACAGCGGGCCCTCCGCGCGGATCCGTTCGAGCACGCGCTCGGCTACATCGGCGTTCTCGGCGATGATCCGCGGCGCGTTCCGGCTCAACGTCCCCCGAAACCACGGGAATTCGGTCGCCGGGACGAAGGAGAGCCCCTTGTTGAAGGCCTCGAAGATCTCGCGGCGTTCGAAGAGGAGGTCGCACCACGCAGGGTCGTAGTCGGCCACCCGTGCGTGCAGCACGAGGTCGTGGCTGCGCCCGGCGACCGCCAAGGGGTCGAACTGGATCGAGCCAAGCCGGCGGAAGACGTCGAGCACCGCATCGGGTCCTCGCTCGAGCGAGCGAGCCGGTGCGAGCGTGTGGCGTGCGACGAGAAAGCGACGTGCGGCCTCAGCCGTGACGCTCAGGGGTGGGAGACTCGCGTGCATCGCTCAGGCGTCCGTCAGTCTCCGGACATCGATGGTGAACGCGGGCTGAGGCGCGTCGGACTCGGTTCCGGGTGCCGGGTTGCGCTCCAGGTACTGGATTCCGATCTGTTCCGAGGGGAACATCGCATGGAGCCGAACCGGACTCGTGCTCGAGTTACGGGTTCCGTGGGGGGTTCCTGCGGGGATGAAGACGACGGCGCCCGGGTCGACCTCGCGCGTGTCTTCGTCCAGGGTGACTTCGGGACTGCCCTCGAGGATCACGATCAGCTCGTTGATCGGATGCGTGTGGAGCGGAATACGATCGCCCGGAGCGATCTCTTCGATGATCAACGTGATGTCATCGACGTGTCGCCCGACGCTGCCGCTGGGATCGACGAGCAGCACCCACTGCGAGCTCGGCCGGTAGTCGTCCGGGTCGCTCTCGTCGAAGGGCGTGTACTCGAACGTCGTGATGATGGCCATCGGTCGTCTCCTCGTCGCGAGCTTTAGGCACTCTTGATCGGGTAGCCGTGCTTCGCATCCTGGCAATTCCACTCGCGCTCGTGGCTTTCCACGGCTACGAGTCGTCCGTCAAACCGCTGCCGGCGCCGCTCGAGCGCAGCCTCGACGGCAGGTTCTGGCAGCCGGGCTGCCCAGTTGCACTCACGGACCTCCGGCTTCTGACCGTCACGCACTGGGGCTTCGACGGACGCGAGCACACCGGACAGCTGGTCGTGAATCGGGACTCGGCGCGCGAGCTCGCGACGGTATTCAAGAAGCTTCACGCCCTCAGGTTCCCGATTCGCCATCTGCGGCTCGACGACATGTACGGTCCGAAGCGCGCGCGACCTGCCGACGGAGACATCTCGGGCTCGTTCCACTGCAGGCGCGCGGTTCCCTCTCCATGCGGCAGCGGCACCGGCAACTGGTCGAACCACGCGTACGGGCACGCGATCGACCTCAATCCGAACGAGAACCCGTATGTGGGGTGCGGGGCGGTCTACGACCCGAGGAGCCGTCCGTACGTCGACCGCTCACGCCTGCGCAAGGGGATGGTCACGCCTGCGGTCGTGCGCGCGTTCGCGTCGATCGGCTGGGGTTGGGGTGGCGCCTGGACCGGCGACACGAAGGACTACATGCACTTCTCGACGACGGGCAGTTAGTCAACGTGCCGTGCCGCGGCGCGACTACGCTCGTTCGATGAGCGAGCGCGTCCTGATCCTCGGTGCAGGGTTCGGTGGGCTCGAGCTCGCCACGGCTCTGTCCGAGATGCTCGGTGAGGACGCGGGCGTCACGCTGATCGAGGCCGGCGACGCGTTCGTCTTCGGGTACTCGAAGCTCGACGTGATGTTCGGTCGCATGGCCCCCGACGCGGTGCGGCTGGCGTACTCCGACTTCGCAAAGCCAGGAGTGCGCTTCGTACAGGAGACGGTAACGGGCGTCGATCCCGAGCTGCTCCGCGTTACGACAGACGAGAGCGTGCACGAGGCGGACGTGCTCGTCGTTGCGCTCGGTGCCGACTACGACTACGACGCAACACCCGGGCTCGCCGACGCTCATGAGTTCTACTCGGTTGCCGGGGCCGAGCGGTTGCGCGACGCGTTGTCGTCGTTTCCCGGCGGACGCGTTGTCGTGGGCGTCTGCGGCGCGCCGTTCAAATGCCCGCCGGCGCCCAGTGAAGCCGCCCTCCTCCTGCACGACTTCCTCTCTCAGCGCGGTCTCCGTGACAGCAGCGAGATCTCACTGATCATGCCGTTCGCGACCCCGGTCCCGCCCTCCCCGGACACGTCGGCAGCGCTCCTCGAGGCCTTTGCCGAGCGGGAGATCGACTTCGTCGCCGACCGCAGGGTTGCCTCCCTCGACGTCGCGCGCAAGGTTGCCGTGCTCGAGGAGGGAACCGAGGTTCCGTACGACCTCTTCCTCGGCGTCCCGAAACATCGTGCGCCCCACGTCGTCCTCGAAAGCGGGATGGCCGAGAACGGCTACGTCCCGGTCGACTCGCGCACGCTCGAGAGTCGGTTCCCGAACGTGTACGCGGTCGGGGACGTCGCGACCGTCGGCGTGCCGAAGGCAGGCGTGTTCTCCGAGCGTCAAGCCCGCGTCGTCGCCGAAGCGATCGTCGCCCGTCGCACGGGAAGCGCGCCGCCGGCCGGGTACGACGGACGCGGATCCTGCTACATCGAGTTCGGCGCGGGCCGCGTCGGCCGCGTCGACGTCGACTTCCTCTCAGGGCCGAAGCCGACAGGTGCGTTCACCGAGCCGTCGACGGAGCTCGTCGCAGAGAAGCAGGACTTCGGCTCGACCCGTCGCGCTCGCTGGTTCAAGCGCTGAGCCGCCGTCCGTCCAGGCGAATCGTCCACGGGTCGATCGACGCGATCCGGAGATGTGCGGCGACGTGGAACGTCGCCATCGGCTACGGCCAGAGAGGCGTCTGCATGCCGAGCCGCTCGAGCGCCGCCCAGTCCTCGCGGACGGGCGCGAAGACGTCAAGCACGACTGCGCCGTCGGGACCGGCGTGTACCTCGTGCGGGACGTTGGGGGCGATGCGCCACGTGCCGCCCGTCTCGAGGTCGCGTGTTTCGTCGCCGACGCGGAACGACACCGATCCGCGAAGCACCATTCCGAGCTGCTCGTTGTCGTGGCGGTGCTCGGGAACGACGCACGAGGGTTCGAGCTCGACGACTGCGAAGCTGCAGCGCCCGCCCTCGACCGCCCGTGCGACGACGCCGTCCCAGACCCGGAACGGCTCGAGTGCGGCGATGTCTCCGAGCGAGCCCACGGCCCGAGGCTAGCGTGCGCGCGGCCATCATGGCGCAGCGGCCGTGCGACCAGCTGAGCTGCCGTAGTGTCCGGCCGTGGAAGCCCTCGTCCCGCAGCCGCCGACCGGAAGGACGTTCCGCGTCGCCTATCGCATTCGTCTCTCCGATACGGATGCGACGGGACGCCTCCGCCTCGACGCGGTCGCACGCTATCTCCAGGACGCTGCGATCGACGACGTCTCCGAGACGAGCTGGGGTGCTCCCGAGCACCTGTGGGTGCTTCGCGCCGTGCGGATCGACGTGCTCGCGCCGTTCCTTGCGGACGGTGCCGTCGACATCGTGACCTGGGGCAGCAGCTTCTCGTCGCTCGCAGCCGGGCGTCGCTGGTCGCTTGCCGGTGACGCCGGCGGGGCGATCGAGGTCGACAGCACGTGGGTGCATCTCGGGGCCGACGCGCGTCCGGCGCGCATCGGCGAGGGGTTCGAGGCGTATGCCGAGGCGGCGCAGGGCCGCGCGACGTCGACGAAGCTCACCCTGGCGGCGCCGGACGGTGGGACGCGCATCGGGTGGCCGCTCCGCGCGACCGACGTGGATCGCATGGGGCATGTCAACAACGCCGCCTACTGGGCCGCGGTCGAGCAGCGGCTCGCCGAGCACGGGCCCGACCTTCGCCTCCCGCACCGCGCTCGGCTCGACTACCGGCATCCGATCGACCTCGGCGACGACGTCGAGCTCGTCGAGACCACCCACGGGCGCGCGTATCACGCCGCGTTCCGAGTGCACGACGCCGTCAAGGCGGTGGTCTCGGTCGAGCCGCTCGTCTCTTAGCAAGATCTCACGCGCCCGTCGCTACTCTCGGCGCATGGACGACAGGCGGATCTCACGCCGCGCATCGCTTGCATCGCTCGGTGGGCTCATCGCCGGCGCTGCCGGTGCCGCGGGCTGGAAGGGCGCCGAGAACGCCGGAGCAGGCCCCGCAGCCGTGGCATCCGGCCTCGTCACGTGCATTCTCGCTCCCGAGCAAACGGAAGGCCCGTACTACGTCGACGACGCAGCGGTACGCCGGAACGTGACTGAAGGCCGGCCCGGCGTCGCGCTCGCGCTACGCCTCACCGTCGTCGACGCGTCGACGTGCAAGCCCGTGAAGAACGCGGCGGTCGAGATCTGGCACTGCGACGCCTCCGGCACCTATTCGGCCACCGGGGCCGAGGCGGACGAGCGCTTCCTCCGCGGCGTCCAGCGCACCGACGCGAAGGGCCTCGCGCTCTTCAAGACCATCTACCCCGGCTGGTACCAGGGACGCACCGTGCACATTCACACGATGGTGCATATCGGTGGAAACGTCGTGCACACCGGGCAGCTCTACTTTTCGGACGTCGTGACGGACGCCGTCTACAAGCGGAGCCCGTACAGCCGCCGCCCGAACCGTAGCCCGCGCAATTCCGGCGACAGCATCTACCGCAACGGGGGCAAGCGCTCGACGCTGAAGCTCGTGAGGAAGGGCACGTCCTACACGGGCTCGATCACCATGGGCGTGCAACGCTCGTAATGGTTTCGGCGACGCGCTTCACGCTCCGTTTACCCAAACTGGAGCCCCGCCTGCTTTCGTATGAACCTTCGAGCCGCGAGAGAAGGGACGCCGCATGACCGAGACCGACCAGTCGCAGCCGACGCCAGTGCAGGCACAGGAGCAGATCGAACAAGCGCTCTTCGAGATCCGCCGGATCATCGCGGGCCAGGATGCGATGCTCGAGCGCGTGCTCGTATGCCTCCTCGCGCAGGGGCACCTCCTCATCGAGGGCGTGCCCGGCCTCGCGAAGACCCTGACGATCAAGACGACCGCCGGCGTGCTCGGCGGGTCGTTCGCTCGCGTGCAGTTCACGCCTGACCTCGTGCCGTCGGATCTCGTCGGGACGCGGATCTACCGCCCGCAGGAGGGAACGTTCGACACGGAGCTCGGCCCAGTCTTCTGCAACTTCCTCCTCGCCGACGAGATCAACCGCGCGCCCGCCAAGGTGCAGTCGGCGCTACTCGAGGTCATGCAGGAGCGCCAGGTGACGATCGGCCACGACACGCATCGCGTGCCCTCGCCGTTCCTCGTCATGGCCACCCAGAATCCGATCGAGTCCGAGGGGACGTATCCACTGCCCGAGGCGCAGATCGACCGCTTCCTCCTGAAGGTGCTCATCGGATACCCGCAGCACGACGAGGAGCTGACGGTCGTTCAGCGCCAGCTCGTCGACCATCCGGAGCTGAAGCAGGTGCTCTCGCTCGACGCGCTCGCGGCGCTCCAGCGCGCGGTATTCGACATCTACGTCGATCCGTCGCTCGTGAGCTACGCGGTCGACATCGCGACGGCGACCCGCGATCCCGAGGCGCACGGCCTTCCGGACATTGCGCAGTACATCTCGTACGGCGCGAGCCCGCGCGGCCCGATCAGCCTCGTTCAGGGTGCACGCGCACTCGCGCTGATCCGTGGGCGCGAGTACGCCGTCGTCGAAGACCTCCAGGCACTTGCCCGCGACGCGTTGCGACACCGGCTCGTCCTGTCGTACCAGGCGCTCGCGGAGGAGGTGACCCCGGACTCGATCCTCGATCAGGTGCTTGCGGCAGTCCCGACGCCGCAGCTCGACCTCGCGCGCGTCAGCGCGGCGTAGCAGTTCCTCGATGACCAACGCCGGCGCGCTTCTCGATCGCCCGACACCGGCCCGTCCGGGCCCGGGCCCCATGGCCGAAGGCCTCCTGAAGGCGCTCGACGTCTCGATCGGGCGACGGGTGGAAGGTCTGCTCGCCGGGGACTTCCGCTCGAATCTCCTCGGCACGGGCTCGGAGCTCGCGATGATGCGCCCGTACGTCGCGGGCGACGACGTGCGCCGGATCGACTGGAACGCGACCGCGAGAACGGGCGAGCCGCACGTCCGCGTCGACCTCGCGGAGCGCGTGCTCGTAACCTGGCTCGTCCTCGACACGTCCGTCTCCATGCAGTTCGGCACCGCGGAGCGGCGCAAGACGGACGTCGCCGAAGGCGTGGCGGTGGCCATCGGCCACCTCGCCACGCGACGTGGAAACCGCCTCGGTGTCGTGGCGTTCGGCGGGGAGGAGCCGTACGCGATTCCGCCGCGCCAGGGTCGCGTCGGTCTCGTGGGACTGCTCGCGGCGCTCCGGAGCGAGCCCCCGCGTGCCGGCCCAGGCGCGAGCACGCTGGCGGGCGCGCTCGCACGCGCCGGAGCGCTTGCCCGGCAGCGCTCGCTGGTCGTCGTCGTCTCGGACTTCCGTGGCGGCGCGGACTGGCGACGCCCTCTGCTCGAGCTTGCCGGGCACCATGACGTGATCGCCGTCGAGATCCGGGATCCGCGCGAGCAGGAGCTTACGAACGTGGGGCTGCTCTACCTCGTGGATCCCGAGACCGGGCGTCAGCTGCGGGTCGACACGCGCAGCCGTCGACTGCGTGAACGATTCGCGGTCGCAGCGGCAGCCGAGCGAAGCCAGGTCGCCCGCTCGCTCACGTCCGTCGGCGTCCGGCACGTCGTCCTGTCCACGTCCGGCGACTGGCTGCGACCGCTCGTGTCGTTCCTGCGACGGAGTCGCGGATGAGCTTCACCTGGCCGCTCGCGCTCATCGGCCTCGCCGCGATGCCCGTCCTCGTCGCGCTCTACATCGACCGCGATCGCCGGCGCGTTGCATCACAGGCGGCATTCGCCAATCCCGATCTTCTCCCCAACATGGTCGACCGCGAGCCCGGTCGCCTCCGCTACCTGGCCCCCCTGATCATGCTCGTCGCCCTCGCCTTCCTGATCGTGGGGGTCGCGCGCCCGCACGCGACCGTAAGCGTGCCGCGCGAGGAGGCGACGGTGATCCTCGCGATGGACGTTTCGCGATCCATGAAGGCGACGGACGTCGAGCCGACCCGCCTCGACGCAGCGCGCGTCGCGGCGAAGACCTTCCTCGACGAGGTTCCGGAGAAATTCCGCGTCGGGGTCGTGTCGTTCGCGACGCGGGCCGCCGTCGGGGTCGCGCCGACCGAGGATCGCGAGCTCGTCGCGACCGCCCTCGATACGCTCGCCGCCGGCGAGGGGACAGCGATCGGCGATGCGGTCGCGCTCTCGCTCGTCGTCGGGCAGCCGCAGGAGGAGGGTGCCGAGATCCCGCCGCGGGCGATCGTGCTCCTCTCCGACGGCGCGCGCGACGGCGGCCAGGTCGAGCCTGCGGAGGCGGCGGCCAAGGCGAAGCAACTGGGCGTTCCCGTGTACACGGTGCTCGTCGGCACCCCCGACGGCGTGGTGGAGGAAGAGCTGACGGGTGGATACCGCAGAATCATCCGCGTGCCCCCGAATCCCGAGACGCTCGAGCAGGTCGCAGTCACGTCCGGAGGCGCCTTCTTCGCAGCGCCCGACGCCGAGGGCCTGAGCAAGGTCTACGAGGATCTCGGCTCGCGGCTCGGCTCGCGCGAGCAGGATCGAGAGATCACCGACGTCTTTGCGGGGATCGCAGGCGCGCTTCTCCTCGCGGCCGCGACGATCTCTGCAGTGCTCTTCCGGAGAGTCCCGTGAAGGCCGTACGAACGTTGTGGCTCGTCGTGGTAGCAGGAGTGGCCCTCGCCGTCGCCGCGCCGGCAGGTGGCGCCGACGAGTGCGAGGGGCTCATGGTGTGCGTCCCCGTCGCTGGGCCCTGGGTGGTCGTGCCGGCGTCGTCCTCGATCCCGCGGCAGCGCGTCGAGTTCCAGCTCGCGTGCCCACGCGCACACGTCGTCGGCGGCCTCGACGCACGGCTGAGCGTCCGAGCCATCGACGTGGGGTTCATCGGGTCTCTCGGGAGCCCCGTGAACCCGGGGATCACGACCTCGCGCTCGGTGGTCTTCCTCGGAACGTACGCCGGTCGCGCGGCGGCCGCTGCGACCTTCAGGCCGTTCATCGGATGCATGCCGTCGGCCGGAGGCGGATCCCGCGTCCCGACCTCTGTCTCCCAGCTCCGTCCCGGCAAACCGGTTACGCGCCGCGTGAAGACCGTTCGCGTGCGCCCGGGCGCGAGGACCGTCACCCAGCGTTGTGCCGCGGGCGAGCGCCTCCTCGGCGGATCGCACGCGTTCGGTTTCGAGACGCGCACGCCGCCGAGCGCGAGCCTCGTCGGGGGAGTGTCCGGCTCCCAGCAGTTCAGGGCCGAGAGCGTCGTCGTCCGCGTGCGCGGCGATGCGGAGCTCGCAGGGGTTCGTGCCATCGTCCAGGTCCATGCGTTGTGCTCGAGGAGCTCATGAGCTTCCAGAGCCCGTGGATGCTGCTCGGCCTGGTCGTCATCGCGGCATTCGTCGCACTCTGGCTATGGCTCGAGCGGAGGCGTGCTCGCTACGCCGTCCGCTACACGAATCTCGACGTCCTCGCGACCGTCGTCTCCGGACGCTCGTGGACGCGGTTCGTTCCCGCGGCGATTCTCGTCCTCGGCCTAGGCGCTCTCGTCATCGGCCTTGCCCGGCCGCACGTCGAGCGCATGCTCCTGCGTGAGAAGGCGACCGTGATCCTCGTTGTCGACACGTCGCGTTCGATGCAGGCGAAGGACGTCGAGCCGACGCGGCTCGGCGCGGCCCAGGAAGCGCTTCGCGAGTTCATCGACGACGCACCGGACGACCTCAGGATCGGGCTCGTCGTCTTCGCGGGGGAGGCGCAGGTCGCGACGCCGCCGACGAACGACCACGAGCTCGTGGAGGCGGCGATCACGGACATCGACGAGTTTCTCGTGTTCGGTGGCACCGCGATCGGCGACGCACTCCAGACCGCCGTTCTGCTCGGTCGGCAGGTGACGGACCTCGTCCCCGAGGAGGAATCCACTGCCGCGCCCGCGCCGTCCACCGCGACGAGATCGCTCGCGCAGGCCACCGAGCCCGCGGAGGACGAGGAGAAGAGCCCTGTGTCGATCTTGTTCCTCTCCGACGGCGCCCAGACGCGCGGCGTCCTCCAGCCCCTCGAGGGCGCCGAGTTGGCCAAGGACGCGCGGTTCCCCGTCTACACGGTCGCGCTCGGAACCCCCGGCGGCGTCATCGAGCGAGGGCCGTTCGGCGGCCTCCCGCAGGGCTCGGGTCAGATCATCCCGGTTCCACCCGATCCCGACACGCTGCGCACGATCGCCCGCGTGACCGGCGGTGAGTTCTCGGAGGCCCGCACGGCGGACGCCCTGAGCAAGACCTACGACAACCTGGGATCGCGCCTCGGTCGTGAGTCCGGTGAGAGCGAGATCACGTGGCTCTTCCTCGCCATAGCCGCCGTCCTCCTGCTCCTCGCGGGTGCCACCGCCGCGGTCGTCTCGCCTCGTTTTCCCTAGTAGCTACGCCGCCACGAGCGTGAACGCGAGATCGGCGCGATCGTCACGCCCTGCAGGATGCATCGTGACGACGAAGGCACCGCCTGCTCCGTTCCTCACGGTTGCGTAGGCGTCGTCGGAAACGGCGCTTCCGACCGCGCTCGCACCGGAGATACCGACGAACCGCACCTCGAAGACTCCTGCCTCGACTCGGCGCACCTGCACGGCCCTGCCCGTGCAGTTGAACTTCCGCGCAAACAGGTTGCCGGCGGCCGTGAACCTGTCGGGAACGTTCGCCATTCCCTGACTGGCGACGCCGGTGACGGTCGCGATTCCACGGACCGCGCCGTTCGCGCAGCGCTGCTGGGCGACGGAGGGGCCGTGGATCCGCTCGCCGACGGCAAATGCCGAACCGCCGAGCGCGAAGAAGAGCGCGACGAGCGCAATTCCGGTTCCCGGGGTGATCGAGAGGCGTCGTGCGAGCTGCATGGCGTTCTCCTTCCGGCTTGAGTGACGGTCGCACGATAGGTTCTCCCCGATGTCGGACGGCACGCCGACGGGCGGGCGGCGCCTGACGAAGACGCACAAGCGGGTCCTTGGCGGGGCGGGCTCGATTGCCGTCGTCGTCGCCGTCTTCGTCTTCGTGCTTCCGCAGTTCGCCAACTACCGAGACGTGCTCGGGGTCGTCCGCGGCCTGACCTGGCAGGACTGGCTCCTTCTAGCCGGCGCGGTCGTGCTCAACCTGGCGACGTTTCCGCCGCCGTGGATGGCCGCACTGCCGGGTCTCGGCTTCCGCGAGGCGCTTGCGATGACGCAAGCATCGACCGCCCTGTCCATCGTCTCACCCGCCGGTGCTGCCGTGGGCATGGCGGCGTCGTATTCGATGCTCCGCTCATGGAGGTACGACGCCGCGGCAGTGGGTCTCGCCGTCGCGATCGCCGGCATCTGGAACCAGCTCGTGAACCTCACGTTCCCCGTCGTCGCGCTGGCACTTCTGACGGCGCAGGACGAGGATCACCCGGCGCTCCGAACCGCCGCGCTCGTCGGCGTCGCCGTACTCGTCGTCGCGGTCACCGCGTTCGCGCTCGTCCTCTCGCGCGCCGAGTGGGCGTCGCGGATCGGCGACGGCGCGGCGCGGCTGTCGAACCGCCTGCTCCGGATAGTGCGTCGGGGGCCGGTGCACTGGGGTGGAGTGTCGTTCGTGCAGTTCCGCTCGAGAGCGCTCGAGCTGCTCCGCCGGCGCTGGCACGTCATCACGGTCGCGACGCTCGCAGGCCATCTCACGGTGTTCCTGCTGCTTCTCGTGTGTCTCCGCGTCACCGGTATCTCCGAGGCGGAGGTCACCGTCACCGAGGCGTTCGCCGCATGGGCGCTCGTCCGCATCCTCGGCGCGCTTCCACTCACGCCGGCCGGCGTGGGGATCGTCGAGGTCGGCCTTACGGGTGCGCTCGTCGCTTTCGGCGCATCCAACACGGAGGCTGTGGCGGCAACACTCCTCTACCGCGCGCTGACGGTCTTTCCGACGCTTGCCCTCGGGCTGCTGGCGGCGGCTACTTGGCGCACGCACCACCCGGGGGAGACGATAGGCTCCCCGAGTGATCCCTGACGAGGGGCAGGATCACTGACTCGGGGGACGGCAACTCACCCGGTCAGGGGAAGGATCCAGGACTGGCATGGTGCACGGTGCGACCCGTGACGTTTGCGTCTGCGGTAGCACCGTCTCGCCTGCTCGCGTCCCTCTTCGTGGTCGCGTCGGTTCTCGCCTTCCTGCTCGTCGGCAGGGCCGAGGGCGCAGGACGCTCGTCGAACGCGTACCTCGCGCCAACCGGGGCCTGTCGCGCAGCCGATGACGCATCGGCGCCGACCGCGCACCAGGTGCGCGCCGTCGCGTGCCTCGTCAACTGGGCTCGCGCACAGGATCGTCGCTCACGTTTGGCACAACGCTCCGCGCTCCATCGTGCCGCCGAGCTCAAGGGCGAGCGCGTTGCTTCATGCGGGCAGTTCTCGCACACGCCGTGCGGGGCGCAGTTGACAGCAGGCGTGAACGCGTCGGGATACCGCTACGCGAGCTTCGGCGAGAACCTCTACGCCGGAACCTGGGGACGGGTCTCTCCGCGCGACGTCGTCAACGCCTGGCTCCAGTCTCCGCCACACCGGGCCAACATTCTCGGCGCTGCATTCCGGCACGTCGGAGTCGCGCCGGTTCGCGCGAACGGCCTGCTTGACGGCACCGATGCCGTCGTGTGGACTGCGACGTTCGCGTCACCGCGGTAGACGCAGGACTCTCCCGTCCTACCGGGAATCTCCCGCCGTGCGCGAGGAGAGCCAGCTCGAGGACATGCGCTCTGCGATCCGCGGCGACTTCGAGCGGCTGGCCGAGCGCCGCGGCGAGCAGGCGTTGCTGCGGGGCCCGAAGCAGGCGCCCGCGGCATCCGAGGTGGCGGCTGCACCTGCGCCGGAAGAGGCGGCCCCAAAGCGCTCGTGGCTGGCTCGGTTGATCTCTCCTTGACCGACCGCTGACAGCTGTACTACCGGGCGTGGAGAAGGCCGAGCGGGACGCGATCCTGCGGCAGGGCGTCGTCCTTCCGGACACGCCGCGCCAGCGCCGCGAGCTCGCCGCGCTCGCGGAGGACCTCGAGAGCATCGTGCTGGCCGGAAAGCCGCTGCCGGTGCGAGCGCGCGGCTCACGTCCGAGCGCCGAGGCATATCTCGTCGCGACGCGTGGCCCGCTTCCGTACATGATTCGCCTGCGCGAGATCGAACAGCGCACGACCGCGCACGAGGCTGCGCTGCGTGATGCCTGGCGTACCCTCGCGGAGGCGTGCGGGGACGATGCCGGCACGTTCGGCGAGCGGTGGGTCGACACGGCACGCCAGCTCGCGTTCGAGGAGGTGAACGACCTCATCGACCGGCACAACCGGTGGTATCCGGTCGAATCACGCCTGCCCATGGACCCGCGAACGGGTGACTACGCCCTCGTCAACGGACGCCACTACCGGCTGTCGCCTCTCGACGCTGACTGGATCCTCGAGCGGTTTCCCGCCGATCTCAGCTCGGTTCCGGCCGACGCGCCCTGACCAGCGCGTCGACGGCGTCACGCTCCTCGCCGTCCACGTTGCGAAGCACGCGCACCGCCTTCTCGGTCTCGAGCTCGGGTAGCTCGAGGGCGATCTCGTCAGGCGTGTACAGCACGCTGGCATCGCTCGGTCCGCCGACGCCGTCCTTCAGGTTCGTGAGGTCATGGCCGACGAGAACGAGGGTGCCCCCGCCCGCGAGAGCACCGGAGGCCATCGCGAGAATCTGTCGTCGCGCAGCCGCGGGGACATGCAGATAGAGGAGCAGGACGAGATCGAAAGCGCGCGCGGTGGGCTGGTATTCGAGGAGATCGGAGCACACGAACTCGGTCTGCACTCGCTCGCGTTCGGCCCGCGCGCGGGCCTTCACGATCGCCGCCTCGGAGAAGTCGACGCCGACGACGTCCCATCCGAGTGTTGCGAGCCAAATCGCGTTCTGACCTTCCCCGCAGGCCAGATCCAGCGCGCGGCCGGGAGGGAGCTCGGCGACTTCGCCGACGAGGAACCGGTTCGGCTTCACAGCCCAGAGATGCTCGACGGCGGAGTACCTGCGGTCCCAGTCCTCACGCTGCATGCGGCCTCACCCTTCCCGCGACGCGGTACGTCGCCGCGAGCGTGAGCGCGCAGAGCGCGGCGCCGACGAGGTACGGCGCCGAGTCGCCGGCCGAGTCCGCGAGTGCGCCCCCGGCCGACGGGCCGACGAGCTCGCCGAGCGCCCACGCGGTGTTCATCACGCCGAATGCCAGGCCCTGCGCCAGGCCCGCCGTCTCGGCGCGGTGCGATGTCAACGACATGCTCGGCGTGTAGAGACTCCCGAAGCTGATGCCGGCCGCGCACACGAGGAGTGCGATGATCGCCGCCTCGGAGCTCGCAGCGAGCGCCAGCGCGACGACGACCGACGCCGTGAGTGCCGCGCGGATGGGCAGCAGCCGCCCGACGCGGTCGCTGTAGCGCCCCAGGAGCGGGTTGAGGACGACCTCGACGAGACCCGAGCCGAAGAACACCGCGGCGATTGCGAACGTGCTCCAGCCGGCGTCGTCGAGCGCGAGCGGTGTCAGCACGATGAGCAGGCCGAACAGCATCGCCGGAAGCATGTTGAGCCAGAGTCCACCGAGGAATCGCTGATCACGAAACGCCCGGCGAAGCCCGGCAAGCGAGGCGGTTTCGGGGTGTGCCGAGCGCGCTACCGACGCGAGCGCGGCGAACGCCAGCGCCACGAGGCCGACGATCGTGAACGCCGCCTCGACGCTGACGAGATCGGCGACACCGCCGAACGCCGGCCCGAGGATGGCGCCGAAGATCGCCGCGCCGAACGCCGTCCCGATAGCCTCGCCGCGGCGCTCGCGCGGTGCGGTGGCGGAGATCCATGCCAGCGCACCGGCCCACGTTGCGGTGCTCGCGATCCCTTGGACGAACCGCGCTCCGCCGAGCGTGAGCGCGCTGTCGGCCGCGGCGAACGCAAAGCTCGACACGGAGAGGAGGATGAGTCCGCCGATGACGGCGCGCTTCGGGCCGAACCGAGAGGCGGCGAGCCCGCCCGGAATGCCTCCGAGGAGCGCGCCCGCCCCGTACGCGCCGACCAGCAGGCCCGCTTCGGCCTTCGAGAGGTCGTACTCGTCGGCATAGACCGGTATGAGCGGCGTCAGCGCCGTGAAGAGGAGTGCGTCGACGAAGATGATCGCGCTGACGAGGGCGAGGAGGCGGCGCACGATCGCGAGGATACGCGGGCAAAGAAAATGCACCGAGCCGGTTGTGTCCTCGTCCGACCTTCCGACTGACCACCGCCGAAGCGACAACCACTCGGAGAGCCATCAACCTCAGACACTCCGTTCTCGGTGCATCGGGGACTCTATGGGCCGGATGGCTACCGGTCAAGCACCGCTTGGACGAAATTCGGTGCAAATTGCGGACAAGGTCAAGGACCGTCCTGGGCGCTTCGTTCGTCGCGACTCGACGCGCGAGCGCGGTCGGGGCCAGATCGTTTTATCGTGAGAGATGCCGCCGGCAGACGTATCGCGGCAACGAAAAATGCACCGAGCCGGTGGCGCCTTCGTCCGACTTTCCGACTGACCGCCGCCGAAGCGACTGCCTACCGGAGAGCCATCAACCTCTGGCGTTCCGTACTCGGTGCATCGCGCACACTAGGGTCACGGCGGGTGCCCGTCAAGGCGGTCGCCCGACGACTTGTCGCAAATTGCGGTCTTTTCTTTTCGAACAGGGTAGAATTGCGCTTCGCAGCGTGTGATCTAGCGTCCAGCGGAGAAGAAAAAGGGCCGGGCGCACAGGCCCGGCCGCAAGGATTCGCCGAGCCGGGAACGCTTTCGTCCACCTTCCCGACGAACCTTCCGCTTCCGCGTAGTGCTCCTCGGGGGGCTTCGTCCTACCGGCGCCCCGTGCTCGGCGCAGACGGAATCTAGGAGATCGGACGGGTCCGATCAAGGGGTGTCCGCAACGAAACTTCGCGCAAATTGCGGGTGCTCCGCCAAGACGGCGGAGAGCGTCTAGTCTCCCGCGCCATGCGCGACCGTGCTCGAGCGGTGGTGATCGGCGGAGGGGTGGGCGGCTGCTCCGTTCTGTACTGGCTTGCGCGGCTCGGCTGGGACGACGTCGTCCTCCTCGAGCGCGCCGAGCTCACGAGCGGCTCCACGTTCCACTCGGCAGGGCTCGTCGGCCAGCTCCGGAGCTCGCTCGCGCTGACGACGATGATGATGGAGAGCGTCGATCTCTATCGCTCGCTCGAGGCCGAGGTCGGGCTCGAGACCGGCTGGCACGAGGTCGGGTCGCTTCGCCTCGCGTCCTCGTCGGAGCGGATGGAGGAGATCTCACGTCAGGCCGGGTGGGCGAAGACGTTCGGCTTGCCGTTGGAGCTGATCTCGCCCGCCGAGGCGCAGGCGCTCTTCCCGCCGATGACGACCGACGGCGTGCTCGGTGCCGCGTTTCTTCCGACGGACGGCTACATCGATCCGAGCCAGCTGACGTTCGCGCTCGCCGCAGGAGCGCGCCGGCGTGGAGCCGAAATCGCGACGAATACGCGGGTCACCGGCGTCACGGTCGAGCGCGGACGTGTTACCGGTGTCGAGACCGACCGCGGCTCGATCGAGACGGAGGTGATAGTGAACGCCGGCGGGATGTATGCGCGTGACATCGGGGCGCTCGCGGGCGTCAACGTCCCGATCGTGCCGATGGCCCACGAGTACCTGATCACCAAGCCGGCGGCCCTGCCACTCGACATGCCGACGATGCGAGATCCCTCACTCCTCGTGTACTTCCGCCCCGAGTCTGGCGGGCTGGTGATGGGCGGGTACGAGCGCCAGTGCGCGCCGTGGGGGCTCGACGGCATCCCGCACGACTTCAACTCGCGACTCCTCGAGGAGGACTGGCCGCGATTCGAGGAGCTCATGGAGAACGCGGTCGTCCGCGTCCCGGCGCTGTCCGAGATGGAGGTCGTGAAGCTCATCAACGGACCGGAGGCGTTCACGCCGGACGGCGAGTTCATCCTCGGACCGTCGGACGTGCGCGGCTTCTGGGTCGCTGCCGGATTCTGCGCGCACGGGCTCGCGGGAGCGGGAGGCATGGGCAAGCTGGTCGCCGAGTGGATCGTCGAGGGCACACCCTCGCTCGACGTCTGGCATATGGACTCACGCCGTTTTGGCCTCGCGTACCGCAGTCGGGAGTACACGCTCGCGCGGACGAAGGAGATCTACGAGACCTATTACGACGTGAAGTACCCGGGGCACGAGCGTACGGCCGGGCGCCCGCTGCGCGTCTCGCCGGCGTATCCGCGACTCCGCGAGCTGGGCGCCGTGTTCGGGGAGAAGTCGGGCTGGGAGCGGGCCAACTGGTTCGAGCCGAACGTGCCGAGCGGCGACGAGGCGCTTCGTCCTCGTGGCTGGGCCGGGAAGCTCTGGTCACCCGCCGTCGGAGCGGAGCATCGCGCGTGCCGCGAGACGGCGGCGATCTTCGACGAGAGTTCATTCGCCAAAATCCTCGTCTCCGGCGAGGGTGCGCCTGCTCTGCTCGAACGGCTCTGTGCGAACCGCGTCGCTCGCGACGTCGGGCAGGTGACGTACACCCAGATGCTGAATCCACGCGGTGGCATCGAGTGCGACTTCACGGTGACGCGTCTGGCGGAAGACAGCTTCCGAATCGTGACGGGAACCGCATTCGGCCAGCACGATCTCGCGTGGATCACCCAGCACGTCCCCGACGACGGCTCGGTGCAGGTCACGGACGAGACTTCGGCTCACGCGTGTTTCGGCGTCTGGGGGCCGAAGGCGCGCGCAATCTTGGAGCCGCTGACGACCGCCGATCTCTCGAACGAAGCGTTCCCGTACATGCGTTCGCGTGAGCTTGCCATCGGACGCGTGCCGTGCCTGGCGCTTCGGGTGACGTACGTCGGCGAGCTGGGGTGGGAGCTCTACTGCCGGTCGGAGTTCGGGCTCGCGCTCTGGGACACCGTCTGGGCCGCCGGCCGCGAGCACGGACTCGTCGCGGGCGGCTACAGGGCGATCGACTCGCTGCGCCTCGAGAAGGGATATCGGGTGTGGGGCGCGGACATCACGCCCGAGGACACGCCGTTCGAGGCGGGGCTCGGCTTCGCCATCAAGCTCGACAAGGGCGACTTCGTCGGACGCGACGCGGTCCTCGATGGCCGCGAGCCGGAACGCGTGCTGCGCTGCCTCACACTCGAGGACCCGCGCGCCATCGCGCTTGGCTCGGAGCCCGTCCGGATCGAGGGTAAGCCCGTCGGTCGCGTGACGAGCGGTGGCTACGGCTATACCGTCGAGCGCTCCATCGCATTCGCGTACCTGCCGGCCGGGTACGGCGTCGGTACCGAGGTGACGGTCGAGATCTTCGGGGAGTGGGTGCCGGGCATCGTCGCCGAGGAGCCGCTCTTCGATCCGCGCGGCGAGCGGGTCCGCGCGTGACGTTCGTGGCCGAGGTCGAGCGGGTCTGGCCGGGTCGTAGCGCGCGGTTCGAGGTGCTCGGCGGCGGCATCACGAACCACAACCTCAGGGTCGACGTCGACGGCGAGCACTTCGTGCTGCGCGTGGCGGGAAAGGACACGAACCTGCTCGGAATCGATCGCACGGTGGAGCTCGCAGCCACCGAGGCGGCCGCGGCCCTCGGGATCGGCCCCGAGGTCGTGTTCTTCGTCGAGCCGGAGGGATGGCTCGTCACGCGCTTCGTCGAGGGCGAGATTCCGTCACTCGAGCGCATGCGCGAGCCCGAGATGTTGCGGCGCGTCGCCGCAGCGCTTCGGACGTATCACGACGGTCCCGTGATCCCGGGCACGTTCGACTCCTTCCGCGTGGTCGAGACCTATCGGCGGACGGCCGAGGAGCGCGGTGGGCACACGCCCGACGCATACGAGTGGGCGCACGAGATCGCCGGCCGGATCGAGCGAAGACGCGCTGCCGACGTGGCGGTTCCGTGCCACAACGACCTCCTGAATGCGAACTTCCTGGACGACGGCGAGCGGCTCCGGATCGTCGACTGGGAGTACGCGGGTATGGGCGATCGCTTCTTCGATCTCGCGAACTTCTCGGTCAACCACGAGCTCGACGCGACGCAGAGCGAGATGCTGCTCGAGGCGTACGTCGGCGACGTCCGCCCGGCAGACGTCGAAGCACTCGAGCTCATGCGCTTCATGTCGGACTTCCGCGAGGCGATGTGGGGCGTGGTGCAGTCGGCCGTGTCCGAGCTGGACTTCGACTTCGACTCGTATGCAGCGGAGCACTTCGAGCGGCTCGGGCGAACGGCGGCCTCGCCCGCGTTTGTCGCGGCGTTGTCCTGAACGTACGAGGGGCGCCTTGCGGGCGCCCCTCGTACAGCGAGTCTTGCAGTCGCCTATGCCTCGGTCGGGAGCGCGAACCGTTCCTTCTGCTCCTCCTCCAGGCGCTCGAGCTCCTCCTCGGTGCCCATCCGCACCGGGCCCTTGAACCACTTGTTCGCGGAGAGGACCCACCATCCGCCGAAGAGCAGCAGCGCTCCGCCCACCAGGATCGGCGCGTAGTTCACGGCCTCCCACGTGAAGCCGTCCTCCCAGGGCGCGCTGATCGAGTACGGCGGCATCAGGAAGACGATGCAGATGAATGCGACCCACACGATCGCAATCAGGTCGATCCACTTGTAGTGCCTGCCAAGAGACCACGCCCCAGGCTCGAACCTGTCTCCCATCCTGAAGCGCAGGATCACCGGAAGGATGAACGCGATATAGAGGCCGATGACTGCGATTCCGGTACCGACGTAGTAGCCGACGAAGAAGTTGTAGAGCGTCGGCAGCATGATGGCCGCCGATGCCACGAGGATCCCGATTACGGCGTAGGTCGGGACGCGGTTCTTCGCTACTCGCCGCCATAGCTGGTGTCCGGGCACCGCCCGGTCGCGCGAGAACGCGAAGAGCATTCTCGACGCCGACGTCGTCGATGCCGTGACGCAGAAGAACTGGGCAACGCAGCAGATGAACAGCAAGAACGTCCCCCAACTCTGGCCCATCGCCGCAACCCAACTCGTTGGGATGATGTAGAGGTCGATCGTCGGCTCGGCCGGTAGCGCCCGCGTCACCGCGACGAGCAGGATGAAGCCGAAGAAGACCGACGCGACGACGGACATGTACATCCCGACGGCCGCAGAGCGCGACGCCTGGTGCGTCTCCTCGGCCACGTGTGCCGATGCGTCATAGCCGGTCATCGTGTACTGGGCCATGAGCAGCCCGGTCAGGAAGACGTACCAGAACACGATGCTGCCGAAGGTGTCTGGAGCGGCCTCGCCGCCCCAACCGGTGGCGTTCACCGTGTCCGTGAAGATCGAGCTGAACGAGCGGTGGTCGTCAGGCACGACGAACAGCACGACCACGATGATCCCGACGCCGATCATGTGCCAGTAGGCCGAAATCGTGTTCAGCATCGCCGTCACGGTGACCTTCATGAGGTTCAGAACGAGTGCACCGAGGAGCACCACGACATACGTCAGATAGACGTACTCCTTGTCATTCGGGTAGTCGAACCAGTAGTTGAGGAGCGCCGTGCCGAAGATCGCGAGCCCGTACCCGATGGCCGCGGTGACAGCGATCTGCCCGACAAGGTTGAACCAGCCCGTGAACCAACCCCAGCCGGGGCTGCCGAGCTTCGACGCCCAGTAGTAGAGCCCGCCCGCGGTGGGATACGCCGACGCGATCTCTGCCATAGACAGCGCCACGATGGTGCTCATCAATCCGACGATGAGCCAGCCCCAGGTCACCGCGACGGGACCACCCTGACCGTACGCGATCACGTACGACGTGAGGCATCCCGCGAGGATCGAGATGATGGTGAACGAGATCGCGAAGTTCTGGAACCCTCCCATCGCGCGGAAGAGCTCCTGCGCGTAGCCCAGTCGGTGGAGGGTCTTCTCGTCCTCCGACGTGTGGTAGCCGGGCGTCTGACCAGTACTCATGTGCCCTCCCAGGTTGCCTGTCGTCTCAGGCGCGTATTACGCCCACTCCCGGGCTGACATGTCAACCGGCCGACCGGCGGGTCAGCCCGGCGGGTCGTCGAGTACGAACGCGCGGATCGCGGCAAGGGTGTCCGTCGGGCGGTCACGCCAGGGGGCGTGGCCGGCGTCTTCGAACACCTCGAGCCGCGCTCCGGAGATCGCCGATGTCATCTCCTCGTGCCCCGCGACGGGCGTGATCGGATCGAGCTCGCCCGCGAGGATCAGCGTGGGACACTGGATGCGGTCGAGCTGTCCGAACCAGTCGTACGTGTTGATCTCGTCGCTGAAGTAGTGGATGCCGACCTCTGGCCGCGCGACGATGCGCGCCCGCAGCTCGGGATCGGGTGCGACGGTGCCGTAGAGCGGGTAACAGACGGTCATGAACCGCTCGAGGCGCTCTTCGCCGGGCTGCTCGAAGTAGTCCTGAGCGACTGCTCTGGCCTCGGCGCCGCCGAGGCGCTCGAACATCTCAAGCGCGCGCTCGGGCCGGAACTTCGCCGCGCTATTGGAGACGATCAGCTTCGAGAGCAGCTCCGGGTAGCGGATGGCCACGCCGAGCGCGACCATGCCGCCGAACGAGTGTCCGAAGAGGATTGGCCCCTCGATCCCCAGGACGTCGCAGAACGCCGCGATGTCGTCGATCCACGTGTCGAGATTCCAGCGGTCGGGGGTGCTCGCGTCGCTCCGACCCTGTCCGCGCTGGTCGAGGAAGATCAGCTGCGCGGCATCAGCCAGTGGTGCGAGATGAGGTCGCAACGAGTTGTGGTCGAAGCCCGGCCCGCCGTGCAGCAGGATCATCGTGGGCCGCTCGCGCATTGTCGGGCCGTCGGGCACGAGCCGCGCGCCGTCGACCTCGAAATGGATCCGGGTGTCGCCGACGAGTACGCGCATCGTTCGACTCTAGAAGGGTCGTAGACTGCGCGCGTGCTGAGCTTCGACGAGCTGCGCGCGGAGGTGGAGGAAGGCGCGATCGACACCGTCGTCGTCGCGTTCACCGACATGCAGGGCCGGCTGATGGGAAAGAGGCTCCACGGGGAGTTCTTCTGCGACGAGATGCAGGAGGACCATCCGGTCGAGGGTTGCAACTACCTCCTTGCACTCGACATGGAGATGGATCCGATTCCCGGCTACGAGATCGCGAGCTGGGAGCGCGGCTACGGCGACTTTGCGATGAAGCCGGATCTCGGCACCCTGCGCCGGATCCCGTGGCTCGAAGGCACCGCGCTCGTCCTCTGCGACGTCCTCTGGCATGACGGAGAACCCGTGCAGCCTTCCCCGCGGCAGGTGCTGAAAGCGCAGATGGATCGAGCCGCCGCGCTCGGCTTCACACCGATGACCGGCTCGGAGCTCGAGTTCTATCTCCTCCGCGAGACGTATCAGGAGGCCTGGGCGCAGCGCTACGAGGACCTCACGCCGTCCGTCCCGTACATCCTCGACTACCACGTGCTCGCGACGACCTACGACGAGGATCTCATCCGCCAGATCCGCAACGGCATGCATGGCGCCGGCATCAAGGTGGAGACGTCGAAAGGAGAAGCCTGGCCGGGGCAACACGAGATCAACTTCCGCTTCGCAGACGCGCTGACGATGGCGGACAACCACGTGATCTACAAGAACGGTGCGAAGGAGATCGCGAACCTGAACGGCTGCTCGATCACCTTCATGGCCAAGCCGTTCGAGTCGTGGATCGGCAACTCGTGCCATATCCACGCGTCGCTCTTCCGCGACGGCGAGCCGGCGTTCAGGGACGATCCTGTGCTCTTCGACCGCTTCCTCGCCGGGATGATCGCGTCGTTCGAGGAGCTGGCGATCTTCCTCGCGCCGACGATCAACTCGTACAAGCGCTACGCGGCGGGCAGCTGGGCCCCCACGACGCTCGCATGGGGACAGGACAACCGCACGTGCGGATTCCGCCTCGTCGGCCACGGTGCCTCACGGCGGGTCGAGACGCGGATCCCCGGTGGCGACGTGAACCCGTATCTCGGATTCGCGGCGATGATCGCAGCGGGGCTGCACGGGATCGAGCACGAGCTCGAGCTCCCACCGGGCCTCGAGGGCAACGCGTACGAGTCCGATGCGAAGCGGTTTCCCTCGAGCCTGCGCGAGGCGATCTCGGCGCTGGAAAGCGGAGAGATGGCTAGGAGCGCGTTCGGCGAGCAGGTCGTCGACCACTACCTGAACTACGCCCGCACCGAGCAGGCGCTCTTCGACAAGGTCGTGACCGACTGGGAGCGCATGCGACTGTTCGAACGCGGGTGAGAGTCGTCCTCATCTCCGGCACACTCTGGATCGTGGAGAAGGAGGCAGTATGAGGCCGGTCATCGGAATCACCTCGTACGCGCAGGATGCACGCTGGGGCGTGTGGCACCTGCCGGCCGCGCTCGTCCCGCTCGCCTACGTCGACGCGGTCGAAAATGCCGGGGGCCGTGCCCTCGTCATCCCGCCGGCCGAGGAAGACATCGAGCAGACGCTGGACGCGCTCGACGGGATCGTGTTCTCGGGTGGCGCCGACGTCGATCCAGCGCACTACGGCGCCGATGCCCACCCGAAGACCGACACCCCACAGACGCGTCGCGACGCCGGCGAGCTGGCACTTCTCAAGGCGGCGCTCGAGCGGAACCTGCCGACCCTCGCCATCTGCCGGGGTTTTCAGCTCCTGAACGTCGCACGCGGTGGCGATCTCGTGCAGCACCTTCCCGAGGCCGTCGGGAACGACGTCCACAAGCGAGTGCCTGGTGAGTTCGCGGTGCATCCGGTCGAGGTGAAGGACGGGTCTCGCCTGGCCGCGATCGTGGGAGAGGGCTCCGACGTGACGTCGCACCACCACCAGGGCCTCGGTCGACTCGGCGAGGGTCTGGTCGAAACCGCGTGGGCCGAGGACGGAACGCTCGAGGCGGTCGAGGATCCGTCCCTCCGGTTCGCCGTGGGCGTGCAGTGGCACCCCGAAGTGGGGGAGGACGCGGCGCTCTTCGAGGCGCTCGTGGAGCAGGCGCGCGCGTTTCGCGCGTCGCAGACGGTGTAGGGGCGAGAGCGCCTCGTCCGAAGTAGGCTCGCGCTCCGCTTCGTCGACCCAGGAGGTTCCGTGTACTTCGCGCTCTTCTTCATCTACCTCGCGCTGTCCATCGCCTTCATCGCGGACGTGCTCCGGCAGCCGTCGACCGCGCTCTCGGGTGCCGGGAAGGCGCTCTGGATCCTCGCGCTGCTCGCCGTGCCGGTCTTCGCCTGGATCGTCTACGGGACCTGGCGGCTCCGCCGCACACGCACCTACTAGGGTCTCGTCCATGGCGTTGACGGTCCTGAATCCGGCGACCGAGGAGCCGATTGCCGAGCTCGAGCAAGCGGGCATCGAGGAGACGGACGCCGCCGTCGCGCGGGCGAGCGCGTCGTATCCGACCTGGCGCGCGGTCGCGCCTGCAGACCGGGCCCGGCTCCTGCGCAGGCTCGCGGTGCTCGTCGAGGAGAACGCGGAAGACCTCGCGCGCGTCGAGTCGCAGAACGTCGGCAAGCCGATCTCGAGCGCGCGTGGTGAGATCGGAATGGTCGCGCAGGTCTTCCACTTCTACGCGGGCGCGGTCGACAAGCACGGAGGCGAGACGATTCCGGTCGCCGGCGGCATTGCGGCGACCTTCCGCGAGCCGCTCGGTGTCGTCGGGCTCATCGTGCCCTGGAACTTCCCGGCGAACATCGCGAGCTGGAAGCTCGGCCCTGCGCTCGCGTGCGGGAACACCGTCGTCCTCAAGCCGGCGGAGCTGACGCCGCTGTCGGCGATCCGCCTTGGTGAGCTCTGTCTCGAGGCCGGGATCCCGGAAGGGGTCGTGAATGTGCTCGTCGGCAAGGGCTCCGTCGTGGGCCAGCGGCTGATCGAGCATCCCGAGGTGGCGAAGATCGCGTTCACGGGCTCGACGGAGGTCGGGCGCCTCGTCATGCAGGGAGCAGCTGGGACGATCAAGCGCGTGACCCTCGAGCTCGGCGGCAAGTCGGCCAACGTGATCTTCGAGGACGCCGACCTCGAGCAGGCGGCAGCCGCGGCGCCGTACTCGGTCTTCGACAACGCGGGCCAGGACTGCTGCGCGCGCTCGCGCATCCTCGTCCAGCGTTCGGTCTACGACCGCTTTCTCGACCTGCTGGTCGACGCCACGAAGGGCGTGAAGGTCGGCGATCCTTCCGACGATGCGACGGAGATGGGACCGCTCGTGTCCGCAGGGCATCGCGAGACGGTCGCATCCTTCGTCGAAGGTGAGCCGACGTTTCGCGGCGAGGTTCCCGACGGGCCGGGCTACTGGTATCCGTGCACGCTCGTCGAGGCGTCGAACGACGATCGCATCGCGCGGGAAGAGGTCTTCGGCCCGGTAGCGGCGGTAATCCCGTTCGAGGACGAGACCGATGCGATCCGCATCTCGAACGATACGCCGTACGGATTGTCCGGATCGATCTGGACCCGCGACGGCGCTCGTGCGCTCCGCGTTGCGCGCGCGACCGAGGCCGGGGTGCTCTCGGTGAACGCGAACACGTCCGTGCGTGTGCAGACGCCGTTCGGCGGCTTCAAGCAATCGGGGTTCGGTCGCGAGCTCGGCATGCAGGCGCTCGAGGGCTACTCCGAGCTCAAGAGCGTGTTCATCTCGACGGAGGGCTGAGGCATGGGAAGACTCGACGGGAAGGTCTGCGTGATCACGGGCGCCGGCGGCGGCATGGGCCGGGAGGCGGCGATCGTCTTCACGACCGAGGGAGCGAAGGTCTGCGTGGCCGATGTCGACCTCGCGCTCGCGGAGGAGACGGTCTCGCTCTGTGCCGGCGAGTCCTTCGCGTTCGCGGTGGACGTGGCCGACGAGGACGGCGTCGGTGCGATGTGTGCCGCGACCGCCGAGCGCTTCGGCGGGATCGACGTCCTCTACAACAACGCGGGGATCTCTCCCGGCGACGACGCGTCCGTCCTCGACACGTCCGTCGACGCGTGGCAGCGCGTGCAGGACGTGAACACGAAGGGCGTCTTCCTCTGCTGCAAGCACGGAATTCCGTACCTGATCGAGCGAGGTGGGGGATCGGTGATCAACGTCGCGTCGTTCGTCGCGATCCTCGGCGCGGCGACCTCGCAGATCTCCTACACGGCGTCGAAGGGCGCCGTCCTCGCGATGTCGAAGGAGCTCGGCGTGCAGTTCGCGCGGCAAGGCGTGCGTGTCAACGCGTTGTGCCCGGGGCCGGTGGAGACGCCACTCCTCCTCGCGATCTTCGGCGACGACCCGGCTGCCTTCGCGCGCCGACAGGTGCACTGGCCGACGGGTCGCCTCGGAAAGCCGCGCGAGATCGTCAACGCGGCGCTCTTCCTCGCGAGCGACGAGTCGTCGTTCGTGAACGGCGCGGCGTTCGTCGTGGACGGCGGCCTCACGGCCGCCTACGTCACGCCGGAGTGAGCGCGTCGGGGCGAGGCGCTGCCTCGCGCTCGCCCTAGACGCCGACGACTTGGACGAGCCAGCGCCGGTCGCGCTCGCGGTCGAGCTCGAGGAACAGCACGCGCTGCCACTGGCCGAGGCACAGCTCCCCGTCGCGCACGGGGATGGACTCGCCGGCCGGCCCGAGCAGCATCGACATGCAGTGCGAGTGCCCGTTGCCGACCTCCATGTCCTCCTCGCACACGTTCTCGGTACGCCGGTCCCAGTCGTCGTGCGCGTAGTAGTGCTCGGTCGGAACGAGTCGCTTGAGCAGGACCGCGAAGTCCTCGAGGAAGCCTCGCTCCCACTCGTTCACGCGGACCGAGCAGGTGGTGTGCGGCGAGTAGACCGAGCAGATGCCGTCGGCGATCCCGCTCTGGCGCACCGCCTCCTGCACGTCCTCGGTGATATCGGTGACGCTCAGTCCGCCCGCGGTGCGCAGCTGGTGCTCGAGCTGAAACGTCTTCGTCACGGGGACATTCTGTCAGCCGCGCGAGCGGTCGGCTCGCCGGAACCGTCGGTTACGCTCACGCGCGCGGGCCCGTAGCTCAGCTGGTTAGAGCAGCCGACTCATAATCGGTTGGTCCCTGGTTCGAGTCCAGGCGGGCCCATAGCGACCCAGTCGTAGAGCCAGATCCGCATGTTCATGCGGATCTGGTGTGCCCCGAGTGCCGCGAAAGCTCAGATGTTGCACCCCTATTCGCACCCTAGAAAATCGGGCGAGTTCATGCGCGCGCAGCGAGGGGATGTAATGCTCGTAGACGCCAGCAACGAACTGGAGGTGGGATATGGCAGACGCCGGTCTCTTTATCGGCTGGGGCGAGGTCGTTCGCGGGCGCGAGAGCGAAGCGACGGAGCTTTTCGCCGAGACCATCGGGTACTACGCCCGCTTGCAGGAGGAGGGCGTGATCGAGAGCTTCGAACCGGTTTTCCTCGAGCCGCATGGCGGCGACCTCACCGGCTTCATCCTGATCCAAGGTGACGCCGCGAAGCTCGCGTCGCTGCGCGTCAGTGAGGAGTTCACTCAACTCTCGATCCGCGTGAGCCTCATCGTCAACAACCTTGGCATCGTCGGAGCAGACCTCGGCGGACGGCTCCAGCGCCAAATGGAGTACTACACGGAGCAGATCGGCGCGTTCGCGTAGAGCGCTGCTGGATACCAAGGCGGCGCACACACGCGCTGGCGTGCGCCGCTTTCCCTCGCGGCGATGCACACAGGGTTAGGGCAACTTGCCGTCCGCTTGCTTCGGTGTAGCGAGGGGCGAGCGCACGCTCGCCTGAGAAACCCGCGTTCAACTGCGGCCAAACGCCACGGATGAGCGCGCCGCGAGCGTCGCGACATCGAGGCGCTCCGCGGCGTCGAGCGCCTTGTCGGTCTTTCCACGCGTGTTTCGACCGAGTGCGCCGCTGACGATCCAGCGCCGGGCGAGCCGCGTGAGCGGCAGGCTGGCATCCGAGACGTCCGGAGTGCGGCGCGGGCGGAGATAGAGCTCGAGCGTCAGCTTCTGCAGGAGAGCCGCACTCGGCTGTGCGCCGGTTTCCTCCTCGAAGCGGTGCGCCAGCAACGCGGCGAGCACTCGGAGCTCCCGAACGCCGGTACGTACGGTGACGCCAATCGACACACTCGACGACGCCACGAGCACCCACGGGATGCGTGTGAACCGTGCGCCGCGGAGCGCAATTCTCACCACCGGCGTGGCGATCCCGACGAATCGCTGGATCGCGTCGGTCGTCTGCTCCGTGTCATCGTCTAGCGCCAAGAGGCGCTTTCCTTCGGCGGCGGTCGTGACGTGCACGTCGGAGGAGAGGAGGCGATCGAAGGCCTGGTGCACCACGTCGCCCGCAGCTCGCTGCACCGATCGAGGAATCGCGAGCGCTGTGCCCGCCCTCCCGTCGCCGACCTCGTTCTCGAAGTCCATGCGCACAGAGTGCCCGCCCGCCGGCTATCTCACACCAAGGTGCTCCGATGGAACAATGGAGCTGGGCGGCGCGTTGAGCCGTCTCATAGGACCGGGTGACTCGAGCGAGGACGTCTCGCCCACCCGGAAGCAGGGGCTACGGCCCAGAAGGAGGCAGCACATGACGCTGACGATCAACGACACGGCTCCGGACTTCACGGCCGCCTCCACCGAGGGAGAGATCTCCTTCCACGAGTGGATCGGCGACTCCTGGGCAGTCCTCTTCTCACACCCCAAGGACTTCACGCCCGTGTGCACGACCGAGCTCGGCTACATGGCCAAGATCAAGCCCGAGTTCGACCGCCGCAACGTGAAGATCATCGGCATCTCGGTCGACTCGACCGGAGACCACGAGGGCTGGGCGCGCGACATCGAGGAGACCCAGGGCACGGCACCCAACTACCCGATCATCGGCGACGCCGACTTCGAAGTCTCGAAGCTGTACGGCATGCTCCCCGCCGACATCGGCGGTGAGGCCTCCGACCGCACTGCCGCCGACAACCAGACCGTTCGCAACGTCTTCGTGATCGGTCCTGACAAGAAGGTGAAGCTCGTGCTCGTCTACCCGATGACAACGGGCCGCAACTTCGACGAGGTGCTGCGGGTGATCGACTCGCTGCAGCTGACGGCCAAGCATCGCGTCGCCACGCCGGTGAACTGGCAGCAAGGCGACAAGGTCATCATCGCTGGCTCGGTGTCGAACGACGAGGCGAAGGAGATCTGGCCGGACGGCTGG
Organism: uncultured Gaiellaceae bacterium; assembly: GCA_963740105.1. Taxonomy (GTDB): domain Bacteria; phylum Actinomycetota; class Thermoleophilia; order Gaiellales; family Gaiellaceae; genus GMQP-bins7. The sequence continues at coordinate 100,294 of CAVUCT010000003.1, forward strand.
GAGTCCCCCAAGCCGTACATCCGGATCGTCGACCAGCCCGAGTCGGAGGTGCTGGCCGAGAGCAGGAGCTAGTAGAGGTACATCGTCCGATCCGACGACGGCTGCGAAGCAGCCGTGCTTCAGGGAATTCCTGCGGATAAGTAAGGGCCCCGGGTGGGCGGGGCCCTTACGTAGGGCGCAACTTCGGGGACAGGCGATTCGCCTGCGGGGAGAGGAGTCGCGCCGGTACCGGGTACCTATTCACATCGTTCGGACGGACACGATGTTTTCCAGGCGATTTCCACACCTCGAAAGCCGCAAATTCGGCGAACTCCATGTCAGCTATCCACAGGCAACCGTGAAGGTGCGCGTGGCTAGACTGCGACGGTGGCCGAGTACGGGACGCTGAGGGTCAAGACGGGCCTCGCCGAGATGCTGAAGGGCGGCGTCATCATGGACGTCGTCGACGCCGAGCAGGCGCGCATCGCGGAGGAGGCCGGCGCGTGTGCGGTCATGGCGCTCGAGCGTGTTCCCGCCGACATCCGCCGCGACGGCGGTGTCGCGCGGATGAGCGATCCCGAGAAGATCAAGGAGATCCAGGAGAACGTCACGATTCCCGTGATGGCGAAGTGCCGTATCGGACACTTCGCGGAGGCGCAGATCCTCGAGGCACTCGAGGTCGACTACATCGACGAGTCCGAGGTTCTGACCCCTGCTGATGTCGAGCACCACGTCGACAAGTGGGCGTTCACCGTCCCGTTCGTCTGCGGGGCGACGAACCTCGGAGAGGCGCTTCGCCGGATCTCGGAGGGCGCAGCCATGATCCGCACCAAGGGCGAGGCCGGCACGGGGGACATCGTCAATGCGGTGACGCATATGCGCTCGGTCTTCGGCGCCATCCGCGCGCTCCAGGCCATGCGTGGGGACGAGCTCCATGCCGCCGCTAAGGAGCATCGCGCACCGTACGAGCTGATCCGCTGGGTCGCGGAGAACGGGCGGCTTCCGGTCGTCACCTTCACGGCGGGCGGCATTGCGACCCCGGCCGACGCATCGCTCTGCATGCAGCTCGGCGCCGACGGCGTGTTTGTCGGCTCGGGGATCTTCAAGTCCGGCGATCCCGAGACGCGTGCGAAGGCGATCGTCGAGGCCACGACCCATTTCGACGATCCCAAGGTGCTGGCCGACGTCTCGGCCGGTCTCGGAGAGCCGATGGTCGGCATCTCCTCGAGCTCGCTCGCAGACGACGAGCGGCTCGAAGTCCGCGGTTGGTAGCCGCTGCGGTGGAGAGGTCGCTCCGAATAGGCGTCCTCGCACTCCAGGGCGCATTCCGGGAGCACGCGGCCGCGCTTCGGAAGCTCGGTGCCGAGGTTGTCGAAGTGCGCCTGCCCGATGAGCTCGACGGTCTCGACGGTCTGGTGCTTCCGGGCGGCGAGTCGACGACGATCATGCGGCTCGCCGAGCTCTACGGGCTCGAGGCCGCGATTCGCGCCTATCGCGGTCCGATTTTCGGAACGTGTGCCGGGATGATCGTCCTCGACCGCGAGCATTGGGACGTGGCGGATCTCGAGGTCGACCGGAACGCGTTCGGACGCCAGGTGAGGAGCTTCGAGGCCGACGTACAGCTCGCCGACGACGAGATCCCGCTCCGGGGTGTCTTCATCCGTGCCCCGCGCATCCGCGATGTCGGGCCCGAGGTCGAAGTGCTCGGAGAGCTCGATGGCGAGGCCGTGCTCGTGCGCGACGGAAGGCTGCTGCTCGCCTCGTTCCATCCCGAGCTCACCGACGATCTCCGGGTGCACGAGCTGTTCCTGCAGTTGGTCGAGGAGACGAGCCGTGTCCGGGCATAGCAAGTGGTCGAGCATCAAGCACAAGAAAGGCGCGGCCGACGCGAAGCGCGGACAGCTCTTCTCGAAGCTCTCGCGCGCGATCATCGTCGCGGCAAAGGAGGGCGGCGCTGACCCGGACGGAAATCTCGCGCTCCAGAACGCGATCGAGAAGGCGCGCTCATACTCGATGCCGAAGGACAACATCGAGCGCGCGATCTCCAAAGGTTCCGGCGCCGACGCCGACGGATCGAGCTACGAGACTGTCGTCTACGAGGGCTACGGGCCAGAGGGCGTCGCCGTGCTTGTCGAGGCCGTCACCGACAATCGCAACCGTACGGCGTCCGAGGTGCGGCATGCGTTCACGAAGCACGGTGGGAATCTCGGCACCACGGGTGCGGTCGCATGGCAGTTCGAGCGCCGCGGCGTCCTGCTCGTGGCCGCGGATGGGGTGGACGAGGACGACCTCGTCCTGACTGCGGCGGAGGCAGGTGCCGACGACGTGGAGCTCGACGGCTCGAGCTTCGTCGTGACGAGCCCGCCGGAGTCGCTCACCCCGGTTCGCGAGGCACTGCACGCAGCCGGGCTCGCGGTGGAGTCGGTCGGGCTGGCGATGGTGCCGAAGACGACCGTGGCCGTTTCGGACGAATCGACGGCGCGCCGGATCATGAATCTCGTCGAAGGGCTCGAGGAGACGGAGGACGTCCAGGACGTCTACGCGAACTTCGACATCCCCGAGGCAGTGCTCGAAGCGGTAGCCTCCTAGGCGAACCTGTGGCGATCGTGGCGGCGGACACTGCGGGCAGGCGAGCGGATCGCATCGAGTCGCTTCTGTCCGCGCGCCTCTTCGTCGAGCCACAGCTGGCCAACGACCGGCTCACGTTCGCCTCGAACCTCTCGGGCCACCTGAGCCTGTATGCGATGGACGCGACCGGCGGCGTGCCGGAGCCGTTGCTGCCGCCGCAGATCGCGCTCCAGAACCCGGAGCTCGTCGGCGGCTACCTCTTCCACGTGGTGCCGGCGCTCGGACAGATCGTCGTCATGCTCGACACGGACGGAGACGAGAACTACGTGCCGCACGTGATCCCGCTCGACGGTGGATTCCCGGAGCCGCTGGCCGAAGAGACGTTCGCGGGTGGGCGGTCGCACCTCGTGCACGTCGAGGAGACGTCCGCAACCGCGTACTTCGCCGTCGAGTCTCGCGAGGAGTCTCTGACGACCGCGATCAGCGTCGATCTGGCGAGTGGCACGACACGGACGATCTGGCGAAGCGGCTACGGAGGGTTCGTCGCCGCCGAGACGCCGGGTCGTTCCAGCGTCGTCCTCGCCGACGGGTACACGATGGGCGACATCGTGCTCTACGAGGTGGACGCCTCCGGCGAGCGGCGGATCCTCTACGGGACGCCGATCGAGGAGCGCGAGGCCGAGGGTGAGTATCCGCTCTCCGGCTTCGGTTTCGGCTACGGAACCGCCAGTGGCTCCGGCGTGCTGCTCCCCACGACGCTCGCGGACGACGCGGGCTCGCTCGGGTTTCTCGATCTGGCCCGTCCGGGCGAGGTGCAGCCGGTCACGATCTCGGGCATTGCGCACGAAGGAGTCGGGGAACTCGCTGGCATTCAACGCCTCGAGGGCGATCGCTACGCGATCACGTTCAACATCGACGGCTGCTCGTGGGCGTACGCCGGCTCGTTCGACGAGGAACGGCTCACATTCGACATCGGGCGCGTGCTGGTCGGCGAGGGCGAGCTCGCCGGAGGCGTGCTCCACGGTCTCCATTACGACGAGGGAAGCGGTCGCTATGCCATCGCATTCTGTACGGCGACCAGCCCGACACAGCTCCACGTGCTGCCATCCGACGGCGGTTCGGCTCCGCCGGCGCGCCTCACGCGTGAGCGCGCGCTCGGGCTCGACCCGGAGCTGCTGTCGGCCGGTGAGGACGCGTCGTTCGAGTCGCACGACGGTCTTCGGGTCTCTGCGCGCCTGTACCTCCCGTCTTCCGAGCTCGGCTACGAGGGCGCGCGGCCACTCGTGTACTACGTGCACGGCGGCCCGCAGAGCCAGGAGCGGCCCAACTTCGCGTGGTTCTCCATGCCGCTCGTCCAGATTCTGACGCTCGAGGGCTTCGCCGTATTCGTGCCGAACGCGCGCGGATCGACTGGCTACGGCCTCGACTATTCGACGCGCGTGGATCGCGATTGGGGTGGCCTCGACCGGCTCGACCACGTTCACGCGATGACCGAGGTACTCCCGCACGACGAGCGGGTGGATACATCGCGGGCAGGTGTCGTGGGGCGGTCGTACGGCGGCTACATGACGTTGACGCTCGCCGCACGTCACCCGGAGTTGTGGCGCGGCGCCGTGGACATGTTCGGCCCGTACGACCTCTTCACGTTCATGGACAGGCTCCCCGAGACCTGGAAGCCGTACTTCGCGCTGACGGTCGGCGACCCCGAGAAGGACGCCGACTTCATCGTCGAGCGTTCCCCGAAGACCCACATCGAGGACATCTCGTGCCCGCTGCTCGTGATTCAGGGCCAGAACGACCCGCGTGTAGTCGAGCGCGAGTCGCGTGACCTCGTCGAGCAGCTCCGGAGCCTCGGGCGCGACGTCGACTACCTCGTCTTCGACGACGAGGGGCACGACGTCTTGAAGCTCGGAAATCGCGTCCGGTGCTACGACACGATCGTCGGGTTCTTCGAGCAGCACCTGTCCTAGCAGCCTGTTAGGGTCGCCGCGCAATGCGCTGGCTCTCGATTCTCGTGCTCGCTCTCGCGCTCGTCGCCGCGGGCTGTGGCGGGAGCGACGACGAGCCGTCCGCGGCGGAAGAGACCACCATCGAGGAGACGCTGACCGAGGACACGACGACCGAGGACGAGGCAACCACCGACGGTGACGCGGACTTCGACTTTGCCGACGAGGATTGCCGGAGTCTCGTCGCCGCGTATCTCGGCGTCAGCCAGGCATTCGCCGCCGCTGCCGGGGCCACTGACGACGAACTGCAGGAGCAGGCCGAGGCGTTCTCCGAGTTCGCCGACGACGTGCCGGAGGAGATCCGCGCAGACGTCCAGACGCTTGCAGACGCGTATGGCGAGTACATCGCGGTTCTCCAGGATGCCGGGCTCGAACCCGGAGAGATCCCGAGCGCGGAGCAGGCGCAGGAACTCTCCGAAGCGCTCGAATCCGTCGGAACTGCCGACGTCACCGCCGCATCCGAGCGCCTGAGCACCTGGACAACAGAGAACTGCCGCTAGCCGGGCTAGCCGCGTACGCCGGTCACTGACCTGCGGGCAGGACGAGGAAGCGTCGTCCGGGACCGCGAATACCTTCCATACGTGAAAGTCCTCGGCATCGACCCAGGGACGGCTACGTGCGGGTACGGGATCGTCCACGGAAGCGGCGGGCGCCTCCGGGCAGGGGTGTCGGGGTGCTGGCGGACGTCCGCGCGGGAGCGGCTCGACGTGCGGCTGCTGACGATCTTCGAGGGAGTACGGGAGCTCATTGCGGAGCACGAGCCCGACGCCGTCGCAATCGAGGAGTCCTACGTGGGTGCCGACGCCCGCATCGCGCTCTCCGTCGGTCAGGCACGCGGCGCCGTGCTCGTCGCGGCGGCCGCGGCCGGAGTCGAGTGCGCTGAGCACGCGCCGGCGCGCGTGAAGCAGACCGTCTGTGGCTACGGACGTGCCGAGAAGGGGCAGGTGCAGCGCATGGTGAAGGTCATCCTCGGGCTCGAGTCGGAGCCCCGCTCTTCGCACGAGGCCGACGCGTTCGCCGTGGCGATCTGCCACGCGCTCGGATCGCCGCTCCAGGGCGCCGTTCGATGATCTCTCGGCTTCGCGGCGCACCCGCTGGACGGACGGTGGACGGGCTGGTTCTCGACGTCGGCGGCGTCGGCTACCTCGTCAACGCGACGCCGAGCGTCCTGAGGCGCGCCGACGGCGCTGCCGAGGTCACGGTCGAGACCTACCTCCACGTCCGCGAGGACGCGCTGCAGCTGTACGGCTTCGCCGATGCCGCCGAGCGCTCGCTCTTCGTTCAGCTTCTCGGTGTCAGCGGCATCGGCCCGAAGGTTGCGCTCGCGGTCGTGTCCAGTGCTTCCGCCGACGAGCTCCAACGGGCGATCGCTCTCGACGACTCGGCGCGCTTCCAGGCGATCCCCGGAATCGGCAAGAAGACGGCCGAGCGCATCGTCCTCGAGCTCGAGGGCTCGGTCACGGAGACCGCGCCGACCGTAGCGAGCGGCGCTCCGCGCGAGCTCGTCGCGCGCGATGCGCTCGTCGAGCTCGGCTACTCGTTGATCGAGGCCGAGCAGGCGCTTGCGCGAGTCGATCCCGATCTTCCGACGGAGGAGCGCGTGCGCGAGGCCCTGCGGAGCGCGGCGTGAGCCAGTTCCTGGCGCCTGTGCTTCGCGAGGGCGACGAGGAGGTCGAGCAGTCGCTGCGGCCGCGCCGACTGGACGATTTCGTCGGCCAGGAACGGACGAAGGAGCAGCTCGACATCGCGCTTCAGGCCGCCAAGGCGCGAGGTGAAGCGCTCGACCACGTCCTGCTCGTCGGGCCGCCCGGTCTCGGGAAGACGACGCTCGCGACGATCATCCGCGAGGAGCTCGACGTCGGTATCCGCACGGTTGCCGGGCCGGCGCTGGAGCGGAAGGGGGACATGGCGGCGATCCTCACGAGCCTCGACGAGAAGGACGTGCTCTTCGTCGACGAGATCCATCGCGTCAACCGTGCAATCGAGGAGATTCTCTATCCCGCGCTCGAGGACTTCCGGCTCGACATCGTGGTTGGCCAGGGCGCGGGCGCGAGGACGCTGACCCTCGACCTTCCGTCGTTCACGCTCGTCGGAGCGACGACGCGCACCGGGCTCCTCACGACGCCTCTGCGCGATCGCTTCGGCATGACCTTCCGGCTCGGCTACTACGAGCAGCACGAGCTCGCGACGATCGTGCGGCGCTCTGCGGGGATTCTCGGCGTCGAGATCGCCGACGAGGCGGCCGAAGAGGTCGCGCGTCGCGCGCGGGGAACCCCTCGCGTCGCCAACCGCATCCTCCGCCGGGTTCGCGACGTCGCGGAGGTGCGTCACGCCGGAGTCGTCACGATCGAGGTGGCGCGGGAGGCACTCCTGCTCCTCGAGGTCGACGAAGTCGGGCTCGAGCGCGTCGACCGGGAGCTGCTCGACTCGATCGCGCACAAGTTCGGAGGAGGGCCCGTGGGTCTCGACCCTCGCCGTGTCGCTCGGTGAGGAGCCGGACACGATCGAGGACGTCTACGAGCCGTACCTGCTGCAGCTGGGCTTCATCCAGCGCACGCCAAGGGGGCGCATCATCACCGAGCTCGGGCGCCAGCACATCGGCGTCGTGCGCGAAAAGGACGGACTCTTCTAGGCATGTCGGCACACGTGTGGACGCCCGGCGCGGCAGGACCGCTCGACGAGTTCGTCAGCAGGCTCAGCCGCATGATTGGCGCCTTCGCGAACGAGCACGGGATCGACCAGGCGGAGGTCTGCGTCGAGCTCGTCGACGGCTCCCGGTTCACGCTCGCCACGGCGACCGCCGAGCCGGGATTCGGGTTCTTCTCCTTCATCCCGCATCGCGAGGGCGACGACGAGCCGAAGCAGCTCATCGTCCCGATCGGAGCGGTTCGCTCGATCGAGATCTCGGCCCCCGATCCCGAGCGACCGTTCGGCTTCGTCTCGTCCGAGTAGCGCTCGTCAGGCCCCGCGTCGTGCGATCCGCTCGGCGTGGCGCGTGTCGTCGCGTCTGGCTCGAGCATCTGATTCACCCTCTGTACTGAAGCTCGCTCCAGGAGGGGACGGGCGCGAGCTCGAGGAGCGTCCGCCCGCCCTGCGGCTCCGCATAGCCGAAATCTCCGGTGTCGTCGATCCACGACACGTCGAGAAGTCCCTCCTTGACGCGGTGGTCGAGCCATGCGCCGCGGAAGACCAGCTTTCGCAGCCAGTAGACGAGCGACTCGCCGTTCTGGAGCGAGACGCGCTCCCAGTGCCTGACGACGTACAGCCCGAGACCGCTCCGCGGATCGACGATGCGCCCGTCGGCCACCAGCTCGACCAGGTCGGCGGCCTCGTGCTCGTCGAGGTCGTTGGACGCGATCAGCTCGAGCCGCACTCCGGCGGCGATGACGCGCTCCTCGAAGTCGGTCGCGGAGAACTCGAACCGGTGGCCGAGGAACTCGACGACGAAGTCGTCTCCCGACCGGTAGTTGGCTGCGAGCATCGCGACCAGGGTATCTAGGCTTCTGGACATGACAGACCGCCGTCTCTGGGCCGTGATGGCCGTCGTCGTGCTCGCGATCTGGCTCGTCGGAGCGGCCATCACCAAGTACTCGCTCGAGCAGATGGCGTTCGTCACGCCGATCGCCGTCGTGGTCGTCGGCGCCACGGTCGGGATCGTCCTGCTGTGGGTGAAGGTCGTCACGGACTCCGTGCGCAGACGCCGCGAGTCGTAGCCGCCTGACGGCGTCCGACCTCGTCCGTACCGTCATCGTGCGTGACGAGTTCGTGGACGATCGCATCCGTCGACTCCCGCGCAGCCTGCTCGCTCGCGCGCGATCTCGGCGTCAGCGACATCACGGCGTCCGTTCTCGCACGCCGTGGCTACGACACGCCAGAGATCGCAGCGCGTTTTCTCGACGCCGCGCTTCCCGGACACGATCCGCTCCTTCTCGGCGACATGGAGGTCGCGGTCGAGCGCATCCGTTCGGCCGTCGCGAGCGGCACGCGCATCTGCGTGCACGGCGACTACGACGTCGACGGGATCTGCGCGACGGCGCTCGCCGTTCTCTTCCTCCGTGAGCTCGGCGCCGACGTCGTATGGCACCTTCCGAGTCGCTTCGAGGAGGGCTACGGCGTCTCGCGCGAGACCCTCGCGCGACTCGCGGACGACGGCGTCGGACTCGTGCTGACGGTCGATTGCGGTATCACCGCCGTCGACGAGGTCGCCGAGGCGGCCAGGCGTGGGCTCGACGTCGTGGTCACCGACCACCACAGGCCGGGTCCGGTGCTGCCGGACTGTCCGATCGTCGCGACGCGCCCGTCGAGCTATCCGTTCCCCGAGCTCTGCGGAACGGGCGTCGTCTTCAAGCTCGGTGAGGCGCTCCTGGGTTCCGAGCATCCGGCGGTTCGTCGCAATCTCGATCTCGTCGCGCTGGCCACGATCGCCGATGTCGTCCCGCTCGTGGACGAGAATCGTGCGCTTGCTGCGGCTGGGCTGCTTCAGCTCGCCGCGACCCAGCGCCCTGGGCTGCAGGCGCTGATGCGGAGCGCCGGCGTCGATCCGGCCGCGGTCGACTCCGGCGCCGTCGGCTTCCGACTCGCTCCGCGCATCAACGCAGCCGGACGACTCGGCCGCCCGGACATCGCGCTCGAGCTCGTACTCACCGACGACGCCGGCGAGGCGCGCCGGCACGCGGACACGCTGGAGGAGCTCAACCGCGACCGGCAAGCCGTCGAGGATCGCATCGTTCGCGAGGCGGTCGCTGTGGTCGACGCGATGCCCGAGCCACGACGACGCCGTCGCGGCTACGTGCTCTGGAACGAGGACTGGCACGAGGGCGTGATCGGCATCGTGGCGTCACGATTGGCCGAGCGGTTCCATCGGCCGGTCGTGCTGATCACGCGTTCGCACGACTCGTGGAAGGGGTCGGGAAGGTCGATCCCCTCGTTCGATCTCCATGGAGCGCTGTCTGCGTGCTCGGCGAATCTCGATCGATTCGGCGGACACCGGGCGGCGGCCGGTCTGTCGATCGAGGAGTCGAGGATCGCGGCATTCGCGGACGACTTCGCCGCGTACGCGGACGCGAACCTCGACCCGGACGAGCTGTTCGAGGTCGTTCGGGTCGACGCGGTCGTGTCGGCGCAGGACTTGACGCTCGGTCTGGCCGAGGAGCTTGCGCGTCTTGCGCCCTTCGGTCTCGGAAACCCGGAGCCGACGCTGCTCGTGCCCGCGACGGAAGCGGTCGCTCCGGCAACGGTCGGCGACGGGAAGCACCTGCGGTTTCGGGTGCGACAGCACGGCCGCGACGGCGGAAGCGCGATCGCGTTCGGGCAGGGCACGCAGATCGACCGGCTCCGGGCGGCGGGCCGCTTCGACGTCGCCTTCAGGCTCAAGGAGAATCACTGGAACGGGACGGTCGCGCCACAGCTCGTGGTGCGCCGCGTGTTCGACACGCCCGAGGCATACGAGGAGCTTCGCGCTCGCCTCGCCGAGCTCTGGCGCGGCGGAGAGAGCGCCTGGACGCCGGAGGCACGCCGTATCTTCGGCGAGCTCGCACTCCACGAGGACGGTGCGCGCCGCCGTCAACTCCTCGAATCCGAGTCGTTCAGAGCGCTCCTTCTCGATCCGGCGCTCCCGCGCGCGGCGTAGTCGATCAGCCCAGGCCGGGACGCGTGGGCACCAACGCATCGCGCATCACGAGTGCGAGACGGCGTGCGTTGCGGCGGCGCCACCAACGGCGAATGCTGATCATGGGCAGTCCGAGTTCGCGGGCATCCTCCGTCTTCCTTCCCGCCGGGCGATGCTCGGAAACCCCCTCAGTACACTGAACTCATGAGTGTCCTCGACGCGAAACGACATCGCGAAGACCTGGTCGAGGAGCTCATCGCCGAGGTCGAAACGTACAACCCGGACGTCGACAAGGAGCTGTTGCGACGCGCGTTCGAGTTCGCCGAGCGCGCACACGCCGGGCAGACGCGCCGTTCGGGCGAGGAGTTCATCCACCACCCGCTCGGCGTCGCGCGGGTCTGCGCCGAGCTGCGTCTCGACGAGCAGACGATCGCCGCCGCGCTCCTGCACGACGTCGTCGAGGACACCGACTCGGACCTCGAGGAGCTTCGCACCGAGTTCGGAGCGGACGTCGCGCTTCTCGTCGAAGGCGTCACCAAGCTGACGCGGATCAGCTTCCAGAGCCGCGAGCAGGCGGAGGCCGAGAACTACCGGAAGATGATCGTCGCGATGGCGCAGGACGTGCGCGTCATCCTCATCAAGCTCGCCGATCGCCTCCACAACATGCGCACGATCGAGTACCTCGGAAAGCAGAAGCAGGCGCAGAAGGCGCGCGAGACGCTCGAGGTCTACGCACCGCTCGCCCATCGCCTCGGCATCCATGCGCTCAAATGGGAGCTCGAAGACCTCGCCTTCCAGACGCTGCACCCTCGGAAGTACGCGGAGATCAAGGCGATGGTGGCCGACCAGCGCGCCGACCGCGAGGCGCAGGCCGAGAAAGCGGCGGAGATCCTCGGCGAGGAACTCGAGAAGGCAGATGTGCCGGCGGACATCACCGGCCGCGCGAAGCACCTCTACTCGATCTACGACAAGATGGCGAAGCGCGGGCGCGAGTTCAACGAGATCTACGACCTGACCGCGCTCCGCGTCATCTGCGAGCGCGCCGGCGAGGAAGGGACGCGCGATTGCTACGCGGCGCTCGGGCTCGTCCACTCGCTCTGGAAGCCCATGCCCGGCCGGTTCAAGGACTTCGTCGCGATGCCGAAGCTCAACCGCTATCGCTCGCTGCACACGACCGTGATCGGGCCGGAGGGACGCCCGCTCGAGATCCAGGTGCGGACACGCGCCATGCACGAGGAGGCGGAGTACGGCGTCGCCGCGCACTGGGTGTACAAGCGCGGGAGCAAGGCGAAGGCGGACGACGAGTGGCTCACGTGGGTCAAGTCGTTGATGGAAGGCCAGCCCGAGGATCAGGATCCGGGCGAGTACATGCGGAGCCTGCGCACGGACCTCTTCGCCGAGGAGGTCTACGTCTTCACGCCGAAGGGCGAGGTGAAGGTGCTTCCGGCAGGGGCGACGCCGATCGACTTCGCCTACGCGGTGCACACGGACGTCGGACACCGCACCGTCGGCGCCAAGGTGAACGGCCGCATCGTTCCGCTCCACTACCGCCTACGCAGCGGCGATTTCGTCGAGATCCTGACGTCGAAGTCCGGCCGAGGTCCATCGCGCGACTGGCTCGGCCTCGTCACCTCGTCGCGCGCGCGCAACAAGATTCGCCAGTGGTACCAGCGCGAGACGCGTGGCGAGACGGAGGCAAAGGGTCGCGATCTGCTCGATCAGGCCCTGAAGGCGCAGAAGCTGCCGTACCGCAAGCTCCAGGGCTCGAGCGTGCTCGCGCAGGTGATCCGCGAGACGGGGTTCAAGAAGGCCGAGGACTTCTACGTCGCGCTCGGCGCCGGGAAGCTGTCACCCACGCAGATCGTCAACAAGGTCATTCAGCGGCTGAAGACCGAGGAGGTCGCGTCCGAGCCCATCGTCACCACGAAGCCGTCGCGTGCGCGCAAAGCGGTCTCGAGCGACCGGGTCGGCATTCACGTCACGGGAGTCGAGGACGTCCTCGTTCGGCTCGCGAAATGCTGCACCCCCGTTCCGGGCGACGCGATCGTGGGCTATATCTCGATGGGTCGCGGGATCACCGTCCACCGCGAGGACTGCCCGAACGTGCGGGCGCTTCAGCGCAATCCCGAGCGCTTCACCGCGGTGGAGTGGGAGGGAGGCGCGTCGTCGGGCTTCCTCGTCCAGATCGCGGTCGACGCATGGGATCGCTCCCGGCTGCTCGAGGACGTCGCGCGCACGTTCGCCGAGCACGGCGCGAACATCGTTTCGTACGGCGGGACTGTCGACGACGGCATGGCGCGAAATTGGTACACGGCCGAAGTGGGCGAGGTGAAGGAGCTGCGGTCGCTCCTCACCGCGCTTCGCAATCTCGACGCCGTCTTCGACGCCTACCGCGTGACGCCGTCGTAGCTACAGCGGCCAGTCCGGTCGCTCGCGCAACGAAACGAAGTCCTCGTCGGCGCGTGCGTGCTCGGCGAGCTCCGGACTGAGCTCGAGGGCTCGCCTCAGGTGCGCGAGCGCGTCGTCGGGCCGTCCGGTCAGAGCCTCCGCGCAAGCGACGTGGTACAGCGCTCCAGCGTTGTCCGGGCGGCGGTCGAGCGCATCCTGGAGCTCTGCGAGGTAGGCGTCGTAATCGCCCGCCGTGCGGTGTCGCTCTGCCGCGAAGTAGTCCTCCCACCCCGATAGCTCGTACGCGGCGCCGCGTCGCCCGCCGACGGCGAGCACGGACGTGTCGGGCTCCTCGGCACGCGCGTGCCGCTTCACGTCCGCGTCACGGATGAAGACGAACCGTCCCGGCAGGTGCGTCGAGCGTCTCGTCGTCGAGCGTGAACGTCGCACGGCCGGAGAGCACGACGTAGACCTCCTCGTGCCCCAGCGAGCTCTCCGTGTGCTCCTCGACGACGTCGTCACCCGCCCGCGGTGCGACATAGGCGTTGATCCCGAATGCTCCGATGTCGAGCGCTCGCCGCACCGGGCGCCACAGGAGCGTTCCGTTCACGACCTGAATCGGCTCGATCTCGTCGAGGTGGATGCTCTGCCAGCCGTCGGGCATCAGCTTCGCGCGCTCACCGAGACGGGAGACGCGTAGACGAGGTACCGCTGATCCGCGAAGAAACGCGGATGGCACGCCTGGAGGACGAGCTCCTCGCGGCCGCTGGACTCGAGCACCGAGAGGTCGTTGTCGTCGACGACGCGGTGTCTCGTCACCCGGTACTCCACGGTGCCGTACGGGAGCTCGACCGAGACCGCGTCGCCGGGCTCGAGCTTGTCGATGTCCGAGAACGGCGCTCCGTACGTCGTCCGGTGACCCGCCACGTAGACGAGCTTGCCTTCTCCGGGCATGAACGTCTCCATGTGGCGACCCGGCCCGCGTCGCAGGTCGTTCGAGTTCGTCCCGTTCACGACGACGAGGTTAAGCCCGAGTCGGGGCACTCGCAAACGTGCGAACGCGTCTCCGTCGTCGCTCGCGAGCCGAAAGCGCCTTGCCTCCCGAGAGACGTCATCGTGCTGAGCCGGCTGTTCCGGATTTGGAGGCGGGGGCTTCGAAACCGGCTTGGCGGCGGGCACGGGCTCCCAGCTCGCGAACCGCTCGTCGAGGTTCGCCTCGAGCCGCCGCTGCTCGTACGCTGTATAGGCCGTCGTGAACGGGTCCTTCCAGAGGTACACGGTCGCGGTCCAGGCAATGACGCCGATGCCGATGACGAGGAGGAGCGTGCCGAGGCGATGTCTCATGGCTCGAGCACAGAGTAGGTCGACCGCATGCCGAGCATGACCAGAAGGCGGAGAGCCGTAGTGGTCGCTGCGGCGGTCGCAGCGATCGTGACTGCGGCCAACGCGAGCGATGGTGCGTACTTCTCACAGTCGTGGGGCTGGGTCGCGCTCGCGTTCCTCGTGCCGACGACCGTGTTGCTCATTCTCGATCGTGTCACAGCTCCGGGCCGGCTGCGGATCGCGTTCGTTGCGTTCGTGGGCGCCCTCGGAGTGTGGATCGCGCTGTCGGCCGCCTGGTCGATCAGCACGTCTGCGTCCGTGCGCGAGGTCGAGCGGATGCTGGTGTACGTCGCCGTCGCACTCGCGGTAGCGCTCGTCCTTCGGCGCGGCGACGGCCCCGGCGTTCTCGCGGGAGCGTTGGCCGGCATCACCGTCACGTGCGGCTATGCGCTCGCCACCCGCCTCTTTCCGGATCGGTTCGACGCGTTCGACGACCCGATCAACACGTATCGCCTCGCGGAGCCTCTGGGGTACTGGAACGCGCTGGGCCTCCTCTCCACCCTGGGGCTCGTCCTCGCGTTCGGACTCGCTTCCCATTCGCGCCGAACGAGCGTGGGGATCGTCGTGGCGGCGGCGATTCCCGTACCCGCACTCACGCTCTACTTCACGTTCTCGCGGGGTGCATGGGCGGCTCTCGTCATCGGGCTCGTGGCGAGCATTGCAATCGATCCGCGGCGGCTCCGGTTGGTCTGGACGACGGTTGTGGTCGGACTCCCGTCGGCCATGTGCGTGGCGTATGCGGCCCAGCACGACGCGTTGACGACAGAAGATGCGCCAGTCGCCGCAGCAACCCGCGCCGGACATCGCGTCGCCGTGGCTCTCTGCGTCGCGATCGCAGTGTCCGCTCTCGCAGCGCTCGGGGCACGCCTTCTCGCGAATCGGATCAGCCCGTCGAGGAGAGCGATCGTCGCCTTCGATCTCGCGCTTGTCGGGTCGGCGATCGCCGTCGCCGTCGCGGCCCTCGTGGCGGTAGGCGGCCTTTCGGGACTTCAAGCGCGCTTCAACGCCGAGGCCGTCGGCGGCGTCGACCTGAACGATCGCCTATTCAGCGTGTCGGGGAACGGTCGGAGCGAGCAGCTCCGCGTCGGCTGGGAGGCAGGCTTGGAGCAGCCGCTCGTGGGCAACGGCGCAGGGACGTTCGAGTACCTGTGGTACGAGGCACGCCCGACTCTCTTGATCGTCCGCGACGGTCACTCGCTGTACATGGAGACGTTCGCAGAGCTGGGTCTCGTCGGGATCGTCTTGCTCGTGGGGGCGCTGCTCGTACTCGTCCTCGGTGGTCTCCGTGCGCGGCGACAGCGCTTCGCCGCTTCCGGGTTCGGAGCACTCCTCGCCTGGATGGCCGCCAGCGCCTTCGACTGGCACTGGGAGATGGTCGGTCTGACACTAACGGCGCTGCTCGTGGGTTCCGCCGGTCTCATTGCAGCTGAGCGCCGTTCGCTGCGGATCCTCGGAGGGCGCGCACGCGTTGCGGTCGCCACGCTCACCTCGGTTCTCAGCGTGTTCGCCGTGTGGAGCCTCGTTGGCAACCAGGCGCTCTTCGACGGGCGCGAGGCCGTGGAACACGAGAAGTGGAGCGACGCACGTGACGACGCTCGCCGGGCGCAGGCGATCCTGTTCTGGTCGCACGAGCCGGACATCGTGCGCGGCGATGCGGCTGCGGGGCTGGGAGACCGTGAGGGTGCCCTTCGGTCGTATCGCGGTGCCGTCGCCACGGATCCGCGCAACTGGGTCGCCTGGCTTCGACTGGCCCAGGTCGCACGCGGCGCCGAGAGCGGCGCCGCGTACGAACGCGTGCGCCAACTAAACCCTCTCGAAGAGGGTCTGCCGGGCGAGTGACGTTCCGATGAGCCGGCTAGCTCTTGCGCTGCTCGCGCCGCCGGAGGACGAGTCCCCCTGCGACGAGCGCGCCGCCGATGGCGACCGCACCGAGGAGCGAAAGACCGGTGTTCGGAAGCGCCTGGGACTCTGCGGCGGCCGAAGCGGTGTCGCCGCCCGCCGTCGCCGAGACCTGAACGCCCTTCACCTTGTTGCCGTACTGATCCGTAGCCGGAGACTGCGCGTAGGCAGCGCCGCCCAGAGCCAGGAACAGCCCGACGACCAAAGCAAGATATGCAACCGCGAAGACGAACGCGGACGGACGTGCTTTACCCATTTCCTCTACCTCCCGATCCGGAGCATACCCACGTCTGGCCAGATGTCGACACTAGCCCAAGGTCCAGGTGTGGCTAGACCCTGAGGACGGTACGTCTACGGCCGTACGGCGAGGGTCACTTCGAGCGTTCGCCGATCGCCGCCTCGCAGGACGACGATCGAAACGGTCTCACCCGGCTGGTGTGCGTCGACGGCACTCTGGAGCGCGGTCGCCGAGGTGACCTCCTGCCCGTCGAACTCGACGATCACGTCGCCTCCTGTGGGGCGCTCCTGTCCGTTGACGATGTCCGACCCCGTGGCTGCTCGCAGGCCGGCATCGTCCGCCGGAGTTCCGGAGAGAACGGACGTGATCGCAACGCCTTCCTCGACCGGGGACATCCGCACACCGAGGTACGCGTGGCGGACCTCGCCAGTCGTGATGAGCTGGCGGACGATCGAGCGGACGGTATTCGCCGGAATGGCGAACCCGACGCCGTCCGAGCCTCCGGACTCGCTCTCGATCTGCGCGTTCACGCCGATGACGCGCCCGCGGCTGTCGAGGAGCGGGCCCCCGGAGTTGCCGTGGTTGATCGCGGCATCCGTCTGGATCGTGTCGGTAATGGTGAAGTTGTTCGGCGCCGTCATCTCCCGATGAAGTGCGCTGACGATTCCGCTCGTGATCGTTCCCTCCAGGCCGAACGGACTGCCCATCGCGAGAACCGTGTCGCCGACGTCGACCGCACTCGAGTCCCCGAGGCGGAGTGGGGCGAGGAGGCCGGCGGGCGCGTCGACTCGGATCACGGCCAGGTCGGTCGACGGATCGGTACCCACGACCTCCGCGTCGAGCTCGACGCCATTCCAGAAGCTGACCGAAACCGACGACGCTCCGGCGACGACGTGCTGATTCGTGACGACGTGCCCGTCGCGGTCGTAGACGAAGCCTGATCCCTGCGCGTTTCCCTGGCTACCACCGGCCGACAACTCGACGACCGATTTCGACGCCGAGTCGTAGATCTCGCTGGCCGCGAGCCCTTCCGAGGCGACAGGCTCGGAGCCGTCGACGGTGACCTGACGCACCACCGTCGTTGCACCATCGTCGAGCAGGGCGAACGCCGTGGCGCCGAGCCCGAGTCCGAGCGCGAGGACTGCGATCAGCGTGAGGACGACAAAGGGGGTGCGGAAAGTCATCGCGGCTTGCATCAGTGTGGCGAAAGGGAGGCGACGCCGGCTGAAGGTCGGGTAAGGCGCGGGTAAGAAGTCGCTAAGACCAGAGCTCGCATTCGCCACGCAGCGCACAATGCGGGCCATGAAGATCCTGGTCGTGGATGACGAACGCGCTGTTCGGGAGTCACTCGAGCGCGCTCTCGACCTCGAAGGCTACGAGGTCGAGCTCGCTGCGGACGGGGAGGCCGCGCTGGAGCGCCTTGATGGCCCGACGCCTGCGGACGCGGTGATTCTCGACGTCCTCATGCCGGGCATCGACGGACTGGAGGTGTGTCGACGGCTGCGGGCTCGACGCAATGCCGTGCCGGTGCTCATGTTGACGGCGCGCGCCGAGGTCGACAGCCGGGTGGCCGGCCTGGACGCGGGGGCTGACGACTACCTCGCGAAGCCCTTTGCGCTGGCGGAGCTGCTCGCGCGGCTTCGTGCGCTGCTCCGCCGCGCAGCGAACGACGACGACGGCTCCGTGCTCCGCTTCTCGGACCTCGAGGTCGATCTCGGCACGCGTGAGGTCAGGCGCGGGAGTGCCTTGATCGAGCTCACGCGCACCGAGTTCTCGTTGCTCGAGCTGTTCCTGCGTAACCCGCGCCAGGTGCTGACGCGCTCGATCATCTTCGAGCGGGTCTGGGGCTACGACTTCGGGCCGACGTCGAACTCCCTCGACGTCTATATCGGGTATCTGCGTCGCAAGACGGAGGACGGCGGAGCGCCGCGCCTGATCCATACCGTACGCGGCGTGGGGTACGCGCTCCGCGAGTCATGACGTTTCGAGCGCGCATCGCAGTCTCCGCCGCCGCTGCGGTGGCGCTCACGGTCGTGGCCGCGTCGCTTCTCCTCTACTTCGTCGCACGCGAGCAGCTCCGGGCGCCGGTGGACGAAGCGCTCGAGAATCGCGCAGCTGAGATCTCGCTGCAGGAGCTGGGCATCTTGCCGGGCGGTGGTGGCGACACCTATCTGGCAGTTCGGCCCGAGTTCGGTGGTGCTCGGGGGTATGTGCAACTCGTACGCACGGACGGCAGCATCCTCCTGCCTCCGCGGCAGGACGTACAGCTCCCCGTCGACGACGAGGTTCTCGCGGTCGCGGGTGAGAGGGGCGCCGCGTTCTGGGACGACGTACGCGTGGACGGCGAACACATACGCGTCTTTACGTTTGCGTACGGACCAGGGGCCGCGGTTCAGGTCGCTCGCCCACTGAACGAAGTGGACGAGTCACTCCGCCGCATCGGTCTGTTTCTGCTTGCGATCGCAGCGGGCGGAGTGGTCATCGCGGCCGGCTTGGGGCTCGTAGTCGCTCGAGCCGCCCTCATGCCGGTGCGCGAGCTCACGGAGACCGTGGAGCGCGTGAGCGAGACTCAGGATCTCTCGGAGCGCATCGAGGTCGCCGGAAACGACGAGCTGAGCCGGCTCGCTGCGAGCTTCAACGGCATGCTGGGCGCGCTCGAGGAGTCGACTCGTGCGCAGCGACAGCTGGTCGCCGACGCGTCGCACGAACTTCGGACGCCGCTCACGAGCGTGCGCACGAACATCGAGGTTCTCGCCAGCGACCGGATGCTGCCTCCCGAGGATCGTGCACGTCTGCTGTCGGACGTCGTCGAGCAGCTCGGCGAGATGACCACGCTGATCTCGGAGCTGATCGAGCTCGCCCACGCGGAGCAGATGACCGTCGAGCCCGAGGACATTCGTCTCGATGTCCTCGTCGCCGACGTCGTCGAGCGAGCCCGCCGCAACCGGCCCGAGGTCGTGTACAGCGTCGCGCTCGAGCCCGCGACCGTGCAGGGCGTTCCCGTGACGATCGAGCGGGCGGTGGGCAACCTGCTCGACAACGCCGCCAAGTGGAGTCCGCCCGGCGCCGAGGTCGAGGTCGTCATCCGCGACGGGAAGCTCACCGTCCGCGACCACGGACCTGGCATCGCCGACGAGGATCTCCCGTACGTGTTCGATCGCTTCTACCGCGCACGTGCCGCACGTGGGATGCCGGGATCCGGCCTCGGGCTGGCGATCGTCCGTCAGGTCGCGGAGTCGCACGGCGGCGACGTGGTGGCCGAACGCGCCGAGGGCGGCGGAACGCGCATGGTGCTCACGCTGGGCGCGGCGCGGCCTCTCGTCACCGTCTCCTAGCGAAGTGTGGGGTCACGGTGCTCAGCGGTTCGTCGCGACCGAGTCGCAGAAGTTCTTCTTAGCTCCTCCTCAGTGCCCTCTTAGCCGGGAGTGATCTCATCCCCTTCATGAGCAGACGCAAGAAGCTGATCTATGTAACCGGGGTTGCCGGCGTGACGCTCGTCATTGCCGGGCTCGGCGCTGCAGGTGCTATTGCTGCGTCGGACCTGTTCTCACCCAGCGAGGAGAGCAAGGCGGTCATCGACGATGCCGCCTCGCAGCTCGGCGTCGAGCCCTCGGAGCTGTCCGAAGCGCTCAAGCAGGCGCTGAAGAATCGCGTGGACGAGGCAGTCGACGCGGGTCGGCTGACGGAGGAGCAGGCGAAGGAACTCAAGGAGCGAATCGACGCGGACGACTACCCGCTGCTCTTCGGCCGAGGCGGACACGGCGGTCTCGGCGGGTTCGGCCGGCACGGCCACGTCGACGTCCTCGAGACTGCCGCCGCCTTCCTCGGCATGACGAAAGCCGAGCTGCGCGAAGAGCTCGAAGACAAGACGCTCGCCGAGATCGCGAGGGAGCAGGGCAAGACGGCCGCCGGTCTCGTCCAGCAGCTCGTCGCGGCGCAGACGAAGCGGATCGACGACGCGGTCGCCGAGGGCCGGCTCACAGACGAGCAGGCGACCGCGCTGAAGGCGGACATCGAGGAGCGCATGGAGTCGCTCGTCAACGACCGGCTGCACCGGCATGGTGACCGGGGTGGTCACTTCCAGTTCTGGCCGGGCTCCGGCTCGCCCCGCGCACCACCGTCCTTCGGCGGCCCTCCGGCCTAGGAACGACACAACGAACCAGCATCGGGGTCGGGCGCTCAGCCCGGCCCCGATCCACGTTGTTCAACCAGTCCCTCGATCGAGGGACACCTACCGTCGAGTGGGTGCCTCGATCGAGGGATTGCATCCCTCGAACACGTGAATACAAGGAGAGTGGGGAGAGGGGAAGGGGCCGCGCGCTCGTCCTCGGACGGGCGCGCGGCATGAACCCGACCCCCCACGGTCGGAGCGAACCGCCCCCTCCCCTTTCGTCATCGCGTAGATGGATCGGTCGCCGTTTCGCTATGGCTCCCAGGCCTCGCCGGCCGTATCCCAGCCGATGAGGACTTGAGGCGCGATGAGCGAGGCGACTGTCTCGAGCATCGTTCGATCGGGGCTGCCGTCCGCCCACAGCTCGCCCACGAGTGCGCCCTGCAAGGTGATCGGCATCCGCACTCTGTGGGCGTGATCCGGTTCGCCCGCCTCGGGGCCGAGCACCAGCGTGCCGTCGTCGAGGAAGCTGACCGCCGCCCAGGCGATCTCCGGCTCCGAGACGAGCGCCACGACTGCGCGTCGCAGGACGTCGTCGGCGTCCTCGGTCTCGCCGAGGATGCGCTCGATCGCGGCGACGGGCCGCTGGCTCACTCGGCGAGATCGCCTCGTTCGAACGCTCCGATGCCGGCACGCAGATCGTCCGGTACCGGTGTCGGGCGCCTCGTCCCGAGGTCGACGAGGACGAGTGTCTGTTCTGCGGTGACCATCAGCAGGTCGTCCGGGAGACGGTATGCGGCGCACTCGTACGTGATGCTCGTGCGTCCGATCCGGCTCACGCGCACGAACGCCTCGATCAGCTCGTCGAACCGCGCGGGAGCGTGGTACTCGACCGCCGAGGCACGCATGACGAACTCGCAACCCTCGACGCCGAGGCCCCCGAGGTGGCGGTGGTACTCGGTGCGCGCGTTGTCGAAGTACGGCAGGTACCGGCCGTAGTAGACGACTCCCTGCGCGTCCGTGTCCGAGAACCACACCCGCGTCAGCGCCGAGTACTTGAACGGCGGCCGCCGGTCGGTGGGGCGACCGAGCTCGGGGGCGTCCGTCACCGCGGGTTCCTAGGCACGGATCACGCCCAGGACCTCGTCGCGCTTCTCGAGCATCACGTCCTCCGAGAGCGCCTCGAGGTTCAGGCGCAGGAGCGGCTCGGTGTTGGAGGGTCGGACGTTGAAGTGCCAGTCGTCGAAGTCGATCGAGACTCCGTCGAGATGAGAGACGCGACCGCCTTCCGCCACGTAGCGCTCCTTGAGCTCCTGCAGCTTGAGCGGCACGTCGACGACGGGCGTGTTGATCTCGCCGGTCAGGAAGAAGCGCTCGCGGTAGGGCCGTAGCAGCTCCGAGAGTGTCGTCCCGCTCCGTGAGACGAGCTCGAGCATGACGAGAAACGGGACAACGCCGGTGTCCGCCTGCGCGAAGTCGCGGAAGTAGTAGTGGGCCGACACCTCGCCTGCGAAGACGGCGTCGTCGGCGCGCATGCGCTGCTTGATGAAGGCATGGCCGACCCGATTCACGAGCGGAACTCCCCCAGCTCGCTCGATGGTCTCGGGTACGGCCCAGCTCGCGCGGACGTCGTAGATGACCTTCTCGCCGGGCGCCCGCGCGAGCACGGCCTCGGCGAGAAGCGCGGTGGCGAAGTCACCCGGGACGAACTCGCCCGTGTCGTCGACGAAGAAGCAGCGGTCGGCATCGCCGTCGTACGCGACTCCGAGGTCGGCGTGCTCCTCCACGACCTTCGCCACGATGAACTCGCGATTCTCCGGGAGGAGCGGGTTCGGCTCGTGGTTCGGGAAGGTTCCGTCGGGTTCGAAGTAGCAGCGCACGACGTCGAGCTGTGGCAGGCGTTCGAGAACCGCCGGGAGCATGGCCCCGGCCATGCCGTTCGCGGCGTCGACGACGACCCGCAGCGGCCGGATGGAGTCGACGTCGACGAACGACAGCACCTTCGAGACGAAGGTGGGCCAGACGTCCTCGCTTCGCACGACCCCCCGGCGTTCGACCTCTCCGAAGCCCGCCTCGGCTCGAGCTCTGATCTCGACCAGGCCGGAGTCGCCGCCGACCGGGAGCGCGCCGCGGCGCACGATCTTCATCCCGGTGTACTCCTTCGGGTTATGAGACGCGGTGACGCAGATTCCACCGTCGAGGCCGAGCTCCGAGACCGCGTGGTAGAGCATCTCCGTCCCGACGAGCCCGAGTGTGACGACATCGGCTCCACTGTCGGCGATCCCGTTCACGACGGCCTCGAAGACGGCCGGAGAAGAGACGCGCATGTCGTGACCCACGGCCACGCTCCTGGGCTCGAAGTGCTCGCCATATGCGCGTGCGACGCGGTACGCGCCTTCCTCGTCCAGCTCGCTCGGGTAGATCCCGCGGACGTCGTACGCCTTGAAGACGGAAGGATCGAGCACGGCCGGATGCTAACGACGGGATGCGACTCGCCCCCGTCGGCGTTTCTACACTTCAGTCATGGAACGCAAGCTCGCGACGGTCCTATTCGTCGACATCGTCGATTCCACTCGTCTGGTGCAGGCAGCCGACCCCGAGGTCGTGCGGCGTCGGGTCAACGCGTTCTTCGAGAAGGTTTCGGCGTGCGTCGTCCAGCACGGCGGCATCGTGGAGAAGTTCGCCGGAGATGCGGTGATGGCTGCATTTGGCGTTCCACAGGCCCACGAGGACGACGCGCAGCGGGCGACCCGCGCCGCGCTCGCGATGCGCGCGGCGGTGGACGAGCTCGAACTGGAGGCTCGGATCGGGATCGAGGCGGGCGAGGTCGTCGTCGACGGTTCCGACTCGACGTTTGCGACGGGTGAGGCGGTCAATCTCGCGGCGCGGCTCCAGGAGGCGGCACGGCCCGGAGAGATCCTCGTCGGTCCCACCGCCTACCGTCTCGCAGCTGGGAGCCTCGTCGTCGAGGATGCAGGCCCGCTCGAGCTGAAGGGCGTCGACGGCGCACTGCGCGCCTGGCGGGTCGTCGACATGCTCGACGGCCCGGCTCGTCCCCTCGGCCCTCGCGCCCCGCTCGTCGGTCGCGAGGCCGAGCTCGAGCTCCTCGAGAACACGTTCAACCGGAGCCTTCGCGACAGTCGAGCGCACCTGTTCACGATCTACGGCGAGGCCGGCGTCGGGAAGAGCCGCCTGGCGCGAGAGTTCCTCGACGGCGTCGAGCGGGCGAGCGTCCTCATCGGCCGCGCGCTTCCATACGGCGAGGGGGTCACGTACTGGCCCCTCGGCGAGATGGTGAAGGCGGCGGCCGGGATCTCCGACGACGACCCGCTCGAGGAGGCATTCGAGAAGCTCCGCGAGTGCTGCGCCGAAGAGGCGGTTGCGGATGTCCTCGGTCTCGCCGCCGGGTTGATGGAGGCGCTCGAGGGGGAGCGAAGCCCGCAGGAGATCTCCTGGGCGGCGCGCGAGGTGATGCAGGGTATCGCGGAGGTCCAGCCGCTCGTCCTTCTCTTCGAGGACATCCACTGGGCCGAAGAGCCGCTGCTCGATCTGATCGAGCACATCGCGGACTGGGTGCGCGCGCCCGTTCTCATCCTGTGCCTCGCCCGGCCCGAACTGCTCGATGCGCGGTCGGGGTGGGGTGGAGGACGCGTTCGTTCGACGGCGATCGAGCTCGAGCCCCTGTCGGAGGAAGAGAGCGCGGAGCTCGTGGAGCAGCTCCTGAGCCAGCTCGCCGGCGCGGCCGGGGAGCGTCCGATGTCGCTGCCGCAGGCGGCACTCGATCGTGCTGAGGGGAATCCGCTGTTCGTCGAGGAGACGATCCGGATGCTCATCGAGAGCGGATCGGGTAACGGGTCGGCCGACCGCGTTCCGGACACACTCCAGGCGCTGATCGCCGCCAGGATCGACCACCTGGATCCGTCCGCAAAGACGCTTCTTCAGCGCGGATCGGTCGTAGGACGGGTCTTCTGGCGCGGCGCGCTCGAGCATCTGTCGCCGGACGTCACGGAGCACGAGGCGCTGCTCGACGACCTGCTCCAGCGCGAGTTTCTGCTGCGTGAGCCTCGCTCGTCGATCTCCGGAGAGATCGCGTATCGCTTCAAGCATGCGCTCATTCGCGAGGTCGCGTACGCGGGCATGGCGAAGCTCGCGCGAGCGCAGTACCACGCGCGATTCGCGGAGTGGCTCGCCGAGCGCACCGGGGAGGAGCTGGTCGAGATCCGCGCGTACCACCTCGACCAGGCCGTCGAGTACCTCACCGAGCTCGAGGGGGCGCCGCCGGAGGAGCTCGCACAAGAAGCTGCCGGTGCGCTCGTCAAGGCTGCGAAGCGAGCGATCGCACGGGAGGCCTACGCGAACGCACGGAAGCTCGGCCTACGCGCGTTGGAGTTGCGGCCGACGCTCAGCGCGCGATACGTGGCCGCTCGCGCGGCATGGCGCCTCCAGGACTTCGCAGCCGTTCAGGTCGAGATGGAGAAGGTGCGGGAGCAGGCGCAGGAGCTCGACGAACGCGTTGTCGAGGCGCTCGCGCTCACGGCGCTCGGGGAGGCGGCACTCAAGCGCGACGGCGATCGCGATCGAGCGCGCGAACTCGTCGATCTGGCGCTCGAGATTCTCGCGACCGAGGACGACCCGGTAGCCCGCTTCGATGCGCTCACCGCTCGCGCGATCATCGGCGGCTGGCACGGCAATGTCGACGAGGTCGTCCTGTACATGGAGCGTGCGTACGCGCTCGCCATGGATGCCGGACGGAAGGACCTGCAGACCTGGGCGGCGCAGATCCTCGCGCAGACGCACATCATCCGGCTCGAGCTCGACGAGGCCGAACTTCTCTTGACTCGTGCGCTCGAGCTTGCGGGTGAGAGTGGAAGCATTCGAGCACGGGCCGGTGCGTCGCTCTCCTACGGATGGTTTCTGGCGACCAAGGGCGAGCTCGACGCCGCAGAGACGGTATTCGAGGAGGTGCGTCAGGCGGCGGCGGAGCTCGGTATCGAACCAACGATCGCTGCCTCGCTCATGCGCTTGGGCGGCGTGGCCGTGAAGCGGGGCGACTATCGCAAGGCCGAGAAGCTCTATCGAGAGGCATTGCGGATCACGACGACACGCGGCGATCGGGGGGTGCTGCCCGATCTGCAGGCGGCTCTCGCCGAAGTACTCGCTGCGCTGGGGAAGGTCGAGGAGGCCGAGCGTCTGGCACTCGCCGTGCAGGCGAGTTCGAGACCCGAGGACCCGCACTTCGACGTCACGGTGAAGGGCGCGATGGCAGCTGTTCGAGCCGCCCAAGGGCGTGACGAAGAGGCTGAGACGCTGTATCGCGAGGCTCTTGCCGGGATGAGCCCCGGCTTCGCCGCTCTCGAGCTCGAAATCCTCGAGCGGCTCGTCGCCTTCTATCGGGATCGCGACCGCGACGACGAGGCTGCGGCTTGTCAGTCGCGAATCGACGAGCTCGTGCCCTCGGATCCCGCCAGGGCCGAGCGGATCGCCTGACTCGACTCCTCGTCGGGCGACTCCGAGATCACGGTCGCGGGCCGCTCGAAGCCCGCAAGCGCGTCACGGAGCGGGTCCGCGCGTAGCGTCCCTTCTCCGTACGGCAGGTGCTTCGTCTCGTTGCGGTTGGCGAACGCGATGTCGGAGAAATGGATGTGGAACGGCGCCTCCGGCTCGAGCACCGCATCGACCAGTCCCAGCGCCTCGGCGAATGGCCGTGCCTCGAGGAACGCACCGTCGCTCGTTGCGTGCATGTGCGCGAAGTCGAGCACTGGACGCACCCAGTCGACGCGCCGCGAGATCTCGACGACGTCGTCGACGGATCCCAGGTCGCGCACGCGCCCCATGACCTCGATCCCGAATGGCACGGCGCGATCCTTTCCCGCGAGCCGCTTTCGAAGCGTGCTCAGCTGCTCGACGACCGCGTCGATCGCGTCTTCGCGGCTGCGGCCGAGCAGGAAGCCCGGATGGAAGACGACGAGCTCGGCACCGCTCGCCGCGACGATGCCCGCGCTGCGGTCGAGTGCGCCGACGGCCGACGTGAACTTCCGCCCGCTTGCCTCGAGGTGGCCCATGAAGCCGAAGAGCGGTGCGTGAACGGACAGTGCGATGTCGCTCTCACGCGCGAGCTCGCCGAGCCGCTCGGCGAACGGGTAGTCCATCCAGAAGCCGCTTTCGAAGTCGATCTCGCAGGCCGAGTATCCGCGTTGGACGAGTATCTCGATGGCCCGCTCGGGTGACTCCCGTGACGGCATGCGTGCCGGCCCGAGACGAATACGCGCTGCCACGCACACGATCGTAGTACCGATGTGATTGGCTCCCGTTCGTGAAGGCGACGATGCTTCTGGCCGACTACGCCGTCGTGTCGGACGGCAAGCTGACGATCGTCGGGGGCGGCTGGTCGCAGACCGGGCCGGAGCCTGCGTCTTTCGGAATCGGTCTGCTCATCCAGGTGCCGTGGGATCAGGCGAACACGCGCCACGTGTTCTCGGTCGAGCTCCTGGATGCAGACGGCTCGCCGATCGGGTTCGAGGACGACGACGACGCCGACCAGGTCGTCGCGTTCGGCGGAGAGTTCGAAGTCGGTCGACCACCCGGCCTCAAGCCGGGCACGCCACTCGATTTCCCGGTCGCGGTGAACTCGACGCCGCTGCCGCTCGAGCCCGGTCGCTACGAGTGGCGGCTGACGATCGACGGCGACTCACATCAGGACTGGACCGTGCCGTTCACCGTGCGTGGAGAGGAGCAGTAGCAGGCCTTCCGAGTCCGTCCGACAGGACCCGTACGCTCGGCGCATGGCCAGAGACCTCTCCCGCAGCCCGTCGAGAATCGATCTCCTCGAGCTCGACATCGACCTCCGGCTCGCCGATCTGTGGCGAGAGGCGGCAGATGTGTCCGACTGGAGCCTCGAGATCATGGCGGCATTCATCCGTGCTGCCTACGGCAAGGGGTACTGCGATGCGTTCACCGAGGAGTCGCCGGGGTCGCTCTGTGTCGATCACGGCTATCGCATGCCTGATCGCCGGTTCTCGGAGCGGGATCCGGCTGAGCGCGCCGCGTAAGCGGCTGTTCAGAGACTCTACGCGGTCACGGGGCTAGACTCTCGGCATGGCTCGGAAGGCGAGTCCGGCGCGGCTCGTGATCGCACTCTCGGTGGCGGGCGTCCTCGCGGTGTTCCTGCTGTACACGTCCATTGCAGGTGGCGGCAATCCGTCGCTCGCTCCGAGCGAGCTTGCAGGGCGATCGGGTGACGTGCAGCTCGCGGGCCTCGTGGTCGGTCCCGTGCGCGGCGACGCCCACGCCGGGGGACTGCGCTTCAAGCTCAAGGACATCTCCGGAGACAGCCGGAAGACCGTTGCGGTCCTCTATTCGGGCTCGGTGCCTGATCTCTTCAAGGTCGGGCGCCACATCGTCGTCGACGGTGCGCTGAGGAGGGGCACCTTCGTCGCGCAGCCCGGCTCGATGATCACGAAATGCCCGTCGAAGTACGCGCCGAAGCAGAGCGGCGACTCCGTCTGACCCCGACTCATGCCTGAGCTGGGTCGCGCCGCGCTCCTCGTCACCCTCGGCCTCTCCCTCTACGCTCTCGTCGCCGGAGCTTCCGCTGCGCACCTCGGGCGTCGGCGGCTCGCGCGCTCCGCACAGAACGCGCTCGTCGCGTCGTTCGCGACAACTGCCGTCGCCGCCGTCGTGCTCCTCGTAGCACTGCTGCGCAACGACTTCTCGTTCACGTACGTCGCGCGCTCGACCAGCGAGGCGCTGCCGACGGCGTACACCATCTCGGCCTTCTGGGGCGGGCAGGAGGGCTCCCTGCTCCTCTGGCTGCTCGTGCTCACCGGCTTCGGCGCCGCAGCGGTGAGCCTGAATCGAAGCTGGGCTCGCGACTTGATCGTGTGGGTCGTTCCGGTCTTCGCGGCGGTGTCGACGTTCTTCGCCTTCCTCGTCGTCGTGGTGGCGAGCCCGTTCACCACCCAGATGGCTCCGCCAGACGGCGCCGGCATGACACCGAGCCTCCAGAACCCGTACATGCTCGCCCATCCGCCGCTGCTCTACCTCGGATACGTCGGGCTGACCGTTCCCTTCGCCTTCGCGATCGGTGCGCTCCTCTCGGGAAAGCTCGACGAGCGGTGGCTCATCGCGACCCGTCGGTGGACACTGTTCGCCTGGGCGGCACTCGGGATCGGCCAGCTCCTCGGCAGTCACTGGGCATACGTCGAGGTCGGTTGGGGCGGGTACTACGCTTGGGATCCGGTCGAGAACGCGGCCCTGATGCCGTGGCTCGCCGCAACGGCGTTTCTCCACTCGGTGATGATCCAGGAGAAGCGCGGGATGCTGCGAGTCTGGAACGTCCTCCTCGTGATCCTCGCGTTCTCGCTGTCGCTCTTCGGGACGTTTCTGACGCGTTCTGGCGTCGTCAACTCGATCCATTCGTTCACGCAGAGCTCGATCGGGCCGTGGTTCCTCGCGTTCATCGCCGTCGTGGTGGCGGTCTCGCTCGGGCTCGTCTTTTCGCGCCTCCCGAGGCTACGCTCGCCCACGAAGCTCGAGTCGCCGATCTCGCGCGAGGCCGCCTTCCTCTACAACAACCTTCTGCTGCTCGCGCTCTGCCTCGCGATTCTCTGGGGCGTCGTCTACCCGATGCTCTCGGAGGCCGTGCGCGGCGAGGCGATCGTCCTCGGGCGCTCGTACTACGACTTCTTCCTGCGCGCTTTCGGCTTGCCGCTCCTGCTGCTCATGGGGATCGGACCGCTCATCGCGTGGCGGCGCGCCTCGTTCGCGAGCCTTGCGACGACGTTTCGCTGGCCCACGGGCGTCGCGCTCGCGACCGGCGTGGTGTTGCTGCTCCTCGGAGCCGGAAGCTCGGTTCCGGGGCTCGTCGCCTACACGTTCTCCGCGTTCGTGATTGCGACGATCGTGATGGAGTTCGTGCGGGGGACACGCGCGCGGAAGGCGCTCGGCGCGGCGTCGTGGCCCTCGGCGTTCGGCTCGCTGATCTCGCGAAATCGCCGGCGCTACGGTGGCTACGTGGTGCATGCGGCAATCGTGATGCTCGCGATCGGCGTCGCCGGATCGAGCGCGTTCGACACCGTCGCCGAGGCGAAGCTCGCTCGGGGTGACGCACTCCGGATCGGCGACTACACGCTCGTCTACCGGTCGCTCGACGAGCGTGCGAGCGCGAATGCGACCGAGATTCGCGCGACCCTTGACGTCCGCCGCGGTGATCGCGCGCTCGGAACGGTGCAGGCGGGCAAGAACGCATACACGATCGA
The DNA here is from genome assembly GCA_963740105.1 of uncultured Gaiellaceae bacterium. Taxonomy (GTDB): domain Bacteria; phylum Actinomycetota; class Thermoleophilia; order Gaiellales; family Gaiellaceae; genus GMQP-bins7. Next base: position 129,731 of record CAVUCT010000003.1, read on the forward strand.
GGATCAAGTATCGAACGAAGTGGGCATTCGCAGCGACCGGCTGACGGGGGAGGACCTCTTCGTGATCGCCGAGCAGATCGATCCCGACGGGAGCATCTACTTTCGGGTGTTCGTCAAGCCGCTCGTCAACCTCATCTGGCTCGCCGGGCTCGTCTTCCTGATCGGATCGCTGATCACACTCTGGCCCGACCGGCGCGAGCAGCGACGTCTCGTTGCACGCGCATCCGAAGTCGGCATCCCCGCGACACATTGACGTTGGCACTCGTGCTCGCCGCGGCACTTGCGGTCGCGTGTGTCGTCGCGGTCGCGCTTCCGTTCATTCGCGAGCCCGAGCCCGAGTCGGACGAGCTCGACGATCTGGACGACGCAGAGCGGCATCGGCTCGCGCTGCTCGAGGAGCGGGATCGCACGCTCGCGGCTTTGAAGGAGCTCGAGTTCGAACACCGCACGGGTACCGTCTCGGACGAGGACTACCGGGCTCAACTAGGGCCGCTGCGCCGCGACGCGGCCTCGGCGCTGCAGGAGCTCGGTCGCGCCCAGGGGAAGGTTCGACCAGCCGGTGAGCGAAACTAGAGGGATGGGACGGCGAGCCATCGCTGTCGTCGGCCTTGGGCTCGCGCTCGTCGTGGCCGCGTCCGCGTCCGCTCAGACCCCGGAAGGCGAGAAGGCGGCCGTGGACGCGCGGATCGCGGCACTGCAATCGGAGATCGCCGAGTCGAAGACGCAGGAGGGTGTCCTCACGTCGCAGCTCTCCGCCGTCGTCGCCGAGCTCGAGGATGCGCAGGCGGCGGTCGAGAGCGCCGAAGCGAGCGTGTCGACGCTCGAAGCGGAGCTCGCGTCGGCCCGGGCGCGCCTCGACGAGCTCACTGTGCTTCTTGCGAGGCAGACGAAACGCCTGGAGCGCCTGCAGATCGAGTACGCGAAGGCCGTGGCGATCCTCGAAGCGAGGGTCCGAGCTGCCTACATCGACGAGCCGCCGGATGCTCTCGCCTTCCTCGTCTCGGCGACGAGCTTCGACCAGATCATCGACAGCGTCGAGCTGCTGTCGCGGATCGGTGCGCAAGATCGGCGCATTGCCCGGCAGGTGGAGAAAGCCCGAGTCGCGGCTGCCGCCGAGCGCAAGGCCACGATCGGCACGAGGCGTCTCCAGGAGGCGACCGTCTCCGTGATCGGCTCGCGAACCGAGGAGGCGCGCGCGGCGCGAGATCGGCTTGCCGAGGATCGCGACCGTCTCGCGACGGTCGAGGAGCTCAAGACGAGCGCTCTCACAGACACGCGCGAGACGCGTGAGGAGTACCTCCACGAGGTCGAGGCGCTAGCGGCGCAGAGCGCGCAACTCGCGGCGCGGATCCAAGCCGCACAGCAGAGCGCCGGGTCGACGGGGACCGGGCAGCCGTCTGCGGCAGGGTTCATCTGGCCGTGCGACGGTGTCGTCGTGAGCGGCTTCGGGCTTCGCTGGGGGCGGATGCACGAGGGCGTCGACATCGGCTGCGCGTACGGAACGCCGAACCGCGCAGCCGCGTCGGGCACGGTTATCTATTCCGGGTGGCACGGCGGCTACGGGAATCTCATCGTCGTCGATCACGGAAACGGCCTCTCGACGGCGTACGCGCACGCCTCGTCGCTCCTCGTCGGGATCGGCCAGTCGGTATCTCAGGGTGACACCGTGTCGCTCGTCGGCTCGACCGGGAACTCGTCCGGGCCGCATCTGCATTTCGAGGTGCGTGTCAACGGCCAGGCCGTCGACCCGCTGTTCTACTTGTAGGGCGCAAGACCGGAATCCGCTTGCGCGAATTCCGGCTGCGCGAAGATCCCTGAAGGCGTCCGCTGTCGCGGCCGCGTGTTTGGCGCAAGACCGGAATCCGCTTGCGCGAATCCCGGTCGTGCCGAGATCCCTGAAGGCATCCGCTTGCGCGGCCGCAACCCTGCGAAGTCGCTACGCCGCTTCGATGGCCGTGCGCGACAGCGCGACCGAGCTGACCACGTGGAGATCGGGAAGCGCGCGCCAGCGCTCGTCGAGCCCGAGCCCGTAGCCGGCGAAGAGCTCGTCCGGCACGGTGAACCCGATGAAGCGGACGGGGAGCTGGTCCACGAGACGTCGGTAGGGACGGTCGAGCAGCGTGACGGCAGCGAGGCTTGCCGGGTTGCGCAGCAGCAACGTTCGGCAGAGGAAATGGAGCGTCAGGCCCGTATCGACGACGTCCTCCACGAGCAAGACGTGTCGTCCCTCGAGCGGCGTATCGACGTCCTTCAGGAGTCGCACGCCACCCTCCTGCCCACCGGTGTACGGGGCGAGCTCGATGACGTCGAGCGTGTGCGGGATGCGAAGCGCGCGTGTGAGATCCGCGAGGAAGACGACACTCGACTTCAGAGGCGCGATGAGGAGCGGATCGAGGCCGTCGTATTCGGTCGCGATCTCGTTCCCGAGCTCGGCGACGCGCGCTGCGATCTCCGTCCGCGTCAGGTGGACGGCGCCCACGGCGCCGCTCTCGGATGCTGGCACGTTCGCCACTACGAGGCGAGCTGCAGCCGGTAGCGCTGCGCGAGCCGCTCGATGTCCCGCCGGTAGAAGAGCTTCACACGCACGTGCGGGTAGAGGCGCTGAATCTCGCGGAGCTTGCGGTTCTTGCGCGTCACCAGCGACTGTTTCATGACCGTCACCTCGATGAACAGGTTCTGCTCCGGGAGATAGAAGTCCGGCGTGAACGCGCTCACGACGCGTCCGTTCGCGTCTCGCTCGAGAACGAAGGAGTGCGGCTCGTAGTCCCACGGAACACCGTAGTAATCGAGGATCTTGGCGCACTCGACCTCGATCCGGTTCGCGAACCGTGGAGGCTGGTTGCCGCAATATGCCTGGAAAACCGGGCTTGCCAACCGCACCCGCGCCACCGTAGCAACGGCCCCGGACGTTCCTCGAACGGGCCGTAGACTTGGGTTGTGTTCCGGATCGCGCAGTTCTCCGACCTGCACTGCGGGGAGACGTACTTCGAGGCGAGCCTGCTGGAGCGCGCGATCGGGGAGATCAACGAGTTGCAGCCGGATGTCGTGGTCTGCTCGGGCGACCTGACGACATTCGGGTTCCGGCACGAGTACCTCACGGCGCGTGAGTACCTCGACCGCATCCACTGCGATGCGCTCGTGGTCGTCCCCGGGAACCACGACTCCCGCAACGTCGGCTACGTCCACTTCGAGGAGATGTTCGGCGACCGGAACTCGGTCCTACGCAAGGGGCCTGTCTCGATCGTCGCCATCGACTCGAGCGAGCCCGACCTCGACCACGGGCAGATCGGGCGGGGACGGTATCGGTGGATCGAGGAGCAGTTCGCGGAGCCGGCCGATCTCAAGGTGTTCGTCCTGCACCATCATCTGCTCCCCGTGCCCGGCACCGGCCGCGAGCGAAACGTGGTCTACGACGCCGGCGACGCGATCGAGTGTCTCCAGCGTGCTGGTGTTCGCCTCGTTCTGTCGGGACACAAGCACGTGCCCTACGTCTGGCGGCTCGAGGATCTCTTCGTCGTGAACGCCGGGACGGTCTCGTCGCTGCGGCTCCGCGGCAACACGAGGCCCTGTTACAACATCATCGAGATCGCAGATCGAAAAGTCGACGTCTGGCGTCGTCACCCCTTTCATGGCCAGGAGCGGCTCGTGTCCTTCTCACTCGACACGCTCGAGTACGCGAAGTTCACGGGCACCATCGAGGACGAGGTCACGGCGCGCACGTGAGGGCGGTAGCGATCGTCGACGGCGAGCACTACGCCGCCGTCGTGCGTCACGCTCTCGTGGAGCTTCCGTACGACTTCGCCGCGGCGGTACTCATCGGCGGTCAAGAGAAGCTGCGCGGAGGTGAGGAGTACGGCGTGCCGCTCGCGGCCGACGTCGAGTCGGCGATCGCCGCATATGCACCCGACGTCGTCGTCGACCTCTCCGACGAGCCAGTGCTCGGACCGCCCGAGCGCCTCGCGCTCGTCAGCAGGGTGCTTGCACGCGGCGTCCCGTACGTCGGGGCCGACTTCCGCTTCGAGCCGCCGGAGCGAGCTCCCTTCGATCTGCCATCGATCGCCGTCGTGGGGACGGGGAAGCGCGTCGGGAAGACGGCAGTGACCGGCCATCTCGCGCGACTGCTCTCGGCCGATCACGACGTGGTCGTCGTCGCGATGGGCCGCGGGGGGCCGCCCGAGCCCGAGGTGATCCGGGCTCCGCCGACCGTCGAGGCTCTTCTCGATCTCTCACGCGCCGGGCGGCACGCTGCGTCGGACCATCTCGAGACCGCCGCGCTCGTCGGGGTGCCGACGGTCGGCTGCCGGCGCTGCGGCGGCGGACTGGCCGGAGCGGTCGCGATCTCGAACGTCGCCGAGGGCGCGCGTGTCGCCGTGTCGCTCGATCCCGACCTCGTCGTGTTCGACGGCAGCGGAGCGGCGTTTCCGCCGATCGACGCCGATCGCACCGTCGTGGTCGCGGGCGCGCATCAGGATCCACACGTCGTGGCCGGCTACCTGAACGCCTTTCGACTCCTGGTCGCCGACCTCGTTGTTCTCACGATGGCTGAGGCCGGTTCCGAGTGGGAGCACGTCCGGCAGCGTGTCCGAGCAACCGCCCGTCGGAACGTTCAGGTCGTCGCGACGAGGCTGCATCCTCGCCCCCTGGCCAATATTCGCGATCGGAAGGTGGCCTACTTCTCTGCCGCACCCGCTCAAGCAGTCGCGCGACTCCGAGATCATCTCGAGAACGTGTTCGGGGCGCGTGTCGTCCACATGTCTGGCAACCTCGCAGACCGGGAAGCGCTCCGAGACGAGCTCGAGGCCGTGTCCGCAGAGGTCTATCTGGTCGAGTTGAAGGCGGCAGCGATCGACGTCGTCGCAGAGGCGGCCTTCGCCAGAGGGGCCGAAGTCGTGCTTGCCGCGAACGACGTCGTCGCGCTGCCCGGCGAGCCGGACCTTGACGAGCTACTGCTCGGCGTGGCCAAATTCCAGGGATGAGAGAGCGCCGCCACCGTCTCCCTCTGCCGCTCGGCGACGAGGTGCCGTTCTCGAAGGGCTTGATGGCGCGTGCGCTCGTCGTCACGGGGCTCGATCCGGAGCGCGCGTACCTCATCGCGCGCCGCGCCGACCGGGATCTCGCCGAGCGAGGCGCGATGTCGCTCGACCTCGACCGGCTCGGAGAGCTCGCCTCCGAGCTCATCGGCGAGGAGGAGGCGGCACGAACGGTCCGCAGGCTGCGCCGGATCGACGCACTGCAGCGACTCGACGAGCCGCTGCTGCTCCTCGTCGGAGGCGCGACGGGCACCGGCAAGTCGACGATCGCCACCGAGGCTGCGCATCGCCTCGGCATCACCCGCGTCACCTCCACCGACTTCATCCGGCAGACGATGCGAACGTTCTTCTCGAAGGAGTTCATGCCGTCCGTGCACTACTCGAGCTTCGAGGCGCGGCTCGCGCTGACGCGCGCGGAGGAGGACGAGTCGGGCGATGCGGCGATCCTCGGATTCCTCGATCAGACGCGCAACGTGCTCGTCGGAGTCGACGCGGCGCTCGAGCGTGCTGCCACGGAGCGGTGGTCAGCTGTGCTCGAAGGCGTGCATCTCGTGCCGGGAATGGTCGGTATGGACTATCCAGGCGCGTTCGTCGTCCAATGCATTGTTGCGATCGAGGACGAGAATCTGCACCGGAGCCACTTCTGGGTGCGCGACCACGCAACCGAGGGACTGCGACCGCTCGAGAAGTACCTCGACTCGCTGCCGCAGATTCGCGAGATCCAGGACTACCTCGTCGAGCGCGCCCGCCGTCACGACATCCCGGTCATCTACAACGACTCGCTCGATCGTGCGATCGGCGACGTCCTCGATCTCGTGCTCCGCCGCGCGGATCAGCTCGTCGCGATCGCGTAGATCGCCTGTCTCTACACTGGCTCCATGGTCACACGTGAAGACGTGGTCGAAGCGCTGCACGGCGTCGAGGATCCGGAGCTGGGAATGGACATCGTCGAGCTCGGCCTGATGTACGACGTCGACGTGGACGACTCCAGGGTCAAGATCACGTACAGCCTGACGTCGATGGGCTGCCCCGCTGGCGCGATGATCGCCGAGGGAATCGTCGACGCTGCGCGCTCGGTACCGGGTGTGAGCGAGGTCGAGGCGGAGCTGACGTTCGACCCGCCATGGACGCCGGACCGGATGTCCGACGACGCCAAGTTCATCCTCGGCTTCGGCTGAGTCCGACCCTCCGGGAGGACACTCGCGCTCTCGACGCGATGTCACGGAATTGCGAGGACGATCTTGCCGAACTGAACCCCCGACTCGAGTCGTTCGTGTGCCCCCGCAGCCGCGGCGAGCGGGAAGACGCTGTCGATGTGGATGCGAGCACGTCCCGCGCGGATGAGCTCGTAGGCGCCCTCGAAGTCCGACGGCATGCCCATCGTCGAGCCGAAGACCGCGAGCTGCTTCCACCACAGCCGGTAGAGGCGGGCCGGAGGGCTATGGCCCGACGTCGCGCCACAAACCACGACGCGCCCTTCCTGGGCTGCGGCTGCGAGCGAGCGCTCCCAGGTCGCTTCGCCAACCGTCTCGACGACCACGTTCGCGCCAACGCCTCCCGTCGCGTCCTTGACGGCCTGCACGACGTCCGCGTCCGCATGGTCGACGGCGAGGTCGGCACCGAGTGCACGGGCCTTTTCGAGCTTCTCCTCACTCGACGACGTCACGATCGTACGCGCGCCAAGTGCCCGCGCAATCTCGAAGGCCGCGAGTGCGACACCCCCGCCGATTCCCCAGATGAGCACCCAGTCGTCCTCGCGCAGCGATGCCTTGGTGACGAGCATGCGGTACGCGGTCTCGAACACGAGCGGAAACGCGGCCCCTTCCTCGAACGAGAGCGCGTCGTCGAGCGGATGGAGCTGCGCTGCAGGGAGTGTCTTGAGCTCGCAGTACGTCCCGTCGGTGTGCTCGCCGATCACGGTGATTCGGCCGTCGTGCGGGATGCCGGGGTTCACGACGACACGTTGGCCGATCTCCAGGCCGTCGACGCCTTCGCCGAGGGCCGCGATCACGCCTGCGCCGTCGGCACCGAGGATTCGTGGCTTCGGAACGGAGGGGAGGCCCTTCCGCACCCACACGTCGAGATGGTTCAGCGCCGCTGCTCGGAGCGACACGAGAACCTCGCCGGGTCCGGCGACCGGATCGTCGACGTCCTCGTAGCGAAGAACCTCGGGGCCACCGTCCCCATGGATGCGTACGGCCTTCACGAGGCAGAATCCTCGCATGACCGGCACCGAGCTGATGGAGCTGGCGACCGAGCTCGGCATCGACGCGATCGGCGCCGCGCCGATCGCGCCCTACGACGACGCCGAGCGACGCATTCGCGACCGCCGGGCGCGGGGGCTGTTCGCCGACATGCGGTTCACGATGGCTCGACCCGAGGTCTCGTGTCACCCCGAGCTGCTGCTCGAAGGGGCGGTGACGGTCGTCGCAGCGGCGCTCTGCTACTACCGCGAAGGGCCGGATCTCTTGCCGGACGAAGGTCGCCTCCCGCGCTACACGTGGCGTGACGAGTACGCGGAGCTGCGTGATCGACTGACCGAGGTGGGTCGAAGACTGGGAGGGGCGTTCCGCGTGCTCGTCGACGAGAACGATCACGTCGACCGAGAAGCCGCGGTACGGGCGGGTATCGCCTTCTACGGCAAGAACACCATGGCGATCACGCGTCGTCACGGCTCGTGGGTGGTGATCGGCGCCCTCGTCACCGACGTGGAAGTCGAGCCCTCGCCCCCCTTGAACCTCGATTGCGGTGAGTGCCGGCTCTGCATCGATGCGTGCCCGACGGGCGCTCTCGATGAGCCAGGGACGCTCGACGCTACGAAGTGCCTCTCGTACTGGACGCAGGCGCCCGCTCCGATCCCAGACGCGTATCGCACCGAACTCGGTGCGATGGTCTATGGCTGCGACATCTGCCAGGAGGTGTGCCCCTGGAATCGCGGTGTCGAGAAACGGCGTCAGGGGATGTCGGACGACGACCCGCACGGGGTCGTGTCGCTCGCGGACTGGCTCGATCGTGAGGGCGCCCAGCTCGTCGAGGAGTTCGACCGTCTCTACGTTCCCCGCAACGACCCCCGCTGGCTCAGACGCAACGCGCTCGTCGCTGCCGGCAACGTGGGGCGCCCGGCGCTCGTGCCCAGCATCGCTCGGTACGCGAACGACGACGACGCGGTTCTCCGCGAAAGCGCGCGGTGGGCGCTGCGGCGGTTGGCTGAGCGGGCCGAGTGACTCCGGACTTCGAACACACGCGACTCGCACTGCTCGTGCACGAGGTTCGCAGCCCCGTCGCCGCGTTGTCTGCGGTCGCGGAGGCGGTCACGGACGCCTCAGGCGATAACACCTTGCGTCCCGAGCTCGTACGGCTTGCGGTGGCTGCCTCGCGGGCGATCGAGCGGATCGTCGTCGATATCGCGATCGACTCGGTGCGCCCGGAGCCCGTCGACATCGCGGCTCTCGCACGCGATGTCATCGCAACGTTCTCCGTGAGGGGCGCGAACGTGGTGGTGGGGGAGGGCGTCGATGGCTCGATCGTCCTGGCCGCGGACCCAGTACGCCTTCGACAGGTGCTCGACAACCTCGTCGCGAACGCTCTCACGCACGCGGGCGCAGATCGTCCTGTGACCGTTCGGCTGACCGTGTCTCCGGACAGCGTCGACGTCGCAGTCTCCGATACCGGCTCGGGTATCCCGCGTGAGGAGCTTGCCCGCATCTTCGAACTCGGCGTGCGTCTCGACTCCGAGAAGGCGGGCTCGGGGCTCGGCCTGGCGCTCAGCCGCGCGATTGTCGATGCCCATGGCGGCGCGCTCGAGGTCGCGTCGAGGCCGGGCGAGGGCTCGACGTTCACGGTCGTGCTTCCCCGGCGCACGTCTCAGCCCGACACGCGAGCCTCGAGGTCGTAGGAGTGCAACAGTGCTCCGTCTCGTGCGTGCTCGCTGATCGCGAATGTCGCACGCGACGTCGCGAGATCCATGCGCGAGGTCGTCACACGTACCGGAGTGGTTCCGGACGCTGCGTACACCTCGGCGTATCCCTGTTGCTCGACTGCGAGGTACGCCGCCGCTCGATCCGGCTGAGTCCACGCGAAGGCGACGGGCTCGCCGTCGTCGTCGCGACACGTGATGCTGAGTCGAGGGTCGCGGAGTCGTCGGCCTTCGAGGCGGCCGAAAGCGTGTACACACGAGCGTTGGATGCGCGATCCGTCCAGCTCGGTCGCGTCGCAGGCATGCACCCCGCGTTCGCCGCGACCGAAGAACGTGACACTTGCGCCTGTCACCCCTGTTCGCTCGACGACCCGGGCTCGAGCGGGCATTGACGAGGCACACAGACCAGGGACGTGCGAGCGATCGTGAGTGACGCGCATTCGCGTCGAGACCTGCGGGACGTCGACCCCCTCGAGGACGACAGGCGGCGGTAACGCGGTTGAGCCATCGAGCAGAACCGCGGGGGTCCGCGGGGCGTCTCGTACGCAACCAAGCGGGAGCGCGAGAACGACGCCGAGGCAGAGTGGGAGCGATGCGAATCGGCTCAGGAACTCCATCCCGTTCTCCGAACGCCGCTGTAGCTCGAGCTGCCCCGATAGGTGCGCGTCCAGATGTTCGTGCCGTAGGCCTCTCCCTTGGCCTCGATGATCTGGTCGCTGCCGTCCGGGTTGACTGCATAGACGAGACCGATGTGGCTGTCGCTCGCGAGTGCGTCCATCTTGATCAGCGTCGACTTGGATACCGTCACGTTCGGTGCTCCCGCTCCCGCTTTGAACGCGGCAGCCGTGTAGGGGCCGTGCACGAAGCGGAGGAGTCCCCACTGATGGAAGCTCGCGTCGGCGGTGTCGAGCGGCTCGCGCCACACCTTGAACGCAAAGCCCGAGCAGTCTCCGCCTTCGCCTCCGGTGCCGGGATCCTCGTGCGGGTCACCGGGCGCGTCGTCACGATCGTTGTCGTTCCAACAGCCGCCACCCCACTGGTACCCCTCGTAGCGAGCCCGGAGAGCGACGGCTGCCGAGCCGTCACGCGTGATGAATGACGCCGGGGTCGGTGCCGCGTAGTTGCAGTTGTCGGCGACGAAACGCGTGTGGTAGGCGGCGGCCGAGCCGGCCCAGCTGGCGGCGAGCGCAAGACCGAAGGTCACGAGCAACGTTCGAGAGACGAGCATCAGCGCACCTCCAGGTCGAAGCGGTCGACGAATGCACCGGCCGCTGTGGAGCCGAGCCGGTAGAGAGATGTTCCGACGAGCCTGAAGCGGCTGAGCGGCGCCGTCTCCGCCCAGTCGGCGGCATCGAGCGTGAATCGATCCGCGAGGCCCATGCGGTCGAGAACAAGTACGGCGAACTCGTCGACGTCGTCGTCGTACATGCGCGCGACTACGACGACGCGCTCCCCCAGCGGCTCCGCGAGCTGTACCTCGCCGAGCTGCGTCGTGCTCGTCAGTCGCCACGACCGGCTCATGCCCGGATCGGAGATGGTGGCAAGCCGGAGCTCGTTCGCGCGCCGGAAGACGACGATCTCCCCACCCGATCGCAGTCGGCGCCCCACGCGGCCGCGTCGAAGCTGTGCTTCGGGCGAGGCCGGCACGCCATCGAGTGCCACAGGCGCCCAGTGATGGGAGGGGTGCGAGAGCACGAGGGGTCCTCCGGGAGCCATACGGATCTGCGAGGACGTCCGCTCCGCCGTCTCGATCGCCTCGAGCTCACGGCCTGTGTCATCGAATTGCTTGACGAGCGCGTTTCGTGCGGGTTCGGCGGCGGTGGATTCCAATACGTACGTCGTTCCATCGTTCCCGACGGCGATGTCCGCGATCGTCCCCATCACGGAGATCGGAGTGCGAGTCGGTGCGTGTGCGTCCTTGCGCCAATGGAGAAGTCGGCGATGCGCCTGATCGAGGACGGTGAGTGTCCCGGCCGCGTCGACATCGAACGCCGACGGTCCCGTCACGCCGAGCTCGCGTCCCTGTTCGAGGCCGGCCTGGGTGGCGCCATCTCCCCACGACGCGAACGCAATCCGCGCCCCCGCGCGTTGGTGGCTGCCGAACACGTGTCGGCCTAGGGCAACCTCCACCGGGCGCTTCAGCCGACGAGAGACGTGTGGCGCATCCGCACCGCCTGCGGGAACCGTCAGCCGCTGGGCGAGCGCCGGTGCCTCGATCACCGCGTAGTACTCGAATCCGTCCGGCTGTCCGGCAAGCTCGTCCGCAACGCGAGCAAAGAGCTGGCGGCTGCCGTCGGCCGTACGAATCTCGAGCTCGTGGCGCTCGTACTGACCACGTCCTGCGCTCCGGACGAAGACGGCACCACGGACGTCGCACCCAGCCTCCGCCTCGGCGTCGTCGCCCGGGACGCAATGCACGTCGTACGCCAGCTCGACTGGCTCGCCCGAGACCGTGAGGAGGGGCGGAAGGTGGGTCGCGTCGAACACCGCCGGCTGCGCCGGTTCGACCCGGTCGGCGGCGGCGAGTGTGATCGACGCGAGGCCGGCGATGATTCCGATTGCGACTCCGAGTGTCATCGTTACGAGTCGCCGGGCCAGCGACGTTCCTGGTCTCATGTCGCGCTCCTCTGTTCGCTAGTGCGACAACAGTAGGCGCGAGAGAGCAGGACGGCGAGGCTCCGCGGGCACTCGGCGCACTCTTGTGACGTCTAGGTGAGGATCAGCGTCTGCTGGGAACGCGGCCGAGCTCGCGCTGGAGGCGCCGAGCTCGCTTCGCCACGACGTCGCGAAGGCGCTGTGGCTCGAGGACGACCGTCTCGCCGCGGTCCGCGAGGACCTCCGAAAGAAGCCACTCCTCTGTCTTGTACGGGACGTCGGCGATCGCCGATCCGTCGGTGAGGGCGCGTGCACCGCGCTCGAGCTTCCAGCGGGCGACATCCGGGGAGTGGAGCAGTCGCGCGACGCGCGGATCGCGCAGGTATGACGGATCGAATCCGTCTCGCGCGTCGAAGTGATCGTTCGTGAGGCGGGCCGAGCGCATCCGGTCGAGCCGGAACGTCCGTGCCGCGTCGACGCTCCGATCCCAGGTGTGGACGCGCCAGACAGGGAGCTCGCGCTCGATCGTGTACGGCTCGACGAGGCGGAGGGTGGGGCTCTCGTCTCCGTCCTTCATGTACTCGATCTCGACCACGACTCGCTTCTCCGCACCGTCCGAGAGCACTCGGACGAGGGTCTCCTCGGCCGAGCCGTCGCGAACTTCCGGGCTCCCAGCGAGATCGAAGCGCCCGAACGTCTCCTCGAGCTTCCTGCGCACGCGCTTGAGAGGGGTGTGTGCGTCCGCTGCGATCGTCGGCCCGACGTACTCCATCGCAAGGTGGATCGCACGCGCCTCGAGCGGCGTGAGCTTGGGAGGGCGCCGGAAGACATCGCCGTAGAGCTCCTTCTCGACGCGGACGATGTCGCCGTCGTGCTCCGCGTAGACGGCGTAGCAGCCGCCGCCGAAGTTCACCAGGTTGAGCAGCGAGAGATGATCCTGAAGCTCGTCCAGCGGAATGGAGAAGGCCGCGGCGACGTCCGCAGCGTCGAGCGTGGCCGAACGCTCGTCGCCGCACGCGGCGAGCAGATGTGCGAGGAGAGCTTGCAGCACCCCGAAACGCTCCGGTGCAACGGGCCCGGCCGGGCGCTCCGGCAGAGGCCGTCGCGGATCCGTCCGCTTCGGTCCCGCGACGCCGGGCGCGTCGCCGTCGTGCGCGTCTGCCAGCGTCGAAAGAGCGGTGGCCACCGCGTCGACGAGCTCGACGGGCTCGAGCGGGACTGCGCGGCCGTTCTGTCGAAGCACCCAGCCGGCGAGCAGGTCGACGTTCGCGAAGTCGGTCTCGAAGATCCCGTCGTCTACGTGCCCGGCGTCGGACAGCGTCCGCTCGACCCACCAGGCCGTATCCTCGGAGACGGCGACGCGTGCGCGCCCGACGATCTCGCCGATCTGCCAAGGGCGCGGGATCCGATGCCGCTCCACGTCGAAGTCCGCTGGAATCCGGAAGTCGCGCTCGCGGCGCGTTGCGAAGCGGATGTCGCCGCGGATGCGCGAGACCTTGAACGTTCGAATCGTCCCGCGGTCGAGATCGTGACCCACCACGTACCAATTGCCCTCGTCGAGACGCAGCGCGTAGGGGTTCATCGAACGCTCGCCCGCCCGCGGGCGACGTGGGCTCCAGTAGCCAAAGCGAATCGTGCGCTGCTTCGAGATGGCCGACTCGAGCTTCGCGAGGCGACCCGCCAGCTCGGGTGAGTAGTCGGGAACGCTCACGCGCACGCGCTCGGCGGTGTCCGTGGGCGGCTCCGTGAAGCCGGCCCGTCCGAGTGCGAGATTCTGCAGCGCGAGACGGAACGGCTCGGCATATGCGAACTTGCCCTCGAGGTAGTAGAGCGCCGTCTGGAGCGCGGCGAGCTCGTCGTCGTCCAGTTCGAGCCGCTCGAGGAAGTAGTTCTCGGAGCGCAACGTGTACAGCTCCTCGCCCGTGAACTCGTCACGCTGCGACTGGAGTGGGACGCCGAGCGCGGTCAACTCCGCCCGATCCGAGTAGAACCGGCGCGCGAACGCCTCGTCGGACATCTCGCTGTAGCCCTCGACGTTCGACTTGACGTCGCGAGCGGTCAGGAGGCGCCGCTCGGCCATGAGGAACGCCACGAGCGAGAGCTGCCGGATCAGCTTGTCGGCGTCATGGGACATCCGGGTGCGAGCTTACAGTCCGCGCGCCCGGAGTTCCGGCGCCACTCGGGCGGCGGAACGCGGACTACGCGGCGACGACGGCCGCTTGCTCGAGATGCTGGTGGGACGGGCAGTAGTCGCGGCCCGGAAGCGGCGTGCGCTGGCAGGCCTTGCCCTTTCGCGTGGTCGCGTGGCAGCGTGCGATGCCGCCGTCGAGAAGCCCGGCTTCGACCTGTTGCTCTATGAACGACGTGGCCGCTCCGATGCCCTCGCGCACGGACCAGGCGACCTGGGCCTGGGCCGTGATCGGGAAGTAACGCCTGATGTCGGCGAAGAGCGCACGATCCGGTCGCGCGAAGTAGTGAGGATCCTCGGTGAGCCGCGCCATCGTGCGCTCGCACTCGATCAGCACCGCGCGACGGAAGTCGACCTGTTCCTCGCGCGACGCATACGGGTCGATGAGATCCTTGATCGAACGGTAGATCGCTCGCGAGTATTGATACATACAGGAGCGAAGCTGGGCTGCGTGGTCGTCCAAGGACCTACTCAATCTCCCCGATTTCCTGGCTGCTGGCCGAAAATGAGCGAAGGCGTCGCTTCGCACGAGGAGTGTAGCGCCTTTTCGGCAGTGTTACAAAGTCGGGAGCGCGGTCGTCGGCGCTGGCAACGCCAGATCAGGGCACGACGCGCCGTACGACAGCGGTCCGCGAGCCCTTGCGTGCGTCGTCGAGGGAACTCGTCGCCTCGGCCTCCGAGGAGTAGACGCCCGAGAACACAATCCAGTAGCCAGGGTGAAGGCTCGCGTAGCGCGACGAGTCGAGCACGCCGACCTGCGGGAGCCCCTTCCTGCGCGCTGCGCGCGCCCGTACCAACGCGGCTGCACGCCCGGCAGTCTGTGGCAGCGATGCGAGCGCAATCGTCCAGCCCGCCTCGTCGGTCGGCCATTCGGCGACACCCGAGGGTCCGACCGGTGCCTCGCCCGTCGCCGAGTCAGGAGCCGTTGCGAAGCCGCCGATGGCCGTCGTCACGGTGGCGCGCCCACTGTCGCTCCCGGTCGCGGCGACCGCGAGCCCGGCGCCGACTGCTGCGACGACCGCCGCTGCGGTAGCTCGAAGCGCCCAGCCGGACCTCGCGGATCTCGTGCGTCGCTGCGCAGCGTCGATCCGGGCGCCGCAGACCAGGCAATACTCCTGGCCCGACGCCAACGGCTCGGCGCAGCGCGGGCAGGTCGTCATCCCACCGCGTCCGATCCCAGTCGGGCGAGCCTCGACGCTCCCGCCCCCGAGCGCGCGTCCGCAGGTCGCGCAGAACTTCGCCCCGAGGAGAATCGGCGCGCCACAGATGCACACGGCCCCACCTCCTCCTCGGCGAACGAGCGCGCTTCCGTCGAGGAGCGCGTCGATCTCCTGGACGCGGGCTTCGAGCGCGACGAGCTCGGCGCAGCGCTCCACGACCAGGCCCGCGTTGAACCGGTCACGCTTGTACATCTCGAGCGCGAGCCCGCCCAGATCGCGCAGCCGCTCCTCGCGAATCTCGAGAAGTGCCTTGCGCTCGCGTTTGAGCTCTCGGGGGGCCGGGGCGACGTAGGTCGCCGGATCGCCGGGTCTGCCCTGTGGCGTGCTCATCGCTCCAGCCTAGAGCTGCAGGACGACGAGTCGCTCTTCCGTCATCTCACGGATCGCATACGCAGGGCCCTCGCGCGTATTGCCCGAGTCCTTGACTCCGCCGTAGGGCATCTGATCGGCTCGGAAGGTCGGCGCCTCGTTGACGGTGACGCCACCGAACTCGAGCTCCGTCGCCGCGCGCAGAGCGGCTCGGATGTCGCTCGTGAAGATCCCGGCCTGAAGCCCATAGCGCGTTCCGTTCGCAACGGCGATCGCCTCATCGAGCGAGTCGTACGGGGCGACGGTGCAGAGCGGTCCGAAGACCTCCTCGCAGGCAACCTTGGAGTCGACGGGCGCGTCGGCGATGACGGTGGGTCGCAGGAGCTCGCCGTCGAGCTCGCCGCCGGCGAGGATCCGTGCTCCTCGGTCGCGCGCCTCGTCGATCCAGTCGAGAACGCGGTCGCGCTCGCCCGTCGAGATGACCGGGCCGACGTCGGTCGCATCGTCCGCGGGGTCGCCGACGACGAGCGCCTCGACACGGGGGAGGAAGAGCTCCAGGAAGCGTTCGTACGCCGAGCGTTCGACGGAGATGCGCTGCACCGAGATGCAGCTCTGCCCCGCAAACGAGAACGCATTCGCGGCGAGTCGGGCCGCAACGTCCTCCAGGTCCGCGTCGGCCGCAACGATGACGGGGGTCGCGTTGCCGAGCTCGAGGTTGACACGCTTGCGCGGCGCCCGCTCGCGGAGCTTCCAGCCGACTGCGGACGAGCCGGTGAACGTGATGAGCGCGACCCGCTCGTCCTCGACGAGCACGTCGCCGATCTCGCTTGCCGGCCCGCAGACGACGTTGAGCCAGCCCGGCGGAAGTCCAGCCTCGGCTTCCAGGCCTGCAAGCAGCAGGGCCGACAGTGGAGTCTGCGAAGCGGGCTTCAGCACCACCGCACAGCCCGCCGCCAATGCAGGAGCAACCTTGTGCGCCACCAGGTTGAAGGGGAAATTGAACGGTGAGATGGCGCCGACGACGCCGATCGGCACTCGGAGCGTGAGCGCGAGCTTCCCCGATCCGGCTGCCGACGCGTCCATCGGCACCATGTCGCCGGCGAGCTTCCGAGCCTCGACGGCGGCCATCGTGAACGTGGACTGCGCGCGCGAGACCTCGATCCGCGCTGCCTTCATTGGCTTTCCGGCCTCGGCCGAGATCGTGCGGGCAATCTCCTCGCTGCGCTCATCGACGAGCCGCGCCGTTCGGTCGAGGATCGCTGCTCGCTCGTACGCAGGAAGCGGCTCCGCCATCGCACGGGCCGCCGCGTCGACGGCGCGCTGCGCTTCCGCTCTCGATCCCTTCGCGACCTTGCCCACGAGCGAACCGTCGTATGGCGAGCGAACCTCGAGCCAGTCGCCGGTCTCGATCCACTCTCCGCCGATGAGGAGCTTCCGCTCGTTGGCGGTGGTAGCCACCGCGTGAGTGTAGTGGGACACTTTCGCGCGATGGCCCGCTGAAGTCTCGCCGGGCACGGTCAAAGTCTGGTCGCCCCGATCGGCTTGCCTTCGAGGAGCGCGGCGAGCACGACCTGAAAGGCGTTCCGTGTACCTGGCGCCTCTATGCTGTCGCCGATGGCTGACGCCTACGTCGTCGACGCCGTCCGCTCCCCGATCGGGAGACGGAACGGATCGCTCTCCGAGATTCGCGCCGACGAGCTCGCCGCGCAGGTCCTGAACGGCCTCGTCGGTCGCGTCGACCTCGACCCCGGCGAGATCGAGGACGTCCAGATGGGATGTGTCACCCAGGTCGGCGAGCAGGCGCTAAATGTCGGAAGGGGCGCCGTTCTCGTTGCCGGCTGGCCCGAGACCGTGTGTGCAACGACGGTCGACAGGCAGTGCGGCTCCTCGCTGCAGACGGCGTTCAATGCGGCGTCCGCGGTGCAGGCCGGGCATCTCGACGTCGTCATTGCGGCGGGTGTGGAGCACATGACACGCGTGCCGATGGGGTCGAACCTCGGCGACGTCGGCTGGGGTGCGGTCAACGAGAAGATCGGCGAGCGCTGGCCCATCGTTCCACAGGGCATCTCCGCCGAGGTCATCGCGGACGAGTGGGGGCTGAGCCGCGACGCACTCGACGAGTACTCGCTCGAGTCGCACCGCCGCGCCGTCGCGGCGAGCGACGACGGCAGGTTCGAGAACGAGGTCATTCCGGTCGAGGTTGGCGCGGGCGGAGCGGTGGTGCTGTTTGCGGTCGATGAGACCCCGCGCCGGGACACGTCACTCGAGAAGCTTGCTTCGCTCCAGCCGGCGTTCAAGGCGGACGGGGTCATCACCGCCGGAAACTCGAGCTCGATCGTCGACGGCTCGGCGGCGATGCTCATCGCGAGCGAGGCCGCCGTCGCGCGTCACGGCTTCGAGCCGCGTGCTCGTTTCGTCTCGTTCGGGCTCGCGGGCGTCGATCCGTATCGGATGCTCCACGGCAACCCCGAAGCGTGCGAGCGCGCGCTGGAGAAGGCCGGGCTCGAGTGGGACGACATCGCGGTCATCGAGGTCAACGAGGCCTTTGCGTCGGTCGTCCTCCAGTTTCTCTCCGACACCGGCTTGCACGAGCGCTGGGAGCAGGGCGACGTGAATCCGAACGGCGGTGGGATCTCGCTCGGTCACCCGCTCGGAGCGACGGGTGCGCGCATCACCGCCACGCTTCTGAACGAGCTCGAGCGACGTGAGGCTCGATACGGGATCGCAACGATGTGCATCGGCCAGGGCCAGGCGATCGCAGGCGTCCTCGAGCGCCTCTGACCGACCCCCAACTCGATCAGCTCCGCTGATCAATCGCTGATGTACCTGACTGGTACTGATCGACCTTGTCCTGCATCATGAGGTCATGTTCGGATTGATTCTCATCGCACTCATCGTCGCTTTGGTACCGCTCGCGTACGTCGCCGGCGCGGATTCGCGCGTCGACGAAGTCGCCCGCCGGCGCCGCTACAGCGGCTGACGAGCCCACGCTGACGGCGCCGCTCGCGCCGGTAGGATCGCGCCCGTCATGACCGTGCCGGAGATCCGTCGAGTCGGCGTCGTGGGCCTCGGTGCCATGGGCGCCGGTATCGCGCAGCTGGCGATCGAAGCCGGCTACGAGACCGTAGGCCGTGAGGTGTCGGACGCGCTCGGCTCCTCCGCGCGCGACAGGATCGCGCACTTCCTGCAGCGGAAGGTCGACAAGGAGCGAATGACCTCTTCCGAACGAGAGGAAGCGCTCTGGAGCGGCTGTCGCTGACCACCGACCTCGCCGACCTCGCCGACTGCGATCTCGTGGTCGAGGCGGTCGTCGAGAACCTCGACGTGAAGCTCGAGCTCTTCGGTGCGCTGGAGGAGATCGTGCGGCCCGACGCAATCCTCGCGACGAATACGTCGGCGCTCTCCGTCACGGAGATCGCCGCAGGCGTCTCGACGCCGGAGCGCGTCGTCGGGATGCACTTCTTCAACCCCGCACCGCTGATGCCGCTCGTGGAGATCGTCCGGGCGGAGCTCTCGGCTCGGACGACGCCGTCGAGGCGGCCTTCGGAGTGGGCGAGCGCCTCGGCAAGCGGCCGATTCGCTGCCACGACACGCCGGGGTTCGTGGTCAACCGCGTGCTCATCCCTCTTCTCAACGACTGCATTCGGGTTCTCGACGAGGCGCGTGTCTCGCCGGACGATCTCGACACGGCCATGACGGCGGGCGCCGGCTGGCCGATGGGACCGTGCACGCTCGTCGATCTCGTCGGGATCGACGTCCATGTTCATGCGTCCGAGGCGCTGTACGAGAAGCTCCGTGAGCCACGCATGGCCCCGCCCGCCCGCATGGTCGCGATGAAGAATGCGGGCCTGCTCGGCCGGAAGTCCGGCCGGGGATTTTACGCCTACGACTGACCTCAGGTTCACCGCGACAAGAACAAGACCGCGGGGTGAACTCCGCCTTACTGGAGCGTCGCGCCTGGAGGATGTTCGGCGCCGACTCCTGCAGTGATGACGACACCGGGAAAGTCGAGCCTCCGGGGAGGAATTCAGGATCTTGTCGCCACCTAGTCCATCGGGCGATCCAGCCGCGCGTGGCAGAGCTCGGCGACGGACAGCATGCCGACGAACCGATCCCCGTCGACCACCGGGAGAGCGTCGTCGCCCGAGTGCATGAGGCGCTCCGCTGCATGAATCTGGCTATCCGACGTCTCGAGCACCTCGGTCTTCCGCATGAAGTCCCTGACGGGTTGGCCGCGAACCCGGGCGGCGAGCTCTTCGAGCGCCGACGCGTCGTCCGTCAGAAACGCGCTGTGCCTGATGACCGCCAAGTACGCCGGGAACACCGCGCCGAGGACGTCCCGTTCGGAGAGGAGACCGAGAACCCGGCCCGTGTCGTCGAGCACGGCGATTGCAGGCACCCGGGCCTCGAAGAGTGCGGAAACGGCTTCCGAGAGCGGGGCAATCTCGAGGACGGACGCATCGGTCAGAGCGAGATCTCGAAGTGGCATCAGAGCTGGAAGAGCAGAAGATACGCCGTCGCGATCAGCAACGACAGGGTCGTGATCGGAAGCCCGACAAGGAGGAATTGCAGGAATGAGACGCGGTTTCCCGTGCGCTCGAGGATTCCGGTCGCGGCGACGTTCGCGGCGGCGGCGATGATCGTCGCGTTCCCGCCGAAGCACGCACCGAGGGCGAGCGACCACCAGAGGCCATCATTGAAATCATCACCCTGGATGGAGTCGACGACAGGGAGCATCGCCGTGGTGAACGGGATGTTGTCGACCATCGCCGAACCTGCGGCTGCTCCCCAGAGGATCACCATGCCCTGCGTCACGCTCGAGTCTCCCGTGAGTTCCGTCAACCACTCGGCGACATCCGTCACGACGCCTTGCTCGACGAGACCGCCGACCATGACGAAGAGACCCATGAAGAAGAGGAGCGTCGACCATTCGACGCGGCCGAGGGCATCTTCCACGTCGTCGGCAGCGACGAACAGCATGACGGTCGCCCCGACGAGCGCGACGACCGACGGCTCGACGTGGAGCGCGCTGTGGAGAAAGAACGCGACGATGGTGCCGATGAGGACCGCCAGCGTGCGCTTGACCTTCTTCGCTTCGCGAAGGTCGCGTGCAGGGTCGAGCGACTCGATCTGGCGAGCCCGTTCCGGCGCGGGGAGAAGGCGCGATCTGTAGACGACTGCGAGCAGCGCGGACGTGACCACGAGCGTGAAGACCGCAACGGGAGCGAGATTGACGATGAAGTCCATGAACGACAGCTCCGGGCGGTGTGATCCGATGAGAATGTTCGGCGGATCGCCGATGAGCGTCGCTGTGCCGCCGATATTGCTCGCGAGTACCTGAACGAGCACGAGCGGGATCGGCGGGATGCGCAGGGTGTCCGCGATCAGCAGAGTGATCGGGACGACCAGCAGAATCGCTGTGAGGTTGTCGAGGAATGCCGAAAGCGCGCCGGTCATGAGGGAGAGCAGGATCACGAGCGCAACCGGATTGCCGCGTGAGATCTGCGTCGCCTTGAGGGCGACGTACGTGAAGATCCCGGTCGGCTCCGTCAGCCCGACGATCACCATCATTCCCGCGAGGAGGCCGAGCGTCGGCCAGTCGATGGCGTCGATCGCCTGCTCCTGATCCAGGACGCCGAGGACTACCATCGCCGCAGCGCCGCCGAGGGCGATCTTCGTCCGGTGCGCCCAGTCGAATGCGAGCGCGGCTAGGGCAAGGAGGAAGATGACGATCGCGACGATCTCCATCCAGCCCGAGCCTATCCGCGGACCCGAGAGGCGCTGTAGAGTCGTCGATCACTCGGCGTCCCCATCGACGGTGCCGACCGACTCCGCCAGATGACCGGCAACATCCTCATCCTCACGGTCGGACTCGTGTGCGCCGCAGCGGGAGGAGAGCTATTCGTTCGTGGCGTCGTCGGGATCGCTGAAGGCGCCCGGATAGCTCCGGGAATCATTGGTGCGACCGTCGCTGCGTTTGCGACCTCGAGTCCGGAGGTCGCCGTCGCGATCGGAGCGGCACTCGACGACCGGCCGCAGCTCTCGCTCGGCGACGCCCTCGGGAGCAATGTCGTCAACATCGGGCTGGCGCTCGGGATCGTGCTTCTTTTCGGCTCGATGCACGTCGGTCGCGGGACCATCCGGCGCGACATGGTCGCGGCGCTCGTGATCCCGATCTTGACCGTCGTGCTCGCCTCCGACGGATACTTGGGTCGACCGGATGCGCTTGTCCTCTTGATCGTCTTCATTACGTGGCTCGTGACGACGGTCGCCGCGGCCCGGAGAGAGCGAAGCGCCGCAATCGAGGTTCTGGCGGAACACTCGATGCGCCGTGCGATCGTGCTCTCGGCTCTGGGCATCGCATTCCTCGTTGCGTCCGGTCGCCTCATCGTCGTCGGAGCCAAAGGCATCGGCGCTGATCTGGGACTCGAGCCGTTCGTCGTCGGTGTCGTCTTCGTTGCCGTGGGCACGTCCACGCCAGAGGTCGCGACGGCGATCATCTCTCGCGTTCGGGGACACGATGAGATCGGACTAGGGACCATCCTCGGAAGCAACGTGTTCAATGGAGCGGCGATCGTGCCGCTGGTGATCCTCATCAGCCCGTTCAGCGTCGACTGGTCGGAGATCGCGATCAGCCTCGCGTTCGGTATCGCCCTCGTCATCGCCGTCCTTCCCGTGCCTCGTCCGGTGCTCGGGCGCGGGCGCGGCGTGCTGCTTCTGACTCTCTACGGCATGTCCGTGACCATGCTGCTCGTTACGCACGGCTGATGCATGTTCCGGCGCAGCAAAGAAAGCCAGCGGTATCGGCAACGGGCAGTCTCCGCTAGTGCGGTTCACCGAGCGGCTCGCTTCGAATCTCCCGCTGTCCAGCTAGCCGTTTCACCCGCTAACAGTCTCCTTACACGCATCTCATCGCGGTCACACGGCGCATGCTGATACTACGGCGGCCCATGCGGACGGTCGCTCTCTTCTCCTGCGCGCTCGCGCTCGTTCTCCTTGCCTCCACGGCATGGGGCGCCGAGCCGACCGCCGGGACGCTGTCCGTCGAGCGCGGGAAGGGTGTCGTGATGGTCGACCTTCGCGGCTCGCTGCTCGGGCGGCTCGTGACGGGCACCCTGCGCGTGACCGACACCACGCCGAACGATCGCTACTCGGCGCTCGTCGTGGGGCGCAAGGTGGCCCAGGAGCGACTCGGCCCGCGAACCGTGCTCTATCGGGGTCAGGGACTTCGCTTCCGGATGCTCGGCGGCGGCTACCGCGTCGTCGCCCGTGGATCGGGCATCTCCGTCTCGGCGGTCGGTCGCGGGGTCGTAATGCTCGATGCCGAACCGAAGTTCGTCGGCGACGAGGCCGGGGTCTACTCGCTCGACGGGGTCGACTGCAGCTTGGAGCCGACGCTCTGCACGCCGCTCCCGACGGAGCCGGAGCGCTTCACGCTCGAGCCGCCCGAGCCGGAGCGCCCGAAGCCCGTGGTGTCGTCGTGACGGCACCGCACTCGGTCCTGGTCATCGAGGACGAGACGTCGATCGCCTCCTTCGTCGCCGCATATCTGCGGAATGCCGGGTACGTCGTGACCACCGCGGCGAGCGCGCAGGCTGCCTTGGTGCACCTTGCGGGCGAGATGCCCGCGCTCGTCATCCTCGACCTCAATCTCCCCGACGGCGACGGCGTCGAGCTGTGTCGCCGGATTCGCAAGACGTCGGATGTCCCGATCCTCATGCTCACCGCCCGCGACGAGGACATCGACAAGATCATCGGGCTCGAGGTCGGCGCCGACGATTACATGACCAAGCCGTTCAATCCGCGTGAGCTCGTCGCCCGGGTGAAGAGCATCCTGCGCCGCGCTGCGCCCGAGCGGCGGCGAACCGAGTCGGAGGAGCTCCAGCACGGCGACCTCAACATCAACTCCGGCAAGCGCGAGGTGCACGTCGGCGACGAAGAGATTCGGCTCGCGCCGAAGGAGTTCGACCTCCTCTGGGAGTTGCTCGACCACCGCGGGATCGTTCTCACGCGTGACCAGCTCCTCGAGCGGGTGTGGGGCTACACGTTCGCCGGCGACACGCGCACGGTCGACGTCCATGTGCGACAGATTCGACGGAAGCTGGGCGACGCGTCGCCGATCGTCACGGTGTGGGGGGTCGGTTACAAGGTCGCGTCGGATCGCACGGTCGCGCCGACTCGATAAGGCTCTACCCTGAATCCCATGCTGGGAACGCTCCGGTTCCGTCTCACGGCCGTGTTCCTCACCGTCGTGCTCGTGTTCGGGGTCGTGTCGATCGGGCTCGCGGTGCGGCTGTTCCAGGACGTGACGCGCCAGCAGTCGGTCGACGAGCTGCGGCGGGAGGCCTCAGGACTCGCCGCCCTGTACGCGGAGTCGGCGATTCGCTCGTCGGACGAGGGCGCGAAGGCTCCGGAGTTCGCGGCCGAGAAGCTCGAGCTCGCGACGGGCGACGAGCTCTACTACATCGGCGCGTCACTCTTCCCCGGCCAGCGATTCGGTCTCACGCGGCTTCCGCGGAGCGCCCTCGGCGACGTCGAGCTTGCGCGTGACGAGCAGATCGTGGTCGAGTTCACGCCACCGGGAGAGAGCCGCCGGCTGATCGCCGCTGCGCAGCCCGTGCAGCTCGTTCAGGGCACCGAGCCGTTCGGCTGGCTCATCGTCGCGAAGCCCGAGGCCGAGCTGCGCGAGGAGTGGGTCACGCTGCTCGGCCGGCTCGCGCTGGCGCTGGCGGTCGGGGTGGCGCTCGCCGGTCTCCTCTTTCTCTGGCTCTCGCGGCGTCTGACCGAGCCCGTCCGTGCGCTCACGCGTGCGACCGAGCAGGTCGCGGCGGGTCGCTACGACGTCGAGATCCCGCAGACGCGCGGTCGCGACGAGGTCGCACTGCTGAGCGAGCGCTTCCGCGGCATGGTCGCGAAGCTCGCCGAAGCGGAGAAGCTCAAGCGGTCGTTCCTCATGTCGGTGTCGCACGAGCTCCGAACGCCGCTGACGGCGATTCGCGGACACGTCGAGGCGATCCGCGAGGGTGTCGTCAGCGAGCCGGAGCAGGTTCGCGTCTCGCTCGAGATCGTCGCGGCCGAGACCGACAGGCTCGAGCGACTGGTCGGAGACGTGCTCGACCTCGCCAAGCTCCAGGCTCATCGCTTCACGGTGCGGCACGAGGAGGTCGACCTCGAGCGCGTGCTCGACCAAGCCTACGGTGCCTTCACCGAGGAGGCGCGTCGCCGCGAGATCGACTACTCGCTGTCGGGGAAGGAGGCCGCGCCCGTCATCGTGTCGGACGGAGATCGCGTGCTGCAGGTCATCACGAACCTCCTCTCGAACGCGTTTCGGTGGACCCCGGACGGCGGCCGCATCGAGCTGCGGCTCGGTGCGGCGAACGGCGTCGTCTCGGTCGACGTCGTCGACTCCGGGCCGGGCGTACCGCCGTCCCAGCGCTCGAAGATCTTCGAGGCGTTCGTCTCTCAGGACGCGGAGGGGACTGGCCTCGGGCTCCCGATCGCTCGCGAGCTCGCGGTCGCGCTCGGCGGCGGGATCGAGCTTGGCGCGAATTCCGGCGCCGGAAGCCGCTTCAGGCTCGTGCTGCCGGTGTCACCGGCTCTCTCGTAACGCGCCTCGCGGTCAGGCTGCGGCGGCGTGCGCGAGCTCGCGCGCGTCTGCATGTGCGAGCGGCTCGACCGCCGGCTCGACTGCCTCGCGAGGCGCATTCTCGAGGCGCTCGAGACGGACATCGACGCCCCGCCAGCCCGAGCTGACGAGGTCGACGAGGAGTGCGAGATCGTCGACACGTGCATGGCGCTCGGCGAGGAGGTCGCCCTCCAGCCGCTCGAGGCGGCGAATCGCCTGGTTCAGGAGTCCGCGGATCTCGGCGATGTGCCGAGCAACCGGGAGGACCTCGGCGCGGACGCCGTCACGGACGGCAGCGCTCACGTGCTCCGGGATCGACACCTCGAGCTCGGCAGCGGTGACCGCGAGCTCCTCGATCTGGGCGCGCGAACGCTCGAGAGCGGCCTCGATCGCGGCAGGCTCCGGACGCCCGGCAGCCGCCTCCGCGATCCGCTGCTTCGCACGCTCGAGAGCCTGGATGTCCATGGGCGCGAGGCTACTCTCAGCGCCGGATGGACACCTCGCTCCTCGAGTACGAGCTCCCGGAGGAGCTCGTGGCGCAGACGCCGATCGAGCCGCGGGACGCGTCGCGGCTCCTCGTCTATCGGCGCGCGACGGGCGCGATCGAGCACCGAACGGTGGCGGAACTACCGGACGTGCTCGGCACCGAGCTCGTGGTCGTGAACGACACGCGCGTCGTGCCGGCTCGCTTGCACCTCCGGCGCGCCTCGGGTGGGGCGGTTGAGGTGCTCCTCGTCGAACGCGTCGACGAGAACGGCACCTGGGAAGCGCTCGTCCGTCCGTCGAGGCGCCTGCGCGCCGGAGAGCAGGTCGGGCCGGTGCGTCTCCGGGAGCCGCGTGGTGACGGGCGCTGGGTCGTGGACGTCGAGGGAGCTCTGGACGGAGAGATGCCGCTGCCGCCGTACATTCGCGAGCCGCTCGCAGATCCGGAGCGCTACCAGACGGTGTACGGGGCCGTGGACGGCTCGGCCGCCGCACCAACCGCGGGGCTTCACCTCACTCCGGATCTTCTCGGCGCGCTGAACCCCGAGCGGGTGACCCTGCACGTCGGGCTCGACACGTTTCGTCCCGTGACCGAAGTCCGTCTCGAGGATCACGCGCTCCACGGCGAGCGGTACGCCGTCGCAGCGTCGGCGTGGGAGCGGATCTCGGAGGCGCAACGGGTGCTCGCGGTCGGCACGACGACGGTCCGCGTGCTCGAGACGATCGTACGCACGGGCGAGCTCGAGGGTCGAACCACACTGCTCATCGCACCGGGCTTCGAGTTCCGCAGGGTCGAGGCGCTCATGACCAACTTCCATCTCCCGCGCTCGACGCTCCTCGCGCTCGTGATGGCGTTCGTCGGGATCGAGGCGACGCGAGAGATCTATCGCACGGCCATCGAGGAGCGCTATCGCTTCTATTCGTTCGGCGACGCGATGCTGGCCCTGTGACGTTCCGCGTCGATGCAACCGACGGCGCGGCGCGCGCCGGCGTTCTGGCCACGGCCCGCGGTGAGATCCGCACCCCGGCGTTCATGCCCGTCGGCACCAAGGGGACGGTCAAGTCGCTCCATCCCGACGAGGTGCGGTCGCTCGGAGCCGACGTGATCCTCGGCAACACGTACCACCTCCATTTCAGGCCGGGCGAGCACATCATCGACGAGCTCGGAGGCTTGCACGCATTCTCCGGTTGGAACGGCCCGATCCTGACCGACTCCGGCGGGTTCCAGGTCTTCTCGCTGCGCGACACGATCGCCGCGCTCGACGACGACGGTGTGACGTTCCGATCCGTCTACGACGGCGACGAAGCGCGCTTCACGCCCGAGGGGGTGGCGGAGATCCAGCGGCGGCTCCGCTCGGACATCGCGATGTGCCTCGACGTTTGCCTCCCTGCGGGCGCGCCCTCGGCCGAGCTCGAGCGCGCGGTGCGGCTCACGACGCGATGGGCTCAGCGCCAGGTCGACGAGCCGCGAGCGGCGGGCCAGCTTCGGTTCGGAATCACGCAGGGCGCCACCGACGCCGAGCTGCGGACACGTTCGATCGACGAGATCACCGCCCTCGCGTTCGACGGCTATGCGCTCGGCGGTCTCGCAGTGGGGGAGGCGAAGGACGAGATGCTCGATTGTGTCGAGTGGGCCGCTCCACGACTCCCCGAAGCGAAGCCGAGGTACTTCATGGGCATCGGTGATCCGGAAGGGATCCTGGAGGTCGTCGCGCGTGGCGTCGACATGTTCGATTGCGTGCTGCCGACGCGGACCGCGCGAACCGGCTCCGCGCTGACGTGGGAGGGGCGCCTCAACCTTCGAAACGCCTCGTACCGCTCCGATCCGCGCCCGCTCGATCCCGAATGCGCGTGCGCGGCGTGCGAGCGCTTCTCACGCGCATACCTGCGCCATCTCGTCACGCAACGCGAGATGCTGGGGCTGCGGCTGCTGAGCCTGCATAATCTGCGGTTCGTACTCGACCTGACCGCGCAAGCAAGAGCGGCGATCGAGCGGGGCACGTTCTCGTCCTTCCGGGACGAGGCGCTCGCACGACTCGCCGGCCCGCCAGAGGAGGAACCGTGCAATTCCTGATCATCATGGTGCTGATGCTGGGCGTGATGTACGTGCTCATGATCCGCCCGCAGCGTCAGCGGCAGGCACAACAGCAGTCCATGATCGACGGTGCCGGCGTCGGCGACGACGTGCTCACGACGGGCGGGATCTACGGGACGATCTCCGAGGTCGAGGGGGACGACATCGTCGTCGAGATCGCCAGCGACGTAACCGTGCACATGACGCGACGCGGGATTGCAGCCGTCCTTCCCCCCGAGGACGAGGCCGACGACGTCGTCGAGGGCGTGCTCGAGGACGCGGAGTCGCTCGACGAAGCCGATGAAGACGCCGTTACGGACAGCGAAGAACCGGTTAGGGCCGCCGCCGGCGACGTCTCGGCCGGAGACGACCGCCGCTAACCTGGGGCGCCGAACGTGAGTAGGCGCAACTCATTCCTCGTACTCGGGCTGCTCGTCGTAGCGCTCGTCGGCGTCGCGCTGCTCGCGGCCCCCGGCTCGCCGCTGCATAAGTCTCCGACGCTCGGGCTCGACCTCCAGGGCGGGCTCGAGGTCACGCTGCAGGCGGTTCCTCCGCCGAACCGTGACCTCACCGAGGAAGACCTCGACCGCTCGGTCGAGATCATGCGCAACCGCGTCGACAAGCTCGGTGTCTCGGAGCCCGAGATCCGGACGCAGGGCGACGACCAGATCGTGATCCAGCTTCCCGGCGTCCAGGATCCCGAAGCCGCCGCGGAGATCATCGGGACGACAGCACAGCTCGAGCTTTTTGACCTCGAGGCGTCGCTCATCGGCCCGTCGACGAATATCCGCGGCGAGCCTGTCGAAACCACCTCCTTGTACAGCCTGCTCGCGCAGGTGCAGGCGCAGGTGAAGGACGGGGAGTCCGAGGCGTACTACGTCGTCAACACGAAGACGAAGCGCGTGGTCTCGGGCCCGTACGGCTCCGAGCAAGCCGCGCTTCGTGCAGTTGACGGAAAGCTGCCCGCCGGACGCGAGATCTTTGCGGTGCCCGACGGGATGGCCGTCGTGACGTGCGGGGAGGGCTCGGTCGTGTGCCCCGGTGCAGGAGGCGCGGGCGTCGCGCCCGACCGCACCTACTACTACCTGCTCGAATACACGCCGCCCACGGTGCCGCAGATGACGGGCGAGGACTTCAAGCTCTCAGGCACCCGCGCCGACTTCGACACGAGCCCGGGCGGCGCCGGCCGGCCGATCGTGACCATGGAGTTCACGGACAAAGGCTCCGACAAGTTCGAGGACATCACACGCGGGCTCTGGATCAGGGGCAAGCTCCGCAACGTACCTCAGCACTTCGCGATCGTCCTCGACCGCGAGATCAAGACGTTCCCCCAGATCGACTTCACCGACTCGAGCCTGAGTGGGGGGATCGGCGGCGGGCGCGCGCAGATCCAGGGCCTCGAGTCGTTCCAGGAGGCGAAGGAGATCGCCCTCGTCCTGCAGACGGGCGCGCTGCCCGTGAAGTTCGAGACGCTCGACCGCACGGACATCTCGGCGACGCTCGGTAAGGACTCGTTGAACGAGGCGTGGAAGGCCGCGATCGGAGGACTGATCCTCGTTGCGATCTTCCTGCTCGTCTTCTACCGCTTCCTCGGACTCGTCGCCGTGGTCGGCCTCGCGATCTACGCCGCGTTCCTGTACGCGACCATCCTGCTCTTCAACGTGACGCTGACGCTGCCGGGATTCGCGGGTCTGGTGCTCACGTTCGGAGTGGCGGCCGACGCGAACATCGTCATCTTCGAACGCATCAAGGAAGAGGTGCGCGCGGGGCGATCCATGCGCGCCGCCATTGCGCAGGGCTATCGCAAGGGCTTCGCGACGATCATCGACGCGAACGTCGTCACGGCGATCACGGCGATGGTTCTCTTCGCCGTCGCGACGGCAAGCGTGCGCGGGTTCGCGCTCATGCTGCTTCTCGGCACGCTGCTCTCGCTACTGACCGCGGTCGTCGCCACGCGCGCGATCCTCGCGCTCCTCGGTGGGTTCGGCTGGCTCGAGAACCCGCGGGTCATGGGCGCCACCGGCGAGGGGCTCCCGAAGCGGCTGCGCTGGGACTACATAGGCCGGCGCCGCACCTGGTTCGCGTTCTCGGGTGCACTCTGTCTCCTCTCCGTCGTGGCTATCGCGTTCCTGGGTCTGAACTTCGGGATCGACTTCAAGGGCGGCACGCAGATCTCGTTCCGGACGCCCGAGCCCACGGCGCTCGAGGACGTTCGCCGCGAAGCCGCCGGGATCGGCCAGGAGAACGCGGTGATCCAGGGACGCGGCGAGTCGACGAACGGGAACTACACGAACTTCCAGATCCGGACCGAGTCGCTGACGAATGCGGAGCAGAACGAGCTCCAGCTCGGGCTCGCCGACGCCGTCGACGCGACGTCGTTCGGCGCGAAGAACGTGTCGGAGAGCTTCGGACGTCAGATCGCGAACAACGCGCTGCTCGCGATCCTCGTGAGCCTGCTCCTGATGGTCGCGTACATCTCGTTCCGGTTCCAGTGGAAGTACTCGATCGGCGTCATCGTGGCCCTCGCACACGACCTGCTCATCGCCATCGGGATCTACGCGCTGACGGGGCGCGAGGTGTCGACCGCAACCGTTGCCGCTCTTCTCACGATTCTCGGCTACTCGATGTACGACACGATCATCATCTTCGACCGGATCCGCGAGAACGTGCCGCTGATGCGCCGCGCGTCGATGAGGGTGATCGGCAACGTCTCGCTGTGGGAGGTCATCCCGCGCTCGCTCGCGACGACCTTCATCACCCTGCTTCCGGTCGCCTCGCTGTACCTCCTCGGCGGCGACACACTAAAGGACTTCGCGTTCGCGCTGCTCATCGGCATCGGCGCGGGTTCGTACTCGTCGATATTCCTCGCCGCGCCGCTCCTCGCAGCCCTCAAGGAGCGCGAGCCGGAGTTCGCTCGCCGGCGCGACGACCTCGGCGCGCTCGCCGGAGTCTCCTCGGTCGGCGGAACGCTCGCGACCGAGGCCGAGGAGATCGCTGCGGACTCGGTCGATCTCGACGAGAGCGCCGACGAAGCTCCGGAAGCTCCGCGAGCACCCGTTCCGGCGCCCGTGCCCGGTGCGA
Source organism: uncultured Gaiellaceae bacterium (assembly GCA_963740105.1). Taxonomy (GTDB): domain Bacteria; phylum Actinomycetota; class Thermoleophilia; order Gaiellales; family Gaiellaceae; genus GMQP-bins7. Next base: position 160,252 of record CAVUCT010000003.1, read on the forward strand.
CGTCCTCCAAACGCGAGCGACGTCAGCAGCGTCGGGCGTCGCGACCTCATGGCCGAGCCCGCTAACGAGCGCGGCCCACTCGAGACGGTCGGTCTCGTGGGACTCGGGGCGATCGCGCTCGTCGCGCAGCATGCGGACGAGTTGGCCGAGGAGATCGGGGCCCGCTTCGGGGTTGAGCGGAACGAAGTGCGCGGTGTGATCGCCGATGTCCTCGACAGCTGGCGACGTGAGGCAGCGCGCCTCGGCGAGACGGCCGGAAGCACGGCGGCACGAGTGTCCTCGGAGCTCGGCACCGCGTCACGCGATGCGGTCAACGACCTCGAGCTCCGCGTCGCGCAGCTCGAGCACCGGCTCAGGCTGCTCGAGCGCGACTGACCTGGACCGGCGCGCACTGGAATCCGGCTAGCGCCGCATTCAAGTCGCGCAGGGGTCCCTGAAGGCGTCCGCGTCGCGGGTCGCGGCGTCTGTGACTGCGCGAAGCGGTGACGAGCAGGCGCCGCCCTACAATCCCGCGCATGGCGACCACGCAGGGCCCGTCGCGCAACCTGGGGCGTCTCTCTGAGATCGCGCAGGTCGCGGCTCGCCACGGCTTCGGCTACGTCCTCGGTCGAAACCGACTGAGCGAGCGCGACGCGAACGGCGACGCGATCACCGCGTCGGATCGCGGGAAGCGCCTGCGGATGATGCTCGACGAGCTGGGGCCGACGTTCGTGAAGTTCGGCCAGCTCCTGTCCACGCGTCCCGACGTCGTCCCGCCGGACATCGTGGCCGAGCTTCGAGGCCTCCAGGACGACGCCTCTCCTATCCCGTTCGAGCAGGTTCGCGATGCTGTGGAGACGGAGCTCGGCCTGCGGATGGACCGTGCGTTTCTCGAGTTCGACTACGCCCCGCTGGCGTCCGCGTCGATCGGGCAGGTGCACCGCGCCGTGCTGCCCGATGGGCAGGAAGTCGCCGTCAAGGTGCAGCGGCCCGCGGCCGGTGATCAGATCGAGGCCGACCTCGGCCTCCTGTACCAGGCTGCCCGCCTCTTGCGCGAGCGGGTGAAGGCACTCGAGTTCATGGACCCGCAGGAGCTGGTCGACGAATTCGCGCGCTCGATCCGGCTCGAGCTGGACTACGGGCACGAGGCACGCAACGCCGAGGCATTCCACCGCAACTTCGCCCGGGACGAACGGGTCGTCGTGCCCCGCGTCATCCGACCGTACTCGACCCCGCGCATCCTCACCCTCGAGTTCCTGCGGGGCACGAAGGTCGCGGACCTCGACCTCGCGTCGATGCGGCCTGACGAGCGGCGTGACGTCGCCTACAAGCTGGCGGACGCGTGGATGACGATGGTGTTCCGGCACGGCTTCTTCCACTCCGATCCGCACCCGGCCAACATCTTCGTGCTCGACTCCGGCGCCCTCGGCCTGGTCGACTTCGGGCAGGCCGGCAAGCTGACGGACGAGGACATGGCCGGGCTCACGCGGCTGTTCGTCGACGCCGCGACGGAGAACATCGATGTGATTCCGCGGCGACTACGTGAGCTTGGCGTGCGCTACGACCCCTTGCGCGAGGCGGAGTTCCGGAGCGAGCTCCAGGTTCTCTTCGATCGCTACTACGGCAGCCGACTCTCCGACATCGACCCGATTCAGGTGATTCGCGAGGGCTTCCAGCTCATCTACGCGATGAACCTCAAGCTGCCGAGTCGCTTCGTCATCCTCGACAAGGCGATCGCGACGCTCGCGTCCGTCGGGCAGGAGGTCTATCCGGACTTCAACGTGTTCGAGGTCGCGAAGCCGTACGCGCGCGGGTTGCTCGCGGACCGCTTCCATCCGCGCGCCATCTCCCAGCGCGCGCGCGTCGAGGCGATCGGGCTCGCGTCGGTCGCTCGCGACCTGCCGTATCAGGTCTCGGACGTGCTCGAGCATCTGCGCACCGGAACGTTCCAGGTGCGCATCGAGAACCCGGGCATCGACGAGATCGACGACCACATCGACAAGGCCACGAACCGGATCGCCGTCGCGGTCGTCATCCTCGGCGGTCTGATGGGCTCGGCGATCATCGGCGTCTTCGCCGAGGGCGGACCGCATGCCGCCGGCATCCACCTGCTCGCGCTGGCCGGCTTCCTCATCGCGGGGATGTTCGGCATATGGCTCGTGTGGGGCATCCTGCGGCACGGCCGCCTCTAGGCCTCTTAGCGGCCATGGTCGGATCCGACGGCTGAGGAACGCTTGTCGCGAAACCGCTGCAAAGGACATCTGGCGGTGGACTCCTAACGGGGCTAGCGTCGCCTGCATGCCGAGTGCCGTCCTCGTCGCCGAGCCGGAGCCCGAGACGCGCGAGCTCCTCGGCCGGCAGCTTCGCGAGGACGGCTTCGACGTCCTCGGTGCCGCTCGGCGCAGCGAGGCGCTCGAGCTCGCGGAGACCGCGCGTCCCGACGTCGTCCTGCTCGCCGAGCTCGACCTCTGCCTGCGGCTTCGGCGTGGCGAGCCCGGGCGGACGTGGGATAGGAACGTTCCGGTCATCGTGCTCGCTGCAGGATCGGACCCCGTCGAGCGCGTGCGAGCGCTCGAGCGCGGCGCCGATGACGTCATCGGTCACCCGTACGCGTACGACGAGCTCCTCGCGCGCATTCGCGCGCTGATCCGGCGAACGGCAGTTCCGTCCGACGAGCTCGTCGTCGCGGGCGACCTCGTCATCGATCGGCCGACGAGGCGAGTTCATGTGCGCGACGTGGCGGTGACGCTCTCGGCGAAGGAGTTCGAGCTCGTCGCGAAGCTCGCCTCGCAGCCCTACAAGGTCTGGACGAAGGAAGAGCTCTTGCGCGACGTATGGGGTTTCAGGGCGCTCGGCCGGACTCGCACGTTGGAATCCCACGCTTCCCGCGTCCGCAAGAAGCTCTGCGTTGGTCCAGGCGATCGGTTCATCGTGAACGTCTGGGGCGTGGGCTATCGCCTGCTCGACTGACGCCGTGCTGAGTGCCCTCGGCGAATCACGGCGCAGAGCAAACATTGCTCCCTGAACCTCCCGCCCCGCCTCCTCGAGCTCCGCTGAGAGCGACGCCGACCCGCTGTCGCTACGACCGCGCGCCTTCGAGTTCGAGCAGTGTCTCCTTGCGGTCGAGGCCGCCCGCGTAGCCGGTGAGGCTCCCGTTCGCGCCGACGACGCGATGGCAGGGAAGGACGATCGGGATGCGGTTGCGGTTCATCACGGTTCCGACGGCACGCGCGGCCCGAGGGTGGCCGACCCGCTGCGCCAGCGCGCCGTACGTCGTCGTCTCGCCGTAGGGAACGCGCGCGAGCTCGCCGAAGACCTCGCGCGTGAACGGAGGCAGGGCGCGCAGGTCGAGGTCGAGGTCGAAAGTGCGCCGCTGGCCGGCGAAGTACTCGTCGAGCTCGCGGCGCGCGCGATCGACGCTGCGCGGGGAGCGGAGAACGCGCAGGCCCCCGATGCGAGCGAGCCGCTCGAGGTCCTCGGCCGGGTCGGGGTCGAACCAGATCGAGGCGACGCCCCGATCGGAGGTAGCGACGAGGAGCTCGCCGATCGGCGACTCGACGAGGTCGTATCCGATGTCGATCAGTCCGAGGGTCGAGGCTGCCTCGCGGAAGCGCAGGTCGAGGTCGGGGGACACGGTCATGAGTTGATCCTCCTTCGGATGCGTCGAACGCCGGTAGACGTGGCCTGTCGTGCAGCGTCCTGGCTCGAGCCGAGCGCCGACGCGATCTGGTCGTACGACAGGTCGTAGCCGTAGCGGAGCACGACCGCAGCGCGTTCCTTCGGGCCGAGGCCGTCAGTCAGGTCGGCGAGCTCGGCATAGGCGGGTCGGGAGTCCGTCGATGCGGTCTCGGCGAGCTCCTCCGTCGGCCGCGTGCGTCTGAGCACGTCGAGCGCGACGTTCTGCGCGATGGTCAGCACCCAGGCGCGCAGGTGCTCGCCGTGCTCGAGCCGTCCATACGCACGAAGTGCGCGGAGAAACGTCTCCTGGAAGGCATCGTCGGCGCGGTCGGCGCCGAGCCGCCCGCGAAGAAGGCGGAGTACGTCGTTCCGATGCTCCTCATAGAACCGCTCGAATGGGGGGATCGCCACGGCTGTCATCATCCTCGTCAAACGTCCCGGGCGGCCGATCTGTGAGCATGCCGGTGATGCGAGCCGCCGTCGTCGGCCATATCGAGTGGATGGAGTTCGTGCCGGTCGAGGCAGTGCCACGGCCGGGCGAGATCGTGCATGCCGATGAGTCGTGGGAACAGGCCGCGGGTGGCGGCTCGGTCGCGGCCGTGCAACTCTCGAAGCTCGCCGACTCCGTCGACTTCTTCACCGCGCTCGGCAACGACGAGCACGCCCAGCGCGCACGCGAGGAGCTCGAGGCCCGCGGGATCACCGTGCACGCGACTGCGGTCGACGCTCCCCAGCGCAGCGGCTTCACGTACGTCGACCAGGCCGGCGAGCGGACGATCACGACGATCGGCCGCAAGCTCCATCCGCGGGGCCACGACGACACGCTGCCGTGGCACGAGCTCGCGCGCTGCGACGCCGTCTACCTCTGTGCGGGAGATGCCGACGCACTGCTGATGGCCAGACACGCGCGCGTCCTCGTCGCGACGGCGCGGGAACTCGCGACGCTCAAACAGGGGTCGGTGGAACTCGACGCGCTGGTCTCGAGCGGGAAGGACGAGGCCGAGCGCTACCAGCCGGGACAGCTCGATCCCGATCCGAGACTCGTCGTGACGACCTCCGGAAAGCTCGGTGGCTGGGCGCAGCCGGGCGGGCCGTACAACGCTGCGCCACTCCCGCCGAATCCAACGGACGCGTACGGGGCGGGCGACTGCTTCGCGGCCGGTCTCGCGTTCGCGCTCGGTGCCGGCCTCGAGGGGATCGAGGCGCTCGACTTTGCCGCGCGCTGTGGTGCCGGCGCGCTGGCGGGGCCTGGCGTTCACGCCGAGCCGATCGCGCTTCTCTAGACAGACCGTCGCGCCGTCAAGCGATCGGTGCGGGACGGGCGCAGCTTCGGTGCCAGACACTGTGAGAGCTGAGTGGGGCGAGGGGGTTGCGCGGTGGGGGAAAGTGGAGTAATGTGGGGCCCAGTGGGAGACACCAGCCCATGACGAGCCGATGTTCTACGGAACCCACGAGCACACGATCGACGACAAGAACCGCCTCACCCTGCCTGCGAAGTTCCGCGACGGGCTCGGTGGCGGCGTCGTTCTCGTCCGCGGGATCGACGGCACCGTCGACGTCTATCCACGCACGAGCTGGGAGGCGAGCGCCGAGCGCATCAGCGCGCTCGACTCGCTCACGCGGGAGGCGCGCGAGATGAAGCGCTTCGTGTTCGCGGGCGCAGCCGTGACCGAGATCGACAAGCAGGGCCGCGTGCTCGTTCCGCCCGACCTCGCCCGCCACGCGAGTCTCGGACGCGATGTCGCGGTCGTGGGTGTCGACGACCACATCGAGATCTGGAACCGCCCGCAGTGGGCGGACCACGTCAGCGCGATCGAAGGGAGCGTCGGAGATGTTGCCGAACGTGCAGCGGACAGACGCGGCTGATCACGTCCCCGTCCTCCGCGAGGAGGTGCGGGAGCTTCTCGACGTGCAGCCGGGGGAGACGATCGTCGATGCAACTTTTGGAGCCGGTGGCCACTCGCGGGCGCTGGTCGCCGACCTCGAAGGGACCGGCAAGCTCGTTGCGATCGACCGCGATCCGACCGTGCGACCGTACTTCGATCGGCTCAAGGCGTCGGCACCAGGCGTGCAGACGCGCTTCCTGCGAGGCGACTACGCCGTTGTCCTCTCACAGCTCGCGGGCAACGATGTCCGCGCAGACGCTGTCCTCCTCGACCTCGGGCTCTCCTCTATGCAGGTCGACCGACCCGAGCGCGGGTTCTCCTACGCGACCGACGCACCGCTCGACATGCGGATGGACCCGTCCGACGAGCGGAGCGCGGCCGACGTTCTCGCGACCTACGACGAGCACGAGCTCGAGACCATCTTCAAGAGGTACGGGGAGGAGCGCTACGCGCGCCCGATCGCGCGCGGTATCGCGCGCAGGCGAGTCGAGGAGCCGATCGAGCGCACCGGGCAGCTCGTCGACGTCGTGAAGGCATCGATCCCGGCTCCGGCACGATTCGGCGAAGGGCATCCGGCGAAGCGGGTCTTCCAGGCGCTCCGAATCGAGGTCAACCATGAGCTCGAATCCCTCGAAGTCGGGTTGCCGGCGGCGTTCGCCATGCTCCGGCCAGGCGGGCGGCTGGCCGTGATCAGCTTCCACTCGCTCGAGGATCGCGTCGTCAAGCGCTTCTTCCGCGATCGCTCGCGTGGCTGCACCTGTCCACCCGAGCTCCCCGTATGCGTCTGCGGCAAGGAGCCGGAGGCCCGGATCCTGACGCCGAAGCCGCTTCGGCCGTCGCCGGCCGAGGTGGACGACAACCCACGCGCGAGTTCCGCGCGGTTGCGCGTGGCGGTGCGCCTCTGATGTCGACGATCGCGCAGGCCGGACGAGCTCCTCGCGCACGCACCGCGCGCACAGCGCGCAAGCGCTCGTTGGCGCTCGGTGGCGGCGTCGTGTGGATCGTGGCGCTCGCGCTGCTTCTCGCGGGGGTCGTCGCCGTCAACGTCGCGGTGCTGCGCCTCAACCTTCAGCTCGACGAAGCCGGTCGCGAGCGCACCGAGCTCAAGACGGACATTGCGCGGCTCCGCTCCGAGATCTCGAGTGCGGCTGCGACGACCCGGATCGAACGCCTCGCGGAAGGCGAGCTCGGTCTCGTCGAGGTCGAGCCGGAGGACACCACGTACATCCGGCTCGGACGGTGAGGCCCGGCGCGACGAATCGGCGTATCGGCCTCCTCGCGGCAGCCTTCCTCGTCCTCCTCGGTGCTGCGCTCGCGAGGTCGGTCTGGATCCAGGTGATCAAGGGGCCCGAGTACGCGGCCATGGCGGTCCGCCAGCACCGCGAGACCGTCGTCGTGCCGGCGGCACGCGGCACGATCGTCGACCGCAACGGCGAGCCGCTCGCGATCGGCAGGCTCGCGACGACGATCTATGCGAACCCGCGCCAGGTCGACGACGCGCGGGATCTCACGCTCTCGGTGGGCAAGCTCCTCGGCGCGGATCCCGCCGAGCTGTACCCGACGCTGACCGACCGCTCGCGCGGCTTCGTCTACGTTGCGAGAAAGGCCGACCCGCGCAAGGCCGAAAAACTCGAGAAGCTCGGGTACGCGGGTCTCGGCTTCTACCCGGAGGAGCTTCGCTACTACCCGCAAGGCCCTGTCGCGGCGCAGATCCTCGGCTACGCGGGCCTGGACAACCGAGGGCTGGAGGGGCTCGAGCGATCACTCGAGGGCACCCTCGCCGGCCGGCCCGGGAGTCAGACGATCGTCAAGGATCCGTTCGGCCGCGCCCTCGACGTCGTCGAGACGAAGCCCGAGGCGCCCGGCGCCGACGTCCGCCTCACGATCGACCGCCAGATCCAGGCGAACGCCGAGGAGGTTCTCGCCGAGACGGTACGGCGCTGGTCCGCCAAGTCGGCGACTGCCGTCGTGATGGACCCGCAGACGGGCGCGATCCTCGCCATGGCAACGGCACCTCCGTTCAATGCGAACCGCTTCTCGACGACGCGGGCGGACCGCCGCCGCAACCGGGCGGTCACCGACACGTACGAGCCAGGCTCGACCTTCAAGCTCGTGACCGTCGCCGCCGGCCTGCAGGAGGGCATCGTGAATTCGCGATCGTCCTTCGTGCTGCCTCCGACGCTCAAGGTTGCCGACCGCACGATCCGCGAGTCGCATACGCGGGGAACCCAGCGCATGAGCGTCCGGCAGATCGTCGAGTACTCCTCGAACATCGGCACGATCACGATCGCGCAGAGGCTCGGCGAAGGGCGGCTCGCGTCGTGGATCGACCGCTTCGGCTTCGGGAAGAGCACCGGCGTCGACTTCCCGGGCGAGTCGCCCGGGTTCGCGCTGCCGCTCGACCAGTGGTCGGGCTCCACCATCGGCACGGTGCCGATCGGGCACGGCATCGCGGTGACACCGGTGCAGATGGCGCGCGCGTATGCCGCGATCGCGAACGGCGGCAGGCTCGTGCGCCCACACCTCATCGACCGCATCGACGGTGACGCGAGCGCAAGTGGACAAGGGCGTCGGGTCGTCTCGAAGGCCGTCTCCGAGCAGATGCTTTCCATGCTCCGTGGCGTCGTCGTCGAGGGCACCGGCACCGCGGCCGCGATCCCCGGCTACACGGTCGCCGGCAAGACGGGGACGGCGGCGAAGATCGAGCTGAGCGGTCGCTATTCCACGTCGCGCTACGTCGCGTCGTTCGTCGGTCTCGTGCCGGCGTCGAAGCCGAAGCTCGTGGTCATGGTCATGGTTGACGAGCCGCGCGGCGGCTTTTACGGCGGCGAGGTCGCCGCCCCGGCGTTCCGCGAGATCGCGCGCTTCAACCTGCAGTACCTCGAGATTCCGCAGGACGCGCCGAAGAACGCAGAAACCGACGGCTGAGCCACTTCCTGCTGTTTCTCTAGCCTCTCCAACGTGGAAATCGACGCCCTGATCCGGGCACTCGCGCCGACTGAGGTGGTGGGGGGCCGGTCCGTCACCATTGGCGACCTCTCGTACGACACCCGGAGGATCTCGGCGGGTGCGTTGTTCTTCTGCGTGCCCGGCGACCGGGTGGACGGGCACGACCTTGCATGGGAGGCGATCGAGCGCGGGGCTGCTGGGTTGGTCGTCGAGCGGATCCTCGACGTCGACGTGCCGCAACTCGTCGTCATCTCGACGCGGGAGTCCATGGCCGTCGCTGCGGACGTCTTCTTCGGCGAGCCGACGAAGGTGCTCGAGGTGGCCGGCGTGACCGGAACGAACGGGAAGACGACGACCGCCTTTCTGCTCCGCTCGATCCTCGCGGCTGCGGGACGCCGTCCCGGCCTCGTCGGTACTGTCGAGTGGGAGGTCGCGGGAGAGCGACGACCCGCTCCGTTCACGACTCCGGAGGCAATCGACCTTCAGCGCCTGTTTCGCGAAATGCTCGACGCCGGCGACCGCAGCGCCGCCGTGGAGGCGAGCTCGCATGGGGCGGCGCTTCGACGGCTCGACCGCGTTCGCTTCGACGCACTCGTGTTCACGAACCTGAGCCAGGACCACCTCGACCTGCACGGGTCGATGGACGGCTACTTCAATGCGAAACGACGACTGTTCACGGGGCCGGCGCCGCCTCCGGCTGCAGTCAACGTCGGCGACGAGTGGGGGCGTCGACTCGCAGACCAGCTTGCGGATCTCCACCGTGCGCCGCTCGTCAGCTTCGGAATCACGCAGGAGGCGGAGATCAGACCGGAGAATCTCGTGCTCGACGCGCACGGCAGCCGGTTTCGCGCCGCCGGGATCGACATCGAGACGCGCCTGCGTGGGGAGTTCAACGTCGAGAACGTGCTCGGAGCCGTCGCGGCCGGCGTGCTGCTCGACCTCGACGAGGACGCAATCGCGGAAGGGATCGCGACCTTGGACAGTGTCCCTGGACGGTTCGAAGCCGTCGATGAGGGACAGCCGTTCGCGGTCGTCGTCGACTACGCACACACACCGGATTCCCTCGCGACGGTCTTGAGCGCCGCCCGCGGGCTCGGTCCGGGTCGAGTGATCGTCGTCTTCGGCGCCGGCGGCGACCGCGACCGTGGAAAGCGTCCTCTGATGGGCAAGATCGCGGCTGATCTGGCCGACGTCACGATCGTGACCTCGGACAATCCGCGCTCCGAAGAGCCGGTCGCGATCATCCAGGACGTGCTACAGGGAACGGGCATGGATGTCGAGATCGACCCGGATCGGGCCGGTGCGATCGCTCGCGCCGTTTCGCTTGCACGGGACGGCGACATCGTCGTGATCGCCGGCAAGGGGCACGAGCAGGGGCAGGAGGTCAACGGCGTCGTCACGCCGTTCGACGATCGTGAGGTCGTGCGAGCCGCACTCAGGAGTTCGTCGTGATCCCGCTGTCGTTCGACGAGGTCGCGGCGCTCGAGCTCGGCTCGCTTGAAGGCAGCGGAGAGATCGTCGGCATCAAGGCGGACTCACGCGAGGTCGGCCCCGGGGAACTCTTCATCGCGCTCAACGCGGGCGGGGCGTTTCTCTCGGACGCGCAGGCACGCGGAGCGGCGACGCTCGTGCCACGTGAGCAGGAATCCGCGCTCGCTGCGCTTGCCTCGCTCGTACGCTCCAAGAGCGAGGCGCGCGTGATCGCGGTGGTCGGGTCGGCGGGGAAGACGACGACCAAGGACATCCTCGGTGCTCTCTGCGCCCCGCACGCTCCGACGATCTGGGCGGAGAAGAGCCTGAACAACGAGATCGGGCTGCCCCTCACCGTGTGCAGGCTCGAGCCCGAGACGCAGATCCTTGTGGTCGAGATGGGGATGCGCGGTATCGGCCAGATCGCCACCCTGTGCGAGATCGCGCACCCGGACGTCGTCGTCGTGCCGCATATCGGGCCGGAGCACCTCGAGCTCCTCGGCAGCGTCGAGCGCGTCGCCGAGGCGAATGCCGAGGCGATCTCGTCGCTACCCCCGGCAGGCACGGCCGTCGTCCCGGCGCGCGCGTCGGCGCTCGAGCCGTTCCTGACCCGCGACGACGTCGCGTTCCGGCGGTTCGATCCGGGAGACGTCGACATGCACGACGGAACGACGCGCTTCACGATCGGCGGCGAGACCGTCGAGCTCGAGCTCCCGTTCACACAACGTCACCTCGCCGTGAACACGCTCGCCGCGCTGCACGCATACGACGCGCTCGGGCTCCCGCTCGGCCGCGCGTGGGAGGGTGTCGCCGGAATCCGCCTCTCTCCCTGGCGTGGCGAGGAGATCGCACTGCCGGGCGGAGGCTTCGTCGTGAACGACGCCTACAACGCCAATCCGGACTCGATGCGTGCCGCGCTCGAGCACCTCGTCGAGCGCGCAGGGGAGAGGCGTCGGATTGCGATCCTGGGGGAGATGGCCGAGCTGGGCGACGCGTCGGAGACGTACCACCGCGAGCTCGGTGCGATCGCCACTGGCCTCTCCATCCAGGTGATCGGGGTCGGCGAGCCGGCGCGCGCGTACGAGCCCGCCGCCTGGGCGCCGACCGCAGACGCGGCGCTGGCGATCGCGCGCGCGCTGATCGAGCCGAGCGATGCGGTTCTCGTCAAGGCGTCGCGCGCCGTCGGGCTCGAAGGCATCGCCGACGAGATCGCGAACTTCGGCCGAGCATGATTCCCGTTCTCATAGCGGGTCTGCTCGCGATGGTCGCCGGCATCGTCATCGGGCCCAAGTTCATCGAGCTCCTGCGCGCGCGGAACTTCGGCCAGCAGATTCGTGCCGAGGGCCCTGCGACCCACGTCGTCAAGCAGGGCACGCCGACCATGGGCGGCCTTCTCATCCTCGCGTCCGCCGTCGTTCCGTTCCTCGCCCTCTCTCAGTACACGGCCGAGGGGCTCACGGTGCTCTTCATCGTCCTCGGCTGCGCGCTCGTTGGCTTCACCGACGACTACCTGAAGATCCGGCGGCGTCACTCGCTCGGGCTTTCCGGCCGCTGGAAGATGGTCGGACTGGCCATTGTGACCGTCGTCGCTGCACTGATGCTCAACGAGAGCGCGAGCTTCACGACGGATGTCTATGTCCCAGTCGCCGGCTGGACACTCGACCTCTCGTGGGGCTATTACGCCTTCCTCTTCCTCGTCATCGCCGGAACCGCCAACAGCGCGAACCTCACGGATGGGATCGATGGCCTGGCCGCCGGCGTCGTCGTGATCATTCTCCTGACGTTCCTCGCGATCGCGGGCATCGCCTGGCTCCGCTCGGGAGATCCGGGGGCGCGCAGCGACACGCTCCTCGACATCGCGACGCTCGCGGCCGCGCTGATCGGCGGGACGATCGGATTCCTCTGGTACAACGCCTTCCCGGGCGAGGTGTACATGGGCGACACGGGGTCGTTCGCCCTCGGCGGTGCGATCGCCGGTTTCGCGATCGTCACGGGCACGGAGATCCTGCTGCCGCTGATCGCGGGCATCTTCGTGATCGAGGTGGTCACGTGGATCATCCAGGTCGTCAGCTTCAAGCGAACGGGCAGGCGTGTGTTCCTGATCGTGCCGATCCACCACCACTTCGAGATGAAGGCGTGGTCGGAGACGAAGATCATGGTGCGCTTCTGGATCGTCTGCGCGATCTTCTGCGCCTCCGGGTTTGCGCTCTTCTACCGCGACTTCCTGCAGTTCGTCCTGCCCTCGTGATGTGAGCGAGCTCGCCGGCAGGCGCGTCCTCGTCGTCGGTCTCGCACGGGCCGGAACGGCTGCCTCACAGGCGCTCCTGCACGCCGGCGCGACAGTCGTCGGCTTCGACTCGAACGAGATGCTGGATGCGGGAAGGCTCCGCGCGGAAGGCGTCGAAGTCCATCTCGGACGCGAGGAGGAGACGCTGCTGCAGGGGATCGATCTGGTGGTGAAGAGTCCCGGGGTCCGGGGCGATGCGCCGTTGGTCGCAGGCGCTCGCGCGCGCGGCATCCCGGTCTGGGACGAGCTCGAGCTCGGTGCGCGGCTCTTGCCGAACCCGATCCTCGCCGTCACCGGGACGAACGGGAAGACGACCACCACCGCGCTCCTGGGGGAGATCCTGAGCTCCGGCGGACACTCGGTCGCGGTTGCGGGAAACATCGGTCGTGCGCTGAGCTCGCTCGTCGGCGGCATCGAGCCCGACACGTGGATCGTCTGCGAGGTCGGCGTCTTCCAGCTCGACGACATGGAGATCTTCCATCCGCGCATCGCCGTGCTCGTGAACCTCGAGCCGGACCACCTCGATCGCTACGGCGACCTGGCGTCGTACGCCGAGACCAAGCTTCGGCTGTTCCGGCTCCAGACCGAGAACGACGTCGCGGTCGTCCCTCGTGGATTCGGGCCTGTCCCTGGAGCTGCCAGGAGGGTCGAGTTCGCCGCCGACGACCCCCTTCCCACCGAGCCCGCGCTACCGGGGCTGCACAACCGCGAGAATGCCGCCGCGGCCACGCTCGCAGCCCGCGCCGTCGGCATCTCCGACGACGACATCGCGCGTGCGCTGCGGAGCTTCCGCGGCGTGGAGCATCGCATCGAGGACGTGGCGACGGTCGGCGGGGTGCGCTTCGTAAACGACTCGAAGGCGACCAACGTCGCGGCGGCGCTGCGCGCACTGGCCTCCTTCCCGGACGAACGGCTGCACGTGATCCTCGGCGGTCGCGGAAAGAACGAGTCGTACGAGCCCCTGGCCGCGGCCTTGCGTCCCGGCGATCGGGCGTACCTCGTCGGCGAGGCCGCCGACGAGATCGCGACGGCGCTTGCCTCGACGGGCGTCCCGTTCGTGCACGCTGGCGATCTCGAGAGCGCCGTGCGCGAGGCCGCAGCCCTCGCGGCTCCCGGGGACATCGTCCTCCTCTCACCCGCGTGTGCCAGCTTCGACCAGTTCCGCGACTTCGAGGCGCGTGGCGACGCGTTCCGCAATCTCGTGGAGGCGTTGTGCTGAAGGGCGACGGTCATGCGGATCAGCGGCTCGTCGCGTTCCTGACGCTCGGCCTGGTCGCGTTCGGTCTCGTGATGGTCTACAGCGCGACGTCAGCGTCCGCTGCGCTCGGCGACGGCGACCCGATGAGCTTCCTCAAGCGCCAGGCCGTCTACGCGCTCATCGGCGTGGTCTTCATGACGCTGGCGGCGCGCTTCGACTACCACCGCCTGCGCTACCTCGCTCCGCCGCTCGTCGTCGTCGCACTGGTCCTGTGTGTGGCCGTGCTCGTTCTCGGGCCGGCGATCAACGGCGCGCGCCGGTGGTTCATCGTCGGCCCGGCGAGCTTCCAGCCGTCCGAGCTCGCCAAACTCGCACTCTGTCTCTTCGCTGCCACCTACCTCGCGCGGCGTCGCGCTCCCCGGACCTTCGGGGAGCTCATGAAGCCACTGGGCGCGCTCACGCTGATCTTCGGCGGGCTGATCGTCGTCGAGCCCGACCTCGGCACGACGATCACCCTCTGCGGGATGATGCTCGCGATCTTCCTCGTCGCGGGCGTTCCGGTGCGTCTGCTCGTCGGGGCATCCGCCGTGGCCGCGGCGCTCGGTCTCCTCGCAATCTGGATCGAGCCGTACCGGCGCGCGCGCGTCTTCAGCTTCCTCGATCCGTGGTCGGACGCGCAGGGAGCCGGCTTCCAGATCGTCCAGGCGACGATCGGAATCGGGTCGGGCGGATTCACCGGAGCCGGGCTCGGCGAAGGCGTCGGGAAGGTCTCGTACCTGCCCGAGGCACACACGGACATGATCTTCGCGGTGATCGGCGAGGAGCTCGGGCTGATCGGCGCGACGTTCGTGATCTGCACCTTCGCGCTGCTCGCCATCGTGGGTTTCCGCATCGCTCTGCGCTGCCCGGATCCCTTCGGAAAGCTGCTCGCTGCGGGCATCACCTCGCTCGTCTGCGGCCAGGCGGCGATCAACCTCGCGGCCGCACTCGGGATCGCTCCGCTGACGGGTATTCCGCTCCCGTTCGTCTCCTACGGAGGCTCGAGCCTCGTGGTCTTGCTCACCGGGATGGGGGTTCTCCTTAACATCGCCGTGAATGAACGGGTCGCCAGGGCTTCGGTGCGTGATCGCGGCGGGAGGGACGGCAGGACACGTCCGGCCCGCGCTCGCAGTCGCAGAGGTGCTTCGGGAACGCGGAGTGACGGTGACGTTCGCCGGGTCGCCAGACCGCGTCGAGTCGCAGCTCGTTCCTGAGGCCGGCTTCGAGCTCGACACCTTCCCGATCTCCGGCTTCCCGCGACGCATCGGCCTCGGGCTCCTCCGTGCCGTCGGTCAGTCGGTGCGGGCGCCGTTCGTCTGTAGCCGGATCCTGTCGCGCCGTCGCCCCGATGTCGTCCTCGGCGGCGGGGGCTACGTCGCAGGGCCGATGGTGCTCGCATCGAGGCTGCGAGGCATTCCGGCCGTGCTCACCGAGGCCGATGCGCACCTCGGGCTCGCGAACAGGCTCGCCGCGCCGCTGGCGCGGCGCGTGCTCCTCGCGTACGCCATCGAGGGCCGCGACGGCGCGAAGTACCGGGTCATCGGCCGTCCGATCCCTGCGGCGCACCTCGGCGCCGAGAAGGCGGACGGGCGAGCGCTGTTCGGGTTGCCGGCGGATCGTCCTGTGCTCGCCGTATTCGGCGGCCTGGCGGGTGCGCAGGCGCTGAACGAGTTCGCTGTCGACGCGTTCGGCGAGCTCGGGCCTGCCGTCCTCCACATCTCGGGTGCGCGCGACTACGGAGCGCTGCGGCCGCGCGTTTCTCGCGACGACTACGTGCTCGTCTCCGCCACGAACGAGTTCGGCGCCGCGCTCGCCGCTGCAGACCTGGCGATCTCGCGTGCGGGGGGAACGGTCTGGGAGCTCGCGGCTGCAGGGACACCCGCAATTCTCGTTCCGTACCCGCATGCGACGGCCGACCACCAGACGCTGAACGCACGCTACTTCGAGTCAGGCGGCGGAGCCGTCGTCGTCGACCAGGCCGACCTCGAGACGGTGCCGGAGCTCGCCGACGCGCTGCTGGTCGACTCGGAGCGGCTGGCGCGCATGAGCGCGGCGATGCGGGCGCTCGCGAAGCCGGACGCTGCGAACACGGTTGCCGACGAGCTGATCGCACTTGCCGAGGCCGGCACGTGAGCCATCTCCCTCTCGCAGGTCGGCGTTTGTACTTCGTCGGGATCGGCGGCGCCGGTCTCGCGGCGTACGCGAACATCGCACGCGCGTGGGGTGCCGAAGTCGCGGGCTGGGACGTGCGCGACACGATCTTCCTCGACGCCCTGGCCGACGCCGACGTCGAGATCGGCGGCGAGCCCGCCCCTCCGGAGGGCTTCGAGGTCGTCGTCTCCGCAGCGCACACCGGACGGATCGAAGGCAGATCGCGCGCGGACTTCCTCGCCGAGCTCGTGTCGCTGCGCCCCGCGATCGTCATCGGCGGGGCGCACGGGAAGACGACGACGACGGCGATGGTGGCATACGTCCTGCGCGAGCTCGGCCACGATCCCTCGTGGATCGTCGGCGGTGTCGTGCCGCAGCTCGGCGGGAACGCGGGCGCCGGGGAGGGCTGGCTCGTCGTCGAAGGCGACGAGTCGGATCGCTCCGTGTTCGAGCTACGCCCTGAGATTGCCGCTGTTACGAACATCGAGCTGGACCACCACGCGGCTTACGGGTCGGAGGCCGAGCTCGCGGGACTCTTCGAGGATTGGCTTGCGCGCGCGTCGTTGGCCGTCCGTGGGTGGGAGCTCGAGGCGTGCGCGCTCGAGCTGCGCGTGCCGGGGGAGCACAACCTTCGCAACGCGGCGACCGCGCTCGCCGTCCTCGACGCCGCTGGGGCGGAGCGCGATGCGGCGGCACAGGCGCTCACCGCGTTCACGGGTGTCGGCCGCCGCTTCGAGCTCGTCGGCGAGCGGGGTGGCGTACGTGTGATCGACGACTACGGCCACAACCCCACCGAGATCGCGGCTGCGCTACGGACGGCACGCGAGCTCGACCCGCGTGCGCTCATTGCCGTCTACCAGCCGCACGTCTACGAGCGAACGCGCCAGCTGCACAGCGAGCTCGGAAGCGCGCTCGGCATCGCCGACGCCGCGATCGTGACCGACGTGATCGGCGGCCGTGACGCGCCGGTCCCCGGCGTCACCGGCAAGCTCGCGCTCGACGGCGTTCCTCCTCCGACACGACGAGGATGGGCGCCGACGCTCGATGATGCGGCCGCTCTTGCGCTCGGATGGGCCCGGCCCGGAGACGTGATCGTGACGCTGGGGGTTGGGGAGCCGTGGCGGATCGCCCGGGCGCTGGTGGACGGACTGCCGGAGTGAGGGCGATCGAGCGCGGCTTTCGGATCGCCAAGCTGACCACGATCGGCGTCGGCGGTCCCGCACGGGCGCTCGCGCGTCCCCGCTCGGTCGCGGAGCTTCGCGAGGCGCTGCGGTTCGCACGCGACGAGGGTGTACCGATCCTGCCGGTGGGACTCGGTTCGAACCTCCTCGCGTGCGACGACGGTGTCGATGCGGTCGTGCTCCGGCTGGAGGGCGAGCTCGCCGGGGTCGAAGTCATCGAGACGGGTCTCGTCGCGGGCGGCGGCGCGACGAATGCGGTCTGCCTGCATAGAGCACGTGACACAGGGCTCGGGGGGCTCGAGTTCGCGTGCGCGATCCCGGGCACCGCGGGAGGAGGCGTCGTCATGAACGCCGGCGCGTACGGGCGGGACTGGTCGGACGTCCTCGCGCACGCCCTCGTCGTCACCGCGGACGGCGAGGAGTGGATGACCCGAGACCAGCTGGGCCTCGCGTACCGTCGCTCCGGCCTCGGTCCGGATCAGGTCGTCGCGCGCGTCGAGTATCGGCTCGAGAAGCGACCGCCGGAGGAGATCAGAATGACTGTTGCCGAGCTGATTGCGCAGCGGAAGGCCACGCAGCCGACGAACAAGCGGACGTTCGGCAGCGTGTTCAAGAACCCGGACGGCGAGATCGGCGCGGGCAGGTTGCTCGAGCTCTGCGGGCTCAAGGGGCATCGCATCGGAGGCGCGACGATCTCGCCGAAGCACGCGAACTTCATCGAGAACGCGGACGGCGCGACGAGCGCGGACTGCGTGGCGCTGATGGTGGAAGCGCGCCGTCGCGCGCGCGAGCAGTTCGGCGTGGAGCTCGAGCGCGAGGTCGTCTTCGCAGGCATCCCCGAGCTGCCACGACTCGCATAGAGGCGGAAGCGTCGCGATTACGGCGGCCGCGACAGCGGGCGCCTCTAGGGATTCTCGCGGCCGGCGACCGCGCGAGCGGTTTCCGGCCTGCGGCAGAGACGGTAGGAGGCGCGCTCCGTGCGCCGAAATCCATCCGTATGGCCGGGGGACGAGGTGCGCGCGGATCGCGTCGGCACGCTGCAGCGGCAAGCGTCGTCGTCCCGTTTCCGCGAGATGCGGCCGGTGCTCGCCTTGATCTCGCGCGCTTCGTCCCCTCCGGCCGCTCCCTGCTCGCGACGATCGGCGTGCTCGCTGCGGCTGGTGTCGCCTACGTCGTCGGGACGTCAACGCCGGTCTTCGCCGTCGAACGAGTCGATGTCAGGGGTGCACCGCCAGCGCTCGACCGCGAGGTCACCGGCGCGACCCGAGGTCTCGTGGGGCAGAGCCTCGTCACGATCGACACCGAGGACGTGGAGGGGACGTTGCGCGCGCTTCCTGCTGTGGCCGGCGTCTCGGTCGACCGCGCGTTTCCGCACACGCTCGTCGTGAAGGTCGCGCCTGAACGGGCAGTAGCCGTCGTTCGGCGCGGTGACTCGTCTTGGCTCGTAACGGGTGCGGGCAAGACGATCAGGCGCATCGAGACCGGGACCGAGCGAACGCTCCCACGGCTCTGGCTCGCGAAGGGCACGACGATACGTCTCGGCGGAAGCGTCCCGGCAGGCTGGTTGCCGGCAGCGCGAGCGCTCGCCGAAGCGCACTCCGTCGGCCTCGCCTCGCAGGTCAAGGGTGTCCGTCCCGTCGGAGACGAGCTGACCCTCGTGCTGCGGCGGGGGGCCGAGATCAGGCTCGGGCGCGCGACCGAGGTGGGGCTCAAGCTCACCGTGGCTGCGCGCGTGCTGCAGCTCGTGGGCGGCAGGACCGAGTACGTCGACGTGAGCGTTCCGCAACGTCCAGTCGCCGGATGACAACCTTCAAGTCTCTACTCGAGCTTGAGAGTCACAGCGCGGCAACTCGTTGACATTGCTTCGGAGGAGCCCTACCCTCGGGGGCGAAGGATGTGCGGCCAGTCGCACGTTCAATGAGAACTTCACCTTGAGGTGGGTTGAGATATGAGCAATCAGCTAGGCAGCTACCTCGCCGTCATCAAGGTCGTCGGCATCGGCGGCGGCGGCACGAATGCGGTAACGCGAATGGTCGAGGCAGGCCTCTCGGGCGTTGAGTTCGTCGCGGTCAACACCGACGCGCAGGCGCTCCTGATGACCGAGGCGGACGAGAAGATCCACATCGGATCGCGCGCAACCCGCGGTCTCGGCGCGGGCGCGGATCCCCGTGTGGGACGTGCCGCGGCAGAGGAGAGCCGCGACGAGCTCAAGGAGGCGCTCAAAGGAGCAGACATGGTCTTCGTGACCGCGGGCGAGGGCGGCGGGACCGGCACGGGCGGCGCACCCGTCATCGCGGAGATCGGACGCGAGCTCGGCGCGCTGACAGTCGGTGTCGTCACGCGTCCCTTCGGCTTCGAAGGCAAGCTCCGCGCAGACCAGGCCGAGCAGGGCATCCAGTCACTGCGCGACTCGGTCGACGCGCTCATCGTCATCGAGAACGACCGGCTCCTGCAGGTAGTCGAGCCTGACACGCCCGTCACCGAGGCGTTCCGGATCGCCGACGACATCCTCCGGCAGGGGGTGCAGGGGATCACGGACCTCATCACGGTGCCGGGCTTGATCAACCTCGACTTCGCGGACGTGCGCACGATCATGAAGGACGCCGGCTCCGCGCTCATGGGTATCGGCGTCGCTCGTGGCGACAAACGGGCAGTCGAGGCCGCACGAGCGGCGATCTCGTCGCCGCTCCTCGAGCAGACCCTCGACGGCGCGACCGGGATCCTCCTCAACATCACGGGTGGCCCCGATCTCGGGCTCGCCGAGGTGGACGAGGCCGCCGAGGTCGTGCGGGAAGCGGCCGACTCGAACGCGAACGTCATCTTCGGCGCCGCAATCGACGAGGGCATGGGCGAAGACGTTCGCGTCACCGCCATCGCAACGGGCTTCGGTGCACGCGCCGCGCGTCGCCGCCGCGACGTGCCCGTCGCCACCGTGACCTCGGAGCGCGAGCGCCATCCGTTCGACGCTCCGAGCGTCCGCGACGTCGAGATCGACATCCCGAGCTTCCTCAAGGAGGACTGACGCCTGCCCGCGATCGTGGCTCCGCTACCGCGGAGTCGCGATCGCGACATCCCTGAAGGCGTCCGGTTCGCAGGCGCAGAGTGCCGACCTTCGACGTCCGCCCGGCATTCGCGAGCCGTTAGAGTCGCGGTCCGTGGAAGCGACGCTCCTGCGTACGCCGCTTTACGCGCGCCATGTCGAGCTCGGGGCGCGCATGGTGCCGTTCGCCGGCTACGAGATGCCGGTCCAGTACGAGGGCGTCATTCCCGAGCACAAGGCGGTTCGGGCAGACGCCGGCGCCTTCGACGTCTCGCACATGGGCGAGATCCACGTCGACGGACCCACGGCGCAGGCCTTCCTCCAGTCGGTGCTCTCGAACGACGTCGACAAGCTCTCGGACGGCGACGCGCAGTACACGCTGCTCACGAACGAGACGGGCGGGATCATCGACGACCTCATCGCCTACCGGCTCGGGCACGGCCAGTTCTACCTCGTCGTCAACGCCTCGAATCGCGCCGCGGTCTACGCCTGGCTGAAGGAGCGTGAGCCGCGCGGCTGCGAGGTGCGCGACGCCTCCGACGAGTACGGCCTCGTCGCGGTCCAGGGTCCTCGCGCGCTCGAGCGGCTCGGCCTGCGCGATGCTCCGGCGTTCACGCACGCGATGGGCGAACTCGACGCGATCGAGGTCATGGTCGCCCGCACCGGCTACACCGGCGAGCAGGGTGTCGAGCTCTGCTGCGCGGAGGACGACGCCGTCGCGCTCTGGGATGCGATCCTCGAGCGCGGCGTTACGCCGTGCGGCCTCGGAGCTCGAGACACCCTCCGGCTGGAGGTCTGTTATCCGCTCCACGGAAACGACATCACGTCCGAGACCGACGCGATCTCGGCCGGCCTCGGTTGGGCGTGCGCGCTCGACACCGACTTCCCCGGGGTCGAAGTGCTGCGCCGCGTCAAGGAGCAGGGGGCTATTCGCAAGCTCGTTCCGTTCGTCATGGAGGAGCGCGCCGTGCCGCGTCAGGGCATGCCGATCGACGGCGGCGGCGAGGTGACCTCGGGAACGCACTCGCCGATGCTCGACGTCGGCATCGGCATGGGCTACGTGGCGCACGAGTTCGCCCAGTCCGACTCCGAGCTCGTGATCGATGTCCGGGGCAAGCCGCGACGCGCACGAGTCGTCAAGAAGCCGATCTACCGGAAGGAGCAGTAGTGCCCGCCGCAGAGACCTACCCGGACGACCTTCGCTACCACCCGGAGCACGACTGGGCGCGCGTCGAGGGAGACGAGGCGATCCTCGGAGTCACCTGGTTCGCGCAGGACTCGCTGGGCGAGCTCGTCCACTACGAGGCACCCGCGACCGGATCGACCGTGGCGAAGGACGAGTCGTACGGCGAGGTCGAGTCGGTGAAGGCGGTGTCGGACATCGTCGCGCCGCTCTCCGGGGAGGTGCTGGCCGTGAACGAGAAAGTCGTTGCCGCACCCGAGACGGTGAACGACGACCCGTATGGCGAAGGCTGGCTCATCCGGATCCGCATGTCGGACGCCGGCGAGCTCGATTCGCTGCTGGACGCCGAGGCGTACCGCGCCGTCGTCGCCGAGTCGTAGGAGCGGCGCTTGCCTCGCCCTTCGAGCCCATGAGCTACCTCTCGCTGACCGACGCCGACCGGGCGGAGATGCTCACGGCGATCGGAGTCGGGTCGATCGACGAGCTGTTCGAGCAGATCCCGCCCGGCGTCCGCTTCGACCGTGAGCTCGACGTGCCGCCGGCGCTCGGCGAGGCCGAGCTCATGCGACACCTGGAGGAGCTCGCCGCGAAGAACGTCCACACGGGCTCGGAACTCTCGTTCGTCGGAGCGGGGATCTACGACCACTACGTGCCGGCCGTCGCTGACGTCGTCCTCTCGCGCGGCGAGTTCCTCACCGCGTACACGCCGTATCAGCCCGAGATGAGCCAGGGCACGCTGCAGGCGATCTTCGAGTACCAGACCGTGATCTGCGAGCTGACCGGGATGGACGTGTCGAACGCGTCCGGCTACGACGGGACGACGGTCGCGGCGGACGCGTGCTTCGTCGCAAAGCACGTGACCGATCGGCAGAAAGTCGTTCTCGCCGAGTCGCTCAACCCGCAGGTCAGGCAGGTCGTGAAGACCTACGCACCCGGGTTCGGCTTCGAGGTCGTCGAGGTGCCTCACCACGACGGCGTGACGGATCCCGAGGAGCTCGGCGCTGCGGCGGCGGACGCCGCCGCGGTCTTCTTCCAGCAGCCGAACTTCCTCGGCTGCCTCGAGGACGCACCTGCGCTCGCGGCGGCCGCGAACGAGGCGGGTGCGCTGTCGGTCGCGCACGTCGACCTCATGTCGCTCGGGGTGCTCGAGGCGCCGGGTGCGTACGGCTGTGCGATCGCCCTCGGCGAAGGGCAGTCGGCCGGGAACTGGCCCTCGTATGGCGGTCCGCACTACGGGTTCTTCGCCGCGCGCACGGACTACGTCAGGCGGATGCCGGGCCGGATCGTCGGCGAGACCCTCGACGAGGAAGGAAAGCGCGGTTTCGTCCTCACGCTCCAGACCCGCGAGCAGCACATCAGGCGCGAGAAGGCGACCTCCAACATGACCACCAACCAGACGCTCCTCGCGCTCGCCGGGCTCGCGACGCTCTCGTGGCTCGGCCCCGAGGGCCTGCGCGAGGTGGGCGAGACGTGCCTGGCGCTGTCGAACTACGCACGCGACCGCATTCCGCTCGAGCCAGCGTTCGCAGCGGACTCATTCAAGGAGGTCGCGTTCCGCACGCCGAGGCCCGCACGCGAGGTCATCCGGCGCGCGCGTGAGCACGGCGTGAACCCCGGCTACGCCCTCGGCCGCGACTACGAGGGCATGGACGACCTGCTGCTCGTCGCGGTGACGGAGAAGAAGCGCGTCGAGGACATCGACCGCCTCGCAGACGTACTCGCCGAGGTGTGCGGATGAGTCACGAGCCCGGTGCCGCCTGGAGAGACACGCCGCTCATCTTCGAGCGGTCGCGTGCAGGGCGACGTGCCGGGCGGCCGCCGCAGCCCGACCTTCCCGTGCCGGAACTCCCCGACTCGCTTCGCCGCTCCCGCCCGCCACGCTTGCCCGAGCTCGCCGAGCCCGAGATCGTGCGTCACTTCACGGCGCTCGCCGACCGTACGTTCGGAGTCGACACGGGCTTCTACCCGCTCGGCTCCTGCACGATGAAGCACAACCCGCGCGTGAACGAACGCGCAGCCATGCTGCCCGGCTTCCGCGACCTCCATCCGCACGCCGATGACGAAGACGCGCAGGGCGCGCTCGAGCTCATGTGGCACCTGCAGGGGATCCTGGCCGAAGTTGCCGGGCTCCCGGCGGTGACGCTGCAGCCCGCGGCCGGCTCGCAGGGAGAGCTGACCGGGCTCATGCTCATGCGCGCGTACTTCGCCGATCGCGGCGAGGAGCGCGACACGATCATCACGGCCGACACCGCGCACGGGACGAACCCGGCGAGCGTGACGATGGCGGGCTACAAGCTGGCACGCGTCGAGACGGACGCGCGCGGGAACCTCGACCTCGACGATCTGCGCGGGAAGGTCGGCGACCGCACGGCCGGGCTCATGCTCACCAACCCGTCGACTCTCGGACTCTTCGACGAGGGCATCGAGGAGGTGGCGACGATCTTCCATGACGCCGGTGCGCTCCTCTACTACGACGGCGCGAACCTGAACGCCGTTGTCGGGATCTCGCGTCCCGGCGACATGGGCTTCGACATCGTCCACTACAACCTGCACAAGACGTTCTCGCAGCCGCACGGTGGAGGCGGCCCCGGAGGCGGCCCCGTCGCGGTGCGCGAGACGATCGAGCCGTACCTGCCGGCGCCCACGGTCGTGCGCGACGGCGACGCGTTCCGGCTTGATCACGATCGCCCGAAGTCGATCGGCCGTGTGCGTGGCTTCGCCGGACCGTTCGGCGTGTTCGTTCGCTCGTACGCGTACATGCGCGCGTACGGGCCAGAGCTGCGCGGGATGTCCGAGGCTGCCGTGCTCAACGCGAACTACCTGCTCGCCCAGCTGCGCGACGCGTACGACCTTCCGTACGACCGCCACTGCATGCACGAGTTCGTGCTCTCGGCGCGCAAGCTGAAGCGTGAGCATGGGATCACGGCCCTCGACGTCGCGAAGCGGCTCATGGACTACGGGATCCACCCGCCGACCATCTACTTCCCGCTCGTCGTCCCGGAAGCGCTCATGATCGAGCCGACCGAGACCGAGCCGAAGGAGCGGCTCGACGACTTCGTCGACGCGATGCACGCGATCGCGCGCGAGGCCGCCGAGTCGCCGGAGCTCCTGAAGGACGCACCGCACGGTCGGCCGGTGCGACGGCTCGACGAGGTGCGCGCGGCCAAGCAGCCGATCTTGCGCTACGCCTTCGAGGACGACCCTGCCCATGTGGAGGGGCGGGGCTAGGCTCGTTCCGCCGCCGTCTCCCAGAGCTCGAAGCGGTTTCCCTCCGGGTCGACCGCCCAGCCGAAGCGGCCGATGCCCTCGAGCTCGTGGATCGAGTCGTCCACCTCGATGCCCGCAGCTCGGAGCTGCGCGAGCATCGCGTCGAGATCGCCGACCGTGTAGTTGACCATCGCCTGCTGGCGCGGCGGCCAGTAGTCGGTGTCCTCCGGAAACGTCGACCACACGGCGTCGAGGCTCTCCGGGAAGATCGCGTAGGTCTCGTCGCCCTGTCTCGGCGCGCCGAGGTGTTCCTCGTACCACGCCGCGAGTGCCTTGGGATCGCGTGCGCGGAAGAAGACTCCGCCGATCCCGGTCACGCGCTCCATCAGCGCATCGAGGCCAGCTGACCGCACGCAGCCGCGATGTCGCGGCCGCGCGTGAGTCGCACGGTCGCCGGGATCCGCGCGCGCCCGAGCACGGACTTGAACCGCTCCATCGCCTCGCGCGACGAGCCGTCGTAGAGACCGCCCGCGTTCCCTGGCGCGATCGGCACCTGCGCACCCAGTGGCCGATCTTGCGCAGGAATCGGGTTGTACGGGATGAGGTTGACCTTGAAGGAGCGCCCGTCGAGCACGGCCGCGAGCGCACGCGCGTCCGCCGGAGAGTCGTTCACGCCGGCCAGCATGACGTACTCCACGTACACCTTCCGGCGGCGCAGCTCGACGTAGCGCCGGCACTCCGCAAGCACGTCGGCGAGCGGGTAGCGGTCGTTCACGGGCATGAGCTGGGAGCGCTTTGCCGCATCGGCCGAGTGCACCGAGACCGCGAGGCGAATCGGCTGGTCGACCTCGTCGACGAAGCGGCGCAACCCGGGTATCCAGCCGACCGTGGAGACGGTCGTGCGTCGATGCGTGATACCGAGGTCGGGCAGGCGACGGGCCGAGTCGACGACGGCGTCGTAGTTCAGGAACGGCTCGCCCATGCCCATGTAGACGGCGTGGTTGACGGGCTCGCTCCGGCGGAAGTACAAGGCCTGGTCGAGGATCTCCCACGCCGTCAGGTTCCGGCCGAACCGCATCGCCCCCGTCGCACAGAACGTGCAGGTGAGCGGGCAGCCCGACTGGGACGACAGGCACAGCGAACGGCGTCCGTCGCGGTAGCGCATGAGCACGGCCTCGACCGGATGTCCGTCCGCTGTGTGAAAGAGCACCTTCGACGTTCCGTCCTTCGACGCGCGCTCGGTCACGACCTCGAGGGTCGAGAACGGCACCGACTCGACGAGCGTCGCACGCAGGCCCTTGGGCAGGGTCGTCATGTCGTCGTACGACCTCGCACCGCGCGCCGTCCACTCCCACACCTGGCGTGCGCGGTAGGGGGGCTCGCCCCTCTCGGTCAGCGTCCGTTCGAGCAGGGCGAGGTCCATGCGTCGGACGGTAGCGTCTCGCCCGTGATCGACCTGCGCTCGGACACGGCAACGAAGCCGACGGACGGCATGCGTCGCGCGATCGCCGAGGCGATGGTCGGCGACGAGCAGAAGCGTGAAGATCCTTCGGTCAACGCCCTGCAGGATCGAGTCGCCGCGCTTCTCGGCCACGAGGCGGCGATCTTCGTCCCGACGGCGACGATGGCGAATCAGATCGCGCTCAAGCTCCACACGCGACCCGGCGACGTGCTGCTCGCGGAGAAGAACGCGCACGTCGTCATCTACGAGTACGGCGGCGCGGCCGCACACGCCGGCGTCATGACGATCGGGCTCCCGGGCGATCGTGGTCGCCTCACACCCGAGCAGATTCGCAGCGCGGCGGAGCCGAGCTCGAAGATGGCCGACCAGCGCGTCACGGTGCTCGCGCTCGAGGACACACACAACGCCTCGGGAGGTCGCGTGTGGCCGCTCTCCGGCCTCGAGGAGGTGGTCGCCACCGCGCGCGAGCTCGGGCTCGCAGTCCACCTCGACGGCGCGCGGCTCATGAACGCCTCGGTCGCGCTCGGCGTCCCGCCCTCGCAGATCGCGGGTCGCTTCGACACCGCGACGCTCTGCCTCTCGAAGGGGCTCGGCTGCCCGCTCGGCGCCATCCTCGTCGGTTCACGCGAGCTCATGGAGCGCGCGTGGCGCGAGAAGCACCTCTTCGGCGGCGCGATGCGCCAGGCGGGCATCGTCGCCGCCGCCGGTCTCTACGCGCTCGACCACCATGTCGAGCGGCTCGCGGACGATCACGCGCGCGCGCGCCGGCTCGCCGAGGCGCTCCGCGATGCGAACCTTCCCATCGATCTCGAGCAGGTCGAGACGAACTTCGTACAGATCGACCTCGAGCCTCTCGGCCGCGACCGGCCCGACGCCCTGGCGCGCCTGCAGGCTGCCGAGGTCGGGCTCTCCGCGACGCCGCATCCGACGATCCTGCGGGCGGTCACACACCTCGACGTGACGGACGAGGACATCGCGCTCGCGTCGGAGCGCATCCCTGCGGCGTTGCTCTAGCGGTCGCCGGCGAGGAAGAACGCGACGACCACGACGCCGTACGCGGCGAGCAGGAGCGCGCCGCGCGCGCGGCTCGAGTGGCCGCCGAAGAGCACGGCCGTCGTGAACACGACCGAACCGGCGAGAGCGGCAATCTCGACAGGACGGAAGCTCAGCGAGAGCGGATCGATGAGCCACGAGAGGAGTGCCACTGCCGGGATGAGGAAGACCGCGACCTGTGCCGCCGACGCGAGCGCGATCTCGCCCGCGAGCGCGATCTTTCCTCGATACGCGACGATCACGGCGCCCCCGTGTTCGGCTGCATTCCCGACGATCGCGACGACCACCGCCGCGACGAAGAACTCGCTGAGGCCCGCTTTCTCGGCGAACACCTCGAGCGAGCCGACGAGAATCTCCGCGACGAACGCCGTCGCGACCGTGGCGACTGCCAGGACGAGAAGCGCTGCACGCAATGACCAGCCCTTGATCTCCTCGTCGGAGGCGACATGCAGCGTGTGGTGCCGCCGCAGCGAGTACCACGTGACGCCGACGTAGACGATCAGGAGCACGATCGAGATCGCGGCGGACACCTGCGCCAGTTCGTCCGTGTCCGGGTCACCGTTCCACCCCGGTATAGAGGGGATGAGAAAGAGGAGTGTCGCGCCGGCGATCAGCCCGAACGAGAGGAAGCTCGAGAAGCGATCGAGCCTTCCGCGACCACCGGCCACGAGCGCGGCGCCGAGCACGAGCAGGAGATTCCCGATCACGCTTCCCGTGAGCGAGCCACGGACGACCTCCGTCAGCCCTTCGTTCACCGCGATCAGCGCGATGATGAGCTCGGGCGCATTTCCGAAGGTCGCGTTGAGGAAGCCTCCGATGCCCGGGCCCGTGTGCTCGGCGGCGTGCTCCGTTGCCTCGCCGATCAGCCAGGCGAGCGGAATCAGCGACAGCGCGGCGAGAACGAACTCGAGCGTCTCCGGCGGATGCACGAAGTAGTGCAGCGCAATCGTGAGGGGCGCGAGCGCAAGGAGTGCAAAGAGGAGCTTCCGGACCACGGCCGGAGAAGGCTACAGACCATCTTCGCGCGACCTGCCGCGTGCGAGCCCGTGTCGCCACTGCCTGAAAACCGCGTGCTTGTCAAGACTTGCGGCCGAAGGCAAACGGTGAACACAATCGGGTCGTGAAGGAAACCGTCGCAGGGGTCGAGCTTCCGCTCCGGATCCAGGACGAGGTGGCATGCCGCCACTGCGACGTCCACTGCGAGAAGGTCGTCTACCCCGCGGCGTGCCTCCGCATGGCCTGCCCGTTCGTGTACGCGTACGAGGCGTGGGGCCACACGTACGTCGGCTGCATGCAGAAGATCTACGACGTCGAGATCGACCTCGATCTCCTCGAGCAGGCCGAGTCGGGCCGGGGCGGCTTCGGTGCCGTCCGCGCGAGGCGCGCTCCGCTGCCGATGTGCGACGTCGAGGTCGTCGGGACGTACCCTCACCGTGAAGACGAGCTCGGGTGCCGTATTCCCGAGTTCCACGAGCTGCCGCGCGAGCGCGCGACGTTCCGCGTTTTCGCGACTATCGCGGACTGACCGAACGCCGGCGCGCCCAGCGTCGCTGACCGCGACGTC
This sequence comes from uncultured Gaiellaceae bacterium, assembly GCA_963740105.1. Classification (GTDB taxonomy): domain Bacteria; phylum Actinomycetota; class Thermoleophilia; order Gaiellales; family Gaiellaceae; genus GMQP-bins7. The sequence continues at coordinate 188,579 of CAVUCT010000003.1, forward strand.
GCAGGTTGCGCATGCGATCGAGGTCTTCCGTTGCGCCGCCCCTGTCCTCCCACGTCTCGGTAATGGCGGGCAGTCCGCCGAACGCGGGATGCCCGACGAACGTTGCGAGGCCATCGGCGATGAGACCCCGGCCGACGAGCTCGTGCCGATCGCGGTTGGATCCGAGGGCTGTCTGCGAGTCGTTCACGTGCAGGACGCGTAGACGGTCGAGCCCGATCGACACGTCGAGCTCGCCGAGCGCCGCGTCGAGCGCGGTCGGGTCGGACACGTCGACGCCGGACGCCCACCAGTGGCACGAGTCGAGACAGACGCCGAGCCGAGGGTGGCGGTCGACTGCATCCGCGAGCGCCGCGAGCTCGGCGATCGAGCGGCCGATCGTCCCGCCTGCACCGGCGGCGTTCTCCATGCAGAGCCAAAGGTCGTCGGTCGTCAGCTCGAGAAGCTCCCGAAGCGCAGGCTCGACGAGCGCAACGGCTTCGTCGAACCCGAAGCCGAGGTGTGAGCCCACGTGGAAGACGACGGCCTCTGAGCCGATTGCCTCTGCCGTATCCATCGTGGCGCGGAGCGCCGCGAGCGAGTTCTCGCGCACCGCGGCGTCGCGGCTCGCGAGGTTGACGAGATAGAGAGCGTGGCACACGACGGCCTGCACGCGGGCTTGCCGGCGCCGCGCGCGGAAGCGCGCAACCTCGTCGGGCGTGTGCGCGGTCGGCCGCCACATCCGCGGGCTCTGCGTGAAGACCTGAACGGCGTTTCCGCCGATCTCCTCGACGCGGTCGATTGCTTTCGAGATGCCTCCGGCGGCGGACACGTGGGCGCCGAAGAGCATGCGGCGACGATACTGCCGCCGTGAACGTCCGCGTCCGCATGGCTCCGTCGCCCACGGGGTTCCTCCACATCGGCGGCGTGCGCACCTTCCTCTTCAACTGGCTCTTCGCTCGCGGGCGCGGCGGCGAGTGCCTCCTGCGAATCGAGAACACGGATACGAGCCGTGAGGTCGAGGAGTCGGTTGCGCAGATCGAGCGGTCGCTGCGCTGGCTCGGCATCGAGTGGGACGGCGAGACGACGTTCCAGCTCGAGGTCATGGAGCGTGCGAAGCAGGAGGCGGACAGGCTCGTCGCCGAGGGCACGGCGTACGAGGACGAGGGCGCGATCCGGATCCGCATGCCGGACGATGGGACGACGGGCTGGGACGACGCGATCAAGGGTCGTATCGAGGTGCCGAACGCCGAGCTCGAGGATGTCGTCCTCGTCCGGTCGGACGGACGGCCTACCTACAACTTCGCGTCACCGCTCGAGGACTGGCTCGACGGCATCACCCACGTCATCCGGGGAGACGACCACGTGTCGAACACACCGAAGCAAGTGAACGTCCTGCGCGCGCTCGGCGCGGAGCCGCCCGTCTACGCACACGTGCCGAATGTCTTCGGCGCGGACGGCAAGAAGCTCTCGAAGCGCCACGGGGCCGTGTCCGTCGACGAGTTCCGCGTCGCGGGCTACGTGCCGGAGGCGCTCATGAACTTCCTCGCGCTCCTCGGCTGGGCCCCGGATGGCGAGACGACGATCATGTCCACCGACGAGCTGATCGAGCGCTTCTCGCTCGAGCGCGTGGGCTCGAGCCCGGCGACGTTCGACTACGCGAAGCTCGACTGGATGAACGGCGTGTACCTGCGCGCGCTCCCGTCCGACGAATACGGTGACCGGCTCGTCGAGTACCTCCGCGAGCAGGGCAGCGACTGGCCCACGGACCGCGTCCGCGCGACGGCGCCGATCGTCCAGGAGAAGATCGCGCGGCTCGACGAGTTCGCCGGCTTCGCCGGGTTTCTGTTCCAGGACGTCGAGCCGGATCCCTCGCTTCTCGATACGCGCATCCTCGACGCGACGGCGGCTGCACTCGAGACGGTCGACCCGTGGAGCGCAGCGGCGCTCGAGGTGGCCCTGAAGCAGCTCTGCGACGAGCTGGGGGAGAAGCCACGGACCGTGTATCTCCCGATCCGGGTCGCCGTCACCGGCTCGCGCGTCTCGCCCGGCCTCTACGAGAGTCTCGAGCTCCTCGGCAGGGAGACGTCCCTGGCACGGCTGCGCGCAGGCGCGGACGCAGCTCGGTGAGCACGCTTTTCGCGGAAGGTGTCGCCTGCTCGAGGTCGAACCGAGCGAACGTGGCGTGCGTGCGACGGTCGAGTGCGACGGCGCCGACAGGCGGGTCTGCGTGGCCGAGCGCGTCGTGCTTTCAGTCTCCTAACAGGTCGTCGTCCCCTTCGGACAGGTCTGCTACCTTGGCGCGCCGGTGGGACTGAAGCGCCTTCTCCTCCTTGTCGTGCTCGCCGCCGGGATGTCTCTCGGACTGGCGTCGTCGGCACCTGCCGGCAACTACGACGAGGCAGCGGATGGGATGTTCTGGCGAGGGCCCGGCCACGTGTCCGACCGGCACCGAGGGCCAGGCGTACGCCATCCCGATCGAGCTGCTCGGCGACGAGGACGAAGGCTGCGCGCGTACACCAAGTCTGACGTCGGGATCATTTCCGCCCGGCCTGAGCGTCAACTCGGGCGCCGCGAGGATCGAGGGGACTCCCACTCAGGCAGGTTCGTACGGTTCTATCTCACCGTCACGCTCCTCACCTGCCCCTACCCATGCGGCTCGAAATGCTCGTCTGACGACGAGTTCATCATCAACATCAACCCCGGGCTCGCGAGAGCTCACGATCGGACCGGAGGCGACGACGCCCGGCGACGACGGGGACGCCGTACTCCTTGCAGATGACGGCCTCCGTCGCCGATCCGAAGACCTGGTCGATCAGCTCGGGCACGCTTCCGCCCGGCCTTGCGATCGACGCGGCGACCGGTCTCATCTCCGGTACGCCGACGGCCGCCGGCCAATTCGACTTCCAGGTGCTCGCCAAGGTGAACTCCGACACGCGCTCCGACACCAAGGTGCTCGGGATCGTCGGTGCGCGATCCGACTCGGCGATCCTCGGAGCGGAGCCGTTCACGACCGCAAGACGCGCGATCGGCGAGGTGAGCGTCCCCTTCGATGCGACGCTCACTGCGACGGGCGGCAGCGGAACGTACGCGTGGTCCCTGACGAGCGGCGCTCTCCCACCCGGGCTCATCCTCGAGGAGGGTGCCATCTCGGGAACGCCCACGACCGCCGGCGTGTACGCATTCACCGCGACCCTCACCGACTCCGAAGGACGGGTTGCGAACTATCCCGCGCGCATCGTCGTCGCGCAGAGGCTCGTCGTCTCGACGCTGCTACTCCGTCCCGCACGGCAGGGGGTCTACTACCAGGCGAGGCTCAAGACCACAGGCGGCGTGGTGCCGCGAACGTGGAGAATCGCCCGCGGCCCGCTCCCTCGTGGACTCCGCTTCGACCGCTCCGCCGGCATGGTCTTCGGGATCCCGACGCGCCCGGGCCGCTATCGCGTGACCTTCGAGGCCACGGATGCGCTCGGCGTGAAGGCGACGAAGAAGCTCGCGATCCTCGTCGCCGCGGCGCCGAAGCCGAAGAAGCCGAAGAAGCCGAAGTCCCTAGCGTCGCTCTCGGCGCCACGCCAGCAGGCTGCTCGGCAGCGGAAGCGATCGCGTAATCGGAGCTCGCTGGATTCGAGCACGTTGCACGCACGTGCGGAACACGAGAGACTGTGTCCATGTTCTGCCTCGTCGGATTCGCAGCACTCCTCGGCCCACGGCTCGCCGTTGCGATCTGGTGGCTCTTCGGCAACAAGGTCGAGCTCGCGTTCGATTCGTGGATCTGGCCGCTGCTCGGGATCATCTTCCTTCCGTGGACGACGCTCGCCTTCGTGATCGCGTGGCAGCCCGGTGGTCTCGACGGAAACTGGGACGCGCTCCTGATCGTGCTCGGCGTCGCGCTCGACATCCTCACGTACATGCATCGCTTCGCGGCGAAGGCAGTGCGTCCCGCGCCGCGCTACTAAGCAAAGGCGCCTCTGCGAGGCCTGGCGTGTTCTCGGCACGCCTGACCCGAGCCACGCGGTTTCCGGAAAGTGCAGATCTCCGTGCGAATGGTCACTTCTGTCAGGGTTGCGCAGCACCGGTCCGGCAGTCCGATCCGGCACAGGTTGTTGTCGCGGCGCAGCACCCTTCTTCGGCACCCCTACCGACACCGCCACGCAAGTGCTTCCAGGCCCATCGCCTTGCGTCCTCTGTCACCTACCCGCGATCGCCGGTAGGGTCGCCCACGACCCAGGCGGTGCGATGCATTCGCCCCCAGCCGCCGACGTGCCATACGAAAGGAAGTCAAATGCCGAAGGTCGTAGTCACCCACGCCGTCGAAGACATCGACCGCTGGTTGCAGGGCAAGGAAGCACGTGCTGCGGCCATCGAATCCGGCACGGGTAGCAACGTGACCGACTACGTAGCGGCCGATGGAAGTAACAACATCGCCATCACAGCCGACGTAGCCGACGTTGCGGCCATCCAGCAGATGCTGGCGTCGCCGCCCCCTGAAGTCCAGGCCGCGATGCAGGACCACGGCGTCGTTCCACCGTTCACTGCGTACATCCAGAAGTAGGTCCATCAGTACCCGTGACTGCGGAGGCCCGCTTCGGCGGGTCTTCGGTTTTTATGGAACCCAGCCCTGCCGGCGTCGCCGGCGACCCAGTCGCCGTTCTCGTCGAGGCTCGCGACGCCGTACGCGCGGGCGATGTCTAGTCCGCAGCCGAGCTCCGGGGCTTGCCGGCTCGACGACGCGAAGTGCTGGTCGGGCATGACCGTACGAACACGTCGTGGGTACGCCGCGAACCGGTGCGGAACCCATCCCCCGTCTGGGCCACCCGCGCGGGGGATTGATCGCTCGAGACGTGGGAGTGACCTTTCGATACGCGAGGGCGGCGGTCGTCGCGGGCACGCGACGCATTACAGAAAAAGGCGGCTACATGAAGATCCTGAAGTGCCTGACGCTGGTCACGGGGGTCGTGCTTGCGCTCGCGGCGCTAGGCAGCGCGGCTGGCACCCTGACGACTTCGAACTACGTTGTGCAACCGACGACGGTTCCAGGCGTGAGTACTGGGCTCGTTCTCAAGAAAGGCAAGCAGGTCACGGTCACTGCGACTGGCGTGGTCTGCGCGAACTACACCAACCTCTGTGTGACTCCGGACGGGGACGGTTCGGTCAATACGTGGTACACGGGCAACGGTGGGTTCGAGCAACCCGAGGCGTCCGCATACGGGCTCATTGGTCGCGTCGGGAGCGGGCCGTGGGTGGAGGTCGGCCGTGGGCCGACGCCGCTCTCCGGGAAAGGGGAAGTCGTGTTTGCGGTCAACGACGATGCGTACGGTGACAACGACGGCTACTTCGAGGTTGCCGTCTCCTACACCACAACGGCCGTGACGCGCACGTGTTGGCCTGGCTGGGGCTACGGGGACGACAACCACGTGCACTGCGGGCCGCCAGGCCTCGCGAACCAGCCTGAGCAGTCATCCCAACCCACTCAGGGGTCATCGAACGAGCACGGCAAGGCAGGAGAGGATCATGGCAAGGCTGGAGAGGAGCATGGCAACTCCGGTCGATAGCTAGACCAAATCTAGCCTCTCTGCCCCAGAAGCCCCGACCGCCGCCGCCTTCGGGGCTTCTGCATTTCAGGGATGGACGCTCGCAGCCGTCAGTGCACACCAGGGATGCCCACGGCGGATGAGCTGGACGTGACATTCGTGGCCTTAGAGGGAGGAAGTCGAGGGTCGCGTCGGTTCCTCTGCGGCAAGGAACTCGTCACGCTGACCCTCGGCTTCCTGGGAGGCGAGGCTGGGCTGACCTCCTGACGCTATGCCCCCTCGCTCGTTCTTCTGGCGTCGCTGGAAGGGGCGACGCGCGTCCAGCGTACGCCCGTCGCCGCCGCCTGCTCGTCCCCCTAATGGCGGTACCGCCTCGGCAATGCGTGCTGCTGCGTGAGCACGAGTGGCGGGTACGGGAGAGGCTGGTGTAGCGGCCGTAGGATCGACCCGTGCGGTGGATTCGGCACAAACCCAAGGAAGATGCGCGGCCGCCGATCGAGCGGCTCTGGCACACCCTCGGCGAGTTGTTCGAAGACAAGGACGCTCTGTACGCCGGACCCGACGTTGGACTTGACGATCTGAGCGGAGCGGATGTGCTCCGTATCTGGAACTACCTGAGCGGCGGCGCGAAACGGCCCGACAGCGATCTGATCCAACTCTGGGATCTCGGGCATGAGGCTGTGGCGGACGCACCACCGCTCACCGAAGCGGCTGCCCTTGTCGCTAGTGGCGAGTTCAGCTACATGATGGTCGCCCTCGACGGCGTCGAGTCGTGCGGTGTGCTCCTTCCGAGCTCCGGGTTGAGCTTTGGCCCGATGCGGTGTCGATGTACTGGTGGGTGGGCACCGGTTCGTGGGATGCCGAGACCGTTGGCGCTCTTGCAGACCTTCTCGGCCAACTGCAAGCGGTCGTACCTGACGCGCGGGAATGACGGCAGGCTGCCCCAGTGTGCGGGAATGTCGCCTGAGCAGTCCCTCAGGGATCGGCCTTCGGACGCTCGCGGAACCGATCCACATGCTCGCCCTCGATGATGAGCGCCGTTAGCCCGGCCTCGGACTTCAGCTCGTGGTCTTCACCCTCGTGCAAGAAGACCGCTTCGCCTGCGCCGATCGGCTCATCGACACCACTCGCCCCGCTCACTTCTCCTGATCCCTCGAGTACGGCGAGGATCTGCGGGGAGCCCGCAGGATGCCGCCTGAGCCGACCGCCTGGCTCAAATCGAAGGATCACCGCTTGTACGAGCGCCCCCTCGGCGGAGGACGGTGTCAGCGGAGCGAGCGAAAACATGATCGAGTAGATCGCCGCGCGGTACGAACGCCGCTTCCGGCGCGAAGCTGAACCGTTCCACGACTTCCTCCTTGATCGACTAGGGGAAGGCGCAAGCATCTCAGGAGCGGCCGAGCGGCGTATACGCCGGCTGCGCGAGTGTTCGGGAATGTCGCTTGACCGTCGAGCGCGGTGGCCGAATAAGCGCGCTAGGGCGGCTCGACTCCGGGTTCGGCAGGGAAGGCACGGTAGACGCGCCAGCTGCCGGGGACGCCTTTGAGTTCCCGCTCTCCGCGGTCTTCGAGGAGGAGCCCGGTGCCCGCGACCAGATCCTTGACCGTCTGCGAGACGTACACCTCGCTTGGGCCGGCGGACGCGGCGACTCGGGCGCCGATCGAGACGGCCAAGCCTGCGACCTTCCCGTCGTGAAGCTCGCACTCGCCGGTGTGAACGCCAGCGCGCACCTCGAGGCCGAGATCACGAATGCCGTCGACGAGTGCCTGCGCACAACGAATGGCCCGCGCTGGGCCGTCGAAGGTCGCGAAGAAGCCGTCACCGGCGGTGTCGCGCTCCTCGCCACGGAAGCGGGTCAGCTCTCGGCGGACGACAGCATGGTGACGCTCAAGCAGCTCGCGCCAGGCACGATCCCCGAGCTCGGCCGCCCGCTCGGTCGAGCCGACGATGTCGGTGAAGAGAACCGTCGCCAGAACGCTGTCAGGGACCTCGGGCACCGCTTCCCGGGCGACGAAACGCGCCACCTCTTCGGGGATCTCCGGCGACAAGAAGATGTGCTGGTAGTCCATCTCCGAAACACGCAGCGCGCGTGCAGAGGGAATCAGGTCGCTTACTTCTCGGGCATGCCGTTCCGCGTTCAGGCCCGCCCGATGCATGACGAGCGTCGGCACACGTACGGCCGGCAGAACCTCGCGAAGGTCGGTCTCGATCCAGGCGCGGTGGAGCGCATAGGCGGCGGCCGGGCTGGCCCCGACCCGAAGCCAATTGGCGAACCACTCCCGCTCCGTCGGGTTGGCGCAGAGAGATGGTGAGGTGTCTTCGAGAATCTCGTCGCTGAGCTCCTGGGTGCCCCATCGATCGCGGAGTTCCGCGAGCCGAGCCCGCCAATACTCGCTCTGCCCGTCACGTTCGTAAGCGAGAGGGTGAAAGAGGATGAGCGCGCGCGTCCGCTCCGGATACGTGGCGGCGTACAACGCGGCCATCGAGCAGCCTTCGTGCGACGCCAGAAGGACTGTGCTTGACGAACCCGTGGTGTCGAGGACTGCGTGCAGATCCTCCATTCGCGTCTCGAGGGCAGCGAACTGCCCGCCGTGATCCGAGAGACCCGTCCCGCGCTTGTCGAAGAGAATCACCCGAAACGACTGGGCGAGTTGCTCGTAGAAGTCGCGCCAGTGCCGCGACTCCCAGCCGTATACGAGGTTCGAGACGAAATCCGGGACATAGGCGAGGTCGATCTCGCCATCGCCCACTAGCTGGTAGGCGATCGCGACGCCGCCGCTTCGCGCGTAACGAATGTCGGCTCTCACAACCCAATCTTGTCGAACGCTGTGCCCGCCGCCAACCTTAGTTGGCCTCCCAGGCGCTAGCTCACTCCCTTGCGCGAGCGTACTGTCGCTTGAGGGGCAGTCCGGTGACTGCTCGAACCATCCACGTCGAGCGGTACCAGCACCGGTACCAGCACGCTGCGCACTCGAGCGACATCTGCGACAAGGACGACCCGCATGGTTGAGCCAAATCGCCTCTACCAAGCGGGCCGAAAAGGCCCATACGGGATTCAGACCTACCCTGCAAATGGCGATTTCCTGACGGCTGGGACAGCACCGGGACAGCACGGCATGAGCGCGCGCGGTACGGAAGTGCACCGTTTAGTCGAGGATTCGCCGAGGGGCGTCGAGGGTGGCGGGAACGAAGCTCGGATGCCCGGGTAAGGTGACCCCGTGGGACCGGTCATCTGCGCGGTCGACGACTCCGACGGCGCGAGGGCGGCGCTGAAGGTCGCGCTCGACCTCGCGGCACGGTTCGGCGCAAATCTCGTGCTCGTGCACGCCGAGCCGTCGACCGTCGTCCCGGGCGTCAGCGCCGCGCTCGGCGGACAGGAGCGTCTGCGCACGATGGAGATCGAGGACGCCGAGAAGCTACTCGCCTGGCTCGCGCAGGAGGAAAAGCTCGACGCCGTCGACCTTCGGGCCGCCGTCGGAAATGCCTCCGACATCGTCGTAGAGGCGGCTCGCGATCTCGAAGCGGTGTTCGTGGTCATCGGCTCGCACGGGCGACGTGGCCTGCGGTCTGCCGTTCTCGGCAGCGTCTCCCTTGCGGTCGCGACGTCAGCGCCGTGCCCTGTGGTGATCGTCCCTCCAGCCGCACGCTCGTGATGAGCACGCCGCGCTAGCTAGCCGCGCGCCGATACCGCTCGGCTCGATGTCGCTCACCCGAGGACCTCCGCGTAGTCGAGCTCGGCCTCGCTCGCGACGACGTGCGTGTAGACGCGCGCCGTCGTGACGATGTCCCCGTGCCCGACGAGCTCCCCGATGCGAGCCCACGGCATCCCGCCGAGGTGCAGGAGGGAGACGCGCCTGTGTCGGAGGTCGTGCGGCGAGAACGTCGGCACCCCCGCGGCGGTGCACGCGCGTGTGAGCGCCGTGCGGAACTTGTCGGCGCCGAACCCCTGGAAGACGGGACGCGCGGGCGCGCGGTCCTCGCGCGGCACGAGCGCCATGACCGCGTCATACAGGACAGGGGTGGGGGTCACCCAGCGCGCGGCGCCGCTCTTCGAGACGCCGGCCGAGACGCGCCAGCGTCCGCGCGGCTCGTCTACGTCGCCCCACGTGAGTTGCTCGAGCTCGCCAATCCTCATGCCCGCGGTGACCGGCGCGAGGTGAACCCGCCCACCGCCGACTCGAGGAGCTCGGGTTGTCCTCTGTGAGGGAGGCTCCCCTCGTTCACGAGGTCGACGAGCGCCGCGTGCCTCACTCCCGCCGAACGTGCGGCCTTGCACGAACGACGCGAATGTCGGATGCTGCGCTGCAAGATGAAGCGTTCGAGTCCGCTACAGCCCTCGGAAGGTCGTCTCTCCAATTCCGCGAGAACCTGGAGAAGGCGATGACGATGACGCCTCTACAGAAAGTCGCACTTGTAATGGCGCTGGCCACGCTCGCAGCGGGTTCGGCTACGGCTGCCGTCGCAAGCTCCGAGCGGACGAGTGCCTCGCTCGACCTGCAAGCCCGGCTGGGGCTGACCGCGACTTTAGGCGGATGCCCAGTAGTGCCCGAGCACGCGGACCTCTGTCAGGTGCATACCGGCGCAGGCGCGGTCTCAGGACTAGGGGCGGTGACGGAGTCGTACCCGCTCGCATTCAATCGAGGGTTCCCTTTGTGTCCGCCCGACTACGACCAGGCGTTCGGCACTTCCGTCAGCTTCATCGTGGCTGGGAAAGGAGAGATCAACTTCGCGCTCGCAGCGAACGAATGCATCTGGCGGTTGGACTACGCCGGAAAATTCAAGCAGGCGTACACGATTACCGGCGGCACCGGGATCTACGCCGGTGCGTCCGGCACGGGCACAGTCGGGCGGCTCTTCAATGACATTGGAACCCAGGGAATCGAGACCTGGACGGGAACACTCAGTGTGCCGGGTCTGGAGTTCGACGTGACGCGGCCCACGCTCACAGGCGCGACCAAGAAGACGGTGAAGGCGAGGAGGGGGGCGAAGTCGGCCCGCGTGGTCTTCCGGGTCACCGCCACCGATAACCGCGACGGCACAGTGCCGGTCGTATGCTCCCCGCGCTCCGGAACCGCCTTCCCTATCGGCAGAACGCGGGTGACATGCTCCGCCACCGACTCAAGCGCCAACACCACCACGGCCTCGTTCACCGTCACCGTTCAGCGCCGCCGGTAGCTCCCCACCGCCTCGATGGTCTGCGTCCTGAGGGCGGCGATGGGGACTGCCGTCCTCATTGCCGCTCTTTCTGCGTAACTCCGCTCAGACGGTGAGCGTGTCTTCGGCCATGACCTCGAGCGCGTCAGCGATTGCTCGCCAGAAGGGGTCCTCAGCACCCGCGAGCTGTGGAACCGGCCGGAAGGACGCCCGCCGCAGAGCCGAGGACGTGGACAGCAGCGTCAGGCCGTCGGGCGGCTCGCCGCGCTCGCGGTTGTCTGCAAGGTAGCGAACGGCCGGGCCGAAGGCATGCAAGGGCGCCTCGGCCATCCGCAGGCCCGAGGCGAGCGCCCGCAGTGCGTCGGGTGAGAACCCGTCGAGCGTCTCGAGGATGTCGTCGGAGAGCGCGTCTACTTCGTCTCGTGTCATTTCACCTGGGAGAGAATGGCCCGCACGTCGCGCCGGCCGCTCTCGTCTATGACCGTCGCCTTCGCAAGGTCGGTGAGCAGGCTCCGAAGCTCGGTCGTCAGGCGGGCCACGGCGTAGGCCGCAGCGTCGTCGTCAATCTGCGTCGCAAGGGCGACGGCGAGCTCGGCTCGCACGAGGTCGACGCCTGCCAGGTCGAGGGTGGCGAGCCACTGCTCCACCACCGGCCGAACGCTCGCATCTTTCCGCGACGACTTCGCTCCATTCGACTCACCCGCGCTCATCGGCACCTATCCGCTTTTTCTCGCAAGGGCAGGGGGAAACTGAAATGAGTGCGGGTGTGACGCCGCGCTCCCTCTCAAAAACCGAGCATCGCTCAAGCGGTGCTGACGAGCGGATTTGACTAGCTCGGGTTAACACGAAAGGATCGCGGCGACAGCCACTAGGGGAGGGGAAATGCGTCATCGCATTGCACTCTTGGTCATCGTTGGGGTGACGGCAGGGGTCGCCTGCGGCTCCGCACTCGCTGATCCTCCAGCGAACAACGGGCACAACTGCTCTGGCTTCACGAGTTCGTTCGTTCCCGAGGAGAACCTCGGCGAATCAGTACGCGCTCTCGCTGGAGCGTTCCCGACAGCGATCCCATCCGAACTCAACTTTGCGAACTGCGGAGGAAACGGCTTCCCGCCGGGTTAGCACGCTGCTCCGATCGCTGGATGGAAAACGGGAGAGGCGGGGCACTCGCCTTGAACCCGCCACTCCCGGCCTCCCCTGGCAACCAGGGCTCAGTAGACGTGCAACACATCTCCGAAGTTCCGCCTGACCCGCCGCATCTTCAACGGGTCGGCGGGGGCTGCGGCACGCGTGACCGGCTCGACGGCAGCTTCACACTTGCCAACGTCGTAGAACTTCGGCTTGCGGGGCATCGGCACTCCGCGATGAGCACACCGCGCTACGAGCTGGCGATACGCGGCTCGCTCTTCCAAGTAGATGTCGAGGGATAGCGCGTCGGCGTGACGCATCAGGCGCTCGACCTCGGCGACGCGGGTGCTCCGCACCTTCCGACCGGCCTCGCGCTCGGCGTACGCCTCGGCGTCGAAGCGTGGACGCGCGATGACGGCGGGCATGCCGGTTTCCATTAGGTGTGCTCCTCGAGCGCTTGTAGTCGCTCTTCGATGGTCGGCGCCGGGGGCTGCGACCACGTCCGCATCGCCGCCTCGAAGTTCTGCGCCTTGTGGTCAGTCAGCCCGCCGATGGTGCCGAGCAACTCTGACTGGTCGGCCCTGCCGCGGTCGAGTAGGCGTGCGCCGAACGTCCGGGCACGGTCGGGATCGTCGGCCGCGCGGCCGGTGAACATCTCCCTGACGCTCATTCTCGGTTCTCCTTTTTGAGTTGGTCCTGCACGAGGCGCTCGAGCGACGAGGTCGTGCGCTCCCGCTTCTCTCGCTCCGCCTCGCCGGCCTCGACCTTGTGCCCCCACTCGTCGACTGTCCAGCCGTCCGGCACCTCCATCGGCGCGCGCGCGGTCTTCTCGAAGGGGTCACTCATCGTGCTCCCCCTCGTCGTCGACGTGCTCGACGTGCCGAAGAATCGCCAGCCGAACCTCCGCGGAGCGGCTTCTATCGGCGGCGCGCGCGGCGTCGTCCAGGCGCACGACTAGCTCCGGGTCGATCCACGCGGTCACCACTTTGCGCATCTCGGTCTTAGTAGTCATGCCCAAAGTTTAGCTTATGACCCTGCGATCTCGACCACTGGAATGCTTATGCTCCCAGCGTGCATCCGCCCGGGCCGCCGCCGGATTCGAGCTTCGAGCTGCTCGTCCTCGGCCTCGTTATCCCACCTGCCGAGGTGGGGCTCCTCGAGCAGTTCGAGCGCGTTCGAGCACACCTTCGCCGGGAGGTCGACCGACGCCGGCGGGAGGTGGCGAAGGAGGACCAGGTCGAGCTCGCATGCGCCAGCTGCGGCGAGGTCACCGAGCGCAGCCCGACCTACGCCGAGAAGGTTCTCGCCGGGAGAGCCCCGCCGCCCTTGTGCCTCGACTGCAAGGCGCCGGCGCGCGCCGCGCGGGAGGACGTCGAGGCGGCCAAGTTCGTCGAGGACCTCGGCGAACGTGTCAGCGAGCTCGCCGGCGCCGTCGCCGCGCTGCGCTGACGGCTCGTTGTCACGTTCGGCGAAATCCTGGGACAGCACCGGGACAGCACGCCTCGCTCATTTCTGGCGTTCCCGACACCGATGACCCGCATACCTAAGCCAAATCCGCTTAGCCATGCCCCCTGAAAAGGCCCATACGGGATTCGAACCCGTGCCGCCGCCGTGAGAGGGCGGTGTCCTAGGCCACTAGACGAATGGGCCGTGGCGGGTGCGTAGGGTAGCGGATCGCGTCCGGCACGACGGGGCGAGCTACGCGGCGGGTTCGGGCTCGCGGGTGTCGAGCTTCGACTCGAAGTCGCGGCGGATGGACTCGCCGCTCGCCAGGACGCTCTCGTAGCGGACGCGGCGCGGCGGAAGCTTCACGATGCGCACGTTGTCGTCACGTTCTCCATGACAGCGCGCGTAGACGGCAGCCTCATCGAGTGGCCGAAGGCGGTCGCGCTTCCGCTGTCCCCACACGTTGCCGGGACACCTACCAGATGAACGCGCCGAGCGAAACCCGCGCGTGGGGCGCGGACGTGCAGTTTGCGACGAAAAGAGGCGCACGATGCGAGCTCGAGATCCGCGGACCGCCCCCGGATCTCGAGCGTCGCAGTTCCTATGACGCCGCCCAGCGACAGCTCCAGGGGCTCCAGTCCCGACCGGAGCGCACGAAGTAGCGGTGCGCCGCAACGGCTTGGTCGCGGGCGGTCTGGCCGTGGCCGAACAGCCGACGCTCGTGCGAGCCCATCTGGAAGAGACCGCGATACTGGCCGTTCTCGGCCCTCGTCGAGAGGCGCGACTCGCACCATGCGATGGCGACCGCCTCCTGGCAGTACGACCCGAACACGTTGCAGATGGCGGCGCGTGGCGGGAGTGACGCGAGCTTGCGGGTTGTGCGCGCGCGAACCTCTGCGCGGAGCACGGCGACGGTCCTCGTGAGCTGTCGAACGCGCTTCCTCGCGTACGCGAGCGATGAGCGCGCCTGCGTTCGCTGGTCGCCCGCGCTGAGCAGCGACCGTCGGCTTTCGAGGAACCGGATCACGCCGCGGTACTTCCGCAGTGCCGCAACCTTGCGCTCGAGACGGTCGTCGAGCGTCAGTGCGCGTTGCTCCACCTTCGCCTTGCGGGGAGCCTGTGTGGGTTCTTCCTGCATCGCTGCCGCAGAGGCCTGAGTCACGAGACAGAACGCGAACAGGCCAACGAGTAGGGCTCTCAAACGGGTTACCTCCTGAGCGGGGACAGGGCCGCGGCCCGCACGGGGCCGCTCGTGTCTCTCGATCGACGTACGGTACCCGACGCGCCACGATCTCGCGGACGAATGCTTACAAATGGCTAAGAAAGACTGTTACGAGCGTAACCGATCGTGACAACGAGCCGAATGCGTGCATATGAATTCGACGAAGACCGCGAGAAGCCGACGTTCGGAGAAGGTGAAGGGGGCTAGCCGCTCAGTCGCCGTGTCGTCTGAACGACTAGTGCTGGCGGCTCTCGGCTCGAAAGCCTGCCCGGGTGCGAGAGCCGCCGGCCGAATCCCTGAGCCGTTTCCGTCGAGGCTGCGGGGCAGGGATTCGAACCCCAACTTCCCGGTCCAGAGCCGGGCGTCCTGCCGTTAGACGACCCCGCAACAGCCGGGGCAGTGTACCGAGCACTAGGACGTCTTCGACTCGCCGAAGTCGAGTCGATAGACGGGGACGAGCCGCTTCTCGGCCTCCGTGTCGATCCGGGCGACCACCTCGACGTACGACTCGAGGCCCGAGCCCCGCAGCTTCGCCTTGAGGAGCCCGTCGACCTGGTAGATGCCCGACGAGTTGTTCATCACGATCTCCACCATCACGGGTCGCGTCTGGCCGTCGGTGATGCGCACCTCGTCGACGGCCGCGGCGGAGAGCGAGTGCATCGAGACGGAGCCACGCTCGAAGGGGATGCGCGAACGACCCTTCGCCATGTCGAGCGCGTCAGCGACGCGCAGCACGCCGGCCTCGAGGGTCAGCGGCTCGCCGTCGGCGCGATGGCTCGTGATCGTCTGCAGCACCTCGGACACAACCACCGTGAGCTCTGGCTCCTCGTAGATGCCGTCGAGGAGCTCGCGCATCTTCGGCTCGGAGAGGAACAGGCTCCAGTCCTCGTGATCGCGCCGGTGGATCGACATGCCGACGTCGTGCAGGAACGCGGCCAGGACGACCACTACCTCCGAGTCGTCCGCGCTCAGGTCGTAGTCGCGCTTCAGGGACGGCTCGACGCCGTGCTTCACCAGCAACCGAAGGAGTCGCAGCGCGATGTTCGAGACGATCTGGATGTGCACCCACGAGTGGTCGTTGATCTGAAGCCTGATGACCGCGTTCACGTTCGAGACGTGCCACCACGCCTTGATCTGCGAATCGGCGTTGACGCGCTCGAGTACGCGCCGGAGCTTTCGGTTTCCGCGTGCGGGCACGCGGATCTGCATCGGGGCGATCGCCTCGGCAGGCGTGAGGCGCGCCTCGGCGACGACGTCTGCCGCAGGAACCTCGACGACGTCGTCTGCGGCGGCTTCGTCGACGCCTTCCGGCTCGGGATCGGGCGCCATGGCGTGAAGCGTAGAACCTCGCGCGACGCGGGGCGGGCTACGCGACTTCGGCGGCCCAGTCGCCGTACAGCCGCGTGTACGGGCCTGGACGGGCGATCAGCTCGTCGTGCGTCCCCGCGTCCACGATCCGGCCGTGGTCGAGCACAACGATCACGTCGGCCCGCCGGATGGTCGAGAGCCGGTGGGCGATGATGAACGCCGTCCTCCCGGTGACGAGCCGCCGGAGCCCCAGGTCGATGCGCCGTTCCGTCCCGATGTCGACCGACGACGTCGCCTCGTCGAGGATGAGAATCCTCGGGTCCGCGAGGAGAGCGCGCGCGAAGGCGACGAGCTGGCGCTGGCCGAGCGAGAGCTTGAAGCCGCGCTCTCCCACCTGCGTGTCGTAGTCCTCGGGGAGCTCCCGGATGAAGACATCCGCACCGACAGCGTCGGCGGCGCGCTCGATCTCGGCACGCGAGGCGTCCGGACGGCCGAAGGCGATGTTCTCGGCGACGGAGCCCCCGAACAGGAACCCTTCCTGCGGAACGATCCCGAGCTGGCCGCGAATCGACGCCTGTGTGACCTCGCGCAGATCGGTGCCGTCGATCGTGATGCGCCCGTCTCGCGGGTCGTAGAAGCGGGCGAGGAGCTTCGCGATCGTCGACTTCCCCGCGCCCGTGTGACCGACGAGCGCGACCGTGGTGCCTGCGGGCACGTCGAGGTCGAAGTCGTGCAGCACGTCGGGGAGCTCGCCGTAGCCGAAGCGGACGTGCTCGAAGCGGACGTCGCCGCGGATCGTTGGCAGCTTGCGGGCGTCCGGCGAGTCGACGATGTCAGGCTTCTCGTCGAGGACGGAGGTGATGCGATCGAGCGCAGCGGTCGCGGAGAGGAACGTGTTGTAGAGCTGCGAGAGCTGCTGTACCGGGTCGAAGAAGTTCGCGAGGTAGAGCATGAAGGCGATGAGCGTTCCCGTCGTCATCTCGCCCTCGACGACGAGCCAGCCGCCGACTCCGAGGACGATTGCGGTTGCGACCGACGAGAGGATGTCGACGGCGGGGAAGTAGATGCTGTTGAGGACGACCGTCTCGTAGTTCGACTCGCGGTAGCGCTCGTTCACGCCCCGGAACGTCGACTGGCTCGTCGGCTCGCGCGTGAACGACTGGACGACGCGCATGCCCGACAAGTCCTCGGCGAGCGTCGCGGTGACGAGCCCGAGCCGCTCGCGGACGCGCTTGTAGGCGTGGTTCGAACGGACGCGGAACCAGCCCGTCGCGACGCCCATGAGCGGGAGGACGACGAGCGTCGCGAGCGCGAGGCGCCAGTCGAGCAGGAACAGCACGACGACCGTCCCGACGAGGACGAGCGTGTTCTGCACGAGGCTCGAGACGCCGTCGGTGACGAGTTGGTCGAGGGCCTCGATGTCGTTCGTGATGCGGCTGACCGTCGCGCCGGTGCGGTTGCGCTCGTAGAAGCCGAGCGAGAGCCGCTGGAGATGTCGGAAGAGCTGGATGCGCAGGTCGGCGAGCGCGCGCTCCCCGACCCACCCCGTGTAGTACGTCTGCGACGCCGAGAGCGCGAACGCCGCGATCCCGGCGATGACGAAAGCGACGACGACGACGCTCAGTGTCCGGAGGTCGCCCGCCTTGATGCCGTCGTCGATGGCGACCTTCGCGAGGTACGGCGGGACGAGCGCGACCACCGTGTACGCCACGAGGGTGACACCGGCAAGCGCGCTCCGCGCCTTGTAGGGCCCCGCGAGGCGCGCCAGCACGCCGAGCCGACGCCGCGTCTGCTTCCACGACCAGTCCTCGATGCGCGCCCCGCGCTCGTCCGTCAGGTGCGTACCGAACTGCCAGACCTTCATCCCGCGACCACCTGCTGCAGGAGCCCGTGCTCGTGGATCTCGCGAAACACGGAGCTCGTCTCGAGAAGCTCCGCCTGCGTCCCACGCGCGGCGATCCGGCCGTCGTCGAGCACGACGACGTCGTCCGCGAGCGCGATCGTCGAGAGCCGGTGGGCGATGATGATCGTGGTTCGTCCACGCATGACTTCGCGCAGCCCGGATCGGATCTTCGCCTCCGTGGTCGCGTCGACCGACGCGGTTGCGTCGTCGAGGATGAGGATCCTCGGATCGATCAGGAGCGCACGGGCGATCGCGATGCGCTGGCGCTGTCCTCCGGAGAGGGTGATACCGCGCTCGCCGACGACGGTCTCGTACCCGTGTGGAAGCTCGAGGATGAACTCGTGCGCCTGGGCTGCGCGCGCGGCAGCCTCGACGGCCTCGTGAGGCGCGTCGGGCATCCCCAGCGCGATGTTGTCGCGGATCGAGGCCGAGAAGAGGAACGGGTCCTGCGAGATGACGCCGATCTCGCGGCGCAGCGAGCGCCGCACGAGCTGCCGAACGTCGATGCCGTCGACGAGGATACGGCCCGTCGTCGCGTCGTAGAACCGCGGAACGAGCGTCGCGAGCGTCGTCTTGCCCGAGCCGGTGCGGCCAATGAGCGCGAGTGTCCGCCCGGCCGGGATTCGGAGGTCGATGTCGTCGAGCACGAGCCGGTCGGGGTCGTACCCGAAGGAGACGTTCTCGAGTACGACGTCGCCCGGGCCGGGCGGGAGCACCTGCGCGTCGGGCGTGTCGGCGACCTCCTCGGGCTCGTCCAGGATCTCGAAGATCCGCTCACCGGCGGCGATCGCCCGCTGCGCCTGGCCGATCCACATGCCGAGCATCCGCAGCGGCATCACGAGCATCGCGAGCAGGAGGTAGAAGGCGGAGAACGCGCCGAGCGACATCGAGCCCGCGACGACCATCCGCCCACCGACGAGCAGCACGAGAGCGAGCGCGATCAGCGGCAGGAACGTCAGCAGCGGGACGTAGATCGCACGCTGGCGATTCGCCGCGAGGGTCTTCGTGAAGACGGTGTCGGCGGCCGTCGCGAAGCGAGCCGCCCGCGCGTCCTCCTGCGCGAACGACTTCACGACGTGGACGCCCGTGATCGACTCCTCGGCCACGGTGGCGACCTCGCCGATCGTCTGCTGGACGTCGCGAAGCACGGGCTGCGAGACGCGGCTGTAGCGGTACGCCACCAGCGCGATCACGGGCGTGATCGCGAGCGCCACGAGCGCGAGCTCCCAGCTGTAGACGAACAGCACGGCCGTGACAACGACGATCGTCACGACGTGCTGGGCGAAGAAGATGAGCCCGTAGCCGAGGAAGAAACGCACCGACTGGAGATCGATCGTCGCGCGCGACATCAGCTGGCCCGTCTGACTGCGGTCGTAGAAGCCGAACGACAGCCGCAGGAAGTGCGAGTAGAGCTCGTCGCGCAGGTCGTACTCGACGGCGAGCGCCTGTCTCCCAGAGATCACCCGACGCCCGTACATGAGCGCGCCGCGGACGAGCCCGAGCGCGACGATCGCGGCGATCTCGAGCACGAGCACCTGCGTGTCGGGGCTCCCGTCGATCTCGTTGATGACGACGCCCGTGAGCACGGGAACGAAGATCCCCGCGACCTGGGACAAGATGGCCAGAATCGTCGAGACGATGAGCGACGCGCGGTACGGGCGCAGGAACCCGAGCAGCCGGCCGAACGTGCGCCAGCTCGAGCGCGGCGCGCTTGTGAGGTCGTCCGCAGACACGGCTTCGTAGGGTACGGATCGTGCTCGAGGCCGTGCCCAACGTCTCCGAGGGGCGCGATCAGGCCGTGGTGGCCGCGATCGGCGAGGCGTTTGCCGAGGACGTCGTGCTCCTCGACGTCCACTCCGATCCAGATCACCATCGCTCGGTGTTCACGCTCGTCGGTGAGGCGGACGCGCTCGTCGACGCGCTTCTGGCGGGTATCGCCCGCACCTCCGAGCTCGTCGATCTGCGCCGGCACGTGGGCGTCCATCCCCGCGTCGGTGCCGCCGACGTCGTCCCGCTGGTTCCTCTCAGCTCGGACGAGATGCTGCTCGCGGTCGAGGCTGCGCGGGAGCTGTCGCGCCGTGTCGGTCAGGAACTCGGCCTGCCCGTATTCCGCTACGGCGCGATCGGCGCCGAACGACGCCCCGCCTTCTTTCGACGCGGTGGGCTCGACGGGCTGATCCGTCTCGTGGAAGAAGGAGAGCTCGAGCCGGACGACGGGCCCAGCACGATCGACACTCGTTCGGGCGTCGTCCTCATCGGAGCACGCGCGCCGCTCGTCGCGTACAACGTCGAGCTTGCGACGGACGACATTGCGGTCGTGCGGGCCGTCGCTGCGTCCGTCCGGGCATCCGACGGCGGTATGCCCGGCGTGCAGGCCATCGGTCTGCTCCTGCCGGAGTCCCGGCGCGCCCAGGTCTCGATGAATGTGATCGATGTCGAGAGAGCGCCGCTCCACGAGGTCGTCCGGCGGGTTCGAGAAGAGGCGGCCGCGAGAGGCATCGACGTGCTCGGGGGAGAGCTCGTCGGGCTCGTTCCGGCGTCCGTCGCACATGCAGCCGACGCCGCGGGAGCCGAGATCCCGGGCGTCGACGCGTCGCGGGTGCTCGAGAACGTGCTCCGTTCTAGACTCGCAGAGTGACCCGCACCGCCGTCCTGACGGGGGAGGACCTGACCCTCGCAGAGGTATGGGGCGTCGCCGTCGGGGGAGCGCCGGCTGAGCTCGCAGACACGGCGAGAGAACGAATGCGAGCCGCTCGCGAGCTCGTCGACGGGATTCGGGGCGAGCATACGTACGGCGTCAACACCGGGTTCGGGCGTTTCGTGTCGGCCCACATCCCGGAGGAGCTCGCCGAGGAGTTGCAGCTCCGGCTCCTCCGAAGTCATGCATGCGGCGTCGGTGAGCCGTACGCCGACGACGTCGTCCGCGCGGCGATGCTGCTGCGGGCGAACGCGCTCGCCAAGGGATTCTCCGGCGCGCGCGTCGTCACGGTCGAGCTCCTGCTCGAGTGTCTCAACCGCGGCGTGCTGCCGTGGGTGCCCGCGCGAGGGTCCGTGGGCGCGAGCGGCGATCTCGCTCCCCTCGCACACCTGGCGTTGCCGCTCGTCGGGGAGGGCCAGGCGCTCGTCGACGGGGAGCTCCTCAACGGGACCGCTGCGCTGCGCGCCGTCGGGCTGGAACCGATCCGGCTCGCGAGCAAGGAGGGGCTCTCGCTCGTGAACGGCACGCAGTTCATGGCCGCGATGGCCGCGCTCGGCGTGGTTCGAGCGCATCGACTCGCCGCAACTGCGGATCTCGCGTGCGCGCTCTCCCTCGAGGCGTTGCAGGGCTCACGCACGAGCTTCCTGCCGGCGATCCATCGCTCGCGCCCGCTGCGCGGCCAGCAGGACTCGGCCGCGAACATGTGGCGGCTCCTCGACGGCTCGGCGATCATCGAGTCCCACCGCTGGTGCGACCGAGTGCAGGACGCGTACTCGCTGCGGTGTGCTCCGCAGGTGCACGGTGCGTGCCGCGATCTGCTCGACTACGTCGAGGCGACGGTGACGGTCGAGCTGAACGCCGCCACCGACAACCCGCTCGTGCTCGTCGACGAGGGTGAGATCGTCTCGGCCGGGAACTTCCATGGCCAGCCGCTCGCGTTCGCGCTCGATGCGCTCGCAATGGCCGCCGCCGAGCTGGCGAGCATCTCCGAGCGTCGGGTCGAGCGGCTCGTCAATCCGGCGCTCTCGGAGGGTCTGCCGCCATTCCTCGTCGAGGAGGGCGGTCTCAACTCCGGGTTCATGATCCCGCAGTACGTCTCCGCGGCGCTCGTGTCGGAGAACAAGGTGCTCGCGCACCCGGCGAGCGTGGACTCCATACCGACGAGCGCAGGCCAGGAGGACCACGTCTCGATGGGAAACGCGGCGGGGCTCAAGGCGCTCCGTGTCCTCGACAACGCGGAGCGCTCGCTCGCGATCGAGCTGCTCGCCGGGACGCAGGCGATCGAGTTCCTCGCGCCGCTGCAGCCGGGCGGCGGCGTGCGTGCGGTGCACGACGTCGTTCGCACGATGTCGCCCCGACTCGTCGAGGACCGCTCGCTGAGCACCGACATCGAGCTCGTCGCCGAGGCGATTCGCGCGGGAACGATCGTCGCCGCGGCCGAGTCCGAGATCGGCGCGCTCGCGTGACGGCGCAGGTCGAGGCGCTCTGCGGCGACCTCAGCGCCATCCGCGCGCCGCGAGGCGCGTCGCTGAACGCGCTCTCCTGGCAGACGGAGGCGCCGTTGCGGATGCTCCTCAACAACCTCGACGCGGAGGTCGCCGAGCATCCCGAGCGGCTCGTCGTCTATGGCGGTACCGGGCGTGCGGCCCGAAACCACCAGGCGCTGAAGGACATCGTCGCGACGCTCCTGCGGCTTCGCGCGGACGAGACGCTCCTCGTCCAGAGCGGCAAGCCCGTCGCCTGCTTCCGCACCACCGAGGCGGCGCCGCGCGTGCTCATCGCGAACTCGCTCCTCGTCCCGCGCTGGGCTACCTGGGACGAGTTCCGGCGGCTCGAGGCGGAGGGGCTGACCATGTTCGGCCAGATGACCGCCGGCAGCTGGATCTACATCGGGACGCAGGGGATCCTCCAGGGGACGTACCAGACGTTTGCGGCTGCCGGGGAGCAACACTTCGGCTCGCCGGACCTGACCGGGCGCACCGTGCTGACCGCCGGCCTCGGAGGGATGGGCGGGGCGCAGCCGCTGGCGGCGACGATGGCGGGCGCGGCGATCCTGTGCGTCGAGGTCGACCCGAGCCGGATCGAGCGGCGCCTGGAGACGCGCTACCTGGACGAGGTCGCCGACTCGCTCGACGACGCGCTCGCTCGGGTTCGCGAGGCTGCGTCCGAGGGGCGGGCGCTGTCGGTCGGGCTGCTGGCGAACGCCGCAACTGTCTTCCCGGAGCTGGCTGCGCGCGGCGTGCATTTCGACTTCGTCACCGACCAGACGGCCGCACACGACCCGCTCACGGGCTACGTGCCTGCCGAGGTGCCGTTCGAGGAGGCCGAAGCGCTGCGCGTTCGCGATCCCGAGTCGTACCTTCGCCTTGCTCGCGAGTCGATCGTCGCGCACGTACGCGCGATGACCGAGTTCGCGCGCGCGGGCTGCCATGTGTTCGACTACGGCAACAACCTGCGAGGAGAGGCGCACGACGCAGGTCTCGAGGACGCGTTCTCGTATCCGGGCTTCGTCCCCGCGTACATCAGGCCACTGTTCTGCCGGGGGATCGGCCCGTTCCGCTGGGCGGTGCTCTCGGGAGATCCGGCGGACATCGACGCGATAGACCGCGAGCTCGCCGCGTTGTTCCCCGACGACGTGCTGCTCCAGCGCTGGCTCGAGCTCGCGCCCGGCCGCGTCGCCTTCCAGGGGCTTCCTGCGCGGATCTGCTGGCTCGGGTACGGCGATCGCGCGCGCGCAGGCCTCGCGATCAACGAGCTCGTCCGCTCCGGCGCGGTGTCGGCGCCGGTCGTCATCGGCCGCGACCACCTCGACTCGGGCTCG
This sequence comes from uncultured Gaiellaceae bacterium, assembly GCA_963740105.1. GTDB lineage: Bacteria > Actinomycetota > Thermoleophilia > Gaiellales > Gaiellaceae > GMQP-bins7. The sequence goes on from CAVUCT010000003.1 coordinate 211,766, forward strand.
GTCGCATCGCCGTACCGCGAGACCGAGGCGATGCGCGACGGCTCAGATGCGATTGCCGACTGGCCGATCCTGAACGCCCTCGTCAACGTCGCGGCGGGCGCAACCTGGGTGAGCGTCCACCACGGCGGAGGGGTCGGCATCGGCAACTCGATCCACGCGGGCATGGTGATCGTCGCCGACGGCACCGCGGACGCGGCCGAGCGGCTCGAGCGCGTGCTTACCACGGACCCCGGCATGGGCGTTGTCCGGCACGCGGACGCCGGGTACGAGGAGGCGCTCGGCGCGGCGGCGGAGCACGCGCTCGATCTGCCGTCGATCTCGGCCTCGTGAGCGCGCTCCTGATTCGCGATCTCGCGCAGGTCGCGTCGCCGGCGGGCAGCGCCGCACCGCTCCGTGGCAGCGCTTTGCGCGAGATCGAGGTTACGACGGACGCCTATGTGCTCTGCGAGGACGGGCGCATCGCGGCGACGGGCAGCATGCGCCGGCTCGAGCCCATAGACGGCGACGTCGACGAGATCGACGGGCGCGGCCTCTCCGCGATCCCGGGCCTCGTCGACTGCCACACGCACGCGTGCTTCGCGGGCGACCGGGTCGAGGAGTTCTCGCTGCGCGCGGGAGGTGCGTCGTACGAGGAGCTACATGCGCGTGGGGGCGGCATCCTCTCGACGGTTCGAGCCACGCGTGCCGCCGGAGCCGACGGTCTCGCAGCCGCGCTCGACGCGCATGTCGGCTGGATGCTTCGCGCGGGGACCACGACCTTCGAGGCGAAGTCCGGTTACGGGCTCGACCGCGAGACGGAGCTCGCGCAGCTGCGCGCGATTCGCGCTGCCGGTGGCGTTCCCACCTGGCTCGGCCCGCACACGGTGCCGCCCGAGTTCGCCGAGACGGGGGGCGATGCCTACATCGACTTCCTGCTACGCGAGGTCCTGCCCGAGGCAGCCGGTCTCGCGGAGGCCGCGGACGTGTTCCTCGAACGGGGTGCGTTCGACGTCGAGCAGGCGCGCCGGTACCTGAGCGCCTGCGCCGCTGCCGGCCTCGCGCTCCGGCTCCACGGCGACCAGTTCACGGAGTCGGGTGCGATCCCGCTCGCGATCGAGCTCGGCGCGCGGTCGGTGGATCACCTCGAGGCGACCGGACCGGGAGGAGTCGCCGAACTCGCCGCGAGCGACGTCACCGGTGTCCTGCTGCCGGCGAGCGCGCTCTTCCTGAACCGCCCGATGCCTCCCGCACGCGCGCTCGTCGACGCGGGCGCGGCCGTCGCGCTCGCCACCGACTTCAACCCCGGTAGCGCGTTCTGCGAGAGCCTCCCGCTCGTCTGCGCGCTCGCGGCGACGCAGATGTCGCTCGCGCCCGAGGAGGCGCTGTCTGCGTGCACGGTCAACGCCGCGCACGTGCTCGGCCGCGCCGAGCGCAAAGGACGGCTCGCCGCGGGCTACGACGCCGACCTCGTCCTCGTCGCCGCGGACGACTGGCGCCATGTCGCCTACCACCTGGGCGGGCCCGTGGTCGACACAGTGATCGCAGCGGGGAAGGTCGCCTGGAGCGGCCGGGCATAATCGGCGCTCATGGCGACGAAGAAGCAGAAGCGGCGGCGCGCGAAGGAGCAGCGCCACGACTACGTCTGGATCGACGACGACGGGAACGAGGTCGAACCCGACGGGACGTCATCCGAGACGGGGACGAAGCGCGCGAGCACCTCGCGTCTCCAGCGCGAGCCGCAGGCGCCGTCGTGGAACCGCACGCTCAAGCGGGGAGCGATCTTCGCGCCGATCATGTTCGGCACCGTCTTTCTGCTCTCGCCCGACCTGCCGACCACGACGAAGATCACGCAGACGCTCCTGATCGTCGCGATCTTCATCCCGTTCAGCTACTTCATCGATCGCCTCTTCTATCGCCAGGCGATGCGGCGCCGCGACCGTGGCGAGCAGGCCGCGGGCCGCCGCGAAAGCTGACACGTACCTCCATGCTCCGCGTCGAACAGCTCGCGCTCGGACCCATCGGGACGAACTGCTACGTCGTCCGCGCCGAGCTCGGCGCGGCGGAGGCGGTCGTCGTCGACCCGAGCGGCGATGCGACCGAGCTGCGCCTCACGCTCGCGCGTCTCGGAACGAAATGCACGGCGATCCTCGTCACGCACGGACACTTCGACCATCTGCTCGGCGTGGCCGACCTCGCCGAGGGCACGGGTGCGCCGGTCCACATGCCGGACGGCGAGCGGATGCTGCTCGAGACTCCGGACGCGCGCCATACGCCTCCGGGGATCGCGCTTCGTGCATACACGCCCGACGTGCTCCTCGCCGGCGGCGAGACGGTCGACGTGGCGGGCATCGGGTTCGAGGTGCTCGCCGTTCCCGGCCATTCGCCCGCTCACGTCGCCTACCACGCGGACGGCTGCCTCTTCTCCGGCGACGTCCTCTTCGCCGGCTCGGTCGGGCGCACCGATCTTCCGGGAGCAGATTGGGAGACATTGCTCGCGTCGATCCGCAGCCTCGTCGACACGCTTCCCGCCGACACGGTCGTCTATCCGGGCCACGGACCCATCACGACGCTCGGCGACGAGCTCGCAGGCAACCCGTTCCTCGCGGAGCTGCGTGCGGAGCGGACTGCGTGAGTCGATCTCCGAGGATCGAGCGCCCGCGCGGGACCCACGACGTCATTCCCTCCGAGCAGCCCCTCTGGCGGAGGGTGACGTCGGAGATCGAGACGCTGTGCGCGCTGTACGGCTACCGCCCGATCACGACGCCCGTCTTCGAGGATACGGCGCTCTTCGAGCGGACGTCCGGCGCCGGCTCGGACGTCGTCCAGAAGGAGATGTACACGTTCTCGGATCGGTCGGACCGGTCGCTCACTCTGCGGCCCGAGGCGACCGCTCCGATCTGTCGCGCCTACCTCGAGCACGGGATGCAGCGCGAGCCGCAGCCCGCGAAGCTCTTCACGATCGCGTCGATGTACCGCTACGGTGCGCCCGGCAAGGGGCGGCACCGCGAGCACTGGCAGGCGTCCGTCGAGGCGGTCGGCAGCGACGATCCCGCGATCGACGCGGAGCTGATCCAGCTCTATGACGCCCTCCTCGGCCGGCTCGGCGTCACGCGCTACCACCTCGAGCTCAACTCGATCGGCTGCCGTGAGTGCCGCCCGGCGTACCTCGACAGGCTGCGCTCGTGGCTCGACTCGAACCTCGACCGCCTCGACGAGGCGACACGCGAGAAGGCGGCCACGAGCCCGCTCCGGGTCTTCGACAACTACGCGGCGAAGGCGGAGGGCGTACGTGCCGCGCTCGACGACGCACCGACGATCGGCGAGTCGCTCTGCGCGGTGTGCGTCGAGCGTTTCGCCGTCGTCCGCGCGCACCTCGACGAAACCGGAGTGGAGTACCGGCTCGTGCCGACGCTCGTGCGCGGCCTCGACTACTACTCGCGGACGACCTGGGAGTTCATCGGTCCGCTCGAGAACGAGAACGCAACCCTCTCGGGCGGCGGCCGCTACGACTACCTCGTCGAGGAAATCGGCGGCCCACCGACGCCTGGGGTCGGGTTCGGTGCCGGCATCGAGCGCTTGCTGCTCGCGCTGGAGGAGGAGGGCACGAGCGACGTCGAGCAGAAGGCGATCGACGTATTCTTCGCTCTCGAGACGGGTGCGCCGCGCGCCGCGGTCGCAGGGTGGCTGGCTGAGCTCCGCGCCGCTGGGATCTCGAGCGACACGGACTACGCGGACCGGTCGCTCAAGGGCCAGCTCACGCAGGCCGGTCGGCTGGGCGCCGCGACGACGGTCGTCGTGGCGGCCGGCGGCGCGACCATTCGCCGTGCCGGGAGCGCGGACGAGGCCGTTACCCACGGCGAGCTTCTCGACAGACTGTCCAAATGAGCTGGCGTGACGTCATGTGCGGCGAGCCGCGTCCCGAGCACGTCGGCGAGACGCTGACGCTTGCGGGCTGGGTCGCGACCCGACGGGATCACGGCGGCCTCGTCTTCGTGGACCTGCGCGACCACACGGGCGTCACACAGCTCGTCGTCAACCCCGAGCGCTCCCCCGCGGCCGCCGAGACGGCGAAGGAGATCCGCAACGAGTTCGTACTGCGCGCACGCGGCGAGGTCGTCGCGCGCGAGCAGGAGACGGTCAACTCCGCGATGGCGACGGGCGCAGTCGAGCTCCAGGTCGACGAGCTCGAGATCGTCTCGCGCTCGACGCCGCTTCCCTTCCAGCTCGACGAGGAGGGCGTCGACGAGACGCTGCGGCTTCGCTACCGCTGGCTCGACATGCGCACTCCCCGGATGCAGCGCAACCTGCGTCTCGCGCACACGGCCATCTCGTCGATCCGCCGGACGATGGACGGCCTCGCCTTCGTCGACGTGTGGACGCCGAGCATGACCCGCGGCACGCCCGAGGGCGCGCGCGACTTCGTCGTGCCGGTGCGCCTCCAGCCGGGCCGGTTCTTCGCGCTGGCGCAGTCACCCCAGATCTTCAAGCAGCTCTGCATGATCGGTGGGCTCGACCGCTACTACCAGATCGCGACGTGCTGGCGAGACGAGGATCTTCGCGCCGACCGGCAGTTCGAGTTCCGGCAGCTCGATCTCGAGATGGCGTTCGTCGAGCGCGAGGACGTCCTCGACGTGCTCGAGGAGGTCGTGGTCGACGCGTTCGCGTCGCTCGGGAGAGAGGCGCCGGCGCGGCCGTTCCCAAGGCTGACCTACGCGGACGCCATCGCGCGGTACGGCACCGACAAGCCCGACCTTCGCTTCGCGCTCGAGATCCAGGACGCGACCGAGCTCACGCGCGGCTCGGAGTTCGGTGTCTTCGCGAGTGCCGAGACTGTGCGCTATCTCGTCGCGCCGCGGGCGTACTCGCGCAGCGAGCTCGAACGGCTCGAGGAGATCGCGAAGGAGTGGGGGGCGAAGGGGCTCGCGTACCTCGTGTACGACGGCGACGACGTGCGCTCGCCGATCGCGAAGTTCCTCTCGGAGCGAGAGCTCGACGCGTTCCGGGCAGAGCCCGGCTCGACGGTGCTGTTCGCCGCTGGCGACGAGGCGACCGTCGCGCGCGTGCTCGGTGGGCTCCGCATCCATCTCGGACGCGAGCTCGAGCTCGCGTCGGACAAGGATCTCTTCCACTGGGTGATCGACTTCCCGCTCTTCGAGATCGACGAGGACACGGGCAACTGGACGTTCCTGCACCACCCGTTCACCGCGCCCGTCTCCGGGCACGAGGATCGCGTGGCAGCCGATCCGGGCAACGCACTCAGCCAGCACTACGACCTCATCTGGAACGGGTGGGAGCTCGGCTCGGGCTCGATCCGGATCCACCGGGCGGACATCCAGCAGGACGTCTTCCGCACCATGGGGATGAGCGACGAGGAGGCGCACGGGAAGTTCGCCTTCCTCCTCGACGCGCTGGCGATGGGGGCTCCACCCCACGGCGGCTTCGCGATGGGCATCGAGCGCTTCCTGGCGCTCATGGCCGGCGAGCCGAACATCCGGCAGGTCATCGCGTTCCCGAAGGTGTCGAGCGGATCCGATCCGCTGACGGGCGCTCCGTCTCCGGTGACCGACGAGCAGCTTCGCGATCTCGGCGTCCGGCTCCTCGAGAACGCACCGCCCTCGTAGCCGCGCCGTCAGCCACACTACCGCGGTGCGAGCGCTCCTCGGGCAACGATTGATCCTCCTCGCTGCCGTGGCGCTTCTCTCGGCCGTGGCCGCTGCCGCGATCGTCGAGCAGCTCGATTCCGACGAGGGCGCGGCGGCGCTCACGAGCGCGCCGGCACCCGCGGGCTGGAACATCGCGTTCGCCGGCTCGCGCGGCGCGACCGGTGACGCGCAGCGCACCACGTGCGGACAGGTGCTCGCTCCGAGGTCCCTCGGCGTGACGCATCCGGTGCTTCCGTGCGGAGCGAAAGTGATCCTGCGCTCCGGCGACACGCAGATCCTCAGCGAGGTGATCGACAACGCGCTCGTCGAGCCGGGACGCCAGCTCGAGGTGACCGAGGCCCTCGCCGCGATGCTGGAGATCGACGGAACCGTCGAGCTCGAATGGCGCTTTGCAACAACCGGCAGCTGAGCCGAAGCCGCACCGCTAGGCTAGGGGCGCTCGACCCTGTGCGTGGCCCCGGCCTCTACGTGAACCAACAGACACGTAAAGGGAGCCGGAGTCGGAGATAGGCGTTGCCGACGCTCCGCACGGCACCCACCTGGCTCGCCAGGTTCGCTACGGCCGGGGATTCATCGGCAGGGTGGAGCACATTTTGTTCGTCCCAGATTGCGAACCGGCTAGCGCCGATTCGCAATCGGGCAGATCCCTGAAGCCGGTCGCTTCGCGACCGGGTCGCTGCGCAGGTTCCCGCTAGACAAGGGCGAGGGCGCACCAGGCCGAACGCCCCGCCCGCTATGGGCGGGCGCGCGCACACCAGGCGCGAGCGTCGACCGCGAAGGGCGCGGGCGGGAGTTTCGCGCGGCACCGCTCGCGCAGCTCGGCCCGACGCTCCGGGTCGAGGCCGGCGACGTAGTCACCGGCGCGGCCCACGCCGAGGGTGTAGGGCTCCCACCACTCCTCGAAGCTCGCGTGCTCGACGCGCACGGTGAGCTCGCTCTCCTCGACGTCGTGGAGGCCCGCGGCGCCGAGCAGCTCGCCCAGGTGTCCCTCGCGTGTGCCGGCGAGGGCGGACTCGTCCGGAGCCGCGGCATCGAGTTCGTGCACTGCGTCCCAGAACACGCACAGCGGCCCCTGACCGCCGACGGCATGATCCCAGACACAGGCGGCGACGACGCCGTGGTCGCGTGTCACGCGAGCCATCTCGCGCAGACCCGCCACGGGATCCGTCATGAAGTGGACGACGAGTTGCGCAAGAGCTGCGTCGAACGCACTGTCGGCGAAGGGCAGTTCCTCCGCCGCCGCTCGCTCCACGGTGACATCCGGATGACGTTCGCGCGCCGCCTCGACGAACGAGTCCGAGGGATCCACAGCCGCCACGGCGGCCGGGTCGAGCAGCTCGACCAGATGCGCCGTCAGCGCCCCCGGACCGCATCCGACGTCGACGACGTGCTGACCGGCGGTCACGCCTGCGAAATCGGCGAATGCGGGAGCCAGCGGAACCGAGTAGCGGCCCATGAAGCGGTCATAGGCGTCGGCGGCGACGGCGAACGACACGGCGACAATCTACGCGGCGCGGAGCGGGCAGGCCGCTAGCCTGGCTCGATGAGCACCGAGGTCTTCGGAGACGCAACGCGCGGCGACGCGTGGGCTGCGGTTCGGCTCACCGTCGACGGCGACATGATTCTCGCTTCCGACGCCCGCGGGCTCGATCGTGATCTCGACGGGCTCCACCTCATCGAAGCGGCGGCGGTCGGGGGCGAGCCGCTCGCGGTCGAGGCGCTCGCAGCAGCGCTCGGATCGGCCTTCGCAGCCGAACCGAGGCCCGGTCGCGTCGCCGTTGCGATGAGCGGCGGGGTGGATAGCGCGGTCGCGCTGCGTCGCGCGGGTCAGAACGCGGTCGGCGTGACCCTTCGCCTGTGGCAGGACCCCGCTGCGCCGGACACCGAGCGTGCCTGCTGCTCTCCCGCGGCGGTCGCGGCTGCGAGAGCGACGTGTCACAGCCTCGGGGTCCCGCACGTGACGCTCGACCTCCGCGAGGAGTTCAAGCGCACGATCGTCGACCCGTTCGTCGACGCGTATCGCGCCGGCGAGACTCCCAATCCGTGCATGCGCTGCAACGGCGCGTTTCGATTCGACGAGCTCGTGGCATTCGCGAAGCGTGCGGGAGCCGACGAGCTGTGGACGGGTCATTACGCGCGGATCGTCGAGCGTGACGGCATGAAGCTCGTCGGACGCGGCGTCGATCCGGACAAGGATCAGTCGTACATGCTCGGTGCCGTCGATCCGTCGCTGCTCGACTGTGTGCGCTTCCCGCTCGGCGAGCAGACGAAGGCCGATACGCGAGCGGAGGCCGCCGTCGCGGGCCTCGCAGCTGCACGGCGCGCGGAGAGTCAGGAAGCGTGCTTTCTCGGCGGCGACGACTATCGGGCGTTCCTCGGTCGCCAGGGGCTGCACAGCGTGGAAGGTGCGATCGTGGACACGGAGGGGCGCATGCTCGGGTCGCACGACGGCTACTGGAAGTTCACGTCCGGCCAGCGGCGCGGTGTCGGGGTGAGCGCGGAGCGTCCGCTCTACGTGCTCGCGACCGACGGGGCGACGAACACGGTCACGGTCGGGGCGCGAGAGCGCCTTGCAGTCACGACGGTGGAGGCTCGTGGCCGTCTCTATGCGCCGGTCACGACTGCGGACGTGAAGATTCGCTATCGCTCCGCAGCCGTACCCGGCGCGGTCAGCGCCACCGACGAGGGCTTCATCCTCGAGCTCGCCGAGCCTGCGCACGGCGTCGCTCGCGGCCAGGTCGCGGTGCTGTACGACGACGACGCGGTCGTCGGTGCGGGGGTCATCAAGCGCGTTGCCTGAACCGAGCAACTACGATCCCGCGGGATGAGCATGCTCGCCTCGACTGCCGGAGACGTCCTCGACTACGCGCTCGCTGCGTTCTTCATCCTGAGCGGCCTCGGCCTTGCGTACATGCTCATTCGCATGGGCGGCACGTTCGGTCGGTTGTCGTCGTTCGTCAAGGGAGCCGAGCGCGACGTTCTCCCCGTGGTCGTGAAAGCCGGCGGGACGGTCGACCGCGTGAACGACCAGCTCGACAAGCTCGACACCGTGACGGACAGCGCGGTCGCGATGGCCGACAGCGCCGACACGGCGGTGCGTGCGGTCTCGACCGCGATTACGGCGCCGGTGAAGAAGGTCAGCGGCCTCGCTGCCGGGATCACGCACGGATTCTCGGCGTTTCGCTCGCGGCACGATGCCGGCGAAGCGGTTCGGGTGGCGAAGGACGCGGCGGCGCGTCGCGAGAGCGAGCTCGACGAGGAGCTGCGCAACGCCGCTCAGGCCGCACCCGCGGATCCGCCTCCGGCCGCGTAGCGGCCCGGTACGCCCGCGACCTCGCTCGTAGAATCCCGGGATGCGTACGACCGGCGAGCTACGTGAGGGCTACCTCTCGTTCTTCGAGAAGCGGGGCCATCTGCGCTGCCCGTCGTACCCGCTCGTGCCCCGCGCAGGAGACGACTCGACGCTGCTGGTCAGCGCGGGAATGCAGCCGCAGATGCCGTTCTTCCTCGGGCTCGAGCCGCCCCCCGCGCCGCTGACGACCTTGTCACAGAAGGTCTTCCGGACGGTCGACATCGACGAGGTCGGGCTCGACGGCCACCATCTCACGTTCTTCGAGATGCTCGGCAACTTCTCGTTCGGCCAGTACTTCAAGGAGGGCGCCATCGAGCTCGCCCGCGAGTTCGTGCAGGAGCACATGAAGCTCGACTGGGAGCGGGTGTGGGTGACGGTGCACGCCGGCGATCCACAGCTGAAGCTCGGCCCCGACGAGGTCGCGATCGAGCTGTGGGAGAAGGTGGGCATGCCGAGCGAGCGGATCGTGCCGCTCCCGACGTCGGAGAACTTCTGGTCCGTCGGTGGGCCGGGCCCGTGCGGTCCGGACTCCGAGATCTACTGGGACTGGGGCGAGGAGCACGGCTGCGGCGAGCCGGACTGCGCGCCGGCGTGTACGCGCTGCGACCGCTTCCTCGAGTTCTGGAACCTCGTGTTCATGTCGTACGAGCAGCACGCGGACGGCACGCTGACGCCGCTGCCCGAGCAGAACATCGACACGGGACTCGGTCTCGAGCGCGGCGCGGCGATCCTGCAGGACGTGAGGTCCGTGTACGAGACGGACGGATACGGCCAGATCATGGAGTGGATAGCCGCCGAGTCCGGAGTTGCGTTCGGGGATTCGGAGGTGGCGACGAAGGCCCACCGGATCCTCGCCGACCACGGACGCGGGATGACGTTCCTCGTCGGAGACGGCGTCACGCCGTCGAACGAGGGACGCGGGTACGTGCTGCGCCGGATCATCCGCCGCGCGGTCCAGCAGGCGCAGCGCATCGGCCTCCACGACGTCCACCGTCTGTCGGGCGTCGTCGTCGAGCAGATGTCGGGGGCGTATCCGGAGCTCTCGGCGCGGGCGGGTGAGATCGAGCGCGTCCTGCGGCTCGAGGAGGAGCGGTTCGGGGAGACACTCGAGCGCGGGCTCAAGCTCTTCGAGGAGCTGGGTGCACAGGACGCGATCTCGGGCGAGCAGGCGTTCACTCTCGCCGCGACGTACGGCTTTCCCCTCGAGCTGACGGTCGAGCTCGCCGAGGAACGCGGCCAGGCGGTCGACGTCGACGGCTACACGGTCGAGATGGAGCGGCACCGCGAGGTGTCGCGGGCAGGCGGCTCGACGGAGCTGCAGCGCGCGATCGACTTCGGCCGTACCGCCGACTTCTCGACCGAGTTCGTCGGGTACGCGAAGACGGACGTCCTCACGCAGGTCGGAGCGCTCGAGGAGCTCGACGACGGCCACTTCCTCGCCAAGCTGCGAGAGTCGCCGTTCTATCCCGCGGGCGGCGGTCAGGTCACCGACACGGGCACGATCGAGCTCGACGACGACTCCGGCACGACGGCGGAACTCGTCGACGCGTACCGGCTCGAATCGGATCAGGTGCTCCTGTTCCGCGGCGCGGGCTTCTCGGTCGGCGACCGCGTTCGCGCTCGCGTGCCCTGGCGGGTGCGGTTCCCGACGATGGCGAACCACACGGGCACGCACCTCCTCCACCAGGCGCTCCGCGAGGTCCTCGGCGACCACGTTCGCCAGGCCGGCTCCGCGGTGCGTCCTGACAAGCTTCGCTTCGACTTCACGCACGACAGTGCTCTGAGCACAGAGCAGCGCGACGCGGTGGAGCGGCGCGTGAACGAGCTCGTCTTCGAGAACCGTCCCGTCCACGTCTTCGAGACGCCGATCGCAGAGGCACGCAAGCTCGGCGCGACGATGCTCTTCGGCGAGAAGTACGGCGACATCGTGCGCGTCGTCGAGGTTCCCGGCTATTCGGTCGAGCTGTGCGGCGGGACGCACGTGACGTCGAGCGCGGAGATCGGCCCGTTCGTGCTGCTCTCGGAGGGCTCCGTCGGCGCGGGAGTCCGGCGTGTCGAGGCGGTCACCTCCGGCGCGGCGTGGGCGCTCCTGGACGAGCGCGCGCGGGAGCTCGAGGCCTTGCGCGCCGAAGTTGCGAGCCTGCGGAAAGCACCGCGGGCGGACGCAAAGACGGTTGCCATCGGCCAAGCAGTCGAGGCTGACGCCGCACTCCCGATCACACCGGTTGGAGGCGTGAACGTCATGGTGCAGCCGGTCGACGGCCTCTCAGCCGACGAGCTCCTCGATCTCTCCGACCGCTACCGGCAGCGCCACTCTCCTGCGGCGATCGTGCTCGGTTCGAAGGACGACGGCAAAGTGCACCTCGTGGCGAACTTCGACACGTCCGTGGCCGAGAAGGTGAGCGCATCCGACGTGGTACGTGGGGCGGCCGCGATCGTCGGCGGCGGGGGCGGCGGCCGGCCGACGATGGCGCGCGCCGGTGGGAAGGATCCCGAGAAGTTGCCGGACGCGCTCGCCGAGGCCGAGCGTCTCATTCTCGCCGCGTTGTGAAGGTGCTCGCGCTCGACTACGGCGCGGCGCGCACCGGCGTCGCCGTCTCGGACGCGACGGGGACGATTGCGCGTCCGCTCGGCGTCGTGATGCGCGCCGCGAGCGAGGACGGGCTCGCCGAGTTGCGGTCGCTCGTCCTCGAGCACGGGGTCGAGTGTCTCGTCGTCGGCATGCCCCTGACGCTACGCGGCGAGCGTGGTCCCCAGGCGCTCGAGACGGACGCGTTCGTGGACGTCCTGCGCGACGCGGTCGACGTTCCGGTCGAGACCTACGACGAGCGCTTCACGACCGCGCTCGCAATGCGCGACGGCGGTGCGGCGGACGAGGACGCACGCGCGGCCGCCCATCTCCTCGAGAGCTACCTGCAGAGCGTGAGCTCGTGAGGATCCGGCTCGCCGCGATCGCGCTCGCTGCGCTGGGTCTGGCCGGGTGCATGGGTGACGAGCCGGCGCCGGCCCCGGTCGAGACCACGCCGCCACTCGCGCGACTGCGAATCATCTTCCCGGAGGGGTTCACGCGTCGCGAGATGGCAGACCGCGTCGATGCCGTGCGCCAGATCGCGATCGACAAGCGCGGCGTGACGCCGCGGCTCACGAAGACCGGATACCTGGAGGCGAGCGGCGCCGCCGTTCCGCCGGTCGAGTTCAGGAAGGACTGGAAGCTGAGCTCCAGCGAGGGCTTCCTCTTCCCGGCGACGTACGAGTTCACCAAGCTCACCCCGTCGGAGCGCCTGGTTCGGGATCAGCTCCGTGCCTTCAGGCGCAGTTGGCGGAAGGTCGACCTGCGCTATGCCCGCTCGAAGAACCTCACGCCGTACGACGTGCTGATCATCGCGTCGATGATCGAGAAGGAGACCGTCGTCGCTGCGGAGCGCAGGCTCGTCGCGGCGGTGATCTACAACCGGCTGCGCAACCGGATGCCGCTCGGGATCGATGCGACGATCCGCTACGGGCGCGACGTGCCGGGAACGGAGCCGCTCAAGCAGTCCGATCTCGCGAGCGACGACCCGTACAACACGCGCCTACGCCTCGGCCTGCCGCCGACCCCGATCGCGAACCCGGGCCTCGCTTCCATGCGCGCCGCCGCGAACCCGGCCCGTGTCGACTACCTCTACTTCGTCCGTAAGGGTGAGAGCAGCCGCCACTTCTTCACCGCGAGCGAGGCGGAGTTCTGCGCGAAGTCGCTCGAGTACGGCTTCGGCGGCTGCTGACTGTTTCGAGACGATCCAGGTGGGTCACGCGTTTGACACGACGAAGCGCTTCGGCGGTCGTTGCACATCCGGAGATACTCCCGCTCGATGACTGCGCTCTCCGGTTCGACGCGGCTCGTCGGCATTCTCGGCTGGCCGGTCGAGCACTCGCTGTCGCCGCGTATGCACAACGCCGCGTTCGCGGCGCTCGGGCTCGACTGGGCGTACGTCGCGCTCCCGACGCCGCCGGAGCGGCTGGGGGAGGCCGTTCGTGGGCTCGTCGCGCTCGGGTTCGCGGGGGTCAACGTCACGACCCCGCACAAGCTCGCAGTGACGGAGCTCTGCGAGACCGACCAGACATCGGTCAATACGCTCGTCGTTCGCGACGGACGGGTCGAGGGCTACTCGACGGACGCAGCGGTGCTCGACGGCATACCGGCCGAACGTCCCGTCGTCCTCGGCAGCGGTGGCACGGCGGCTGCGTTCCTGCGCGCGCTCCCGCACGCGCGCCAGTTCTCACGACGCGGCGCCTGGCCGCCCGACGTGCGTGACGCCGACCTGATCGTCAACGCGACGTCGGAGCGCGACGACGTGCTCGTCGAGGTCGGAGAGAACCAGACGCTCGTCGACCTCCCGTATCCGGAGACCGCCACGGCTGTGGCCGCACGGAGCGTCGGCGCGACCGTCGTCACCGGCCTCGACGTGCTGCTCGCCCAGGGCGCCGCCTCGTTCGAGCTCTGGACGGGAATCGCAGCTCCGACCGACGTCATGAGAGACGCGCTCATCGCGTAGGGTCAGGCCCGTGCGGATCGTCGTCCTCAACGGGGCCAATCTCGACATGCTCGAGCATCGCGATCCCGAGGTCTACGGCGGGATCGGGCTCTCCGAGCTCGAGACGAAGATCTACCAGTGGGCGCTCGAGCTGCAGTCCACCGTGCGGTGCCGGCAGACGAACCACGAAGGCGAGTTCATCGACTGGTGCCACGAGGCGTACGACTGGGCCGACGGCGTGATCGTCAATCCCGGTGCATGGGCGCACTACTCGTGGGCGATCCGCGACGCGCTCGAGCTGTTCACCGCGCCGGTCGTCGAGGTGCATCTCTCCAACATCGAGAAGCGTGAGGAGTGGCGGCGGTTCTCGGTGCTCGAGGACGTCGTCGCCGCTCGCTTCATCGGGAAGGGCCCGGACGGATACCGCGAGGCGATCGAGTTCCTCGTCGCGGGGCACGAATGACCCGAATCGAACGACTCGCCGCGCTGCTCGAGGAGCCGCTGCTCGTCGCCGGGCCGCCGTACGTCCTCGGCGGGCAGGCGAACGTCTACTACCTGACCGGGCTGCACAGCTCGAACGCGGCCGTGCTCGTCGAGCCCGACGGCTCGGCGACGCTGTACACGGACTTCCGCTATGCGAATCGTGCACGGGCGCTCGACGGCGCCGAGGTCGTCGAGACGGCGCGCGGGCTCATTCCCGCGATCGGCGAGCTCCTGAGCGGGCGGAGGATCCTGATCGAGGAGCAGCATCTCCCGCACGCGTTCTTCCGCGCGCTCGCGGATGCGGGGGTCGACGCAGTTCCGATCTCCGGTCTCGTGGAGACGCTCCGCGCGGTCAAGGATGACGACGAGATCGCGTGCATGCGCCGCGCGAGCGCACTGTCGGACGAGGTGTTCGCTGCGCTCGCGCAGGAACGGTTCAGCGGACGGAGCGAGCGCGAGCTCGCGTGGTGGATCGAGCGGAGCTTCCGCGAAGGAGGTGCCGAGGGCGTCTCCTTCGAGGCCGTCGTCGGTGCGGGCGCAACGGCGGCCTCGCCGCACGCCGTCCCCGGCGACGCGCCGATCGAGGCGGGCGTGCTCGTCGTCGTCGACGCAGGCTGCGTCCTCGACGGCTACTGCTCGGACTGCACCCGGACCTTCGCGATCGGCGACATCTCACAGCGGCTCTCCGAGCTGTATGCGCTCTGTCACGAGGCGCAGCTCGCCGGGCTCGCGGCGGTCGCTCCCGGCGTGCAGGGGAGCGACGCGGACGCTGCCTCGCGCACGCTGATCGAGGCGCAGGGCCTCGGGTGGGCGTATGGGCACGGGATGGGTCACGGGGTTGGGCTGCAGATCCACGAGGCGCCGACGCTGCGGCCCGAGTCGACGGACGTCCTCGAAGCTGGGAACGTCGTCTCGGTGGAGCCGGGGATCTACATCCCGGACGAGGGAGCGGGCGTGCGTATCGAGGATCTCGTCCTCGTCACGGACGACGGCTGCGAGCGGCTGACGCAGTTTCCGAAAGAGCTCATCCGAGTCGCGTAGCGGCGCGGCAGTAGGCAGACCGGCCGCGCAGCGGCCGCTTCAGGGATCTTCGCGCGTCCGGAACTCGCACTCGCGAGTTCCGGTCTTGCGCAACTAGACTGCGCCGCGGTCATGGCCGAGACCGTCAACACGAACCAGTTTCGCAACGGGATGCACATCGAGATCGACGGCGTGGTCTGGCGGATCGTCGAGTTCCAGCACGTGAAGCCCGGCAAGGGTGGTGCCTTCGTGCGAACGAAGCTGAAGGCACTCGCGGCCGGCTCCGTCGTCGATCGCACGTTTCGCGCCGGCGAGAAGTTCGCGCGTGTCCACACCGAGGTGAAGAACGTCCAGTACCTCTACGACGACGGCTCAGAGGCGCACTTCATGGACGAGGAGACGTACGAGCAGTTCGGGCTCCCGCGCGCCGACGTCTCGGATGCGCTCGCGTACCTGCCGCCCTCGAGCTCCGTGCAGATGCTCGCCGTGGACGGCAAGCCCGCCGGCATCCAACTCCCTGCGTCCGTCGAGCTCGCGGTCTCGGCCACCGAGCCTGCGGTCCGGGGCGACACCGTCTCGAACGTGACGAAGCCGGCGACCCTCGAGACCGGGGCGGTCGTCCAGGTGCCCCTCTTCGTCGACACCGGCGAGCGCATCAAGGTCGATCCGCGCGAAGGCCGCTACATCTCCCGCGCCTGACCTCGCCGCCGACAACGCCTCGGTAAGGTCCCGGCGGTGCCGAAGCTGGTCGACACGACGATTCGCCTGCTCTCGCAGGAGCCCCTCGCGGGCAAGCTGCCGACCGCGGAGGTCCTGCGGGTCGCGGAGATCCTCGACGGCGCAGGCTTCGCGTGTCTGGAGGTCTCGGGAGGCGGCGTCTTCGACGCGACCGTGCGTCGGCGGGTCGAAAGCCCGTGGGAGCGCATCCGCGCGATCGCGGGCCGCGTCTCGACGCCACTGGGAATCGCGCTGCGCGGCCGTTTCCTCGTCGGCTCGCGCCCCGTCTCGGGCGACATCGTCGGCCGTTTCGTGTCGTGCGCGGCGGAGAACGGCATCGACGTCTTCCGTCTCCACGACCCGCTGAACGACGTCTCGAATCTCCGTGAGGCCGGTGCCGCGATCACGAGCGCCGGCGGGGCATTCCACGCGGGTCTCATCTACAGCCCAGCACGCGCAGGTGGAACCGAGATGCTCGTGGAGCAGGCGCGCAAGCTGCCCGACCTCGGCGCCACCAGGGTCGTCGTGAACGACCCGACCGGCGCGCTCCTCCCGCACGCCGCGCAGGAGCTCGTCGCGCGCATCAAGGAGGCGAGCGAGCTCCCCGTCGGTTTCTACGTCCAGGGCTCGGCGGGCGTCGGCCTCGCATCCGCACTCGCCGCCGTCGACTCCGGTGCCGACCTCATCGCCACCGCGGTCTATCCGCTCGCGCTGACGCTCCACCGCGTCTCGGGAGAGTCGCTCGCTGAAGCGCTCGAGGGTCTCGGACAGGGGACCGGGCTCGAGGTTGCGAAACTCTGGGATGCGGCGGACGTCATCGACGAGTGGATCGGCGACGAGCCGGTCGCGCACGTCGCGCCGCGCATCGCCGTCCGCGCCGCCGAGTTCGACCTTCCGGCGGGCCTCGTCGCAGCTCTCGAGGTGCACCTCCGCGCGCACGCCGCGGCCGATCGTCTGCTCGAGGTGCTCGAGGAGGTCGGACGCGTCCGCGCCGAGGCCGGCTGGCCGCCGCTCGCCGCGCCGATCGGTCAGATCCTCGCCTCGCAGGCTCTTCTGCACGTGCTCGAAGCGCGGCGGTACGGCTCCGTCATCGACGAGTTCCGCGAGCTGGTTCAGGGTGGCTACGGCGAGACTCCCGAGGCGATCGACCCGACGGTCGAGCGGGCCGTCGAGCTCCTGTCGCCGCCCGGGCAGCACATGGAGGATCCCGTGACCACGGAGGACGTCCGGGAACAGGCGGAGGGTCTCGCGGCCAGCGAGGAGGAGCTCGTCCTCATCGCGATGTTCGGCAGGGACGCCGAGGAGCTGCTCAAGGTCATCCGCGGGCGGAACTCCCGCGACTCGGTGCTCATCGCCGAGGATGCGGACGCGGAGCGCGGCGAGCGCATTCGCGAGCTCGTGAAGATCGTCCAGGAGTCGGGCGTGGGGGAGATCGAGATCGAGGACGAGGGCATGCGCGTTTCGGTGCGTCGCGCCGACGAGCCGCTTGCGTCGGTTCCGGTTCACGTCGGCACGAGCGTCGAGTCGTCCGAGCCGGTGCTCGCGCTCGCTCCGCCGTCCGACGGCATCACGCGCGTCGAGTCGCCGATGGTCGGGGTCTTCTACCGCGCCCCGAACCCGGGGGCGCCTGCGTTCGTCGACGTGGGGGACACGGTCGTCCCGGGCCAGGTGCTCTGCATCCTCGAGGCGATGAAGCTGTTCAACGAGCTCAAGGCCGAGACGGCAGGCGTCGTGAGCGCGATACACGCCGAGAATGCGCAGCCGGTCGAGTATGGCGCGCTCCTGTTCGAGCTCGAGCCCGTCCCGTCGACGCCCGTCGTCTAGAGACATGTTCGAACGCGTGCTCGTCGCTAATCGAGGCGAGATCGCCGTGCGCGTGATCCGCGCGCTCCACGAACTCGGCGTCGAGGCCGTCGCCGTCTACTCGACGGCCGACCGTGACGCACTCCACGTCGAGCTCGCCGACCACTCCGTGTGCATCGGCCCACCGGCGGCGGCCGAGAGCTATCTGCAGATCTCGAACATCGTTGCGGCCGCGGAGACGACGGCGTGCGACGCCGTACATCCCGGGTACGGGTTCCTCGCCGAGAACGCCGAGTTCGTCGCCGCGTGCGAGGACTCGGACATCGTCTTCATCGGACCGCCTGCCGACGTCGTCGAGCAGATGGGCGACAAGGTGCGTGCGAAGGCGGCGATGCGGGCTGCCGGCGTTCCGCTCGTGCCCGGCTCGGGCGAGCCTGCCGGGCTCGAGGAGCTCCGCCGTACGGCATCGGAGGCCGGCTTTCCGGTGCTGGTCAAGGCCGCGGCGGGGGGCGGGGGGAAGGGGATGCGCCTCGTCGAGTCCGACGACGAGCTCGAGCGTGCGCTCGAGGCGGCGAGTGCCGAGGCGGAGGCGGCGTTCGGAGACGGCTCCGTGTACGTCGAGAAGCTCGTCTCGCCGGCTCGTCACGTCGAGATCCAGGTGCTCTGCGACGCCGACGGCGGCGTGCTCACCCTCGGCGAGCGCGAGTGCTCGATCCAGCGCCGGCACCAGAAGCTCGTCGAGGAGTCGCCGTCGGCCGCCCTCGACGCGACGACACGAGAGCAGATGGAGGCGACCGTCGAGCGGGCGTGCCGCGCGATCGGCTACCGCAACGCCGGCACGTTCGAGTTCCTCGTCGGACCCGACGGCGCGTTCTACTTCATCGAGGTGAACTGCCGGCTCCAGGTCGAGCACCCCGTCTCGGAGCTGGTGACGGGCATCGACATCGTGCGCGAGCAGATCGGCATCGCGGCGGGTGAGTCGCTGTCGTCGACAGGCCGTGCGGCGCGGCGAGGCCATGCGATCGAGATCCGGATCAATGCCGAGGATCCCGCGCGCGGGTTTCTCCCCGCTCCGGGGACGATCGCGCGCTTCGACGTCCCACTCGGTCCCGGCGTGCGGATCGACACGGCGGTTCGCTCCGGTTCCGAGATCCCGCCGTACTACGACTCGATGATCGCGAAGCTCATCGTCTGGGACGACACCCGCAACGCAGCGATCGCGCGCGCCGAGCGGGCGCTGCGGGAACTCACGATCGAGGGCATTCCGACCACCCGCGACCTCGCGCTCGACGTTCTCGGCTCGCCGGAGTTCGGTAGCGGCGACTACTCGACATCGACGCTCGCGGAGCTCCAGGGCCGCGTGGCGTCGCTCGCGCCGGCATGAGCTCCGTGACGAGCCGAAAGACGGCGCGGCGCCAGGCGCTGTACCTCCTCTACCAGTGGGATCTCACTGGCCAGGAGCTCGCGTCGCTGTACGAGGGCGAGCCCGACGCCTTCGCACGCTCTCTCGCGGAGGCGGTCGCCGAGCGGGCAGACATGCTCGACGTCCGCATCACCGCTTCCTCGCCCGACTGGCCCGCCGACCGCCTTGGAACTCTCGAGCGCAATATCCTGCGGATCGGGGTCTACGAGCTCGAGGAGGAGACGGTGCCGCGGCAGGTCGCGATCAACGAGGCGGTGGTGCTCGCGAAGCGCTACGCGACCGAGGAGGCTGCACGCCTCGTGAACGGGATCCTCGCTCGCGTGGCTCGAGAGGAGGAAGCTGCGTGACGCCGGTCGACGAGCCGCTGGCGCGCGCGGAGGAGCTGCTCGGCACGCTGAACGCGAAGCGCGAGGAGCTCGAGCGGCTCGCCGGGGCCGACGACGTCGACGGCGACGCGGCCGTGGACCTCATCACGGAGCTTGCCGAGCTCGCGCGCCAGATCGAGACGGAACTCACGCGCGCGCGGACCCTGGCCGATGCGGCCGGCTGACGAGCTGCGGGAGGCCGTCGAGGCGTACCTGGGCACGCTCGCGTTCGCGCCCGAGCTGGGAGCGCTCGAGGGATCGATCCGTTACTCACTCGAGTCCGGCGGCAAACGCATTCGGCCGGTTCTCTGCCTCGCGGTCGCCGAGGCGGCCGGCGGCTCGGTGGACGACGCGCTTCCCGCCGCCGCTGCGATCGAGCTCGTGCACACCTTCTCGCTGATCCACGACGACCTCCCCGCGCTGGACGACGACGTCGAGCGGCGCGGTCGCGAGAGCACGTGGGTTGCGTTCGGACAGGGTGTCGCGCTCCTCGCCGGAGACGCGCTACTGGCCGAGGCGTTTCGCCTCACGCACGTCTACGAGTCCTCCGCAATCGCACACGAGCTCGTCGGCGCGACCCTCGGGATGATCGGAGGCCAGTACCGCGACATCACCGGCGACGATGCGGATCTCGAGGAGCTCCATCGTCTGAAGACGGGGCGCCTCTTCGTCGCTGCCGTCCGGATGGGCCTCGACGTCGCAGCGGCGCCGGACGCCGAGCGCCCCGCGTGGCTCGCGTTCGGCGAGGACGTCGGTCTGCTGTTCCAGGTGGTGGACGACCTGCTCGACGGCGACGGCTATGCCGAGCGCCTGGGACGTGAGCCGGCCGAACGACTCGCCGAGGAGATCGCCGTACGTGCACATCGGCGCCTCGACGCTATCGAGGCGGAGACAGTCGTCCTCCGCGAGCTCGTCGACGTTCTCGCGGTCCGCACCGGTTGAGGGGTAGACGTAGCCGACCAGCTGGCTACCCTGTGTCCGTCCAGAACAGACCAGGCCGGTGTGCGCTGCGGTTCGTCGCGTCCCGCCGACCGTCTCTCTCCTCTCTATGTCGACCCTCTCCCGCAGCCGCCTGTTCCCGTTCGTGCTTGCGGCCGCCGTGGCCGGCATCGCCGCGAGCCCGGCGGCGGCGGTCGACGACATGCGCCCCCCGTACGACCGCCCGGCCGACGCGCGGCCACCGGCACCGACGCGCGCCGAACGGGCCGTGAAGGTCGCGCTCGACGCCGTCGGAACGCCGTACCGTTGGGGCGGCGAGTCGCCCGCCACCGGGTTCGACTGCTCGGGCCTCGTGCGCTGGGCGTACGGGCGTGTCGGACTCGATCTCCCGCACAACTCGTATGCGCTCTACAGCGAAGGACGCCGCGTGTCGGAGTCGGGAATGGAGGCCGGCGACATCCTCTTCTTCGAGGGACTCGGTCACGTCGGGCTGTACATCGGACGCGGACGCATGGTGCATGCGCCGCAGTCCGGGCGGAACGTCGAAGTCGTCCGCCTCGCGACGACGAACTATGGCCCGCGCCTCATCGGCGCGCGCCGCGTCGCGAGCTGAGAGGCCCGGCCGGAAGGCCATGGACCTCGAAGACGCACGTCGCGCACATCCTCACGAAGCTGCACCTGCGCGACCGGGTGCAAGCGGTCGTGTTCGCGTACGAGAACGGCGTCGTCGCGCGCGGCGCTTCGTAGCGGGCAGGAGCCGGGTTGGCGTCATCATTCGTCCCGCGTGACGACGACACCGCCTGACGGCATCGAGCCGCCGCTCCTGCTCCCAAAGCTCGAGGATGGCGACGGGCGGCGATGGTGACACTCGTCGCGGACAAGCCCTGGTCAGCGCAGAAGGCCTTGCGCGGAGCGGCATGACGAAGAGGAAGCGCCTCGACGTGCTCCTCGTCGAGCGCGGGCTCGCCGAGTCGCGCGCGCAGGCGCAGGCGCTCGTGCTCGCCGGACTCGTCCCGGGGCACGACAAGCCGGGTGAGCAGGTCGCGGAGGACGCTGCGCTCGAGGTCGAGCGCCCACCGCGCTTCGTCTCGCGCGGCGGCGAGAAGCTGCAAAACGCGCTCGACGCATTCGACGTCGACGTCGTCGGGCGCGACTGCGTCGACGTCGGAGCCTCGACGGGTGGCTTCACGGACTGCCTGCTCCAGGCGGGGGCCGCGCGGGTCATCGCGATCGACGTCGGCTATGGGCAACTCCACCCGCGCGCTGCGCTCAGACTCGCGCGTCACCGTGCTCGAACGGGTGAACGCGCGCCTCCTCACCGAGCTGCCGTTCACGCCGAACCTGGTCGTCTGCGACGTCTCGTTCATCTCGGTCACAAAGGCGCTGCCTCCCGTGCTGCGTCTCGCCGCCCCCGGGTGGACCGCATTCGTGCTGGTGAAGCCGCAGTTCGAGGCGGGACGCGCCGACGTGGCAAAGGGCGTCGTGCGCGACCCGGCAGTGCAGCGAAAAGCGATCGAAGCAGTCATCGACGCCGCGCGCGGCTGGGATGCGGTCGTGCTCGGGGTCGTAGACTCAGGCCTGCCCGGCCCGAAGGGGAACCGGGAGTTCTTCGTCCACCTCGAGCACCGACCCGGCGAGCCGAATCCCGATGACTCAGACCGCTTCGTCGCCGACGCCGTCGGGTAAGCGCGTGACCCGGGCGGCCGTCGTGACGCACGGAACGCCTGGTCAGATCGGATCGGGCCTCGCCCGACTGCAGGCCGTCGCGCAGGAGCACCGCGTCGAGCTTGTATACGCGGACGAGGAGGCGGCCAAGCACGGAGTCGACCCGAGCACGGAGGCGATGACCGCCGACCTCGCAGTCGTTCTCGGAGGAGACGGCACCGTCCTTCGCGCGCTCACGCGCTTCCTCGGGTCAGGGCGTTCCGGTCATCGGCGTCAACTTCGGCCGCGTCGGCTTTCTCAGTTCGATGGGACGGCGAGACCTCGAGGCGGGGCTCGGCCGTGTCTTCACGGGCGAGTACGACGTCGTCGAGCTGCCGACACTCGAGCTCGAGCACCCGGACGGACGCACGGTCGCCGTGAACGACGTGGTGGTGTCGAGCGCCTCGCTCGGGCGGATGATCGAGCTCGAGCTCGCGGTCGGCGGCGAGGAGCTCGGACGGCAGCCGTGCGACGGGATCATCTGTGCGACCCCGTCGGGCTCGACCGCCTACAACCTCTCGAACGGCGGCCCGGTGCTCATGTGGGGCCTCGAGGCGATCGTGCTCACCTACGTCGCGGCGCACTCTCTCCAGGCGCGCCCGATCGTCGTGCCTCCGGCCGCGGACGTGATCGTGTGGAACCGCTCGCCGGGGGTGGAGGCCGGCGTTCTCGTCGACGGCCATCGCGTCTCCACGCTCGCGAAGGCAGATCGTGCGGTCATCCGGATCGGCCCGGAGCGATCGCTGCTCGCGACGCTTCCGGAGGCGACGTTCGTCCGTCGTTATCGCCAGAGCTTCGCTTCGTGAGCTCCGCGAGCCGGGCGATCCCCCCGGCGATGACCAGGATGTAGATCGCGAAGAGTGGAATCCTCATGATCCCCCACCGGTGGGGCCGGTTCAGCCACTCGCCGAACTCGATGATCCAGTCCGAGCTTCCGAGAACGGCGCTCGCGGAGCCGCCGAGGAAGGGGATGAACGCATACTCGACCACGTACGTGACCGCCGCAACGGCGTACCCCACCAGCAGGAGACGTCGCCACCCGTCGTCGAGCAGGACATATGTCGCAACGAGCGCCGGGATGAACCAGGACGCGTAATGCGCCCCGTAGCCAGGTCCGAAGGTCACGACGAGCATGAAGATCACCGCGACGAGCAGGAACAGGGACTCCGGAGCGAGCGGAGGCTCGCGCCACAGGCGGTAGGACAGCCAGACGACGAGCGAGATCACCCCGATCGTGAACAGCGTGTCGTACCGCGAACGGGCGTCGATCGGTGTCAGCCGGTCGAGCAGTTCGACGGCGACGAGCGCGCCGAGCATGAGCAGCGTGATTACGAGGAGGCAGCGCTCGGTCGTGGATAGCGCCGAGCGTCCGCGCACCCGCGGCCACAGCCAGATCGCAAGCGCCGCGGCGGCGAGCGCGAGAATCGTCCCCCAGCGAAAACGATCGTTCAGGATCGTCACCTCCTGGAACGCGCCCGAGAATCCGAAGTTCCCCGGCCGCGTTCGGTACCCGATGACGTGATCCACGATCGCGCGCGGAACGAGTGCGAGAAGCACTGCGAGTCCGGCGGTCGCGGGCAGGAGCAGTAGCACGAGTCCGAGTGCCCTTCCGAGGGGCGAGGCGAGTCGCGCGCCGGGTGCGAGCAGCGGCGCAAGGACGAGCGGCGTCGTCTTTGCGAGGACGCCGAGCCCGAGCAGGAGCGAGCCAGAGAGCCAGAGGACGACGTCGCGCGAGCGTCGAAACGCGATGAGCGCCGAGCAGGCGAGGGTCACGAGTAGACCGACGTTGACGTCGCTGTTGCCGTGCTGGCAGACGAGGATGATCATCACGGGGTTCAGCGCGATCCCGACGAGCAGTGCCCGGCGCACCGCGGTCCGGGCTGCGCCGACCGAGACGAGCAGTGAGGTACAGCGTCACGACGATGGCCGACTCGACGAGGATCAGGTACACACGGAGTAGCGTGAGGAACGAGACGTCGATTCGAGTGGACGTCGCGTTGAGAGCGACGATCGTCTCCGAGCCAGAGCGGCGGCCAGTTCAGCACGCCCGTCTCGTACGGGTTCGTGCCCGCATCGGCTCGGGCGCCGAGCGCACCTTTCCAGTACTCGACGTCGAGCGAGTGTGCGTCACCGATCGCCGCTACGAAGACGACCGCCCTCGCGATCCAGGACGATCACAAGTACGAGCGCGAGATCTCGAAGTCGCCGGCCGTCCACATCTCGGAATCGGCGAGCCTATAGCTCGTGCCTGTCGGCTAGCGGTCGCTCGGGATCGTGCTTCGGACGCTCCGGATCGAGAACCTCGTCCTCATTCGCTCGGCGGAGCTCACCTTCGCGGCCGGCCTCAACGCGGTCACGGGGGAGACGGGTGCGGGCAAGACGATCTTCGCGCAGGCGATCGGGCTCCTGCTCGGCGAGCGTGCCGATTCCTCGTCCGTCGGGTCGGCCGGATCGGAGGCCTATGTCGAGGCAGAGCTCGATGTTCCCGACGGCTTCTTCGACGACGAGGAGCTCGCCGCGCTGGCCGAGCTCAGGCCCGAAGGCGAGGCCGGGCTCGTCGTCGCGCGGCGCGTGTTCGGAGACGGCCGCACCCGCGCGTACGCGTGGGGGAGAGCCGTCGCGCGCGAGGACGTCGCCGCCGCGACGGAGCGGCTCGTCGCGATGTCCGGCCAGTTCGAGCAGCGCCGGCTCGCGCGCCGGTCGTTCCAGCTCGACATGCTCGACGCGTTCTGCGGGGCGCCACAGGAGGTACGCCGGCGGGACGCTCAGCTCGCCTGGCGCGCGTTGACCGTGGCACGTCGTCACTTCGAGGAGCTCATGCGCGATGCCGACGCCGTCGAGTCCCGCCTGGCTGAGTTGCAGGCCCTCGTCGATGCGACCGAGGGCATGGGACTCGGCGACGAGCAGGAGCTTCTCGCGCAACGCGAGCGCCTCAGGCACGTCGAGGAGCTAGCGGAAGCGGCAACCGCCGCCGCCGCCGCGATCGCGCCGGACGAGGGCGATGGCGCCGCGTCGCTCGCGGCCATGGCGGAGCGCGCGCTGGCACCGCTGGAGCGCATTGCGCCCGAGCTCGGCACGACTGCAGAGGAGCTGCGTGACCTGACGGTACGTCTGCGCGAGGCGGGAAGCGACCTCCACCGCTTCGTCGCGTCGCTCGACGCCGCGCCGGGCGCGCTCGAGGTGGTGGAGGAGCGGCTGCAGGCGCTCGCCGACGTGCGGCGTCGGTTCGCGGTGTCGTCGTACGACGAGCTCCTGGAGCTGTCGGCGGCGGCGGAGCGCGAGCTCGGAGCTACGGCCGAGAGCGGAGATCCGATCGAATCGGCGAGGCAGGCCGTCGCGCGCGCCGAGGAGCGAATGACCACTCTCGTCGAGAGCCTTCGTGCCGAGCGCGAAGCCAGCGCGAAGCGCTTCGGCGGTGCCGTTGCAGACGAGCTGGCGTCGCTCGGCATGGGGGAGGGCGAGTTCCTCGTCGAACTGCGCGAGCGCGAGCCCGGGCCGACAGGCGCCGACGAGGTGAGCTTTCTGATTCGGCCGAACGCCGGTCTCCCGTTCGCGCCGATCGCGGATACTGCATCGGGCGGCGAGCTGTCGCGCGTCGCGCTCGCGCTCGCAGCGGTTGCCGGCGGCGAGACCCTCGTGTTCGACGAGATCGACGCGGGCATTGGCGGGGTGACGGCACACGCGGTAGCTGGCACGCTCCAGCGCCTCGCGGAGCGAGCCCAGGTGCTGACGATCACGCACCTCCCGCAGATCGCGAGCGTGGCGGACACGCACTTCCGCGTCGAGAAGGTGCCCGGCGACCCGACGCACACGCGTATCGAGGAGCTGGACGATCTCCTGCGCCGCGATGAGATCGAGCGCATGGCCGGCGGCGCAGAGTTCATCGCGACGCTGGCGGAAGGCTGATCGCAACCCACCCGGCGCCTCGAACCTCCGACCCCAGCCCCTGCTACGGTGAGAACCCGTGGCCAGGTACGTGTTCGTCACGGGTGGTGTCGTCTCCGCGTTGGGGAAGGGCATCGTGGCCGCCTCGCTCGGCCGCCTCCTCAAAGCGCGCGGCCTCTCCGTCTCGGCCCAGAAGTTCGACCCGTACCTGAACGTCGATCCGGGCACGATGAGCCCGTTCCAGCACGGCGAGGTCTTCGTCACCGAGGATGGCGCCGAGACCGATCTCGACATCGGCCACTACGAGCGCTTCATCGACGAGAACCTCTCGCGCAACGCCAGCCACACCGCCGGCGCGATCTGGGACGCAGTGCTCCGCAAGGAGCGCAAGGGTGAGTTTCTCGGCGCCACGGTCCAGGTCATCCCGCACATCACGAACGAGATCAAGGCGAGAATCCACCGGGCGGAGCAGGTCTCGCCCGCGGACGTCGTCATCTCCGAGATCGGAGGTACGGTCGGAGACATCGAGTCCTTGCCGTTCCTCGAGGCGATCCGCCAGTTCCGGCGCGAGGTCGGGCCCGAGAACGTTCTCTACCTGCACGTCACGCTCGTGCCGTTCCTCGAAGCCGCCGGCGAGCTCAAGACGAAGCCGACGCAGCACTCGGTCAACGAGCTACGCCGGATCGGTATCCACCCCGACATCGTCGTCTGCCGCTCGACCGAGCCGCTCTCGGACGACATCCGCGAGAAGATCGCGCTCTTCGCGGACGTCGATCGCCGCGCGGTGGTCGGGTCGCCCGACGTGCCCGACGTCTACCTCATTCCGCAGGTGCTCCAGGCCGAGGGGCTCGACGCGCTCGTCTGCGAGAAGCTGGGCATCGACGCACCGCCCGCCGAGCTCGGCGAATGGGCCGAGCTGATCGAGCGCACGCACGAGCTGCGCGAGGACGTCGAGATCGCGCTCGTCGGCAAGTACGTGAAGCTCCACGACGCATACCTCTCCGTGCACGAGGCGCTCAAACATGCGGGCGTACATGCCGGCTGCCGCGTCCGCGTGCGCTGGGTCGACGCCGAGAACATGTCGTACGACGAGGCCGTCCACGAGCTCGAGCAGGCGGATGGCGTCCTCGTTCCCGGTGGGTTCGGCTCGCGCGGCTGGGAGGGGAAGATCCTCGCCTGCCAGGTCGCGCGCGAGCAGGAGATCCCGTATCTCGGCATCTGCCTCGGCATGCACGTCGCGGTCTCCGAATTCGCACGTCACGTCTGCGGGATGGACGGCGCCAACTCGACGGAGATGGATCCGGAGACGCCCTTTCCGGTCATCGACCTGCTCCCGGAGCAGAAGGAGATCGAGGATCTCGGGGGGACCATGCGCCTCGGCGCGCAAGCGGTCGAAATCGACGAAGGGACGCGTGCGCGAGACACCTACGGCGAGCCGGTCGTCCACGAGCGTCATCGACATCGCTACGAGGTGAACAACGCGCTGCGCCAGCGCATCGTCGAGGCCGGGCTGGTCGTCTCGGGCACGTTCCAGGACGGACGGCTCGTCGAGATCGTGGAGCTCCCGGAGCATCCGTGGTTCGTCGCGAGCCAGTTCCACCCGGAGTTCAAATCGCGGCCGACGAGGCCCGCACCGCTCTTTCGCGAATTCGTCGTGGCGGCGCTCGATCGCGCTCGCTCGCGCTCCGCGGTGCGCGCTGCCGCAGCTAGCCGAGGCTGACGATCGCGCCCTCCGCGGGCGCGAGGACGAGCTCGCCGTCAACCTGCTCGCCGTCGCGGGAGCGATTCGTCGAGAGTGCGATCGCTCCCTCGATGCCGGACAGCGTCACCGGGCCGGCGCCGAGATTCAGCACGACGGTCACGTCCTCGCCGCGGCGCCATGCCCAGGAACCGGTGGGCGCCGGCAGCTCGGTGTAGACGCCGGTACGCAGACTCTGGAGCCGGCGCCGCAGCGCGATGAGATCCCGAGTGAAGTGGAGGGTCGAGGTCGGCTCGGCGCGCTGCTCCTCGACATTGCGCGACGTGTCCGCGAGAGGCAGCCAGGGATTGCTCCAGCCGCCCTCGCGCGTCCACGGCATCGGTGTGCGTCCAGGGTCGCGAGACGGCTCGGCAACGTCGAGGATCCGGTCGTCCGGAACGTCGCCCGACGTGAGCGCGAGCTCGTCGCCGTAGTAGAGGCAGGGCGTCCCGCGAAGGGTGAGGAGCAGCATGAGCGCACACCGTGCCCGGGCATCGTCGCCTCCGGCCCAGCGTGTCGCGAGGCGGCCGATGTCGTGGTTCGACCCGGCCCAGCACGGCCACGCGTCGGCGGGGAGCGCCGCCTCGATCTCGGCGACGACGCCGCGCATCTCGTCTGCGTCGAGGCTCGCGTGGGTGAGCATGAACGCGAAGGCGAGACCGAGCTGGTCACCCGCGCCGAAGTACCCGACCCATTGCTCCACTTCGAGCGAGTAGGCCTCGCCGAGGAGGAGTCGCGGCGGGTCGTACGACTCGGCGAGCGTCCGCCACGAGCGCAGGACGTCGTGCGTTTCCGGGCGGAACATCGAGTAGCGACGTCGCATCCCGAGCCCGGGGATCACCGGATCGTCCCGCAGCTCCCGATCCTTGACGATCGCGTGCGCGACGTCGAGGCGAAACCCCGCGATGCCGCGGTCGAACCAGAACCGCAGGATCCGCTCGAACTCACGCGGGACGTCGGGGTTCCACCAGTCGAGGTCCGGCTGCTGCGCGGCGAAGTTGTGCAGGTAGTACCGCCCGCGCTCGTCGTCGAACGTCCATGCCGAGCCGCCGCCGAAGATCGACTCCCAGTTGTTCGGGACCGCGTCCGACCAGACGTAGAAGTCGGGCCGCTCGCGAAACCACGGATGCCGGTCGGACGAGTGGTTCGGGACGAGATCGAGCACCACACTGATCCCGCGCGCCCCGGCTTCTGCGACGAGCCGGTCGAGATCCCCGAGCGTGCCGAGGTCGGGATGGACGCCGGTGTAGTCGGAGACGTCGTAGCCCCAGTCGACGTTCGGCGACGGGTGCACCGGGTTGAGCCAGATCGCGTCGACGCCGAGCCACTCCAGGTACTCGAGCCGCGACGCGACCCCGGCGAGATCGCCGATCCCGTCACCGTTCGCGTCCGCGAACGAGCGCGGGTAGACCTGATACAGCACGGCATCTCTCCACCACGGGTTGGCCATCGGCCGCGGAACCTTACGTTCGTCCTCCGTAGGATGCGGTGCGTGCAGCAGGCGCTGACATCGCCGCTCGTCGATCTCTTCCTCGAGCTCTGCGCGCTGCCGAGCCCGTCGGGGAAAGAGCGCGCGGTCGCCGATCGCGTGTGTACGTACCTGACCGGGCTCGGGCTCGAGTGGGACGAGGACGGAGCCGCGGAGAAGCTCGACGGCGATGCCGGGAACGTCTACTGCCGCATTCCGCCGACGAGCGACGCGAGTGGAACGCCGATCTTCCTCTGCGCGCACACGGACACCGTGCCGCCCGAGGCCGAGATCGATCCTGTCGTCGGCGACGACGGCATCGTCCGCAACGCCGCCGGCACGATCCTCGGCTCCGACAACAAGGCGGCCGTCGTTGTGATGCTCGAGGCGGTGCGTCGCCTGCGCGACGAGGGGCGCGAGCACGCGGGGATCGAGCTCCTGTTCACATCGCAGGAGGAGGTGTCACTCCGCGGCGCCGACGCGTTCGACCATACGCGTCTCGTCGCGACGACCGGCTATGTCTACGACCAGGGCGCGCCGATCGGCGAGATCGTCCTCGGCTCGCCACACGCGCGGTTGCTCGACTTCCGCTTCCACGGGACCGCCGCACACGCGGGGATGCATCCCGAGGACGGGCGTTCCGCGATCGCGGCGGCGTCGCGTGCGATCGCGGACTTTCGTCTCGGACGCGTCGACGAGGAGACGAGCGCGAACGTCGGCGTCATCTCGGGGGGAACGGCACGGAACGTCGTCCCCGAATGGTGCGCGTTCACCGCGGAGGTGCGCTCGCACGACGAGCGCAAGGCCGTCGAGCTCGCGCGCGAGATGCTCGAGAGCGCGGCCTTCGCCGCGAGTCTGGTCGACTGCGAGGTCGAGTCGGAAGTGCGTCCGAGCTTCCCCGGCTATCGCTTTCGCGAGACCGACACGCCCGTGCGCCTTGCCGCGACTGCGTTGGAGCGCGCGGGCTACACGCCGTCGTACGCGCTCTCGGGCGGTGGCGCGGACGCGAACGTCTTCAACGCGCGCGGCCTGCAGTGCGTGAACCTCGCGAACGGGATGATGGAGATCCACACGCCCGACGAGCACATCGCCGTCGCCGACCTCGAGGGCATGGTCGAGGTGACGCTCGCGCTCGTCGACGTCGCGCGGGAAGCGACGTAAACCCCTTGGAGCGTCGTCGGCTCGGGCCGGTCGTCGGGCTCGGGACGTACCGAACGTTCGAGGGAGACAGGGCTTGCGCGCGCTCTGTCGTCGACGCCGCGCTTGCGGCCGGGACGACCGTGTTCGACTCGTCTCCGATGTACGGCGAGGCCGAGGCGTCGCTCGGAGGTGCGCTCGATGAACGGCGCGACGGGACGACGATCGCGACGAAGATCTGGACACCGAGCGTCGAGGATGGCCGGGCACAGCACGACGCCCAGCGACGTCACTTCGGGCGCGTCGAGATCGAGCAGGTGCACAACCTCGTCGCCTGGGAGGAGCATCTGCCGTGGCTCGAGAACGAGCGTGCGTCGGGCCGCATCGATCGGATCGGCGTCACGCACTGGAGCCCTGGCGCGTTCGACGAGCTCGAGCGCGCCCTGCACACACGACGCTTCGACGTCGTGCAGCTTCCGCTCAATCCCCTCGAGCGCGCATCGGAGCGCCGTCTGCTGCCGCTGGCCGAGGAGCTCGGGATCGCCGTCATCGTGCTGAGCCCTTTCGGTGGAACGGGAGCACCACTCCTCCGCCGCTCACCGACCGACGCTGAGCTCGCACCGTTGCGCCCGTTCGGGATAGAGACGTGGGCACAGGCACTCCTGAAGTGGGTGCTGTCCGATTCGCGCGTCGATCTCGTCATCCCGGCGACGTCTCGTCCGGCACGCGCGGCCGAGAACGCAGCGGCCGGCTCGCCTCCCTGGCTGGGCACCGACGAGCGTGCCTACGTCGAACGTCTGTCTCGCGCTTGACCCGATATCGTCCCGCGCGCATGCGGATCGGCGTTGCCAAGGAGATCAAGCCGCAGGAGTACCGCGTTGCGCTGACGCCGGCAGGCGCACGCGAGCTCGTGCAGCGCGGCCATGAGGTCGATCGTCGAGGCCGGCGCGGGGATCGGAAGCGCCTTCTCCGGACGAGGCGTACGAGCGCGCGGGTGCATCGCTCGTCTCAGTCGACAAGGTCTGGGGAACCGCCGACGTTCTCCTCAAGGTCAAGGAGCCGATCGCGTCCCGAGTATCCGCGGTTGCGCGAGGGCCTCACGCTCTTCACCTATCTCCACATCGCCGCCGACGAGCCTCTGACTCGAGCGCTCGTCGACTCCGGCATCACCGCGATCGCCTACGAGACCGTCGAGACCGACCTTGGAGCGTTGCCGCTCCTCGCGCCGATGAGCGAGATCGCCGGGCGGCTTGCGGCACAGGCTGGGGCGGATCAGCTCGAGAAGCCGAAGGGTGGCCGCGGGATTCTCCTCGGAGGCGTCGCCGGAGTCGCACCTGCGCGCGTGCTCGTGATCGGCGGCGGGATGGTCGGTTACAACGCAGCCGTGATCGCACTCGGCATGGGAGCCCAGGTGACGATCTTGGAGCGCTCCGTCGACCGCATGCGCTACCTCGAGCAGATCCTGTCCGGTCGCGTGCAGCTCCTCATGTCGTCCGCGCTCCAGCTCGAGGAGTCGATCAAGGACGCGGATCTCACGATCGGCGCCGTCCTCATACCGGGCGCGCTGGCGCCGAAGCTCGTTACGCGCGACATGCTGCGGACGATGAAGGAGAGCTCGGTCTTCGTCGACGTCGCGATCGACCAGGGCGGCTGTGCCGAGACGTCGAAGCCGACGACGCACGACGACCCCGTGTACACGGTCGACGGCGTCATTCACTACTGCGTCGCGAACATGCCGGGCGCAGTCCCGATCACGTCGACCCGCGCGCTGACGAACGTCACGCTTCCCTACGTCGAGCAGCTCGCGGATCTCGGTTCACTCGGCGCGGTGTCCGCGAACACTGCTCTGGCGCGGGGCGTGAACACTCTCGGCGGGCGGCTCACGTACGAGGCGGTCGCCGAAGCCCATGGCATGGAGTACACGCCGCTGGACGACGCTCTCGCCGCCGGCGTCGTCTGAGTCACGCCAACAGCGCGACCTCGAGCACCGGCCTACGACTTCGCGCGGTTGCCTGCGAACGCGATCGGCCTGGAGCGCGCGAGGGAAGCGGCGCTCGGCAGTGAGACCCTCAACGAGGACTTCGAGCCTCCTGCGGATACGTGCACCTTCTTCGAGAGAAATCCCAACGTCGTCAACGGGCTGCTCGTCCTCGTCGCCCTTGTGGCCACTGTTGGCGGTCTGCTCGCCTTGCGTCGGCGCACGTGAGCGCTACGTCGCCGCGCGCTTCGACCTGCGGAAGAGCTTGCCGCCGCCGTCCGTGCTGGGCGGGTGCGACGACTCCTGCTCGTCCGGGTTCTTCGGCTTCCGCTCGGTCGGGAAGATCCTGATGACCGCATACGTGATTCCCGCCGAGATCGCGAGAATCCCGCAGATGTACACGACGAGGAGCAGCAGGCCGAGGGCGTCGTCCAAAGCCGCCGTAGAATAGCGCCGTGCCGCGAGCGTGCGTAATCGTGCTCGACGCCGTCGGTGCTGGTGAGTTGCCGGACGCAGGGGAGTACGGAGACGAAGGCTCGAACACCCTCGGCAACACCGCCCGCGCCGTCGGAGGTCTCGACCTGCCCAACCTCGAGGCGCTCGGGCTCGGCAACGTGATGCCGCTCGAGGGCTGCCCGCCGCAGCCGGGCGCGCCGGCGGTGGCCGGGAGGCTGCTCGAACGCTCGAAGGGCAAGGACACCACGACAGGGCACTGGGAGATGATGGGCGTCGTCACTCCGACGGCGTTTCCGACGTATCCGCACGGATTTCCCGACGAGGTCATCGACCCGTTCATGAACCAGACGGGCCGCGGCGTGATCGGAAACAAGCCCGCGTCCGGAACCGAGATCATCCAGGAGCTCGGCGAGGAGCATCAGCAGACGGGCAAGTGGATCGTCTATACGTCAGCCGACTCCGTCTTCCAGATCGCCGCGCACGAGGAGACGATCCCGCTCGAGGAGCTCTACGACGGCTGCCGCGTCGCGCGGGAGATCCTCACGGGCCGCCATGCCGTCGGGCGCGTGATCGCGCGACCGTTCCTCGGCGAACCCGGCAACTACGAGCGCACGCCGAACCGTCACGACTTCTCCCTCGAGCCGCGGCGCCCCAACTACCTCTCGTCGGTCCGCGACGCCGGGAACACGGTGTACGGCGTCGGGAAGATCTTCGACATCTTCGCCGGCTGCGACGTCGACGACTCCTTCCCGACGAAGTCGAACGTCGACGGCATCAACCGGACCATCGAGTTGCTCGAGAACGTCGACGGGGGGCTCGTCTTCGTGAATCTCGTCGAGACCGACATGCTCTGGGGGCACCGCAACGACCCGGTGAACTTCCACCGCTGCCTGCAGGACTTCGATCGGCGCCTGCCGGACATCCTCGAGGCGCTGCAGTCGGGCGACCTTCTCGTCATCACGTCCGATCACGGCTGTGACCCGACGACCGAGTCCACGGATCATTCGCGCGAGCACGCGCTCCTGCTCGCCTACGCGGCAGGGCGCAATGCTGCGGGGCGGATCCACGAGGAGGGCGAGTTCGGGGACGTGGGCGCGACGGTGAACGCATGGCTCGGCGGTAAGGCTCCGGGCAAGCGCCTTCCGGGCCGCGTCATCGACCTCTAGCGATCGCCGCGGTGCACGCCGGCCCGATCGGCGGATGAGGCCCGCCGTGCTACCGCGCCGTCTCGGGCTCGCGGCGTGACGAGGCCTGACTCGTAGGCGACGACCACGGCCTGCGTGCGCGGAGTACAGCACGCGGATGATTCGCATCCGTGGAAGGGCTGGCCGTCGTATGCGCATACGGCGTCGTCGCCCTCCTCGTGGCCCTCTGGGTCATCGGCCGCCGCGACGCCTGACTCCCTGTCCGCCACGCGCATTCGGCATGATCGTCGGCATGACGATTCGCGCGGCCGATTTGATCGAGCGCAAGCGGAACGGCGAGGAGCTCTCCGACGGGGAGATCTCCGAGCTCGTTCGCGGCTACACGCGTGGCGACGTACCCGACTACCAGATGGCCGCGTGGTGCATGGCGGTCTACTTCAAGGGCCTCTCCGGTCGAGAAACGCACGCGCTGACCGACGCGATGATCCACTCCGGCGACACGCTCGACCTCGCCACCGCGCTCGGGCGGCGTGTCGTCGACAAACACTCGACCGGCGGTGTGGGGGACAAGACCTCGCTCGCCGTCGGCCCGATCGTCGCCGCCTGCGGTGTCCCTCTCGGGAAGATGTCCGGGCGCGGTCTCGGCCATACGGGAGGGACGCTCGACAAGCTCGAGTCGATCCCGGGCTTCCGGGTGGAGCTGACGATCGACGAGTTCGTCGAGCAGGTGCGCGAGATCGGCCTCGCGATCATCGGTCAGACCGGCGATCTCGTCCCCGCCGACAAGCAGCTCTACGCCCTCCGCGACGTCACCGCCACGATCGATATCGTCCCGCTCCTCGCCGCGTCGATCATGTCGAAGAAGCTCGCGGCGGGCGCCGAGGCGATCGTGCTCGACGTGAAGGTCGGCGACGGGGCCTTCATGAAGACGCTCGACGACGCGCGCATCCTCGCGGAGCAGATGGTCGACCTCGGCAAGCGTGCGGGGCGCACCGTCGTCTGCCTCTTGACCGACATGGATCAGCCGCTGGGCGCGGCCGTCGGGAATGCGCTGGAGGTGCGCGAGGCGGCCGAGACGATCGTGGGAGAGGGACCACCGGACCTCACGGAACTCGTGCTCGACGCGTGCGCACGGCTGCTCGCGCTCTCGGACCTCGGGATCGACGTCGCGGAAGGACGCGAGCGCGCGCAGCAGGCGATGTCCGACGGGTCGGCACGCGACGTCTACGAGCGCTGGATCCGGGCGCAGGGAGGCGATCCCGACCTCGACGCGCTTCCTCGGGCCCCTCTCGTCCACGAGGTTCGAGCGCCGCGAGCGGGCGTTGTGACGAGACTCGCCGCGCTTCCGATCGGCATCGCGAGTCTCGAGCTCGGTGGGGGCCGGCGGACGAAGGCCGACGCCATCGACCATGCCGTCGGAGTCGTTTGCAGTGCGAAGCGCGGCCAGTCGGTCGAGATCGGGCAGGTACTCGCTGATGTGCATGCGCGCGACGAGGCTTCTGCCGCCCACGCCGTCGACGCGGTAGCTAGAGCGTACGAGATCGGAGACGAGGCGCCGCCGGTGCACGGCATCCTCCTCGACGTCGTCGAGTAGTGGCCGAGGACGCATCGACGCGGCCGCGAAGCGGCCGCCTTCAGGGGTTTCGCCGACGGGAGTCCGCGTGAGCGGATTCCCGTCGTGCGGGCAAATCTAGTGCCGGAGCTTCCCGAGGTCGAGACGATCCGTGCGCAGCTCGCGCCGCGGCTCGAGGGGAGGACGCTCGCGCGGGTCGAGATCCTCGACCCGCGTCTCACCCGCCCGCACGACCTCTTCGAGGTCGCCGAGGAGCTCGAGGGCGACCGCGTGGTCTCGGTCGAGCGGCGTGGGAAGTACCTGCTGCTCCGGTTGGAGAGCGGCTTCGGGCTCCTCGTCCACCTCCGCATGACCGGTGGCTTTCACTGGCAGCCGGTGACGCACGAGCGTGCACTCCTCGAGCTCGACGACGGTACGCGACTCGCGTACCGGGACGTGCGCCGGTTCGGGACGTGGCTCGTACTCGAGGAAACCGAGCTCGAGCCATACCTCGCGACGAAGAACGGGCCCGAGCCGCTCGGACGGAGATTCACAGCAAGCTGGCTGGCCGCGCAGCTCGCACGTCGAACGGCGCCGCTCAAGGCCGTGCTCCTCGACCAGCGCGTCGTCGCCGGGCTCGGGAACATCTACGTGGACGAGGCGCTCTGGCGCGCGCGGGTCAGTCCCCTGCGGCCGGCCAACGACCTCTCGGACGACGAGATCGCGCGGGTCACGCGAGCGATCCGCACCGCGCTGCGCACCGGTATCGAGCGCCAGGGCTCGACGCTGCGCGACTACGCCGCTCCCGACGGAGCTGCGGGCTCGATGCAGGACGGGTTTCGCGTCTACGGCCGCGACGGAGAGCCGTGCTCGCGATGCCGAACGACCATTGCGAAGACGCGCGTCGGCGGCCGTGGCACCTGGTTCTGTCCGCGCTGCCAGCCCTGGCCGTAACGGCGCCTACACTGGCCGCGTGGGACGGACGGTCAAGACGGAGGCGGTTGTACTGCGGTCTTTCCGTTACGGAGAGGCCGATCGGATCCTCCACGTGTACACCTCCGACCGCGGCAGGATCGGCGCGATCGCGAAGGGCGTGCGCAAGACGAAATCGCGCTTCGGGGCGCGGCTCGAGCCGTTCTCGCACGTGGAGCTCCTCCTGCATCAGGGCTCCGGTGAGCTGCATACGGTCACCGGCGTCTCGCTCGTCGATTCGCACCGCCCTGCGCGCGAGGATGCGTACCGCCTCTCGGTCGGGCTCGTCGGTGCGGAGGCCATGCTGCGGCTCTTCGTCGAGGAGGAGCGCAACGAGCGTGCCTTCGAGGCGCTGACGCGGTTTCTCTCGGCGGTGGATGCAATTCCTGCCGGCTCGCGCGGGCGTGCCGCGCTGGATCCGGTGGCTCTCGGATTCCAGCTCAAGCTGCTGTGGCTCTCCGGATACGTCCCGCACCTCGAGAGCTGCGTCGAGTGCGGAGGAACGGACGGGCTCGTCGGCTACCTCGCCCGCGCGGGAGGTGCGGTGTGCTCACCGTGCGCGCCCGACGAGACGG
Organism: uncultured Gaiellaceae bacterium; assembly: GCA_963740105.1. GTDB lineage: Bacteria > Actinomycetota > Thermoleophilia > Gaiellales > Gaiellaceae > GMQP-bins7. Next base: position 248,631 of record CAVUCT010000003.1, read on the forward strand.
TGTTCCTCTCGCCCGACGGCTTCCGCGGGATGCTCGCGCTCATCTGGAGCCCTCTCGCCGAAGCGCACGGTCTCGGACTGGGCGAGCGCGCGCTTCGCGACGCGCTGGCGGTCGTCGTCTCCTCGTACGAGTTCCACGGCGGCTTCCGCCTGCGCACGCTCGCCGTATGAGGCGGGACCTCGGCGACGGCTACGAGCTCGACGACGATGCGGGGCGGATCGATCGCGATGCCGTGCACGCTTACCTCACGCGGTCGTACTGGGCGGAGGGTCGAACGCGCGAGATGCAGGACGCGCTGATCGATGGTGCAGCGCGCGTCGTCGGCCTGTACTACGGCGGAGAGCAGGTCGGCTTCTCGCGTGCCATCTCGGACGGGCACGTGCAGTCGTACCTCGCCGACGTCTACGTCCTCGAGGGGCATCGAGGACGCGGTCTCGGCGTCGAGCTCGTCCGCTTCTCGGTGGACGAAGGCCCGCTCGCCGTGACCAAGTGGTACCTGCACACGGCCGACGCCCACGACCTGTACCGCAAGTTCGGTTTCACGGAGCCGAGCGACCGCGCGCTCGAGCGACGCAGCGTCTAGTCCGGCTTCGGTGTCGTCCAGTCCGTGGCGAGCCGGTCCAGCACGAACGCCCGTGCTCCGGAGATCGGGATTCTCTCCTGGGCGAGCGAGTCGCGGTCGCGGATCGTGACCGTCTCGTCCTCGAGGGTCTGGTCGTCGACCGTGAGCGCGTACGGAGTTCCTATCTCGTCCTGACGGCGATAGCGACGGCCGATCTGGCCCGAGTCGTCGTATTCGGCGACGACGGCGCGGCGGAGCTCCTCGTAGAGCGTGCGCGCCTTCCCGACCATGTCGTCGTTCTTAGCGATGAGCGGGAGCACCGCAACCTTCACCGGGGCGAGAGCGGGGTGGAGGCGGAGTACCGTGCGCTCGCGCTCCGCCACGACCTCCTCGTCGTACGCGTCGACCATGAACGCGAGCATCGAGCGGTTCACCCCGAGCGCGGGCTCGACGACGTGCGGCGTGTACCGCTCCTGGCCGTCAACCCACTCGAGCTTCGTGCCCGACGCCTCCGTGTGGGCGGTCAGGTCGAAGTCGCCGCGATGGGCGATCCCCTCGAGCTCGGACCAGCCGATGGGGAAGAGGTACTCGATGTCGCTCGTCGCCGACGAGTAGTGCGAGAGCTCCTCGGCGTCGTGCGGGCGGACACGGAGGTGGCTCTCGCGAAGGCCGTAGCGCCGATGCCACGCAACTCGCTGCTCGACCCAGTACGAGAACCACTCGGCTGCCGCGGCAGGCGGCACGAAGTACTCCATCTCCATCTGCTCGAACTCGAGCGTCCGGAAGATGAAGTTCCCGGGCGTGATCTCGTTGCGAAACGCCTTGCCGATCTGTGCAATGCCGAAGGGCGGCTTGCGGCGCGCGATCTGGGCGACGTTCTTGAAGTTGACGAAGATGCCCTGCGCGGTCTCCGGTCGCAGGTACGCGTCCTGGCCCGTCTCCTCGACCGGGCCGATCCGCGTGGAGAACATCAGGTTGAACTGCCGCGGCTCCGTGAGATCGCATTGCTCCGTCTCGCCGGGGCGCTTGCTCGGACGCTGGCCGCACTGGGCATCGTCGAGGTGGTCGGCGCGGTAGCGGCGCTTGCAGAAGCGGCAGTCGACGAGCGGGTCGGCGAAGCCCGCGACGTGCCCCGACGCCTCCCAGACCGCAGGGTGCAGGATGATCGACGAGTCGAGGGCGACGATGTCGTCGCGCTCACGCACCATCGCCTCGAGCCAGCGTGCCTTGACGTTCTCCTTGAGCAGCACGCCGTAGTGGCCGTAGTCGTACGCCGAGCCGAGGCCGCCGTAGATCTCCGAGGACGGGAACACGAACCCGCGGCGCTTCGCGAGCGAGACGATCTTGTCCATCGTGACGGCCTCGGGCATCCGCGAGACGTTACTCACGCAGCCCGCGCCGTGACTCAGCGGCGCGTGCCGAGCGTGAGCAGGTACTCGCGGTGGTGGACGACCTCGTCGCCTTCGCGACGTGCTTCGAAGAAGTCGACCCAGGCGCGGTGGAACTCCTCGCGGCGCGCGTCGTCGAGGGCTTCGGCTGCGGTCTTCGTCGGACCATACGAGGACGAGAACAGCTCCCAGTACTCCTCGCCGTCCGCCGTTCGCAGGATCGAGTCGTGCTCCTCGAACTCGAGCTCGAAGGTCTCGTCCAGAAGCTCGCGGACATGATCCTCCTTGCCCCACGCGAACGGGCTTCCGACACCCTCGGGCGGCGGCGGCATGAACGGACGCATCATCCCGAACATCTGACCGAGACCGCCCTCGGGAGTCCAGCAGGCCAGGGCGATCCGTCCACCGGGCTTGGTGACCCGCGCGAGCTCGCTCGCAACGGCTGCGTGGTCGGGTGCGAACATGACGCCGCAGGTCGACGTCACGATGTCGAAGCTCGCGTCCCCGTACGTCATCGCCTCCGCGTCACCGACCTCGAACCGGACGTCTACGTTTTCCTCCACAGCTCGCTCACGTGCCGTGTCGATGAGCACGGGCGCCAGGTCCTGGCCGACGACGTCTGCGCCGCGCTTCGCCGCGAGGATGGCAACGGCGCCCGTGCCGGTGGCGGCGTCGAGCGCTCGCTCGCCTGGCTTGGGGTCGACGCGCTCGATGACGAGATCGTGGAGGTCGGTGAGCGTGTTCGTGACGCGCTCGTACGGGCCGTTGCCCCACATCACACTCTGCTTTGCCTTGAGCTCTGCAAATGCCATCGAATCCTCCTGTCGGTCTGCGGCGCCGGGAGCATACGGTGTCCCTGGCGCTAGCCTCCCGCCGATGAGCGACGAGCGTGTGCCGGTCGAGCTCCACATCGTCTCCGACTCGACGGGAGAGACGGCGCAGCGGCTGGTGCTCGCGCTCGAGGCGCAGTTTCCGGATCAGCCGTTCGAGGAAATCCGCCATCCGCGAGTGGAGAACGTCGAGGATCTCCACATCGCCGTGCAGCAGGCGCGCGGCCGTCCGGCGGTGATGGTCTACACGCTCGTCGCACCGGCGCTCCGCGACGCGATGCGGCAGCTGTGTCGGCGGGCGCGGGTCCACTACTGCGACCTGCTCGGGCATCCGATCGACTCGATCTCGCGCGTTGCCGGGGTCGCTGCGCGAATGGAGCCCGGCGCACGGGCGCCACTTGACTCGACGTACTTCAAGCGGATCGAGGCGATCGAGTTCGCGGTGAAGTACGACGACGGGGTGGGAAGGGGCCTCGACGAGGCGGACATCGTGCTCGTCGGCGTGTCGCGCACCTCGAAGACGCCGCTGTCGATCTTCCTTGGCTACCTCGGGCACAAGGCCGCGAACGTGCCGGTCGTGCGCGGGATCGAGCCTCCGGAGGAGCTCTTCGAGACCGACCCGGCGAAGATCGTCGGCCTGACGATCGGCGCCGAGCGCCTCGCGGACATCCGCACCGCGCGCGTGAAGTCGATGGGTGCGCCGCGCAAGCGCTACGCCGAGCTCGAGGCGGTGTACGCGGAGCTCGACGAAGCCTCGAAGCTCCACAAGCGCCTGCGGTGCCCGGTCATCGACGTGTCCGAGCTCTCGGTCGAGGAGACGGCGATGCGCATCATCCGACTCGTCGAGCGCCGTCGGCGCGCCGTCGCGACGACGTGACCGAGGAGCGCTCTCCCACGAGCCCGTACGGCGCACCGGGCGAGCCGCCGCTGCGCAACCCGTTCAGGCCTCCTCCTGGCGGGAAGGGCGACATCCGGGAGAAGGGATGGATCCCGCTTCGCTGGCTTGCCCTGTGGTGGTTCCTCATGTTCCTCGGCGACTTCGTCTTCTACGTCCTGCTCACGCCGATCTGGCTCGGGCTCCGCGGCGCCGCCTGGGTGGCCGAGTTCAAGGCGCGGGCCGCGGATCGAGCCGGTAGACGTCGCCGCCGAGGGACATGACGTAGACACGCCCGAGTGCATCGACGCCGAAGCTCGCCAGCGCGGGTACGACGAGGCCGAGGCTCCCGGAGTCGGTGACGCGGCCCCCGGCTACGACGATCGACGTGATCGCACCGGTGCAGTAGTCGCCGTACAGGTAGCGACCCGAGAGGATCGGAAGGCGCGCATCGCGGACGACCACACCGCCGACGACCGCACAGGCTCCGCCTTCCCGTGGGTATTCGAGTAGCGGAGACACTGCCCCGTCGCACGAAACCGTCTCGTCGAAGACGACCGTGCCCTCGAAGCATGGCCACCCGAAGTTCGCCCCGCGTCCCGACCGAGTCACGACGTTGATCTCCTCGCGCGACGTGCTCCCGACGTCGGGCACGTACAGGAGGTCGGTCTCCGAGTCGATCCAGAAGCGCCAGGGGTTCCGAAGCCCGTACGCCCAGACCTCGGGTCGGGCGCCGGGCACCGCGAGGAACGGATTGTCCATGGGCACGGCGTACGGGTCGCCCCGCCGCGGGTCGATGCGAATGATGTTGCCGAGAAGGACGTCGAGTCGCTGGGCGAAGGCTCCCGCCCGGTTGAGCACCCCCGGATCGCCGTCGCCGACCGACGCGTACAGGTAGCCGTCGGCGCCGAACTGGAGCATGCCACCGTTGTGATTCTCGTACGGCTTCGGAATCGAGAGCACGGCCCGCTCCGACGAAGGGTCGACCCTGTCGGGATCGGAGGCGTCGACGCGAAACGCTGCGATCCGAATATCGCCGTACGGCCCCTCGCGGGCGTTGTAGAAGGCGTAGACGAGGCCGGTGGAGGCGTAGTCCGGCGCGAACGCGATCGACAGCAGTCCGGATTCGCCCCGCGCTGTGACCTGCTCGCGGATGTCGAGAAAGGGACTCGGAACGAGCGTGCCGTCGCGAACGATGCGGACGGTTCCGCCCTGCTCGACGACGAAGACACGACTGGTGTCACCGGGCGGGGCCGTCACGAGGACGGGCTGCTCGAAGCTCCCAATTCGCGTGAGCGACGCGACGTCGGACGTGTCGACCGGCGGGGGAGCTGGTGGGGGGGCCGGTGGCTTGATCGAGACGCCGAAGGCGCCCTTCATTCCGAGACGCGCGTGACCGGACACGGAGCAGAGAAAGCGGAACACGCCCTTTCGCGGGAACGACGCCGTGATCGTCTGGCGCTGGCCAGGACGGAGAATGCGCGTCCGCTTCTTCGCGACGACGAAGTCGTGAGCGGTGTTCCCGCGGTTGCGCACGACGAACCGCACGGTCGAGCCCGCCGGAACGGTCCGCCGAGACAGCGAGAACGCGTAGTCGCGCGCGTTCACCGAGACCGTGACCGTCCGAGCCGTCGCCGGCGCTGCAGCTCCCGCGAGCGCGACGGCTCCGAGGGCGACCAGCGCAAGGACGACGATTGCTCGCGCGAACGGCGCATCGCGTGCCACCCGCATCAGGCTAGACCGCGGCACGGCCGGAGACGCGCTCACTTACAGACTCCTTAGGAAGGGCGGCCGCTTCAGAGCATGCGAGGGGACATCGCCGTCTCCGAGTCCCGTTCGACGCGGTGGCCGGTCGCGCTCGGCAGCGCGGCGACCACCTCCCGGAGCACGGTTCCCACGAAGTGCAGCGCCGCACCGTCGTCAGCCGCGTAGCCGGGCGCGAATCCCCCGTCGACGAGCGAGCGGTAGACAGGCCGCCTGAGCTCCTCGCCGTCGTAGTGGGGGCAGAAGCTTCCCGGCAGGAAGCCGAGACCGTCGTGCAGCGGATCGAGCGCGCTACCGAACGAGTCGGTCACGCAGCACTCGAACCAGCAGTTCGCGCCGGCGCTCACGCCTCCGAGCACCGCGCCACGCTCCCAGGCGGCGCGGAGCGCGTCGTCGACGCCGTGCAAGCGCCAGACGGCGAGCGCATTCGCGGTGTTCCCGCCCGACACGTAGATCACATCGGCGTCGGCAAGCCGCTCGACAGGCTGTTCGGGGGTTCCGAACAGACGCACACAGCTTGGCTCGCATTCTCTGTCCGCGAATGCCTCGAAGAACGCGGCGATCGCCCGGTCGGAGTCTCCCGCCGGTGTCGGGAGAAAGGAGACGCGCGGCCGCGGCGGCTCCGACAGCGACAGCATGAAGTCGTCGAGCGGCGAGCGCCGGTCCGCCATGAACCCGCCGCCGCCCATCGCCACGATCTGTCCCGGCACGACCGGAGTCTAGATTCCCGCCGCCAACCGTCCACATCCCGTGCGCTTGCGTCGGGCTATCGCGTTTCGGGCAACCGTAGCGCGGGTACATCCGTTCGATCGCAATTCTCTTCAAGGAGGCACACGAATGTCCGAGACAGTTCCCCAGGATCGCAGTGACGAAGTGGCCGACGAGTTGCGCGAGACGGGTGACGACGCATCCCGTGCCGCCGACCACGCGAAGGACGAGCTCGTGGAAGGCGCCGATCGCGTGAAGGACGGCATCGGCGACGTGGCCGACAAGGTGACGGACACGGTCGAGGACGTGATTCCGGGCGACAGCGATCGCGACGGTCACTAGGACGATCTGACGCGTCCGGCGAGCCGGACGTGTGAGCTACGAGAAGACGGCGGGCGAGGCCCGCCGTCTTCTCGTTGGAGATCGAACTCACGCCGCGAAGTGCTGGGAGAAGTGCGCTACTCGCTCTCTTGGCAACAAGGATCCAGTAGCCTCTCGGCGAATCCGTCGTACCGGATGCCACTACCGGCATCGACTCGACCGCGGGAGGCAGGGATGAATTCACGGAGCATGGCCGGTTGGATCGGGTTTGCCGGGATCGTGATGCTGATCTTGGGTGGGCTCAGCTTCTTCCAGGGGCTGATCGCGCTCGCGCGAGATAACTACTTCGTCCCCACTGGCGAGGGCTTCCTAGTCTTCGACGTGACCGCGTGGGGCTGGCTCATGCTTGTGTGGGGGATTCTCTTGGCGTGTGTCGGTCTCGCTCTGCTCGCTGGCGCAAGCTGGGCGCGGTGGACGACGATTGTGCTCGTGAGCATCAACGTGTTCGGACAGCTCGGTTTTCTCGGCAACACGAACGACCTGCTGTGGTCGCTGGTCACGTTGACGTTGAACATCGTCGTTCTCTACGCCTTGATCGTTCGGTGGGACGAGAGCGTGCCGCAGACCACCTAGAGAGTCGCTTCGAACGCCAATGCCGTTTCTGTGCGGGGGTAGCGGACCAGAAGCCCCCGCACAGGAACCCCTGGCTAGGTCTCGTCCCCTAGCAGGGACAGGAACCGCTCGGACCCGACCTGCGCGACCGGCACGAGAGGCGTGTGTAGTTCGGTAGCGTCGCGACAATGCGGATCGCCGGCATGCGACTGGGAGCGCCGGTCGCTCGTCTGCTCTCGGAGATTCTCGAGGCTGAGGGCTATCCGGAAACCGCTGGCAAGATTTCAGACGCCATCGCGCGCAAGGTCACCGTCGAGGTCGCGCTGACGCTCGAGGACTACGAGGCTATCTCCGCCGTGCTGGCTCAAGACTGCCCGGCGCCTCTGTACCGGCTCCGCACCGAACTCCTCGAGGAGCTCCGACGCCATCGCCGTGTCACCGGCGGATAACGGCATTCACGCTCCAAGATGCTGACTCACGTCCTCTTCACCTAAGGTCGGGTTCCCCTGGCGAGCGCATAGGCCGCGCAGCGATGGCGAGCACCTATGGCGAGGTTCGCAAGGTCGGCTGAGACACCTGTCTCGTAGGATCCGTCTTCCGTTCTGCGAGCGAGGAGGTTGGCATGGCCGTCGCGTACATCTCGGAGTTTCCGATCGGCGACCGATCGACGGAGAACTACGAGTTCATGAAGGAGAAGCTCGCCGGCGAGGAGATCGACGGGCTGATCGTCCACACCGCAGGCTTCGACGACGACAACGGGGTGTGGCGGCTGGTCGACGTCTGGGAATCCCGCGAGCAGGCCGAGCAGTTCATGCAGCGGATGATGGGGATGGTCAGGCCCGAGGAGCTCCCTCGCCCGGACACGGCGGCCCAGCGTCCGACTCGCGAGGGCTACTACGAGTTGCACGACTTCGTGAAGAACTAGCCAGCCACAGTGCGTGCTGATCGGAGTCAGTTCGACGACCCCGACAACCCGATGCCGCCAGCCCCGCGTACTCCGTGCGCGACGTTGGACGCCGGGTTGAAGCTGTCCTAGAGTGGAGCCATGGCAACGCGACAGGACGGCGTGCCCTCGCACTATCCGTGCATGACGCAGAAGGACGGGATCCGGCGCGTGCATGATCCGCACGGCGATCCCCGGCCTCCGGTGAGACCGCATCGGCTCAGGCGGAGCATCGCCCGTTTCGTCGCAGCCGTCCGCGCGCAGCTCTAGGGCAGCGCGTCTGAGAAGTATGAGCGGTGCGCGCCGTACAGCAGCTCGCTTGACACTTCTAGCCCCTCCGTAGCACAGTGCCGGCGAGCCTTGCAGAGCCGGCGCAGTTGAAGGTACGTGACAGCGGCCACAAGATCTGCAAGGCTCTTGCGGCAAACCAGGGAGAGGGGAGACATGCGGATTTTCCTTGCTATCGCTGCCGCGGCGTTGCTCGTACCTGCTGCGGTTGCAGGGGCAGCCGTCGAGTCAGTGGTCGTGGTCGACTACGAGCTGGCCGCTGGGGAGCAGCCTGAAGGAGTCGCCGTCGACAAGCGCGGTGACGTCTACGTCAGCCTCGCGCCTCTCGGACAAGTTTGGAGAATCGACCGCGATGGGACTGAGACGATGCTTGCGCAGGTCGTGCCTGCCGGCGCCGGTAACGGTGTTCTCGGCATGGCTGTCGACGCACCCGGGAACGTGTACGTGGCAGCCGCGACGTTCGATCCCGCGACCTCGGGCGTCTACAAGATCGCCCGCGACGGGTCGTTCGCACGATTACCTGGAACTGAAGCAATCGTCTTTCCGAACGGCGTGACGCTCGACAAGGAAGGAAACGCGTACGTCACCGACACGATCCTCGGGGCAGTCTGGCGCGTTCCTGCAGGTGGAGGTCCCGCTGAGCTCTGGTTTCGATCGGCCCTTCTCGAGGGCTCGGGGATCTTCGGATTCGGTATCCCGCTTGGAGCGAATGGCATCGCGTATCGGCAGAACGCCGTCGTCGTGGGCAATACCGAGGGGGGTCGGCTCGTTCGCGTCGAGATCGAGCCCGATGGCAGCGCTGGTGCCATCACTGTCGTGGCCGAAGGTCTGCCCCTCCTGGCCGTGGATGGGATCGCGTTCGACGTCCACGGAAACATCTGGGCTGCGGTCATCGCGCAGAGCACCATCGTTCGGGTGTCGCCCAGCGGAGAAGTGACGACCATTGCAACAGATGCGGACGGTCTCGACTGGGCCTCGAGCATCGCTTTCGGCAAGAACGGCGACCTGTGGGCAGTCAACTTCGCGATCGGCCCACTCGGCGGACCGGGGCCGGCTCTCCTGCGGCTCGATGTCGGGACGAAAGGACAGCCGGTCCCGTAGGGATCTCGATAGAACATGCCCGCTGCAACCGGGCTACGGCGAAGCGACGATTACAGCACTCGCCAGAGTGGTAGTCCGATAGTGGGCGGCGCTGCCGCGCCAAGCCGTGGTGCCGCCCTATCGGTGCCCTCCCCGGTACGTAGATGCTCAGGGCGGGCAAATCTTGCGCGGGCGCGTGGGCCTGCTTGCCTCGCACGATGTGAGGGCATCAAGGGCAAACCCTCGCCGCGAACCTCCTAATCCCGGCGCGTACGGCCTTTCATAGTGGCTTAACCTCCCTCACGCCCAAGTACGCTTCCGCCGAGCGAGCGAGCGCCGAGCGCTTGGATGGCCGACGGCGCCGCCCACGAGCTCCGCTCGGGGACGCGCTGCGGCTCGTTGATCTCTACTGCGAGCGGCGGCGCGGATCGATCAGCTCGGTAGCAGCTGCTCGCAACACGGCTCGGTCGCGAAAGGTCAGCCACATGCCGCTTACGACGAGCCACAGGGGCAAGAGGATGAACCCGAAGAAGCCGAGCGGAGTGAGAAGCGTCGCTCCGATTACGACGGTCGCCCATGCCAGCAGCTTCGGGAACATGCCGTTGCGGAGGGCTCCCAAGCCGGTGGCCAGGAGCAATGCGGCGAACGCGGCGTTCCATGCGAGCCAGTCGTAGGAGTGCAACTGATTCAGCGTATAGACCGCCTCGCGGTTCCCATCGTCGGCCGCGTTCGTCATCGCGGCCTCGAGCATCCCAACCAACGCGAAGGTGCCGGCTGCGAGGATGGCTCCGCCGAACGCGACGGTCCCGTGCCCCGAGTCACCACTCCCGTGCTCGAGTCTGCGCTTTAGTCCGGACCCGAAGAAGATCAGTAGGAAACCCATGAGCGGCGTCAGAATGAGCGCGACGATCTGATGCTGCCCCTGGTCGTCGCGCCAATAGTCGAACGTTGCAGCGACGTCCGACTCGCTCGGAGGATCGTTTCGAAACACGATCAACCCAGTCAGAAAGATGAGCCCAGCGAGTACTCCAGCGAGAGGTAGGAAGCGAGCAAAGCGGTCCGACGGCACGGCCGCTACCTTCTCCCACTCCGAATTGACTCCTGCCCGTCGGCCTTACGCCGAGCGAGATCACCGTCGAGCGCGGGCTCGAGGAGGGCGGGCCGAACAAGGCGCTCGCTCTACCCAGCCCCTCATTCGGGTCGCGATGTGACACGGACGGGGCATGGATCGTCTCGGTGGACGATGGCAGTCTGGAACGGCATCAGGAGAGGCTGGGCGTAGTCAGACAGGATGGCCAAGAACGGCTCTCACGAGGGCCGGGCGAGGGAGCGGTAGTGCCGCAGCTATCCCTTCCTCCTACGTCCAGCCTCACCGTGATGCCTTGCCGAGCTTTGCGGGGTGCGAGCTCGAGGCGAGCTGAAGGTAGCCGGCTGTCGGCCCTCGTGTAGCGGGACTAGGCTGAAATCCGCGTCGACTCTCGTCCGTTGACCAAAATCGCCCGAGTGCAGCGGTAATGGGTTGAACGGACGCCAGCAATCTGATTCAGTTGCCCCACTGCGGTGTTCTCCTTGGCGTCCCTCGCCCTTGTCAGCATCGGTGTCGCGGTCGCGGCCTTCCTCGTCGTGTGCCTTGTCCTGTTCTGGAGCCGAGACGCAGCCCCTCACTACTGGGACGAGTAAGCACACCGGAGACGGGAGTGAGGGGTGTTGCTCTCGCCCTTGAGCCGCCCAGTCATTCCGCGCCGTTGAGCTTTAGCTCAAGGTTGGCGACTGTCTGTCCGAGGGCTCGGTCCACCCCGCGCCGTACGAGAAACCTGTCGTAAAGACCACGTAGGCCGGCTCTGGGCTCGTATTCGACGACGAGCCGATATCGAAACCCCTCTCCGTCTGGGCTGAAGTGCCGTTCGTGATGGGCGTCGGGTAGCCCCGGCTGGCTGCTCTCGTAGACGACGACCTGGTTGGCCACCAAGCGCCTCAAGACCATGCGCAGCTCGACTTCACGACCCAGAAGCTTCACCAGGATCGTGGACTCGTCGCCAGGAGCACTCCACTTCGACTCCCGTTCTATCCGCACGAACCCGGGCCAATACTCGGGCCAGTTCGCCGGGTTCGTGATGTAGGCGAATCCGTCCTCGACGGAGGCGTCGAATCGATGTTCGCGCTCAACTCGGAGCACAGGGGCACAATAGATCGTCGACCGTGCACGCGCCCCTCGGCCCATTCCGACCAGCGTGCCACGGTGCGATCAGCTGGAGGCGATCCATCAGCCTCACGCACGTCCCGAGTAGACGGCGGATAGCCGACGACGAGAGCGAAGCCAAGGCGAAGTGGATAACCGACGCCATTGTCCGCGTCGCGGACAACAAACTCAAGAAGGAGGCACGACGTGAAGGTCAGTGAGATCGTGCATGCGGTCAGCGGGCGACGGGTCGACACCGCCCAGACAGGCGGGTTTTGGCGGTCGCCGCAGCGGGTGGGCGTGGGGAGGTCAGAGGAATCCCTGGTGCGCAGGAATCCCTCTGGGGGACCGCCCACCCGCCGCAGGTGGGCCACCCTCTCACATGCGACATGGCTGCGTAGGTGTGCGTGACCTCACGAGAATGGCCCTCTAGGCGGTGCGTCGGAAGACCGCGACGTGCCATGCGGGGCCGACGTCTTGCGCAAAACTCGGCGCTAGACCGTTTTCGCGGGCTATGCGGTCGATCTCATCTTGTGGGCGGATGTGAGCGCGCACCGCCTTACGCTGCATGCGCAGCTTCAGGTTCATGGCGGAGACGACAAGCCGCGTCATGGGTGTGTTGCGCGGATACACCAAGCCGAGCAGCCGCTGCGCGTGCGCTGCGGCGAGTCCGGCAAGTCGTTCCCAGTCCGGGTACACGTTGAGAACCCGATCGAGCGTGACGATGTCCGCGGGAGGCACCGACTCCGCCAGCTGGACGAAGTCGCCGTGCTGATAGGTGATGCGATCCTCGACGCCACGCCGACTTGCCTCCTCGCGTGCCGCCTGCAAATAGCTCGCGGAGGCGTCGACACTCGTGACATGCGCCGCGCCTGCGTCGAGGAGCTCGTGCTGGATCGCGCCGACGCCGCCCCCGATGTCGAGCAGCGTCATCCCTTCGACCCCCTCGCCCTTGAGCGCCGCGATCAGTGCGTCGGTCGAGGGAATCGGCCCCTTCTCGCGGTACTTGCCTAACTCGGAGGCCGCTCGCTTCTCGTCATCGAAGCTGCCCTCGCGCTCGTGGTGCTGCTCATCGCAGCCCTCCTCTCGCTCACGGAACTGGAGATCTTCGACTGGAGACGTCGGCGTAGACGAGCGGCTCCCGGCCGTGCGGACTGCGAGCTTCGCCTCGCGGCGACGTGGGACTGGAAGTCCTGCCCCACTCCGCGCGGCGAGCGGCGCGCACGACGACGACCTGCTTGGGCGCGAAGCACTCGAACTCGTTGCCAAGCGGAGCGGCCGAGCCGCCGCGCAGGCCGGAGGGCGAGAGTGCGACCGAGCCGGACGTCCCGCGGCACGACTCGCGCCGCACACCGACGGTGCCGAAGGTGGCCACGTCGAATGCGTCGTAGGCCTTGGTGCCGAATCCCAGCTCGCGCAGTGGTAGGACGCGGGTGACGTGCGCCGGCAACGGACTCGAGCGCAAATACCGTGACCGCGGCGTTCAGGCTCACCTTCAGGGCAACGCGCTAGTCGACGACCGACTCGACCTGCTTCTCGAAGTTCGTGACGTTTTCCTCGCGGAGCATCCGCGTCGTTTCCACGGCTGGCGACGATCTCCATGTCACACCGGTGGCACACCAGCACGCGATTCGGCGACATCTACGACTGGGACGACCACGCAACCATGCGGGTTTCCGGCCCGTGTCCCGTGTCGGTAGATTCCCCCCGCAAATGCACTACGTCTTCGACTTCGCCGAAGGCTCGGACGGCGGCCGCGAGCTTCTCGGAGGGAAGGGAATCGGCCTGGCCGAGATGACGGCGCTCGGCGTGCCCGTGCCGGACGGGTTCACGATCACCACCGAGGCGTGCCGCGCCTACCTCGCCGAAGGCGGAAACGTGCCACCCGGGCTCGACGACGAGGTCGACGAGCACATCGCCGCGCTCGAGCAGCGCACGGGCAAGGGCTTCGGCGACGACTCGGATCCTCTACTCGTCTCCGTGCGTTCCGGCGCCGCGATCTCGATGCCGGGCATGATGGACACGATCCTCAACCTCGGCTTGAACGATGTCGCCGTCGAGGGTCTCGCCGCGTCGACCGGAAACGCGCGGTTCGCGCTCGACTCGTACCGGCGGCTCATCCAGATGTACGGCGAGGTCGTCGACGAGGTGGACGGCCAGCGGTTCGAGCAGGCGCTCACCGACCTGAAGCAGGCGCGAGGCGTCGCGCAGGACGTCGAGCTCACCGCCGACGACCTCCGCGAGCTCGTCGCGACGTTCGTGTCGATCTACGCGGAAGACACCGGCCGCCCGTTCCCGCAGGAGCCGCGTGACCAGCTGCGCCGTGCCTACCGTGCCGTGTTCGACTCGTGGAACGCGCCACGAGCCCAGGTGTACCGGTCCGCGAACGACATCCCGCACGATCTCGGCACGGCGGTGAACGTGGTCCAGATGGTCTTCGGGAACCGCGGCGAGGCGTCCGGCACGGGCGTGTGCTTCACCCGCGACCCGGCGACGGGGGAGCGGCGGCTCTACGGAGAGTTCCTCTCGAACGCACAAGGCGAGGACGTCGTCGCGGGCATCCGCACGCCCGAGCCCATCGAGCGCATGCACGAGCGCATGCCGGAGGCGTTCGACCAGCTCGTCGACACGCTCGACCGGCTCGAGGCGCACTACCGCGATCTCCAGGACATCGAGTTCACGGTCGAGGAGGGGACGCTGTATCTGCTCCAGACGCGCACGGGGAAGCGCACCGCCGCTGCTGCGCTACGCGTCGCGGCGGAGATGGTCGACGAGGGGCTCATCTCGCGGGAGGAGGCGGTCGCGCGCATCGATCCGGGTCAGCTCGACCAGCTCCTGCATCCGATGATCGATCCCGATGCAGCGATCGAGGTGGCCGCGCGTGGGTTGAATGCGTCCCCGGGTGCGGCATCGGGCGCGATCGTGCTCGATGCAGACTCCGCCGAGGAGCGCGGCAAGGCGGGCGAGCGCGTCATCCTCGTGCGCTGGGAGACCACTCCCGACGACATCCACGGGCTCATCCACGCGGCCGGGGTGCTCACCGCCCACGGCGGGATGACCTCGCACGCGGCCGTCGTGGCGCGTGGCATGGGCAAGCCGTGTGTCGCGGGCTGCGAGGAGCTGTCGATCGACGTGGCGGCGGGGACGCTCCGCATCGGCGAGCACGACCTGCGCGCGGGTGACGTCATCACGATCGACGGCGGCTCGGGAAGCGTGATCGTCGGATCCGTCCCGCTCGTTCCCCCCTCGATCGACGAGAACTTCGAAACGATCCTCGGCTGGGCCGACGATCTTCGCCGGATGCGCGTGCGGGCCAATGCCGACACGCCCGAGGATGCCGCGAAGGCCCGCGAGTTCGGCGCGGAGGGCATCGGCCTCTGCCGGACGGAGCACATGTTCATGGGCGAGGACCGGCTCCCCGTCGTGCGCGAGATGATCCTCGCGCGCGAGGAAGACGAGCGCCGCGCCGCGCTCGAGAAGCTGCTGCCCATGCAGCAGGCGGACTTCGAGGGGATCTTCGAGGCGATGGCCGGTCTGCCCGTGACCATCCGCCTCCTCGACCCGCCGCTCCACGAGTTCCTGCCGCCGCTCGAGGAGGCCACCTCGGACGCGATGCGCGACCGGATCCGCCAGCTGCAGGAGTCGAACCCGATGCTCGGAACGCGTGGATGCCGCCTGGGCCTGCAGTTCCCCGAGATCTACGAGATGCAGGTGCGCGCCATCGTCCGTGCGGCCCGCGTCGTTCGCGAACGAACTGGCGAGGCGCCGCTCGTGGAAATCATGCATCCGCTCGTCGGCTTCACCGAGGAGCTCGCGAGGCTCCGTGAGCTGACGGAGCGCGTTGCCGCCGAGGAGCCGACGGTCGAGTACCTGTGCGGGACGATGATCGAGCTGCCGCGCGCCGCACTGCGCGCCGACGAGATCGCCGCCGAGGCGGACTTCTTCTCGTTCGGCACGAACGACCTCACGCAGACGGCGCTCGGCTTCTCGCGCGACGACGCCGAGGGCAAGTTCCTCACGTACTACCTCGAGCACGGGATTCTCGAGCGCAACCCGTTCGAGGTGATCGACGAGGACGGCGTCGGCGATCTCATGCGCATCGCCGTCGAGCGCGGGAGAGGTGCGAAGCCGGACATCAAGCTCGGGATCTGCGGCGAGCACGGGGGAGAGCCGCGCTCGGTCGCCTTCTGCCACCGCCTCGGGCTCGACTACGTCTCCTGCTCGCCGTACCGCGTGCCGCTTGCGCGGCTCGCCGCGGCGCAGGCCTCGCTCGCCGAGGCCGGGGTCGTCGCGGTCGCGATCGGCGGCTGAGCCGGCTCAGGCGACCTGGGCGACCGCGAGTCCGACGCTCGCGATGCCGACGGCGGCCATCGACAACGTGGCGAGCGCGGGCGAGCCGCGGAAGCTCGAGAACGCGAGAGCGCAGAGGCCGCCGCCGACGAGCCCGCCGACGTGGCCGCCAATCGAGATCCCGGGGATCACGAAGGTGATGGCGAGATTGAAGATCACGAGACCCATCGCCTGGCCGCCGAACACCCAGATCTTGCGCGCCTCGAGGACGAGCGCGGCGCCCATGATTCCCCAGATCGCCCCCGACGCGCCAACGGTCAGTGCGTTCGGCGACCAGATGAGCGCACCGGCAGATCCGGCGAGACCCGACACGAGATAGACGAGCAGGTAGCGACCGTGGCCGAAGTACTCCTCGAGCGGCGGCCCGATGAACCAGAGCACGAGCATGTTCATCCCGAGGTGGATGAGCCCGTAGTGGAGGAACGCCGCGGTGATGAGTCGCCACCACTCGCCCTCGGCGACACCCACGACCTGGCCCGACGAGTCGACGGCCGTCGAGACGAGGACGCCCTTCTCGTAGATCCAGCTCCCGGTTCCGTTGAGCTGGCCCCCGGTCGCGAGCTCGAGCACGAAGAGCGCGACGTTGATCCCGATCAGCGTGAACGTGACGTACGGGCCGTAGGCCGAGAGCGAGCGTGAGGCGGTGCGCGCTGCGCGTTTCGGTGCGGCGGTCTTCCCACCGGCGCTCGCGTGGTCGGGGCAGCGGATGCCGACCGGGCCCTGCGTCATGCAGTCCGGGCAGATTCCGCGGCCGCACTCGAAGCACGACACGTATGTCTCCCGGTCGGGATGGCGGTAGCAGCGCATCGGCTCGGTCACGGCGGGTTAGCGTACCCGCGTGCGTGTCGACGTCGTGTTCACTCCGGACGAGGCCGGAGCGGCCCCGACAGGTGTCGTCATCGACGTCATCCGGGCCACGTCGACGATCTGCCAGGCGCTCGCTGCCGGCTACCAGAGGGTGTTCTGTGCGGCCGAGGTCGAGGAGGCCCGAGCGCTGCGCGAGGCGCTCGGTGAGGGCGTGCTCGGCGGCGAGCGCAACGCCGTCCGCATCCCCGGGTTCGACCTCGGAAACTCGCCGCGTGAGTACGTCCAGCCCGCCGGCGAGACCCTGATCCTCTCGACGACGAACGGCACGCGTGCCGTCGTCGCCGCCGCCGAGCGCTGCGAGCGCGTCTTCATCGCGTCGTTGCTCAACCTCGCGGGCGTCGTGGAGGCAGCGCGCGCGGCGGGAGAGGACGTCGTCGTCGTGTGCGCCGGCGTGCAGGGAACGCTCGCGCTCGACGACGCCTTCGTCGCCGGCCGGATCGTCGAGCTCCTCGGCTGGGAACGCACCGATGCCGCCGAGACGGCCGCGCGCCTCGTGACGACCTGGAGCGGGGCGGAGGAGGCGTTCCGCGCCTCGAAGAGCGGACGCAACCTCATGGAGAACGCCTCCGAACTCGAGCCGGACATCCCGTTCTGCGCGCGTGAGAGCGTGCTCGACGTCGTGCCGCGGCTCGTCGCGATGCGCGATGCCGCCGCCGAGATCTCGGTCTGAGCGAGAACGAGATCACCCGCACGGTCGACTCGGCGTCGTCGGAGGCCGGTCTAGACTCGGTGCCGTGATCGTGAACCGCGATCCGAAGGTGCGCGGGCCGTACACGGCGTTCGCGGACGTCGCCGGCGCCTACGAGCGCGGCCGCCCCGGATATCCGGAAGAAGCGGTTCGCTGGATGGTCGGCAAGTTGCCACTCGCCGTCGTCGACCTCGGCGCGGGCACAGGGAAGCTCACGCGGACTCTCGTCGCGCTCGGCCATCGCGTCGTCGCGGTCGAGCCGCTCGAGGAGATGCGCGCCGAGCTCGCGGCCGCCCTGCCGGCGGTGCACGCGCTTCACGGGAGCGCCGAGGCGATTCCGCTCTACGACGGCGCAGCTGACGTCGTCACGTCCGCTCAGGCGTTCCACTGGTTCGATCACGACGATGCGTTGCCCGAGATCGCACGCGTCCTTCGCCCGGGCGGCCACCTCGCGCTCGTCTGGAACTCTCGCGACGACCGCGATCCGTGGATGGCCCGCCTCTCGGCGATCATCGGCAACGAGACGATCGAGGAATCGGACGTCGTGCCGGTGCTCGACGCGAGCGGTCTCTTTGGCCCCGTCGAGACGGCCGTGTTCTCCTTCGTGCAGACGCTCGAACGCGACGGCCTCCTCGATCTCGTCCTCTCACGGAGCTACCTCGCGAAGCTGCCGCCGGTCGAGCGCCAGCCGGTGCTCGACGCGGTGGGGGCGCTCTACGACGAGACGGCCGGCACGGAGGGCGTACGGCTCGCGTACGTCACGGAGTGCTTTCGCGCACGGCGCGCGTGACCGCGACGTTTCGGCCCGATCTCCGTTCCGAAGCGGACACGCACGGCGGTCTGGAGATGAGTCGTTTGTTGTGAGCTGAAGTCGCAAGAAAGAAGAAATCGGTTGACAGGAGAACGTACGTTCGTATAGAACATATGTTCCTGTGATCGCGTGTCTCCTCATTCCCGGGTTCGAGCTGAGAGCGGCACTGCGTGCGCGGCCGCGGCTGGCGCTCGTCCCTGCGGCGCTCGCGCCGGAGGCGGGGGAGGAGCCACTTCTCGGGCCGGTCACCGCGGCTGCGGAGGCGGCAGGGGTCAAGCCGGGAATGCGTCTCGGGGAAGCGCTCGCGACGTGCCCGCCGCTCGTCCTCGTCGATCGCGATCCGGCCACTGTGGAACGGGAATGGGAGGACGTCCTGCGGCGGCTCGAGGACACCGGCTTCGCCGTCGACCCGGTCGAGCAGGGCGCGGTCGTGTTCGAAACGAGCGGAGTGGAGCGCCTCTACGGCGGCGTGCAGCCGGCGCTCGAGCGCGCGCTCGCGGCGGTCGGGCCTACGTGGGATCCGCGCATCGGCGCTGCGGGAAGGCGTTTCACCGCGCTCGCGGCGGCAAGCGTCGCGCGGCCCGGTCAGATTCTGCTCGTCGCTGCAAAGGAGGAAGAGGCGTTCCTCGAGCCTCTGCCGCTCTCGTTGCTGCCGATGACGCCGAACCACTATGCAGAGCTCGAAGGGCTTGGGCTGCGCTCTCTCGGAGAGCTGTCGAGGCTGCCCGGCGGTGCGGTTGCAGAGCGGCTCGGAGTGGAGGGGAGAGACGCGTGGCGACTGGCTCGAGGCGGCCGCAGGGCGCGTGTGCGTGGACGCAAGCCCGCCTCGGAGCTCGTCGAGGCGCTCACCTTTCCCGAGGCGATCGCGAACGAGATCACGCTGCGACGGGCGCTCGGCTCTCTCCTCGAGCGCCTGCTCGCGCGTCCAGAACGGGCCGGGCGGCCGTTTCGAAAACTCGCGCTGGCCGCCCGGCTCGTCGATGGCGGATCGTGGCGGCGGGTGGTGACGATGCGTGACGCAACGGCCGAGACGGGACGGCTCCGTGCCGCGCTCGGGCCGAAGCTGCAGGAGCTCACCGCACCGATCGTCGAGCTTCGTCTGGAGGCGGTCGAACTCGCGGAGCACACGGGGCAGCAGCTCGCGCTCGTCGAGCCGGCGGGGGAGGAGAACGTCGTGCGTCTGCGTGAAGGGCTGCGGCAGGTGCGCGCGAGCACCGGGACGGGATCGGTCTGCTCGGTGGTGGAGGTGGCGCCGTGGTCGCGGGTTCCGGAAGCGCGAGCGCTCGTCGTTCCGCGGGACGACTAGCGGGTCGCCTCAATGCCCCGCGGCCTGCGCTGGTCGAGACGGCGCCGGGTGGGACGCCGCACGTCGTGAACCGTGAACAGGTGGCGCTGGTGCGCGAGGAGTGGCGCGTCGTCGACCGCTGGTGGACGGACGAGCCGGTCGACCGGCACTACTTCGAGGTCGTCCTCGAAGGCGGCCGGAACGTCTGTGTCTACCGCGATGCCGAGGCGCAGTGTTGGTTCACGCAGAACGCCTAGCGGCCGACGAGACGTTTGCCGAAGCGCCCGACGGCGTAGAGCGCACCGAGCCCCATGCCCGTCGCCAGCGCGAGGAGGTTCGTCGTCGTGCACGTACGGCACGCGTTGCAGCAGACCGCGGCCATCGGAGCCTGGTCGCCGTATTTGGCTGCGACCTGCATCGCTCGTCCCTGCCAGACCGTCTTCACACCCGAAGCCTAGAGGGTGACGTCGAAGACGTCGTGACGTTCGAAGAACGCCACATCCGGCTCGGTTCCTCGCGCGCGGAGCTCCTGAAGCTCTCGCCGGTATTGCACGAAGCCGCCGGGTGTGTGCAGGTTGAGCATCCGTACGGGCTCGTCGCTCACGTTCCGGAACCAGTGGACGACGTCGGGCGGCGCCAGGACGTACGTCCCAGGCGTTCCGTGGACGACGTCGTCGCCCACGTGGAACTCGACTTCGCCCTCGAGGACGTAGAACGAGTCCGAGTGTCGCTTGTGGAAGTGGGGGTCGACGCCACTTCCGGGATCGAACGTGACCTCGAGCAGCGAGAGCTCGGGCCGGTCGGCCTTGACCGGAGTGCCCTCACCGGGGCCGAGAGCGATCGGCTCGCCCACTCAGACTGCCTGCTCGACGAGGCGCAGCCACTCGTGGGACAGCGACTCGGGAACGAGCACCCACTCCTTCATCACCCGGCCCA
This sequence comes from uncultured Gaiellaceae bacterium, assembly GCA_963740105.1. Lineage (GTDB taxonomy): Bacteria > Actinomycetota > Thermoleophilia > Gaiellales > Gaiellaceae > GMQP-bins7. The sequence goes on from CAVUCT010000003.1 coordinate 269,117, forward strand.
TGCCGGGATCGAAAAGCTCGACACCGGGAAGCGCGAGGGTCTGTTCGCGAGCGGTCTCGTCGGTGAGCTTCACGTTCAGCCCGCCGTCCTTCCAGTGCCCGGCGACGACCTTGCCGTTCTCGCGCTTGAGGCACGGCATGCCGAACATCTTCGACTCGTGGAGGGGGTGGCGCGCGGTCACATCCGCGACGAGCTCCTCCCACGTCATGCAGCCACGTTACTCCGGGAGACGGGCGACGACAACAGCCGCCGGGTCGACGCCGCCGTCCTCGGGCGGGTCGTGCTGGTCGAAGGTGGGATTGCGCCCGCGCATGTAGTCGGCGAAGCCGAGCGACGGCATGTGGAAGTTGAAGCAGCGCGCGGAGGCGTCCGAGTCGTTGTCGAAGCCGTGGACGACCCCCGGCGGGAAGACGACGAGCGTTCCTGCCGGGAGCGCGTGCGAAGCATCCCGGAGGTGGAACGTGAACTCCCCCTCGAGGACGAGGAAGGCGTCTGCGTGCTCACGGTGGACGTGCAACGGCGCTCCTCGCTGCCCGCGCCCGTAGAGGAACTCGGAGATCGTGATCTCGTTCGCCTCGACGAGCACGGTCGCGCGCCGGTCGGACCGGTCGGTGATCGTGTCGCCCTCCATGCCCCCTGCCCGGCGGACGACGACGAGCGCGGGATCTGCCGACACGGAGTCCGCGGCCGGTCGCTGGTCGAAGGCCGCGACGTCTCCGCGGACGTAGTCGCCGTAGCCCGAGCCGGGGGTGTGCAGGACGAGGTACCACGCCTGACTGTCGCCCGTCACCTCGGCGGTGTGGACGACCCCCGGGGGAACGAATGCCCAGCTCTCCGGGCCGACTCGATGTACGCGATCCTCGAGCCGGAGCGCGAGCTCGCCTTCGAAGACGTACAGCGCCTCGCCGTGTCGGACGTGCACGTGAGGCGGCGTCGTCCCCCATCCGCGACCGGCACGTACAGCGACCACGGCAAGCTGCTCGAGGTCGGCGAGGAGCGTGACGTCGAGCTTTCCGCTCTGGAAGATGACCTCGCCCGCACCGATCTCGACCATGTGCCGGCAGACTAGATGGCGGGCTACGTCGAGCTGCACTGCCATTCCGCGTACTCCTTCCTGGATGGGGCGTCGCAGCCGGAGGAACTCGCGGCACGCGCCGCAGAGCTCGGGTACGAGGCTCTTGCGCTCACCGATCACGACGGCGTCTACGGCTCGCTCGAGTTCGCGCACGCGGCGAAGGCGCTCGGCGTGCGAGCGATCACTGGCACCGAGATCACGCTCGACGGTGGCGCGCACATCACGTTGCTCGTCGAATCGCGGCGCGGGTATGCGAGCCTCTGCCGCTTGCTCACGGCCGCGCACGCGGGAACGCGCGCCGACACCGGAGGGGCGAGATACATCTCGCCACTCCATCCTTCGGTATCGCTCGAGCTCGTCGGCGAGCTGAGTGAGGGGCTCGTCTGCCTCTCCGGCTGCGCGCGTCGCGGTCTCGGGCTCCTCGATCCGAACGGGGCAGCACGCCTCGCGGACTCCTTCGGCCGTGAGCGCTTCTTCGTCGAGCTCCAGCGGCCGTTCGAGCGGGGCGACACGCGGCGACTGGGTCTCCTGCGCGATCTCGCCGAGCACCTCGGCGTCGAGACGGTCGCGACCGGCGACGTCCACTCGCACCATCCGCGCCGAACGCTTCTCCAGGACGTGCTCGTCGCGATTCGCTGCCGCACGTCGCTCGAAGGCTGCGAGCCCGAGCGGCGCGGGAATCGCGAGAGCTACCTGCGCCCGCCCGAGGAGATGCTCGAGCGCTTCTCGTTCGACCGCGCTGCGGCAGAGCGGAGCGCCACGCTCGCCGAGCGGCTCGAGTTCGACCTCACCGAGGAGCTCGGGTACCGCTATCCCGACTTCTCGGATGGGGCTGAACCCGCGATCCGTCAACTCGCCGCGATCTGCCATGCCGCCGTAGGGGCGAGATATGTCTCGCCCCTACGGACGCAGGCGCTCGCTCGCCTCGAAAGCGAGCTCGCGCTCATCGACGAGCTCGGGCTCGCCGGGTTCTTCCTGCTCCACTACGAGGTGCTCGAGATCGCGCGCGTGTGCGCACGCGAGGTGCGCGGCACCGATTCCCCGCGCGCCTTTCTCCCGCCGGGTCGTGGCCGGGGGAGCTCCGTGGGCTCGATCGTCTGCTACCTCACCGGGCTCTCGCACGTCGATCCGGTGTCGAACGAGCTCTCGCTCGGGCGCTTCCTCAACCGCGAGCTGGCCTCGATCCCGGACATCGACCTCGACTTCCCGCGCGACATCCGCGAGAAGCTCATCGTCCGCGTGACCGAGCGCTACGGGCGCGAGCACGCCGCGCTCGTTGCGAGCTTCGCGACGTACCGCTCGCGTGGCGCCATCCGCGACGTCGGGAAGGCGCTCGGCCTCCCGTTCGCCGAGCTCGAGCGGCTCGCACGGCTGTCCGACGGCTGGAACGCGAAGCGCGTGGGGGAGGAGGTCGCGCGGCTACCGGACGGTGACCGGAAGCTCGAGTCGAAGCGCTGGCGCGCCTTCGCCTGGCTCACCGGAGAGATTGCGGGCCTCCCGCGTCACGTCTCGCAGCACCCGGGCGGGATGATCGTGTCGACGCGGCCGCTGATCGAGCTCGTCCCCGTGCAGCCGGCGGCCATGGCAGGCCGCCAGCTCTGCCAGTGGGACAAGGACTCGTGTTCGGACGCGGGCTTCCTCAAGATCGACCTTCTCGGCCTCGGGATGCTCTCGGCGGTCGAGGACTGCGTCGAGCAGATCGCGCGCACGCACGACGAGACGATCGACCTCTCGCGCATTCCCCTCGACGACGATGCGGTGTACGACGACATCCAGCGCGCGGACACGGTCGGCACGTTCCAGATCGAGAGCCGCGCGCAGATGCAGAGCCTGCTGCGGACGAAACCCGCGAACCTCGACGACATCACCGTCCAGGTCGCGCTCGTGCGCCCGGGCCCGATCCAGGGAAAGGCGGTGCACCCGTACATCGACGCGCGGCAGCGGCTGCGCGTGGACCCGACGTACGTCTTCCCGGTCGACCACGAGCTCCTGCGCGAGCCGCTGCGCTCGACGTTCGGCGTCGTGGTCTTCCAGGATCAGGTGCTCGAGGTCGCGATCGCGCTCGCCGGTTTCACGGTGGGTGAAGCCGAGGGTCTGCGCCGTGCGATGAGCCGGAAGCGAAGCCACGACGCACTCGAGGCCTACCGCGGGCGGTTCATCGAGGGCGCGGCTGGGAGGGGTGTCGACGCCGAGACCGCTGACCGCGTCTTCGACAAGCTCGTCGGCTTCTCGGGCTTCGGTTTTCCGAAGGCGCACGCGGCCGCGTTCGGGCTCCTTGCCTACCAGTCGACATGGCTCCGCCACTACTACCCAGCGGAGTTCCTGTGTGCTCTCCTGAACGCGCAGCCGATGGGCTTCTACCCGCCTGCCACGCTTGTGCGCGACGCGCAGCGCCACGGGGTGGAGGTGCTTCCCGTCGACGTCAACCTGAGCGCGGCTCGCTGCATTCTGGAATGGAAAGCGGTGCGCATCGGCCTGAACTACATCGCCTCGGTCGGAACGGACGATGTCGAGGCGATCGTCGCCGAGCGCGAGGCGAACGGGCCCTATCGGGACATCGCGGACCTGGCTCGCCGATCTCAGCTCTCCTACGACGGGCTCGAGGCGCTCGTCAAGGGCGGCGCCTGCGACGGCTTCTGGAAGCCGCGCCGCGACCTCCTCTGGGAGCTCGGGCTCGTCTTCCGCGCACAGTCCGTGCCGGGCTCGGAAGGCGAGATGAAGCAGCTCCCGCTCGAGCTCGACCCGACGACCGAGACGCCCGCGCTCCGCGATCTCACGCGCTGGGAACGCATGCTTGCGGACTACCGGCACACGAGCATGTCGATAGACACGCATCCGCTCACGCTGCTCCGCCCGTACTTGCCCGAAGGAACGCTCTCGAGCGAGGAGCTCCACGCGGAGCGCCACGGCAGGCAGGTCGCCTTCGCGGGGATGACGGTCGCGCGCCAGCGCCCGTCGACCGCGAAAGGGGTCGTCTTCATGCTCCTCGAGGACGAGCACGGCCAGGTGAACCTCATCGTCCCGTCTCGGGTCTACGAGCAGCACCGGGCGACGGTGCGCGCCGAGCCGCTCATCCTCGCGCGAGGACGCTACGAGCGCGTGGGGGAGAACCGGAACGTGCTCGTCTCGTCACTCGAGTCGCTGAGCCCGCTCGCGCGGCAGGTCGCGGCCGACGACACCGTGTGGGAGTCCCTGCCGCGCCCGCACTCATTCGGTCATCGCTAGCTCGGCGGCGACGAGCGCGGTCACTCCGGAAGTCTGGCAGCCTCTCGACGTGACCGAGGTCAGGTTCGCGCGCAGCGGTGACGTCGACATCGCGTACCGCGTCGTCGGCGACGGGCCCATCGACCTCGTCTACGTCGAGGGCTCTGTGACGCATCTCGAGGTGTACTGGGAGCTTCCGCAGTTCCGACGCTACTGCGAGCGGCTGGGCGAGTTCACACGCTTGATCCTCTTCGACAAGCGCGGAATGGGCATGTCCGACCGCGTGCCGGGTGCGACCACGCTCGAGGAGCGAATGGACGACATCAGGGCGATCATGGACGCGGTCGGCAGTGAACGAGCTGCGGTCATGGGCGAGTCGGAGGGAGGTCCCTCTCGATGCTGTTCGCGGCCGCACATCCGGAGCGCACGGCCGCTCTCATTCTCCAAGGGGCCGAGGTCCGCGAGCGCACCGATGCAGAGTGGCCGTGGGGCGAAGACACGGAGGAGGCGTTCGAGGCAGCCATGGCGACGCTTCCCGAGAGATGGGGCGACGGCAAGGGCATGGACTACATCGCCCCCAGCGTCGCGGGACAGGAATGGGCGCGGGCCTGGCGTGGCCGCGTGCAGACGAATGCCTGCACTCCCGCCGCGGCGGAGGCCTTCATGCGCATGGCATTCGACATCGACGTGCGGCACGTGGCTCCGACGATCAACGTGCCGACGCTCATCGTCCACACGGTCGGCGACCAGGTCTGCCACGTCGAGAATGCGCGCTTTCTCGCGCGCACGATCCCGGAGGCACGATACGTCGAGCTGCCGGGCGACGAGCACGTGCCCTGGTTCGACCCCGACGAGACGATCGCCGAGATCCGCGAGTTCCTCACGGGACAGCGCGAGGCGGGTGCTCCCGATCGCGTGCTCGCAACGGTCCTCTTCACCGATCTCGTCGGATCGACGGAGCGCGCAGCCCAGATCGGAGATCGTCGCTGGCGGGATCTCGTGGAGCAGCACCACGCCGCCGTTCGCCGCGAGCTCGCGCGCTTCGACGGGCGCGAGGTCGACACGGCCGGCGACGGATTCTTCGCCACGTTCGACGGCCCTGCCCGCGCGATCCGGTGCGCGCGGGCGATCGTCGAAAGCGTCCGACCACTAGACCTGGCTGTGCGTGCCGGACTCCACACGGGCGAGGTCGAGCTCGCGGACAACAAGGTCGCAGGGATCGCCGTCAACATCGGCGCGCGCGTCGCCGGACAGGCCGCCCCGCACGAGGTTCTCGTCTCGGGAACCGTGAAGGATCTCGTCGCGGGGTCCGGGCTCGAGTTCGAGGACAGGGGCGTCGCCGCGCTGAAGGGCGTCCCCGGCGAGTGGCGCCTCTTCGCGGTCGCCTAGCGAGAAGCGCGCGCGAGCGTGAAGGCGGTCTCGACGATGCCGATGTGCGTGAACGCCTGCGGAAAGTTGCCGACGAGGCGGCCTCGCTCGGGGTCGTACTCCTCCGAGATGAGACCGAGGTCGTTGCGTAGCCCGAGCAGCCGTTCGTACAGCTCGACCGCGTCGTCGCGGCGGCCCTGCTGCGCGAGCACGGCGGCGAGCCAGAACGAGCACGGCAGGAACGCTCCCTCGCCCGGCGGCAGGCCGTCCACGTCTGCGTTCTCCTCGTCGGCCCGGTAGCGCTCGACGAAGCCGCCACGCACGAGGTCCTGCTGAATCGCACGCACGGTCCCGACGACGCGCTCGTCGGTCGCCGGCAGGAAGCCGACGAGCGGGATCAGCAGGCAGCTGGCGTCGAGGCGATCGGAGCCGAAGTACTGCGTGAACGCGCCGCGCTCGACGTTGTAGCCGCCACGCAGCACCTCGTTCTTGATCGCGTGCCGCGTTGCCTTCCACCGGTCGAGGGGCCCATCGCGGCCGAAGCGCTCTATCGTCTTGACCGCGCGGTCGAAGGCAACCCAGGCCATCACCTTCGAATGCGTGAAGTGCCGTCGCGGGCCTCGCACCTCCCAGATCCCCTCGTCGGGCTCGCGCCAGCCGGACTCCAGCCAGTCGAAGATGCGGCGCGTCAGGCGCCACGCGTCGTCGGAGGCCACGAGACCCTGGCGCCGCGACTGGTACAGGGCGTCGACGACCTCGCCGTAGACGTCGAGCTGGCGCTGATCGCACGCGCCATTACCGACCCGGACCGGCTGCGAGCCCTCGTAGCCCGTGAGCCAGGGAAGCTCGAACTCGGTGAGTCGCCGCTCGCCGGCGACGCCGTACATGATCTGGAGGTCGTCCGGGGAGCCCGCGATCGCGCGCAGCAGCCACTCGCGCCACGCGCCGGCCTCCTCCACGTATCCCGCCCGCACGAAGGCGAGAAGAGTGAGCGTCGCATCGCGAAGCCAGCAGTAGCGGTAGTCCCAGTTCCGGACGCCGCCGATCCACTCCGGAAGCGACGTCGTCGGCGCGGCGACGATCCCACCGGTCGGCGCGAACGTCAGCGCCTTCAGCGTGAGGAGCGAGCGGTGCACGGCGTCGTGCCAGCGACCTCGGTACGTGCACCGCGAGGCCCAGTCCTCCCAGAACGTGAGCGTGCCCGCGAGCGCCTCCTCGGGCTCGATCGGCTCGGGCGGCGTCTCGTTGGAGGGGAACCACCGCAGAACGAACGGGACGCGGTCGCCCTCGGCCAGGGTGAACGTCGCGACTGTCCGGAGGTTGCGACCCTCGTGCTCGACCGGGGTGCGAAGGAGCACCGCATCGGGGCCGGCGATGGCGAGCAGCGTTCCGTCGAGCCTGCGCACCCACGGGACGATGGAGCCGTAGTCGAAGCGGATGACGAGCTCCATCTGCATCTCGACCCGTCCGCGGACACCTTCCACGATTCGTACGAGGTCGGGGTTGGTCTCCCGCGGCGGCATGAAGTCGATCAGCCGCACAGCTCCGTCGCTGGTTTCGAGCTCGGTCTCGAGGACGAGCGTGTCGCCTCGATACTGCCGGCGCGTCGCGTGGAACTCGCCGGTGGGCTGGATCGTCCAGTGGCCGTTGTCCTGCTCACCGAGAAGTGCCGCGAAGAGCGCACCCGAGTCGAAGCGCGGTAGGCAGAGCCAATCGACCGAGCCCTCGCGGCTCACCAGGGCCGCTGTCTGCAGGTCTCCGATGAGCGCGTAGTCCTCGATGAGCGCCACTACCGCTCCTCCTCGAGGAACGACGCGTAGCGCCCGAAGCGCTTCTGGGCCGCACGGTCGAACTCTCCGCGGTATGCGTCCGCAACGCTCGCGTCGAGCGTCGCCGCATACGTCTCGCGGATGTCGTAGAGCCGCTCGCCGATGGCGTCGACGACGAGCTGGAAGTCGCCGTAGAGCTCCTCCGTCTCGTCGACGTCGGCGCTCGTCCACGCTGCGTCCGCCTTCTCGGCCTCGTCGAGCAGCTCCGTCTCCGACGCGAACAGCTCGAGTTGGCGCTGGACGAGGTCGCCGAAGCGACTCCGGCGGAAGATCATGCAAGCTCGCGGTACAGCTCGAGGTGCGCGGCCGCGGAGGCGTCCCACGTGAGCTCGTCGCGGGCCCGTTCGGCACCGTGCCTCGCGTCCGCGAGCGCAGCGGCGTCGCCGAGCAGACGCGTGAGCGCGGCGGACATGGCCTCGACGTCACCGGGCGGCACGACGGCACCGGCTCCGAACCTTCCGACGACCTCGCCGAGGCCGCCGATGTCGTAGACGATCGCCGGCACGCCGGCTCCGAGCACCTGGAGTAGTGCACCCGAGAGGTCGATCTCGGCGCGGTAGGGAAAGAGGCCGACGGTCGCCTCGGAAAGCGCACGACGAAGCTCCGCGTCCGGGAGGTACCCGAGCCTCCACTCGGCGCGATCTCCCGCAGTTTGCCGGAGGCCGTCGAGCGGGACTCGCGGATCTCCGACGACCAGGAGCCGCGCACGATCGACGCCGAGCACGGTCTCGACGGCGTCCTCCGTTCCCTTGTACGGGCGTATGAGCCCGAGGCAGAGCGCCGTGCGGCCGTCGTCACGGCGGTCGATCGCCGACCGGAAGACCGGGTGGTCGATCACGCGCACGTGCTTCTCGGGGAGTCCGAAGTCGACCAGCTGGCCGCGACCGCGCTCGGAGTGAACGACGACGCGCTCGAAGCGCGCGAACAGCGCCCCCCACATCGCGGTCTTCGAGAGCGTGCGGCGCGGGATGATGTCGTGCGCCGTGAGGACCGCTGGGCTGCGCGGATGGAAGAGCCAGCGATCCAGCTCCGGCGCGCCCAGCCACTGGACGTGCATGACGTCCGGCTTCGCGAACGCGAGACGGGCCATGCCGAACGGATGCTCGACTCCTTTAACGGCGAGGCGCACCCGCGTCGACCCCATGCGCGAGGAGATCGGATAGAACCACTCTCGAGCCTCGTAGCCGTCGGGCTCGGCGACCGATCCGAACCGAAATCGCGACGTCACGAGCTCGACGTCGGCCCCCGCGCGTGCGAGCGCCGCGGCCAGCGACCGGTCGTACGGCGGCGTGTAGGCGGGCGGGTCGGAGATGACGACGCGCATGGCCGCGAACGTTAGACGGACAATCGGCAGAATCTTGCGCGTGCCCTACCACGAAGCCCGTGCGCAGTTTCCGGTGCTCGAGCGCTTCGCGTACCTGCAGGCCGGAAGCGTCGGACCTCTCGCACGCGGGACGCTGGCCGCCATGCAGGAGGTGGAGGAGACCGGGCTTCGCGAGGGCCGGGGGAGCCACGCGAGCTTCATGCGGCTCCTGGACGCGCGCGAGCAACTTCGGGCCGAGGTTGCAGCGCTGGTCGGCGTCTCTGCGGATCATGTTGCGTTGACGGCCTCGACGACGGACGGCTGCAACATCGTCCTCGCGGGGCTCGAGCTCGGTCCGAGCGACGAAGTGATCACGACCACGGACGAGCACTTCGGCCTCCTCGGCCCACTGCACACGTCGGGAGCACGCGTCGTCGTCGTGGAGCCGGAGCCCGAGCGCATCGCCGCCGCGGTGACGCCGAGGACACGGCTCATCGCCGTCTCACACGTCCTCTGGACCACCGGCGCAATCCTTCCCGTGCACGAGCTCCGCACCTCGACCGGGATCCCGATGCTCGTGGACGGAGCGCAGTCGGTCGGCGCCATGCCGGTGGACGCGAACGGCCTCGACTTCTACACGGTCTCCGGGCAGAAATGGCTGTGCGGTCCTGAAGGGACGGGTGCTCTGGTCGTCGCCGATCCGGAGGGCCTGCGTTGCGAGCGCCCGAGCTATCTCTCCCAGGACGGCTACGAGCAGGACGGTGCGTTCGTCCGCAGGGACGGCGCCGCGCGATTCGACCCGAACCTCACGCCGAGCGCGCAGACCGCCGGCATGCGCGCGGCCGTCGCCGCGATCCCCGCGTGGGGGTACGAGCGATCGGCCGAGCTCGCGGACGCGTTCCGCACGCGCCTCACGGAGGCTGGTCAGGATGTCGTCGTTCCCGAAGCGCACGCGACCCTGGTGTCGTGGCGTGTCTCCGCCGGAGAGACGGCCGAGATCGTGGCCCGAATCGCGAAGGCGGACGTCATCGTGCGTGACCTCCCTGGCCGCGGTCTCATCCGCGCGTCCGTCGGCTGGTGGAACGACGAGAGCGACCTCGAGCGCCTCGTCGCGGCGTTGTAGGGTCGCGCCGTGTGCTTCGACGCCGACTCCGCTCCGCCGATCCCGGCGATCTCGGGTGCGGCGGTCTCGCACGACGATCTCGTCCTCGATGCGGCCGACGGGAACCGCTTCGCCGCCTTCGTTGCGACCCCCGAGGAAACCGCGCGCGTCGGCGTCGTGATCCTCCCGGACGTCCGAGGGCTCTATCGCTTCTACGAGGAGCTCGCCCTGCGATTCGCGGAACGCGGGATCGCGGCGGTCGCGTTCGACTACTTCGGTCGCACCGCGGGTGCGGAGACGCGCGACGACGACTTCGAGTACATGCCACACGTTCAGCAGACCACTGCCGCGGGCGTGCAGGCGGACGTCGCGGCGTGCGCCGCGCACCTTCGCGCCGCGGGGTGCGCCGCGATCTTCACGGTGGGGTTCTGCTTCGGCGGCCGCAACTCGTGGCTCGCCGCCGCCGGCTGGGCACGAGCTCGCAGGAGCGATCGGCTTCTACGGTCGGCCCGGACTAGGTAGCGACGGCTCGCCCGGACCGGCGCAGCGAGCCGGCGAGATGACCGCACCGATTCTCGCGCTCCAGGGTGGAGACGATCCCGGAATCCCGGTCGAGGAGTCGCGGGCATTCGACGAGGCGCTCGAGGCCGCCGACGTGGAGCACGAGGTCGTCATCTACGCGGGCGCGCCGCACAGCTTCTTCGACCGCAAGTACGAGGAGTTCGCCGACGACTCCGAAGACGCATGGGCGCGAGTCCTCGCGTTTCTCGAGCGCTATTCCTAGGCGTCAGCTGCGGTTCGCAGCCCGAGCTCGCCGGCGATGGGCTGCATCGCAGCGACGACGTTCGTGATGTGCTCGTCGAGCTCGAGGCCGAGAAGCTCTGCGCCCGCGTAGACCTCGTCGCGATGGACGCCGGCGGCGAACGAGGGTTGCTTCAGCTTCTTCTTGACCGACTTCGGCTCCAGCCCGTCAAGCCCGTTCGGGCGGACGAGCCCACACGCGTGCACGAACCCCGACAGCTCGTCGCAGGCGAAGAGCGCCTTCTTCAGCTGCGTGTCGCGCGGCATCGCCAGGTGCTCGGCGTGCGAGAGGACGGCCTCGACGAGCTCCTCGGGGTAGCCCTCGTCGCGAAGGATCGGCGCGCCGTCCTGCGGATGCTCGTCGAGGGTGGGGTGGATCTCGTAGTCGAAGTCGTGGAGAAGGGCGGTCGCACGCCAGAGCTCCTCGTCCTCGCCATAGAGACGCGCGTAGAACCCGACCGACGCTTCCACGGCCAACGCGTGACGGAGCAGCGCCTCGCTCTTCGTGTACTGCGTGAGGGTCTGCCACGCCTGCTCGCGGGTCGGCCGCATGGCGCAGTACCATAGCCGCCGCCGTTGGAGCCTCAGCTGAGCCAGAAGACCGTCGCACCCTACGGAACGTGGTCGTCGCCGATCTCCGCGGAGATGGTGGCGGAGGCCGGCGTCCGCCTGTCCGCGCCGTGGATCGAGGACGGCACCGTCTGGTGGCTCGAGGGGCGTGCGTCCGAAGCCGGCCGGGTCGTTCTGGTGAGACGCGACCCCGGCGACACGCAGACGGACGTCGTCCCCGCGGGGTTCAACATTCGCACCTCCGTACACGAGTACGGCGGCGGCGCCTACTGCATCCATCGCGGAATTGCATTCGTTTCCAACTTCGACGACCAGCGTCTGTATCGCGTCGATCCGGGCGCCGCCCAGCCGGTGCCGATCACGGCCGCGATCGCGAACCGACGGCACCGCTACGCCGACGGGCGGGTCACACCGGACGGTGAGCTGTGGATCGGGGTGCGCGAGCGGCACGCCGAGAGCGACAGCTCGAAGGACGTCGTCAACGAGCTCGTCGTCCTGCCGACGGACGGATCGGCCGAGCCACGCGTGATCGCCGGCGGTCGCGACTTCTACTCGACGCCGCGGATCTCGCCCGACGGATCGCGGCTCTGCTTCCTCGCCTGGAATCTGCCGTGGATGCCGTGGGACGGCTGTGAGCTCCATGTCGCCGAGCTTGCGGACGGCGGCTCGATCTCGGGCGTCGAGCACGTCGCCGGTGAGGACGGCGTCGAGTCGATCTGGCAGCCGGAATGGAGCCCCGCGGGCGACCTCGTGTTCGCCAGCGACCGTAGTGGCTGGTGGAACCTCGAGCGCATCCGCGACGGCGAGCGCACCCCGCTCCACGAGAGGGAGGCCGAGTTCGGGTATCCGGCCTGGTCGTTCGGGACGAGCTCATATGACTTCCTCGACGATGGGCGGATCCTGTGCGGGTACGACTCCGAGGGCTTCACGACCTTCGCCGTGCTGGATCCCGAGACCGGCGCCCTCGTGAGCCTCGACCTCGACCTCGACTCGTGGGGAGCGCCGTATGTGCGCGCGGACGGCGCCCAGGGGGTGATCGTGGCCGGATCGGCGGAGGTGCCGACGCAGGTTGCGCTCGTCGACGTCGCCACCGGCTCGCTGGACGCGCTGCGAACGAGCGTCGGGTCTCCGGTCCCCGCCGCGTATCTCTCGGAGCCCCGCGTCATCGAGTTCCCGACGGAGAACGGACTGACTGCGTTTGCGTTCTTCTACCCGCCCGCGAACCCGGACTTCGAGGCTCCCGACGGCGAGCTGCCGCCCCTCATCGTCGAAAGCCACGGCGGCCCGACGGGGAACGCGACGGCTGCGTTCAGTCTCGGCGTGCAGTTCTGGACCAGTCGCGGCTTCGGATTCGTGGACGTCGACTACGGCGGCTCGACCGGCTATGGGCGCGCGTACCGGGAGCGGCTGAACGGGCAGTGGGGCGTCGTCGACCTCGCCGACTGCGTCAACGCAGCGCGCTACCTCGTCGATCAGGCGCAGGCGGACGCGTCCCGTCTCCTGATCACCGGCGGCAGCGCCGGCGGTTACACGACGATCTGCGCGCTGACCTTTACCGATGCCTTCGCGGCGGGGACCACGTACTTCGGGATCGCCGACCTCGAGCAGTTCGGCGCCGGGGAGACGCACAAGTTCGAGCTGCAGTACGAGCACACACTCGTCGGGCCGTACCCGGAGCGCGCCGACCTCTACCGCGAGCGCAGCCCGATCCACTTCACCGACCGCCTCACGACGCCGATGCTCGTGCTCCAGGGGTCGGACGACCGGGTCGTGCCGCCGTCACAGGCCGAGCTCATCGTCTCGGCGCTCCGCGAGCGGGGGATACCGCACGCCTACCTCCTGTACGACGGCGAGGGCCACGGGTTCCGCAAGGCCGAGAACATCAGCGGTTCACTCGAGGCCGAGCTCTCGTTCTATGCCCAGGTGCTCGGCTTCGAGCCGGCCGGTTCGATCCCTACGCTCGAGATCGAACACCTCGCCAGCTAGCCGAAGGGGATTCCGTGAAGACCGCGAGTAGCATTGCCCGCGCCATGCAGTCGTTCGTCATCGAGGGCGGCCGGCCGTTGAGCGGCTCCGTGCGGGCCGCAGGCAACAAGAACGGCGCGCTCCCGATTCTCGCGGCCTGCGTGCTCGCCTCCGAGGAGGTGCGCCTGACGAACGTGCCGCGTATTCGCGACGTCGAGACGATGGTCGAGCTGCTGGCCGACCTCGGTGCGGACGTCGACTGGAGCGGGCCGAACGAAGTCCGCATCGACACGGGCGACATGGGAAGGACCGATCTCGATGCCGAGCTCGCGCGCGAGATTCGCGCGTCGTTCCTGCTTGCAGGGCCGATGCTCGCCCGGTTCGGACGTGTCGCCGTCCCGCCGCCGGGAGGCGATGTCATCGGCCGCCGCCGTCTGGACACGCATGTCCACGCGTTCGCAGCGCTGGGCGCAGAGATTGCGATCGACGGCATCTACGAGCTCTCGACCGACGGGCTGCGCGGAACGCGCGTCTACCTCGACGAGGCCTCCGTCATGGGGACGGAGAACGCGATCATGGCCGCCGTGCTCGCGGAGGGCGAGACCGTGCTCGGGCACGCGGCGTGCGAGCCGCACATCCAGGACCTGTGCCGCTTTCTCGTCTCGATCGGCGCCGAGATCGAAGGCATCGGCTCGAACGTGCTCCACATCACCGGCAAGACGAGTCTCGGAGGCGGTGACTTCCGCATCGGGCCGGATCACATCGAGGTGGCGTCGTTCGTCGGTCTCGCCGCCGCGACGGGTGGGGAGATCGTCGTGACCGACGTCGAGCCCGACGACCTCATCTCGATCGTTCCCGCGTTCAGGAAGCTCGGGCTCGAGATGGAGGTATCGGACACGAGCGTCCGGGTGCCCGCGGGCCAGCGCATGCTCATCGAGGACGATTTCGGCGGTCAGATCCCGAAGATCGAAAGTGGCGTCTGGCCGGCGTTTCCTGCCGACCTCACCTCGATCGCGGTGACCGTCGCGACACAGTCGTACGGAACCATCCTCATCTTCGAGAAGATGTTCGAGAGCCGGCTGTTCTTCGTCGACAAGCTCGTCTCCATGGGCGCGCGAATCGTCCTCTGCGACCCACATCGCGTCGTCGTGACCGGCCCGGCCACGCTCTACGGCGAGCGGCTCGAGAGCCCCGACATCCGCGCGGGCATGGCGATGCTGATCGCGGCGCTGTGCGCCGAGGGAACGTCCACCATCGGGAACATCGGCCAGATCGACCGCGGCTACGAGCGCATCGACCAGCGGCTGCGCGACCTCGGCGCCGCGATCGAGCGCACCGAGCTGTGACGAGCGCGGGCGCGGCGCACGTCGACCTGGGCACGCAGGCGAGCCGGGTCGGCACCGGTGTCGCCGTGCTCGACCATCTCCTCGAGGAACTGGCGGAGGCGGGGAGGTTCGGGCTCACACTCGAGATCGCGCCCGACGCGCCCGAGGCCGAGGTGGGTCGGGCGGGCGCCGCGCTCGGCGAGGCTTTCGAGCCGCTCTTCGAGTCGTCGGGTGGTCCGGGTCGCGGCTTCGGCATCGCGCCCGCAGACGAGGCACTCGCGATGGTGATCGTCGAGCGATCCGGCCGACCGCTCGTCGTGTCCAACGCCGACCTCTCTCGAACCCATGCCGGAGGACTCCAGACCGATCTGGCGGCGACCGTGCTCGACGAGCTGGCGCGGGCCGCTGGGCTGACGATCCACGTCCGCCTGATCGAGGGCGAGAGCTCGCAGCACGTCCTGTCCGCGATCTTCAAGGCGCTTGGCGTCGCACTGGCCGACGCCGTCACACGAGCCGGGGACTGACCCGACGAGAGAGGAGCACGCATGGCGGACAAGAGCGTCATCAGCACGGACCGGGCGCCCGGTCCGTTCCAGGGTGCGCCGTACAACCAGGCGATACAGGTCGGAGACCTCGTCTTCGTCGCCGGACAGCTCGGTATCGAGCTCGAGACGGGAGCGCTCGCCGGTGAGGGCGTCGCCGAGCAGACCGAGCAGATCATGGCGAACCTTGGCGCGATCCTCGAAGCGGCCGGAAGCTCGCTCGACCGGCTCGTGAAGACGACGGTCTTCCTCATGGATCTCGGTGACTTCGCCTCGATGAACGACGTGTACGCGAAGCATGTCGGGGATCGCCCACCTGCCCGCTCGACGATCCAGATCTCGGGCCTTCCGAGCGGTGCTCTCGTCGAGATCGAGGCGATTGCGCACGTCTGAGATCTGCGACATCCGGGTGGCCACGGTCGAGGATGCGCGCACCATCCTCGAAGTGCGTCGCGCGAGCTGGCAGATCGCGTACGCAGACGTGTTTCCTGCGGCGCGACTCGCGGAGATGAGCGTCGAACCCTGGCTCCAGTGGTGGGAGGACGCGATCCGGAACCCGGAGCCGCACATGCGCACGCTCGTCGCCGAGGTCGCCGGCCACCTCGTCGCGTACGCCCAGCTCGGCGTGGCCCGAGGGGAGAGTGACCCGCAAACGGGTGAGCTGTACGGCATCTATGCGCATCCGGGCGCGTGGGGTAGCGGGGTGGGACGCGTACTCATGACCGATGCGCTCACGGGGCTGCGCGACGAGGGCTTCCTCGACGCGATCCTCTGGGTGCTCGAAGAGAACCCCCGCGCGCGACGTTTCTACGAGCACGCCGGCTGGACAGCGGACGGCGGCGTAAAGGACGAGCAATGGCTCGAGAAGCTCGTCCGTGAGGTCCGGTACCGGATCGCGCTCTGACGAGGGGCAGAATGAGCCAATGCGCGCCGAGCAGGTCATCGCGACCCACGGGAACACCGACTTCGACGCGTTCGGAGCGATGCTCGCTGCGCGGCTTCTCTATCCCGACGCCGTCGTCGCCGTCGGAACGCTGAATCGCAACGTCCGCGATTTCTATCGTCTGCATGCCGAGGAGCTCGGCGCCGTCTCCGAGGTGAGCAAGCTCGAGCTCGACGCAATCAAGCGGCTCATCGTCGTCGAGGTCTCCAGCGCGTCGCGGCTCGGCGACCTCGAACCCGTGGCGCTCGATCCCGCAGTCGAGGCGGTGCTCTTCGATCACCACGCTGAGCGCGAGGTGCCCGATTGGGTCGCCGTGGAGAACGCCGTGCTCTCGACGGACGGCGCGCTCACGACGACGCTCGTCGGGATCGTCGCCGAGCGGGAGCTCATGCCGACGCCCCTCGAGGCGACCGCGTTCGCGCTCGGGATCCACGAGGACACGGGGTCGCTCACGTACGCGACGACGTCGCAGCGCGACGTGGACGCGCTTTCGTGGTGCCTTCGGCACGGGGCGCGGCAGGATCTCGTGAACGACTACTTGCACGCACCGCTCGCGCCAGGCGAACGCGGTCTCCTGCAACGTCTGCTGGATGCGCTCGAGCCGATCGGGGTCGGAGACGACGTGCTGCTCGCTGCCGTCAGTTGGCCCGAGTACGTGGACGGTGTCTCCAACCTCGCGCACAAGCTGGTCGACCTGACCGACGCGCGCGCACTCGTCGTCCTCGTCGAGATGGACGAGCGCGTCTTCACCGTCGTCCGCAGCAGGATGGAGGCGATCGACGCGGCTGTGATTGCGGGAGCGCTCGGAGGCGGTGGCCACGCGCAGGCGGCGTCAGCGATCTCGAAGGAGGCTCTCGCATCCGTCCGCGAGTGCGTGCTCGAGGTGCTCGCCGCGACGAGCCGGGCCGGGCCTGTCGCCCGTGATGTCATGTCCGCGCCCGCACGATCGGTCGACCCCGGGACGAGCGTCCGCGACGCGATGACGCTCTGCCAGCGGCACGGCCAGAGCGGTGTGTTCGTGGTCGAGGACGGCCGGCTCGCGGGCGGCGTGAGCAGGGAGGACCTCGACAAGGCGGTCGGTCACGGCCTGTCCCACGCACCTGTGCGAGGAATCATGAGCCGTCACGTCGTGACGACCGGGGAGGACGCGACGCTCCCCGAGCTGCGCTCGCTCGTCACGACGGCCGAGGACGGTCGCGTCGCCGTCCTGCGCGCCGACGAACTCGTCGGCGTCGTGAGCCGTGCGGATCTCCTTCGTGCGCTGGAAGACGTCGAGCCTCGCCCCGCCGAGCCGACCGACTCGATCGCCGACCAACTTCGGGCGGCCGCGGGCCTCGCGTCGATCCTGGATGCGGTGGTGGCGCTCGGGCACAAGGCCGACGGCGTCTACCTCGTCGGAGGCACCGTGCGGGACATCCTGCTCGGCGAGCAGAGCTTCGACGTGGACATCGCCGTCGAGGGAGACGCGATCGCGTTCGGCTACGCGCTCGCCGAGACGCTGGGCGGCCGGGCGACTCCGCACCCGAAGTTCGGCACCGCCGTGATCACCTACGGCGCCGGCGAGCATGTCGACGTCGTCACGACGCGCACGGAGTTCTACGACTCCCCCGGTGCGCTGCCCACGGTCGAGCGCGCGGGACTGCGCGAGGATCTGTTCCGGCGCGACTTCACGATCAACGCGATGGCCTCGTCGCTCGGCGTCGACGACTTCGGACGGCTGGTCGACCCGTACGGCGGTCGAAGAGACCTCGAGAGCCGTGTTCTCCGCGTGCTGCACAACCTCTCGTTCATCGACGACCCGACGAGGATCTTCCGTGGCATCCGGTACGAGGCGCGCTACGGATTCCGCTTCGACGAGCACTCGGCAGGGCTGCTGCGCAGCTGCATCGAGATCGGCCTCGTCGGCGATCTCTCGTCGTCGCGGCTTCGGGACGAACTCGTCACGCTCCTCGAGGACCCTGCCGCGCCGGACGGGATTCGCCGTCTGGGGGAGCTGGGCGCAGATCGCGCGATCCATCCGCAGCTTCGCGGAGACGACCAGGCGGGCGTGCTCTTCGAACGGGTGCTCGAGCTGCGCGACGAACTCGGAGCCGACGTGCCGATCTGGCGCCTCGGAATCGCTGCGATCGCTCGCGACCTGACGGCCGAGGAGGCCTACGGCTGGCTCGACCGGCTGAAGGTCCGCCGGCGGGACAGCGAGTTGATCGTCGGCGCGATCGCCGTCGCTCCCCGGATCGTCGAGCGTCTGCGCTCCGAGCGGCTCGAGCCTGCAGAGGTCGTCGCGCTCGCCGATCGGTTCGCGCCCGATGCGCCGCTCTTCGCGCTCGCCCTCGACGATCGGACGGAGCTTCGCGACTACTTTGCTCGACTCCGCGACGTGAGACTCGATATCGGCGGGGCGGACCTGCTGGCGCTCGGAATCGCGGAGTCCCCGCGGATCGGCGAGATCCTCGCGGAGATCCGCCGGCGAAAGCTGAACGGCGAGCTCGACGGGCGCGACGCCGAGCTCGCCGCGGCCCGCGACCTCGTCGCCGAGAGCGCGCCCGCGTGACCGTCGCCCCCGCGCACGAGATCGCCGAGCGCTACGCCCGCGTGTGCGAGGAGGTGGGGCCGTCCGTCACCGTGGTCGTCGCGACGAAGTACGTCACCGCGGAGGAGATGGGCGGGCTCGTGAAGGCTGGTGTCGCGGTCGTCGGCGAGAACCGCGCGCAGGATCTCGAGCAGAAGCACGCGCTCTACGGCGACGCGTTCCGCTGGCACTTCATCGGGCACCTGCAGTCGAACAAGGTCAAGGTCGTCAACCGGTTCTGCGAGCTCGTGCACTCGGTGGCCTCGGACTCCGCGGCGCGGCGCGTCGAGATTCCCGCTCTGCTCGAGGTGAATCTCGCCGGCGAGGCGTCGAAATCGGGAATGGAGCCGGACGAGATCGGGACGTTCGTCGAGACGTATCCGCAGGTTCGCGGCCTGATGACGATGCCGCCGCTCGCAGGGGATGCAGAGGCGTCGCGGCCCTACTTTCGCCGCCTCCGCGAGCTCGCCGAAGCACACGGTCTCGCTGAGCTGAGCATGGGAACGTCCCAGGACTACCGCATCGCCGCGGAGGAGGGGGCGACGCTCGTGCGGGTCGGAGCGACGATCTTCTCTGCCGAGCGGGGCTAGTATCCCGCGGTCATGGGGTTCAGCGACCTGTGGAGCCGCACTCTCGTCTACTTCGGTATCGCCGAGGACGAGGAGTGGGACGACGACGGCATGCCGACGAGCGAGCAGGACGCCGAAGAGAGCCATCGGCGCCGCGATCGCCGGAACGTGCGACGGCTGCCGAGCAGCGCCGACGGCGACGACGACTGGCCCTCCGAGGAGTCCGCCGCGCAGGCGCCGCGACACGAGCGGTCGTCGAGGCTGCGCAGCATCACCGCTCCGGCGCCGGCCAAAGTACACCTCGTCGCACCGCGCGCATTCAACGATGCGAAGCAGATCGCCGACCGCTTCAAGGCGCAGATCCCGGTGATCATCAACCTCCAGAGCGCCGATACCGAGCTCTCGAAGCGGCTGATCGACTTTGCGAGTGGCCTCACGTACGCGCTCGACGGGAGCATGCAGCGGGTCGCGGACAAGGTGTTTCTCCTCACGCCGCGCGACGTCGAGCTCTCTGCCGAGGAACGCGCCCGCGCGATCGAGCGCGGTGGCTTCTACAACCAGGCGTGACGTAGGGCGACTCGCAAGGAACGGCGTCGGTCACGGCGAACACGCGTCCGATGGGCGCGCACGCCTCACTCGGCCTTCTCGCAGACGCTGCGTCGTCCTTGCAGAGCTTCGTGACCGTGTTCACGTCGATCTACATCCTGTTCATCCTCGCCTACGTGCTGCTGTCATGGATTCAGCTGCCGTATTCCACTGTTGCCTCAACTCTGCAACGATTCCTGGACGAAGTCGTCAGCCCCTACCTGCGCCTCTTCCGAGGCCGGATACCGACACTCGGCCCGCTCGATCTCTCGCCGATCGTCGCCGTCATCGTCCTGCTCGTTGCGGCTCGAGCCCTCAACGCCCTAATCGGGGCAGTCCTGTAGGAGGTCACATGCCGCTCACTCCCGTCGAAATCAGACACGTCGACCTCAAGCGCGCTTGGCTCCGAGGGTATCGGCGCGGTCCCATGGATCAATTGCTCGAGGAGATCGTCGACAGCTTCGAGCAGGTCTGGCGCGAGCGCGCAGATCTCTCGGACCGCCTCGAGGAACTCGAAGGCGAGGCGGCGAAGCATCGCGAGCTCGAAGCTCTTCTTCGCTCGACGCTCGTATCCGCCGAGCGCGCCGCACAGGACATGAAGGAGCAGGCGCGGCGCGAGTCCGATCTCATCGTCCAGGAGGCGCACGCCGAGTCGCGGCGCGTCACCCGCGAGTCCGCGGCCGAGAAGCGCCGCCTCGAGGAGGACATCGTGAAGATCCGGGCGCAGCTCCGCGCCGCGTTCGAGTCGCTCGGCGAGTGGCCGGGAGGCAAGGACGTGACTGCGGAGGAGGACGTCCAGACGTCCGTGACCCGCCCGACGGCGGTCGGCGAGATCACCGAAGGTGGCATCCGCAAGGTCGCCGGCTGAGCCGCGGTTATCCTGTGGGCCGTGACGGGCGGCCCGGACTTCGATCGCTTCCGCGAGCTGCTCGAGAACGAGCGCACGCGGCTTCAGCACGCGCGGGCGGCGATCCATCACGACGGCTCGGTGCTCGAGGAGACGGGCGATCTCGCGATCGGCTCGGGCGACCACATCGCCGACAGCGCGTCCGAGACGTTCATGCGCGAACTCGACGAGGGGCTCGAGGAGAACGCCGATCACCTCCTCGCCGAGATCGAGGCTGCGCTCGCCCGGATCGACGACGGCACCTACGGCCTGTGCGCCAGCTGCGGTAAGCCGATTGCCGCGGAGCGCCTCGAAGCCGTCCCGTACGCGACCCTCTGCATCGACGACAAGCGCGCGCTCGAAAGCAGAGCGTAGGTGAGCGAGCCCGCAACGACCGACGCTCCTGCCGTCGACGTTCGGATCGGCTCCACCGCAAACGCTCTCCAGCCGGTCTCGTCCGCCGAGCGGTCGCTCGCGGCCGGGCCGTCCCAATGGGTGATTCTCGGCCTCGTCGCCGGCGCTGCGGTCCTCGCCGACCAACTCACGAAACAGGTCGTGGGGCGCACGCTTGCGCTCGGCGAGAGCGTCGACATCGTCGGCCCGTTCTCGATCCACCACGTGCAGAACTCCGGGATCGCCTTCGGGCTCTTCGGCAGCCGCACCCCGATCGTGATCGCCGTGACCGCCGTTGCCGTGGCGGCGATGCTCGTCTTCTTCGCGCGATCCGGACGCCGCCATCCCGTACTTCCCGTCGCGCTCGGTCTCGTGCTCGGAGGGAGCATCGCCAATCTGATCGACCGCATCCGGCTCGGGCACGTGACGGACTTCCTCGACTTCGTCGCGTGGCCGGCTTTCAACCTGGCGGACATCTTCATCGTCGTCGGCGTCGCAATCCTCTTCGGCGCTCTCGTCCTCGGCGATCGCTCGCATCGAATGCACGGAGCGCGCGGTGGCGACGCTTCGCTTCGCCGTCGCTGACAGCGACGCGGGGTCGCGGCTCGACCGCGTGCTCGCCTCACGGCCGGAGATTGCGGTTCGCTCGGTAGCTGAGCGCCTGCTCGTAGCGGGTGCGGTGACGGTCGACGGCGCGTCGCGGCCGAAGAGCCATCGCCTCGAGCCGGGCTCGGTCGTCGTCGTCGAGCTGCCCGCCGCGGCCGCAGCACTGTCGGCGGAGCCGGTGACCGTGCAGATCGCCTATGAGGACGAGCACCTCGTCGTGGTGGACAAACCGGCGGGGATGACCACGCATCCCGGCGCGGGACGCGACTCCGGCACGCTGGCGGGACAACTGCTCACGCTCGGCGCGGCGGGCGGTGACGACCCGGATCGGCCCGGAATCGTGCATCGGCTCGACCGCGACACCTCGGGGCTTCTCGTCGTCGCGCGCTCGCCGGACGCGTTCCACGTGCTCCAGGAGGCGATTCGGCGGCGAGAGGTCGAGCGCCGTTACCTGGCGCTCGTCAAGGGGCATCCGCGGTCGCGCACCGGTCGGATCGACGCCCCGATCGGGCGCGATCGGCGCGATCCGACGAAGCGCTCGCTCGACACGGAGGAGCCGCGCGAAGCGGTCACCTGGTTCGAGGTCGCCGAGACGCTGCCCGAGCACACTCTTCTCGACGTCAGGCTCGAGACCGGAAGGACACATCAGATCCGCGTGCACCTCGCCGCGATCGACCTTCCCGTCAGCGGTGACACGACGTACGGCGTGAAGGGCGACGTCGGCCTCGGGCAGCAGTTTCTGCACGCGTTCCGACTGCGGTTCGCGCATCCGGTGACCGGTGCGGAAATCGATGTGGAGTCGCCGCTTCCGTCAGACCTCGTCGTGGCGCTCGAACGAGCGCGATCGCTGTAGCGGCGAGATATCGCTCGCCCCTACGGGTAGACTCACGAGGTCTTCGTTCCTTCGACCCGGCGACCAGCCGTGGTGGGGGTGCCGTCGCTGTGTGCGCGGTTCCGCCCGGCCCGCCGGTGGATCACCATCAACCAATTCGGAAAGGGGCTGATCGCGTGTCAGTCGTCACGATGCGAGAGCTGCTGGAGGCCGGCGTCCACTTCGGCCACCAGACGCGTCGCTGGAATCCCAAGATGCGCCGCTACATCTTCGGCGAGCGCGGCGGCATCTACCTCATCGACCTCACGAAGACCCAGGAGCTCCTGATCGAGGCGCACGAGTTCGCGCGCGCGATCGCAGAGCGCAACGGGACGATTCTCTTCGTCGGCACGAAGAAGCAGGCGCAGAACGCCGTCACGCAGCACGCCTCGCGCGTCGGAATGCCGTACGTCGCGAACCGCTGGCTAGGCGGCCTGCTCACGAACTGGCGCACCATCTCGGAGCGCATCGCCTACCTTCACGACCTTCGCCGCCTGAAGGCGGACGGTCAGCTGGCGCTGCTGCCGTCGAAGGAGCGCATCGGGATGGAGGCAGACCTCGAGAAGCTCGAGGCGAACCTCGGCGGCGTCGCCGACATGAAGCGTCAGCCCGACGCCGTCTTGGTCATCGACATGAAGAAGGAGCTGCTGGCGGTACGCGAGACGCATCGCCTCGGCGTTCCGGTGATCGGGCTCGTCGATACGAACGCCGATCCGGACGAGGCCGAGTTCGTGATCCCGGGCAACGACGACGCGATCCGCTCGTGCGATCTGGTGGCACGTGTCATCGCCGACGGAATCGCCGCCGGTCGCTCGAAGGTCACGACTGCGGAGATGAGCGCACCGGCAGCCGCGGAGCCGGCAGCCGAGGTGGCTCCCGAGGAGCCGGCGGGAGAGCCCGAGGCCGAGCCCGACAACGTCGAGCCCGAGGCCGAGCCCGAGCCGGTGGCGGTCGCAGAGGGGGGGAGCCAGGAATGAGCACGACCATCAGCGCGTCGCAGGTGAAAGAGCTTCGGGACGCGACCGGCGCGGGGATGATGGACTGCAAGCGTGCCCTCGAGGAGACCAGCGGCGACTTCGACGCGGCCCGCACGCTCCTGCGCGAGCGGGGCATGGCGTCGGCAGGCAAGCGGGCGGGACGTGAGACCACGGAGGGCCTCGTCGGGTACATCGTCGAGGACGGAGTGGGCTCCGTCGTCGGCGTCGGCTGCGAGACGGAGCCCGTCTCGAAGAGCGACGAGTTCCAGGAGTTCGCGATCAAGGTGCTTCGCGGAGTCCATGCGGACGGCCCGGACGCCGTCGAGTCGTCCGAAGACGAGCGCATCGAGCTCATCGCGAAGCTCGGCGAGAACATCGTGGTGGTAGGTGCCGAGCGCTACCAGGCGCCCTCAGGCAACGTCCTCGCCGCCTACGCGCATCCGCCTGCGAACAAGATCGGCGTGCTCGTCGAGCTCGAGGGTGGCTCCGAGGAGCTCGCTCGCCAGCTCGCGATGCACATCTCGTTCGCGGCACCGGAATGGACGACACGGGAGGACGTTCCCGCCGACGTCGTCGCGGCGGAACGCTCGATCTACACGAATACCGACGAGGTGCAGTCGAAGCCCGAAGCCGCGCGTGACAAGATCGTCGACGGCATGCTCAACAAGCGGTTCTTCGCAGCCACGCCCGGCGGTGCGCTCGTCGAGCAGGCGTGGATCCACGAGCCGTCGAAGACGGTCGGCCAGGCGCTGAGCGACGCGGGTGCGGCAGTCGTCAGGTTCGTGCGCATCTCCGTTGCGAGCTCGTGACCGCGAGCACCGACGAGGTCACGAAAGCGGCCGCCGGCTCGAGCGGCACCCGCTTTCAGCGGGCGCTTCTGAAGCTCTCCGGCGAGGCACTGCTCGGAGGTCGTGAGTACGGGATCGACCCGTCGACCGTCACCGCGATCTCCGAGGAGATCGTTGCGGTCCAGGAGGCCGGAACGCAGCTTGCGGTCGTCGTCGGAGCCGGAAACATCTACCGCGGCATGGCTGCGGCGGCCGAGGGCATGGATCGCGCGACCGCGGACTACGCGGGGATGCTCGCGACGCTGCTGAACGCGCTCTCGCTCCAGGACGCGCTCGAGCGGCTTGGCGTCAACACACGGGTGCAGTCGGCGATCGCGGTCTCCGAGGTCGCGGAGCCCTACATCCGCCGCCGCGCGATCCGCCATCTCGAGAAGGAGCGCGTCGTCATCTTCGCGGCCGGAACCGGAAACCCGTTCTTCACCACGGACACCGCGGCGGCGCTGCGCGCACTCGAGATCGGCGCCGAGGCGATTCTCATGGCCAAGAACAGGGTGCGAGGCGTCTACGACGGCGATCCCAACGAAGATCCGAGTGCGCAGTTCTTGCCGGAGCTCACGCACCTCGAGGCGATCGAGCGCGGACTGAAGGTGATGGACACGACGGCGTTGTCCCTGTGCATGGACAACCGGCTGCCGATCCACGTCTTCGAGCTGGCAGAGGGCAACATCCGACGCGTCGCCGCGGGCGAGCGTGTAGGCACGATCATCCGGACTCCCTGAAGGAGGGCTCATGGCTGCGATCGAGGACTTCCTCGCGGACGCGAAAAGGCGCATGGACAAGTCGATCGAGACGACGCACCACGAGTTCAACTCGATCCGCACCGGACGCGCGTCGCCTGCGCTCCTCGACCGCATCACGATCGACTACTACGGCACACCGACGCCGCTCAAGAGCCTTGCATCGATCTCGGCTCCCGAGGCGCGACTGCTCGTCGTGCAGCCGTTCGACCCGGGCGCGATCAAGAACATCGAGCGCGCCGTGCAGGAATCCGATCTCGGCCTGACGCCGTCCAACGACGGAAAGGTCGTGCGACTTCCGATTCCCGCTCTCACCGAAGAGCGGCGCAAGGATCTCGTGAAGGTCGTGCGACGTGTCGCGGAAGACGGCAAGGTGGCCATTCGCAACGTCCGGCGCGACGTCATGCAGCACCTCAAGGAACTCGTCGTCAACGGCGAGGTCGGCGACGACGAGGAGCGCCGCGCCGAGCAGCAGGTGCAGAAGATCACCGACGACCACACGAAGTCGATCGACGACCTCTTGAAGGTGAAAGAGGCCGAGATCATGGAAGTCTGATCGCCGCAAGCGGTAGGAAATGACGGAGGCATCTGCTAGCCATGGTTCGGACGAAGCCCGAAGCGTGGCGATCATCATGGACGGGAACGGACGCTGGGCGTCTGCGCGCGGCCTCCCGGTTGGAGAGGGACATCGCGAAGGGGCGCGTGCCCTCCGGAGAACTGTCGAGGCGGCCGTCGATCTCGGTATCGACTCCCTCGCCGTCTACGCGTTCTCGACCGAGAACTGGGCGCGTCCGCCCGACGAGGTCGAGCAGATCATGGAGCTGATGGACGAAACCATCGACCGTGAGCTCCCGGACCTCGCGAAGCAGGGCGTGCGTACGCGCTTCTTCGGGCGCCGCGATCGAATCCCCGCGGAGCTGCAGGCAAAGATGGCGAGCCTCGAGGCAGCGACAGCGCATCTGGGCACGCTTCAGCTCTGGATCGCGTTCGACTACGGCGGTCGCGCCGAGCTCGTGGAAGCAACGCGCAGGATCGTCGAGGAAGGAACCAGACCGCAGGACGTGTCTGAAGAGGCCATCGCCTCTCGGCTCTACGCGCCGGAGCTCCCCGATCCCGACCTCGTGATCCGGACGTCGGGCGAGCAGCGGATCTCGAACTTCCTGCTCTGGCAGTCGGCCTACGCCGAGCTCGTCTTCGACGACACGCTGTGGCCTGACTTCGGCGAGGAGCGGCTTCGCGCCGCCGTCGACGAGTACGCGAGGCGCGGACGTCGGTTCGGCGCCCGGTGAATCCCTTGCTTTCGCGGATCCTCGTCGCAGCGCTGCTCCTGCCGCTCGTCATCGGGCTCGTCTATCTGGGCGGCTGGTGGCTGTTCGTGCTCGCGCTGGCGGGCGGCCTGCTCGCGCTCCACGAGCTGTACGTCATGGGGCGCCGGCTGCGGCCGCTCGTCCTCGGTGGCTATCTCGGGTTCGCCGTGACGCTTCTCGGCCTGCAGCTCGGTGGTCTCGAGTGGATGCTCGGCGGAGTCCTCGCGACATTCCTCTTCGCCTTCGTCGACTTCGCGATCGGGGGCGTACGGCAATCCGCCACCACGTCGTTCGGCCTGACGCTGCTGGGGGTGGCGTGGGTGGGTGGAGGTCTTGGCTGTCTGCTGCTCGTGCGCGACATCCCGGAGCACGGATTCTGGGCGGCGATGGCCATTCTCTTCACCGTATTCGCGGCCGATACCGGCGCGTTCTTCGTCGGGCGCACGTTCGGACGGCACCGCATGGCTCCGGCGATCTCGCCGAAGAAGTCCTGGGAGGGATTCATCGGGGGAGTGCTCGCGGCGGTCGGCATGGCCTTCGTGATCCTCTATCGCGATCGCGACGAGTTCCTGACGATTCCGGAGTCGCTCCTCCTCGGCCTCGTCATCGCGCTCGCAGCGGTGCTCGGAGACCTCTTCGAGTCTGCGGTGAAGCGCGACCTCGAGGTGAAGGACTCGGGCCGCATGCTGGGCGGCCACGGCGGGATGCTCGACCGGCTCGACTCGCTTCTGTGGGCCGGGCCGGCCGCCTACTTCACGATCCTCGCGTTCGGCGCCGCGTAGCCGTGTCTGAACACGAGCGTGGTTAGCCTTCGCCCGTGCGCGAGAGACGAATCGCCCTGCTCGGGGCGACGGGATCCATCGGGAGGCAGGCGCTCGAGGTGGTCGCCGCGAACCCCGAGCTCACCGTGTGCGCCCTTGCATCGGGCGCGCAGCCTCTCGACGACCTTGCCGCACGGCTCGGCGTCTCGCATACGCAGGTCGGTGGCGAACTCACCGGGCTTCTCGACGCAGCCGCGCCCGACCTCGTCCTGAACGCGGTCGTCGGGTTCGCCGGTGTGGGCGCGACGCTGTGGGCTCTCGAGCACGGGGTCACACTGGCGCTCGCGAACAAGGAGAGCCTCGTTGCCGCCGGAGACCTCGCCATGGCGGCATGGAGGCGGGGAGGAGGGCTGCTGCTGCCCGTCGACAGTGAGCATTCTGCGCTCTTCCAGTGCCTCGAAGGGCACGCCCCGCAGACGATCGCGTCCGTCGTGCTGACCGCTTCGGGAGGACCGTTCAGAAACCGATCGGCGGAGGAGCTCGAATCAGTGACCGTGGAGGAGGCTCTCGCGCATCCGACGTGGTCCATGGGCCCGAAGGTCACGATCGACTCGGCGACGCTCGCGAACAAGGGCCTCGAGCTGATCGAGGCGCACTACCTCTTCGGTCTCGACTACGACAGGATCGAGGTGGTCGTGCATCCGACGTCCGTCGTCCACGCGCTCGTCCGCTTTCGCGACGGCGCGTCGCTAGCCCATCTCGGCTATCCCGACATGCGCGTCCCGATCTCGTTCGCACTCACGCACCCCGAGCGAAGGGCCACGTCGGTGCCAGGGCTCGACTTCTCCGTCGGGCTGCAACTCGAGTTCGAGCCGCCGGACCCGGAGCGCTTTCCGCTGCTGCCGCTCGCGCGTCACGCTGGCGAGGAGGGCGGCACGTACCCCTGTGCATTCAACGCGGCGAACGAGGTGGCGGTAGCGGCGTTCCTCGACGGCCGGATTCGCTTCACGGAGATTGCTGCGCTCGTTCACCACGCGCTCGACGAGGTCGACGGCGCACCGGCAGGTGACCTCTCAGCGCTCGTCGAGGCCGACGAGCAGGCCCGGCGAGTCACGCAGGGAAGATTGGCACACGCCGCATGAGCATCTTCATCTCGATCCTCGGACTGGCCCTCCTGATTCTCATCCACGAGGCGGGGCACTTCTTCGCGTCGCTGGCCGTGGGCCTACGCCCAAGGCGCTTCTACGTCGGCTTCCCACCCGCGGTCGCGAAGACGACGCGGCGGGGAATCGAGTACGGGATCGGAGCCATTCCGCTCGGAGGCTTCGTGACGATCCCGGGGATGCACCGGCCGATTCCGCACGACGCCGAACGGCGCTTCTCGCAGGCAGTGGAGGATGCTCCCGCGCTCGCCGGTCCGGTCGATCGCGTCAAGCGCAGCCTGGAGGGTGACGATCTCGAGTCGGCCCCGTACGCGCTGGACGACTTCGAGGACGCTCTGAGGGCGGAGACGGTCTCACCCGCGTCCCACGCGTCTGCCGAGAAAGGGCTGACGGAGCTCCGCGACGCGCTCGGTCCGGATGCGTACTGGAAGGCAGCGACGTGGCGGCGGCTCGTCGCGATCGCTGCCGGCCCCGCAGCGAACATCGTGCTGACGATCGCGATCTTCACCTTCCTGTTCATGACCGTTGCGGGCCAGGCCACTCGAGTGGTCGGCGCGATCTCACCGGAGCTCGAGGCCGGAGTCGCATCGCCGGCGCAGGTGATCGGCCTCCAGGTCGGCGATCGGATCGTCGCGATCAACGGGCAAGCGGTCAAGCCCGACGAGATCGCCGACACGATCGGCGAATCGAGCGGCGAGAAGCTGACGGTCACGGTCGTGCGCGACGGGGAGGACCTCCAGCTCGGTCCCGTGTCGCCGCAGCTCGTAGACGAGCGCTACCGGCTCGGCTTCGGTCTCGAAGGGAAGGGGCTCGGATTCTTCGCTGCAGTCGGGGAAGCCGTCGAGGTGACCGGGTTGGTCGCGAAGGAGATCTTCAAGTCGCTCGGTCGGCTCGTCACAGGGGACGGACGCGACGAGGTCTCCAGTCCGATCGGCATCACGCAAGCGTCCTCCGACGCGGTCGAGCGAGGAGCGGAGAGCTACCTGTGGGTGCTCGGGCTCATCTCGCTGTCCCTTGCGCTCCTCAACCTCCTGCCGCTGCTGCCACTCGACGGTGGCCACATCCTGTTCACGCTGATCGAGGGGGCGCGCGGAAGGTTCCTGAAGCGCGAGGTCTACGAGCGCGTGTCGGTCGTCGGGCTCGCCGTCGTGCTGCTGCTCTTCTTCGTCGGACTCTCGAACGACATCGGAAAGCTTTCGTAGCGTCGTCCCGGGCTACGCTCTAGGCGTGGCGAGCGAGGTTCAGATTCGTGTCGGCGACGTGCTGATCGGGGGCGGCGCGCCCGTCGTCGTGCAGTCGATGACGCTCACGAAGACCCACGACGTTCCCGCGACGACAGCCCAGATAGCCGCGCTCGCATCGGCCGGTTGCGAGGTCGTGCGGGTCGCAGTCCCGAAGAACGAGGACGCCGCAGCGCTCCCGCTCATCGTCCGGCTGTCGCCGCTACCGGTGATCGCGGACATCCACTTCAACGCGTCGCTTGCGCTGAAGGCGATCGACGCGGGCGTCGCGGCCGTCCGGATCAACCCGGGAAACATCGGCGGGCCGGACAAGGTCGAGCAGGTCGTGCGCGCGGCGAAGAAGGCCGGCATCCCGATGCGCATCGGCGCGAACTCGGGCTCGCTCCCGAGACATCTGAGCGCACTGGCCCAGCACGATCAGGCCGAGGCGCTCGTCGCCGCGGCGCTGGAGGAGGTCGAGCTGCTCGAGCGCCTCGAGTACCGCGACTTCAAGATCTCGGTGAAGGCGACGCACGTGCCGACGATGATCCGCGCCTACCGGATGCTCTCCGCGAAGGTCCCGTATCCGCTGCACCTCGGCGTCACGGAGGCAGGCACCGAGTTCGCGGGTGCGATCAAGAGCTCGGTCGGCATCGGCTCGCTGCTCGCGGACGGGATCGGCGACACGATGCGGGTCTCACTCACTGCGGACCCGGTGAAGGAAGTCGGTGTCGCGTGGGAGATCCTGAAGGCGCTCGGCCTCCGAGAACGAGGCCCGGTGATGATCGCGTGCCCGTCCTGCGGACGCGACAATGTCGGCGTCGAGAGCCTGGCACGGGTCGTGGAGGATCGGCTACGCACCTACCCCGAGGCCTTCGAGGTTGCCGTCATGGGCTGCGCGGTGAACGGGCCGGGAGAGGCCGGGGACGCCGACTTCGGAATCGCGGGCGGCCGCGACGTGGGTTTCATCTACGCGCACGGCCGCGTCCTCAAGAAGGTTGCCTCGGAGACGCTCATCGACGAGCTCTTCGTCGAGATCGATCGCTGGCTCGCGGACGGGATGAAGCGCCCGAAGCGGCTCAAGATGGCGAAGCCGGCCGCGCTCGCGATGGCCGAGGCTTCGCTGATCCCGCTGGAGTAGCGACACGGAGGCGGTGGATCCGGACGACGCCGTCGATCCCTTTGAGCTCGACAGACTCCGCCGTAAGCGAATGGCCGTCGAGGACGTCGCGGACGCGCGGCGCGTCGACGAGCTCGTGCGTCAGGACGATCTCGTTGCCCTCGGAGAGCGCCTGCACTCGGGCCGCAAGGTTGACCGCCTGGCCGAAGTAGTCGAGGCGGCCGTTCAGTGTCACTGCCAGGCAGGCGCCCGTGTGCGCACCCATCTTGAGCGAGATCAGCTCCTCGCCCGCGTCGGCGTTGAAGCTCGCGATCCGGCCGTGCATGTCGAGCATCGCCCGAACGGCGTCGCGCGGGTCGTGGAAGCTCGCCATCACTGCGTCGCCGATCGTCTTGACGAGCGCACCGGAGTTGCGCGTGATCGATTCGCGCAGGAAGCCGAAGTGGAGCCGCACGAGATCGAATGCCTTGAGATCGCCGACGCGCTCGTACATCGCCGTGGAGCCCTGGATGTCCGTGAAGACGAGCGTGATTCGACGCACCTCGAGCCCCTCCGCCGCGACGATGGTCTCCGACGCGAACAGGTCGAGGAAGGTCTGGTTCGAGAGGACCTGCGCTGCCGAGAGGAACGGCCCCATCGACCACTCGTAGTCGCCCAGGTTGACGACCATCAGCGCATAGCGGTTATCGGTCGCGTTCGTGAACTCGAACCTGACGGGACCGGCCGCGATCTCGCCTTCGAAGCTCTCGGCACGAGGTCCCGTGTACTCGAACGCGATGTGCTGCGCCTCCGTCGCCGACTCGTCGCTCACCGTCAGCGCAGGCCCGTTGGTGAAGTACAGGAAGCCGGGCTTCGCGTCGAACTCGAACACCCTGACTTCCCGCGGCTCGAGGAAGGCGGACACCGCGAGCCGCTCTCGGAGATGCGCTCGGATGGGCGTTCCGTCGGACATGAATCCGTTCCCGGTGAAGCGGTACGCGAGGAAGTAGTCGTCCGGCTGCAGCGACCACGGATCGTGGTACGACGAGGCCCGCACGTCCTTCGCGACGCTGAACGCGATCTCGACGAAGTCGCTCAGGTCGGCGTCACGGTTCGCGTTACAGGTCTGGCAGAAGGAATGCGCGGTCGCGGACGTGAGCGACTGGAAGCTCTCGATGACGTCGCCGCAGCCCGCGCACACGTACTGCCATTCCATGCGCAGGAGGCCGACCTTGCGCGCATGGAGGAACACTTCGACGACCGCCGCCTCGGCGAGGTCGTGGTCGGCCGCGTGACGGATCGGGTTGATACGCACGACGTCGGCGTCGTCGCCCGTGCGAACGAGCGTGGCCAGGGCCTCGATCTCGTCGGGGCGCTCGGGTAGTCGCGTCGCAAGCGCGTCCAGCTTCTCCTCGAGCAGGTTCTCGTTCACCGTCACGCCTCGGTCGGCTCCTCGAGCTCGAACGATCCGATCTCGACGGGTCCGCTCTTGCGGTAGGTCGTCATGAGAACGCCCGTCGTCGACACCTTCGAGTCGGCCAGCGCGAAGCCCGCCGCCGTCACGTCGTCTCCGAAGAGACGCTTCCCCTTCCCGACGACGACCGGAAAGATCCAGATCTGGTACTCGTCGACGAGGTCGTTCGCGGCGAGCGTCTGCAGGAGATCAGAGCTCCCCAGGACGCGCAGTGGCGGGCCGTCGCCGTCCTTCAGTTCGCGGACCCTTGCGACGACGTCGCCGCCGATCACGACCGTATTCGCCCAGTCGCCATCCTCGAGCGTGTTCGACGCCACGTACTTCGTGGACTCGGTCAGCTTCACGCCCATCGGGTCGTCGACGTGCGGCCAGTGCGCGGCGAAGATCTCGTACGTCTTGCGCCCGAGGACGTAGTCGGATGGGGTGCCCTCGGCCTCGCCCATGGTCTCCATCATCGTCTCGTCCCACGCGGTCACCGACCAGCCGCCGTAGGCGAACCCTCCCGTCGGATCCTCCTCCGGGCCGCCGGGCGCCTGCATGACGCCGTCGAGGGTGACGAACGAGCTGACGACCAGATCTCTCATGACAATCCTCCTCTGTTCGCGGACGTTCTGAAGGTCCGACGGCGACCACACCGTGAACTCATCGGCCTCGAGCGCACCTCGCTAGCCTAGGCGCCTCATGGTCGCGCGACAGTCCCAGCTCTTCATTCCGACCCTCCGCGAGGCGCCGGCCGACGCCGAGGCCGTCTCGCACAAGCTCCTCGTGCGCGGCGGCTACATCAGGCAGGTGAGCGCGGGGGTGTGGACGTTCCTGCCGCTCGGCTGGCGCGTGCACCAGAGGATCGTCGAGGTGATTCGGGAGGAGCAGGACGCCATCGGCGGGCAGGAGATGCTCATGCCCGTGCTCACACCCGCTGAGCTGTGGGAGGCCACCGACCGCATCGCGATTCCCGAGCTCTTCCATCTCGAGGATCGCACCGGACGCAGGTTCATCCTCCCGTTTACGCATGAAGAGACCGTGACCTTCCACGCGCGCGAGATCCAGACCTATCGGCGGCTGCCGCAGATGGTCTACCACTTCTCGATCAAGAATCGCGATGAGCCGCGGCCGCGCGGCGGGCTCCTACGCGTGCGCGAGTTCATCATGAAAGACGCCTACTCGTTCGACCGCGACGAGGCTGGACTCGACGTGAGCTTCCGCAAGCAGGAGGCGGCGTACCACCGCATCTTCCAGCGGTGCGGGCTCGAGTACTCGGAGGTCGCGGCGGAGTCGGGAGTCATGGGCGGCAAGGAGTCCATGGACTTCCTCGCGCCCTCGGGCTCTGGGGAGAACACGCTCGTCTCGTGCGAGAACGGCGACTACGCGGCGGATCTCGAGATCGCGCGCGGCATCCCGCGGCCCGCGGTCACGCCAGAGCGTCGTGAGTCACCCGAGAAGGTCGAGACGCCCGGCATCACGACCATCGAGGCGCTGGCGGAGTTCCTCGGCATCGACAGCTCGGCGACCTCGAAGGCGATGCCCGTCGTCACGGCCGACGGAGCGCTCGTGCTCGGCCTCGTCCGCGGCGACGACCGGCTCTCCGATTCGAAGCTGCTCGGCGTCCTCGGCAGCGACTTCCGTCCCGCGACGGACGATGAGATCAGGGCTGCTTTCGGTGCGAGTGGAGGCTCGCTGGGGCCGATCGGCGCGGACGTCGAGATCGTCGCCGACGATTCGCTTCGCGACGGGCAGTTCGTCGCCGGTGCGAATCGCGACGGCTGGCATCTGCTCGGGGTCCAGGCCGGTCGCGACTTCGATCCGCGCTTCGCCGACATCCGCGAGCCCGTCGAGGGCGACACGTGCCCCGAGTGTGGCGGCGCGCTCCGCTTCCAGACGGCGATCGAGGTCGGCCACATCTTCAAGTTCGGCGCACGCTACTCCGAGCCGCTCGAGGCGACGTTCCTCGACGAGGACGGCACGGAAAAGCCATTGATCGGTGGCAGCTACGGCGTCGGACCCGGGCGGGTCATGGCCGCAGTCGTCGAGCAGTCGTACGACGAGAACGGGATCGTCTGGCCGGCGTCGATCGCGCCGTACGACGTGCACGTTCTTGCGCTCCACGGTGGGGCGGAGGAGGTCCTCACGCTGGCCGAGTCGGTGGCCGAGACACTCGACGCGGCCGGACTCCAGGTGATCCTCGACGAGCGCGACGAGCGACCTGGCGAGAAGTTCGCGGACGCCGACCTCATAGGCTGCCCGGTGCGCGTCATCGTCGGGAAGAAGTCGCTCGACGACGGCTCCGTCGATGTTCGTCGTCGCGACGGCTCGGCGGAGGAGCGCGTGTCGGCGCCAGACGTGCTGAAATGGGTCACGCAGTCCTGATGGCGCGACGGCGGAGATACAGCGACGATCCCTTCGGCCCCACGATCGAGCGGCTGATGGAGGAGACCGGCACGACGTATCGCGGTCTCGCCGCGAAGGCCGATCTCTCCGCGGGCTACCTCAACCACATCGTCCACGGCAACCGCCCGGTGCCGTCGAACGACGTCATCGCCCGGATCGCCGAGTCACTCGACGTCGAGGCGGAGCACTTCCGGGAGTACCGGATCAGGGTCATCACGGACAAGCTCGAGGCCATGCCCGAGCTCATCGACCGTCTCTACAAGCGCCTCGCGTAGCGACGGGATCAGCTTCCCTGGGGTCCGACCTGGGCGCGCGGCCTACGCGGTCACCGCTAACCGCGGCCTCGTCGACACGCGGGGCAGGAAGCGATCGTGAAGGCGTTCGCCGCTCGTGGCCGGTTCGACGAGACGCAGCCGTTTGCACCCTGGCTCATACGCGTCGCGATCAACGACACAGTCGCTTCCCTCCGTCGGAGTCGCGACCGCCGCGTCGCTCACGCGGACGCTTGCTCGAGGAGGGGCAGGTCGGTGAGGCGGCCGCGGCCGTGCGCCAGGCGCTCGCCACGGTCGACCGGCGCATCGAGGGCAATCGCCAGTGGCGCTCATGCCGTACGTCGCGCTGCTGGCGATCCTCCCGCTCGGCTTCGTGCTCTACCAGCGCAATCTCTGAGAGCGGCTAAGGTTCGTCACACCACGGGGCGTGGCGTAGCCTGGTAGCGCGTCCGGCTGGGGGCCGGAAGGTCGCAGGTTCAAATCCTGCCGCCCCGACTAGAGGTTGGCGAGCGGGACACGCGTGTGCTCCTACCCTCGTTCGGGCTCAGGTCCGGCTTTTCGGAAGCCGATTCCCCCGTCATGGCAGCAGAGCGCGCGAGCAACGTACGAGGGCGGCCGCCGGTCTTCTCGGACGCCGCGCTGCGCCAGGCGACGGACTTCTCGTACGCGCGTCGCGTCCGGACACGACGCGGCGCACAGGATCTCGTGTACCGCATGTTCGCAGTCGCTGCGATCGAGCTCTTTCGGGAGGCGTATCCCGATAAGGGCGCTCCCCTCGAGTGGTTCTTCGAGCCGCATCGTCGTCACACGCTGCTCACGGAGCTCGGTCGCACCGCGAAGCCCAGGTCCGACGCCGCGGGCGGGCTGACGTGGAGCGAGGAAGACGTCTCCGAATTGATCCGCGTCGGCCTCCAGATCGCAGAGCTGAAGCCGTCGACGAAGCGCGGGGTCGGCATGA
Source organism: uncultured Gaiellaceae bacterium (assembly GCA_963740105.1). Taxonomy (GTDB): domain Bacteria; phylum Actinomycetota; class Thermoleophilia; order Gaiellales; family Gaiellaceae; genus GMQP-bins7. The sequence continues at coordinate 304,824 of CAVUCT010000003.1, forward strand.
TTCGCGCGCTCCGAAAGCACTGATCACGGGTGGGGTTCACCCGATCAGGTCATTGCCGAGGAAGGTGAGGGGCACTACGGTCGTCGTCAGCCCGGGCGTCCGGGTAGGCACTCGGTGCCTTGCCGCAGGGCGCGCGGAGGCTGACGGACGCCCAGGCCTCTCGAACGACCTTGCTGCGCTACGAGGTCATGCGAGCGGCGACGTCGTACTTCGTCACGGACGTCCGTCGTCCCGGCGTGTCGCCCGCTGGCATCGCGCTGAGAGCCGCGTCGCCGGTCGCGTAGTCGTCCTCGGAGTCGAAGAAGACGATCGCGAGCGCGCTGCTCGTGGCCGCGTCGTGGAGCACGATCATCTCCGTCGCGGGCACGTCCGCGGGTCGCTCGCCCGACTCGATCTCCTGCTTGAGGGAGGCGATTCGATCGCCGTCCACACCTTCGAAGGACACGACGCGTGCAAGTGCCATGAGAGAGCCTCCTGACTCGATTGAGGAGAGCTTATTCGCGAACCGTCGTCGATGCATCGACGAAGATGGGATCAGTGCGCCGCCTCCCGCTCGTCACGTTTCTCGTCGTCTGCGCCTGGACCGTCGGCGGCCTGGTTGTCGATCGCCACGTCGAGCACACGGGCCAGCTGGCGCTCGGCGTCTTCACGGCCGGAGTGCTTGTGGCGCTCCTCGTGCCCCAGCCGACGAACGTGCGCATGCAGACGCTCGCTGTCGTCGGGATCGCGACGCTGGGCGAGATCGTCGGCTCGCTGGTGTGGGGCCTCTACGGCTACCGGCTCGAGAACCTGCCGGCGTTCGTGCCCCCCGGGCACGGGCTCGTCTACCTCGCGGGTCTCTCCCTGGCGACGCTCCTCGCGGCGCGCGTGACCGCACTTCTCGTCGCCGCCGGTGCCGTCGCCCTGACGTGGGGGATCGCTGGTGTCACGGTGCTGCCCGCGCCCGACGTCGCGGGGACTATCGGGTGCACGTTCCTGATCGGCGTACTCGTCTGGACGCGGCGTCCCGTCTACGCCGGCGTGTTCATGGTTGTCGTAGGGCTCGAGCTCTACGGCACGGCGCTGGGCACGTGGACGTGGCGGCCGGCCGTTCCCGGCCTCGGTCTGTCGCAGGGGAACCCACCGAGCGGCGTCGCGAGCGGATACGTCGTCTTCGACGTCCTTGCCTTGGCTCTCGTCGCCCGGCTCGGCGTCGCCGCCGCGGCGTTTCAGTCGAGGATGCGGCGGAGATCCGACGCGTCGACGACCGTGCCCGCGCGGATGAGCTCCCGTGCAGCATCGACCTTGTCCCAGACGTCCCAGAGCAGGAAACCGCGCGCCTTGCCCTCCGCGTCGACGTAGGCGACGACGCCCTTCCGGTTCGGCTCGGCCCAATGGGCGACCGTGTCGAGCTCGGAGTCGACATCGCCGACCGCCTCGTAGCCGAGGTCGAAGAGGTCCGAGTAGAAGAACGGGATGTGATCGTACGGCTGGCCGGCGCCGGCCATGTTGGCTCCCACTGCACGGCCGTGCGTGTTTGCGTGATCCTCGTGCTCGACGCGCCTCGTCCCGCCGAGGGCAGCCATCGGGAAACGCGCCACGTCGCCGGCCGCGAACACGTCGTCGCGCCCCCCGGCGCGCCCGAGCTCGTCCACGAGGATTCCGTCTTCGACCTCGAGACCGGCCCCCTCCGCGAGTTCGGTCGTGGGCACGATCCCGAGCCCCGCAACGACCGCGTCCGCCTCGACGACGGCTCCTTGCTTCGTCGTCACGGAGCCCGACGAGGTCGTCTCGACCGACTCCTCCGGCAGGACGGTAACGCCCTTCTCGCGGTAGTAGTCGTTCACGAATGCCGAAAGCTCGGCGGGGAAGATGCGCGCGCCGATCCCCGGCCCTGGGAAGACGATCGTGACGTCGCATCCGTTGGTCGCGAGTGCCGCTGCGATCTCCGAGCCGATGAAGCCACCACCGACGACCACAACCCGGACGCCGTCACCCGCAAGCCCACGGAGGCGGTGGTAGTCGTCGAGTGTGCGGTAATAGATGACGTCGTCCGCATCCCCGGGCAGCTGTCTCGGCGTGCCGCCGGTGGCGAGGAGCAGCTTCTCGTATGCGTGCGACTCGCCCGTGTCGTCGGTCGCCGTACGCGCGTCGAGATCCAGCGAGACGATCCGCCGACCGGTATGGACGTCGACGTCCAGCTCGGGCGTGCCGCGGAAGATCGAGCTCTCGTCCTTACCCGTCCAGAGAGCCTTCGTGAGCGGGGGGCGAACGTACGGCTCATGCGTCTCAGCGCCGAACAATCCGATCGTCCCAGCCTGGTCGTGGTCGCGGATCCCGCGGCACGCGGAGTCCGCAGTCATTCCCCCGCCCACGATCAGATAGCGGTACGACGCCATCGCTTCGATCCTAGATGCCGCGGTCAGGCACGCGCTGTAGAGTCCCGCGCGGCGTTGACCGGACTACGCATACCGTCGATGCTCGGCGTGGCTGCTGTGGCGGTGTGCCTCGCGCTCCCCGCGGAGGGTGCCGAGCACGCGGTGGGAACGGATCGCGCTGCAATCTTCTACTACCCGTGGTATTCGACGCCCGCGCGGGACGGGCGCTGGGCGCACTGGTACGTCGAGCACGAGGGGACGCCGACGCTGTCGACGCCCTACCTTCCGACGCGCGGTCTGTACTCCTCGTCGAACGCCAAGCTGGTCCTCGCCCAGATGCGCGAGATCGCGGCGAGCGGGGTCGGAACCCTCGTCGTCTCGTGGTGGGGCTTCGACTCGCCCGAACACGAGCGACTGCTCCTCGTCGAGGAGGCTGCCACCCGCTATGGGCTCGAGGTCGCCATCCACGTCGAGCCGTATCGGGGACGCACCCCGACGCGGGCGGCAGAGGACATCCAGGAGCTCCGACGAGAGGGAGGCTTCACCGACTTCTATCTCTACGACGTCGATCGCGACTCGGCTGCAGCATGGTCCGAAGCGCTCGGCGACCTCGTCGACGTTCGAGTCTTCGGCCACACGACGCTCGTCGGACGCGCCAAGGCGTCCGGGTTCGACGGTCTCTACACCTACGACGTCGTCACGTGGAACGGCGCGCTCTTCAAGCGGCTCTGCACGCAGGCGCATGCCGTCGGTCTCCTCTGCGCGCCGTCGGTCGGGCCGGGATACGACGCGCGGCTCGCGACGCGTCACGCGGTGGTACGTCCACGAAACGACGGCCTAACGTACGACCGCATGTGGAAGACAGCGCTCGGAGCCGACGCGGACATCGTGACGATCACGAGCTACAACGAGTGGCAGGAAGGGACCCAGATCGAGCCTGCGCGCGTCGCCCTCGGAAGGCCGAGCTACGAGGGCGCCTGGGGCAAGACCGGGGTCCACGCGCAGCGCGCGTACCTCGATGCCACGGCGAGATGGACAGCCCGTCTCCGGGCGTCCCCGCGTCAGTAGAGCGCGGTCGCGAGCCTGCGCCTGTAGGCGACCGTGATCGGGTCGTCGTGCCCAAGGTCGGCGAAGACGGCGAGCGCGACTTCACGCAGCCGCTCGCGGGCGTCGGGCGTCGCGTCCGTGATGGCGTCGAGGACGAGCTCGAGCGCGCGCTCCGGCTCGTCGGCTTCTAGGGCTCGGAGGACGTCGGGCAGCTCGCCGCTCGCGCGAAGCTCCTCCACGAGACCGGTCACCTTCGGCGGCGCGAGCAGCTCGTCGAGGAAGGACGCCACCGCGACCGGCGAGCGCGCGCCGACGAACTCCGAGACGACACGGCCGTCCTTGAACGCCTTGACGGCCGGAATGCCCTGCACGCGATGGGTCGACGCGAGGTTCGGGTTCGCGTCCACGTCCACCTTCGCGAGGACGACCGATCCGTCACGGGCCGCGATCTGCTCCTCGAGCACGGGGGTGAGCGCCCGGCACGGGCCGCACCACGCCGCCCAGAAGTCGACGACGACCGGCACCTCGCGCGACCGCTCGACGACGTCACTCTCGAATGTCGCCTCCGAGACGTCCACTTGGCGACTGTAGCTAGGAGACGACGACGTCGGCCGCGCAGCCCGCGATGGCAGCCGCGAGCACGTGCTCGGACTCGACGCCCCGCAGCGAGCGATGCCCGAGGTCGATCTCGATCTCGGGCCAGGCATCGACGCCGAGCGAACGCGCGCCGACCTCCCGACCGAAGCCATACAGCTCGTCCGTCGAGAACACGCCTCGCCGTGCCGGTTTGGCGTCGCGCAATCCCCTCCAGCTCGCGGAGTTCCTCGAGGGGATCGATGCGCACGTTCGAGTCGGAGCCGATGCAGATCGGAATGCCGCGCGTGCGCACTCGCTCGGCGGGAAGGAAGCCGTCGCCGAGGTCGGCCTCCGTGGTCGGGCACGCGCAGATCGTCGAGCCGTGGGCCGCTATGAGGTCGAGCTCGGCCCCGTTGGCATGTGTCGCATGGACGACCGTCGTCCGCTCGCTCAGGCAGCCCCTCCGCGCGAGGAGCTCGATCGGCCGGCAGCCGTGCTCGGCAAGGCACTCCTCGATCTCTTTCGGCTGCTCGTCCGCGTGAACGTGCAGCGGCAGCCCATCTGCGGCGGCGTAGCGCCCGATCTCCTCGAGCCACTCGGCCGGGCAGGCGCGGACGGAGTGGGGGGCGAGCCCGACGCGGATGCCGGCGGCGCGCAGGGACTCGACCTGCTCGAGGTACTCCCGCACCGACTCCTGGCGGAAGCGGTCGAGGCCGCCGCGTGCGTAGGCGACGTGCAGCACAACGAGCTCGATTCCGGCCGCAGCGGCGGCAGCGGCGGCCGCATGCGCTTCCGGAACCCCGACATAGTGAAACTCGCCGACCGCCGTGTACCCGGCGGCGATCATCTCCTCGTAGCCCTGCTCGTAGGCTTCGCGGACGAGATCGGGCGTCTGGCGCTCAGCTTCGGCGAGCATCACGTCGCGCCAGGCCCAGAAGTCGCCGCCGGCCGCGCGTCCGCGTAGCGCCCGTTGAAACGTGTGGCTGTGCGCGTTCACGAAGCCCGGAATGCGCAACGTGCCCGCCATGCGGGCGACGCTAGCAGGGGCGGCGTACTGTTTCGCCGTGCCCTGGGCGGAGATCCGGCAGACGATCCCGAACGCGCTCACGATCGCGCGCTTCGCAGCCATCCCGGTGTTCGTGTGGCTCTATCTGGACGCCGGAGACGGCCCGGCGTGGGGGGCAGGGATCTTCTTCGCTGCTGCTGCGCTCACCGACCAGCTCGACGGCTACCTGGCGCGCCGCTGGCATGTCGAGTCCCGGTTCGGCCAGGTCGCCGACCCGCTCGCGGATCGCCTCATGATCGGCACGGCGGCGATCCTCATGCTCGCGACGGGACGGATACCGCTCGTCGCCGCGCTCGTCATCCTCGGGCGGGACGTCCTCCTCGTGCTGGGCTACCGGCTTCTGTCTCCGGGCGGCTACGACCTCGAGGTGACGTTTCTGGGCAAGAGCGCGACCTGGGTTCTCTATGCGGCGCTCGGCTTCGTTCTCGTCACGGAGGAAGGGACGACGTGGCCCGTGGTGCTCCTCTGGATCGGGATCGCACTCTCGCTCGGCGCGGGCGCTCAGTACGCCCTTCGCGCGTGGAGGCAGGTGCGCGCCGGAAGGGACTCTCGAGTCGAGCGCGAACCCTGACGAGGACTCAAGTCTCAACCTGAGGTTGACCCCTCTGCACGTCACTTGCTTTACTCAAGGTCTTCCCAACGAGAAAGGCGGCCGGTGGAACCACTTCCCGATCTCTCGACCCTGAGCGACGACGACCTTCGCGGGATGATTCGCGGGCTCGAAACCGAGGAGGACGAGGTCTCGTTCCGGCGCAGGGTGCTCCATGGGCGCATCGACATCCTTCGCGCCGAGCTCGTTGCGCGCCTTCGCGAGCAGGTGAGCGCGGGGGAGGCCAAGCTTGCCGACGTCGAGCGTCTCAGCGAGATCCTCACCGCGAAGGCCGCTCCCACGGACCGCGAGTGAGCCACACGTATTGCCCCGAGTGCGGCTTCCAGAATCCGGAGGCCTCGAACTACTGCTCGCGCTGCGGCGCGCTGCTGAGCGTGGAGACGGGAACGGAGACGACCATGACCTTCGACATCGAGCAACCGGGAGAGGAGGTCGACCTCCTCGAGGCACTGGGCATCAGCGGGCCTGCGCTCGTCGTTCGTTCCGGAGGCGGTATGGCGGGCCAGTCGTTCCAGCCCGACGAAGGAAGCACGCTCATCGGCCGCTCGCCCGAGTGTGACGTGTTCCTCGACGACGTAACCGTCTCCCGACGGCACGCGGAGCTCGTCCGCGACGGCGAGACGTTCACGATCCGCGACCTCGAGAGTCTGAACGGCACGTACGTGAATCGCCGGCGCATCGAGTCCACCGTGCTCGAGGACGACGACGAGGTGCAGATCGGCAAGTACCGGCTGACCTTTCTCCAGCGATGAGTACGGTCGCGACACGGCGGGAGCGGGGAGGGGCGGAGCCGCGCCTCCGCACGATCGGCTCCGTCTGCGAGGAGCTGCGCGAGCAGTTCCCGGACATCTCGGTGTCGAAGATCCGGTACCTCGAGGATCAGGGCCTCATCGCGCCCCGACGCACGCGTGGGGGATACCGGCTCTTCGCGCCGGACGACATCGAGCGGCTGACGACGATCCTGAAGCTGCAGCGCGACGAGTTCCTTCCGCTGCGGGTCATCCGCGAGGAGCTCGACGGCCCGGGAGCGTCCAACGACCGGACGCGCCGACGGAGCGTAGGCGTGCTCGGTCACGAGGACGAAATCGACGAGGGCGAGCTCTGCGAGCGCGCAGCCGTCTCCCACGACCTCGTGCGCCAGCTCGAGGAGTTCGGTCTCCTCGTGTCCCGCTCCGAAGGCGGAGAGCGCTTCTACGGCGAGAGCGAGGCCGATATCGCCGGCGCCTGCGCGCGTCTTGCTCGATTCGGGGTCGACGCGCGCCATCTGCGCACTTTCGTGACCGGCGCGGGGCGCCAGGCTGCGCTCGTCGAGCAGCTCGTCGCGCCGGGCCTCCGCGCCCGCAACGCGCAGCGCCGCAAGGATGCTCTCGAAGATCTCGAGGGGCTGTCGCGGGTGGCGCAGGAGCTCTCGCATCTCCTGCTCGTCCGCGAGCTGCGGGGAACCGTGGAGCGAACCGGATGACCCTCGATCTCCGCGATCGGATCCGTGACGTCCCCGACTTCCCGACCGAAGGAGTCGTGTTCAAGGATCTGATGCCGCTGATCGCCGACCCGCAGTACTTCGCCGAGACGATCCGGCAGCTGGCCGCCTGGGCGCGGCCGCGCGAGCCCGCGCTCGTCTTCGGTGCAGAGGCGCGGGGATTCATCTTCGGGTCGGCGCTGGCGTACGAGCTCGGCGCGGGTTTCATCGCTGCGCGTAAGCCCGGCAAGCTCCCACGTGAAACCGTCGAGGCCACGTACGACCTCGAGTACGGCACGGACAGCTTGCATGTGCACCGAGACGCCGTCTCCGAAGGCGTGCGCGTCATCGTCGTCGATGACGTGCTCGCGACAGGCGGCACCGCCCGGGCAAAGGTGCAACTCGTCGAAGAGCTCGGCGGCGTCGTCGCGGGCGTGCTGTTCGTCATCGAGCTCGACTTCCTGCACGGCCGAGAGCGCCTCGCCGGCTACGACGTGCACTCGCTCGTCACGTACTGATCCAGCACGGTGTTTGCACCTCACTGCCCCTGGGCAGGCTCCGTCCGAATGCCGTTCTACAACGAGAGCATGGGTCGGCGCACGCGGAAACCGGGTTCACTCCCGCCAGGGATCGACGGCCCGTCGTATGGGGCCGATGCCCGTTCCATGAGTGCCGCCGTGCTCACACAGGTCGCCCCCGCCGCTTCGCAGCGGATCCTCGACGACGTCAGCGCGCTCGCCGGGGACGAGGGGATGCCAAAACAACCAGCGCTCGCTCGCCTCGAAGAGGCAATCGGGCGCGACTTCGCCGACCGACTCGTCGCCGCGCTGAGCGACAAGCCGGACCCGAATCGGCGCTGACGTCCCGCGTCCCACCGGGCGCGACCGCGTAGCGGACTAGATTCCGCGCGTGCGCACGAACAGGAAGATCGCCGCCGCCGCGACGAGCGAGATCACGAGCGCGATGCCGCCCGGCACGTCGATCGCGAGCGAGCCGAGCCACATGTAGAGAAAGAAGACGACCGACCAGGCGAACGAATGGACGCCTTGGTCGATGCTCGGTGCGCGGAGGTGCATCGGCGCGATCCTACACACGCTACGGGACCAAGAATTCACCGAGCCGGTGGCGCTTTCGTCCACTCGACCCGCTGACCGTCCGCTTCCGCGTAGAGCCTGCGAGCTGAGCTTCGACCTAATTGCGCTCCGTGCTCGGTGCACTCGGGAACCTATGGGACACGGCCGGCAGGGTCAAGGTGGCCGTTCACCTGATTGCCGCAATTTGCGTCCCTTTTGTTCTCGGCCCGTTCGCCGTGGTCGAACGTAGGATCTAGCCGTGCGCCGCTCCGTCGTGTTCAGCGTCGCGGGGGCGGCGCTCGGGCTTGCCCTCCTACTCACGCTGTTCGGTGTGGGGGACGACCCCGCCTCCCTCACGAACGCTCAGGCCCTCGTCCTCGGGATCGTGCAAGGGCTCACCGAACTCCTGCCGATCTCCTCGTCGGGGCACCTCATCCTCGTTCCCTGGGCCGCCGAATGGACGTACCTCGAGCAGAACGACCGCTTCAACCAAACGTTCGACGTGGCGCTGCACCTGGGTACGCTCGTCGCCGTCGGTGCGTATTTCTGGAGCGACTTCGTGCGCCTCGTGCGCGCGTGGGTTGGCTCGATCGGGCGCCGGAGGATCGACTCCTCGGACGAGAAGATCGCGTGGTTCGTCGTCGTCGCGACGATCCCGGCAGGCGTCGCCGGGCTCGCCGGCGAGAACTACATCGCGGACAACCTCGGAGAGCCGTGGCAGATCCTCATCCTGTTGGCCGCCGGCGCTCTGCTCCTGCTCTGGGCCGACCGCTCGCCGCAGACGAAGGCGATGGGGGATCTCAGCCTGCGCCAGGCCGTCGTGATGGGCGTCGCGCAGGCGCTCGCGCTGGCTCCGGGTGTCTCGCGCTCGGGAATCACCATCACCGCGGGGCGCTTCATGAAGCTCGACCGCGACAGTGCCGCACGCTTTTCGTTCTATCTCCTCTTGCCGACCGTTCTCGGCGCCGTGCTCCTGAAGGGCGTCCAGGACGTCCTCCTCGGCGAGCTTCCGGACGGCTGGAAGGGCCCGTTCCTCGTCGGCACGCTCGCCGCGCTCGGCAGCGGCCTGCTCGCGATCGAATGGCTCCTCGGCTACGTACGCCGTCACACGTACGGCGTATTCGTCGTGTATCGCCTGGTCGCCGCCGCACTGATCCTGGTGACGATCATCAGCGGCATTCGCGACGCGACCTTCTAGCTCGACGCAGAGCCGAGGCGAGACATAAAGGCAGAGCTGGACTCGTTCGAGCCTTCGGCCGACGGCCGCGTCGATGCGACGGCGACACCGGACCGCAGAGAGCGCATACATCAATTTCAAGACTCGAGTGGAACTCACAGCTTCAGCGCTCGCTTACGCTGTCGGTGTGACTGGATGCTGCGATCCACGGGGTTGTGATGGCTTCTTCACCCAACGGATGGCGCATCGAGCCGCAAAGCGATACCGAGAGCACGGACTCGACAAGACAGCCCTGCGGATGATCAGCTTCCTCGAGCGGGCGGGCATCGAGGAAGCGACCGTCCTCGAGATCGGTGGCGGAGTCGGCGAGGTTCAGATCGAACTCCTACGGACTGGGCGCTTCCCGCGCGCTCAACCTCGAGCTCTCGGCTGCGTACGAGAACGAGGCTGCGCAGCTTCTTCAGGAAGCAGGAGCCGCCGGACGAGCACAGCGGCGCATCCACGACATCGCCGTTGATCCTGAAGGGGTCGCTCCCGCCGACGTGGTCGTGCTCAACAGAGTCGTGTGCTGCTACCCCGACTACCAGCGGCTCCTCGGCGCAGCAGCCGACCATGCAAACCGCCTTCTCGTGCTCAGCTATCCACGTCGCAACGCGATCTCCCGCCTCTTCATTGCTCTGCAGAACTTGATCTTCAGAGTGCGCGGGAAAGAGTTCCGCGCGTTCGTCCACCCGCCCAGCGCGATGTTCGGTGTCCTCGAGGAGCGTGGACTGCGCCTCACGTACGCCCACCGACCGGTCGTGTGGCAGATCGCGGGCTTCTCGCGGCAGACCTAGCCGTCGTCTACGGGAGCGCGGCCTCAGGCGCGCAGGAAGTGCGAGCAAGGTTCGGTTAACCCCCATGGCGGAGCGCGCGCTCTCGATCCATCCTTGAGGTGTGAGCGTCTTCCCGTCCACCCGAATCTCACCGCGGGGACTCGCGAGGTTCCGTGTCCGGAGCCCCGGGTCACCATCGGTCGTGCTCTTCCTGGCCCTCTTTGCAAGCCAGGCGGGCGTCCTGACGCTCGCGCCGATTCTGAGTGATGTCGCCGCGGACTTCAACGTCTCCATCGCGGAGGCTGGTCAGCTCCGCATCCTCGCCGCTCCGCTCGCCGCACTCGTCGCGATCGCAGCGGGTCGCTCACTTGTTCGCTTCTCGCCCCGCGCGCTTCTCGGAGTCGGCAGCGCACTTCTGGCTTTCGGCTCGATCGCCAGTGCCGTCGCGCCGACGTTCGCGCTCCTCGCTGCAGCGCAGATTCCGACATGGGCAGGAGTCGCGACGCTGATCGCCGCGGGGGTGGCCGCTACCGCCACGTGGAGCGAGCCCGAGAGCCGCACGCGAGTCGTGGCTCACGCCCTTGCCGGTGCGCCGGCAGCCTGGATCATCGGCATGCCGCTCATCGGCGTCGTCGCCGAGCTCAACTGGCGGCTTGCGTTCCTCGCGCTACCGCTCCCGGCGGCGCTCCTCGTCGGCATCGCGGTTGTCCGGAGGCCCGCAGACGCACCCCTCACAGGCGCGCGTGGTTCGCTCGCAGGGCTCCTCGGTCGTTCCGAGGCGAGACGCTGGGCGCTTGGCGAGCTTCTCGCGAACTCGGCGTGGGCAGGCACACTCGTGTTCAGCGGCGCCCTCTTCACGGAGAGGTTCGGCATGTCTACAGCCGCGACAGGACTCGCTCTCGCTGGGGTAGCTGTCGCATTCTTGGTTGGCAACCAATTCGCGGGACGCGCCGATCCCGGTCGAGCCGGACGGGCGATGCTCGAAGGCAGCGTGGGGGCCTCGATCCTGGTGGCGCTCACGTGGGCATTCACGCCGTCGGTCGGGATTACCCTGCTTCTGTTTGCGGTGGCGGCGTTCGTTGCCGCGACGCGGACCGTCGCGGGAACGGTCTACGGCTTCCAGGTGTCGGGAGATCTCGGTCGCGAGGTTGGATCGATTCGCGCCGCCACGAACCAAGTCGGATACCTGGTCGGATCCGTGCTCGGGGGATTCGCGCTCGCGATCGGCGGGTTCTCTGCGCTCGCCGTCGTGTTCGGCGGACTCTTCGTCGCGTCGACGCTCCCGTACCTCTGCGTACGACGGACCTGCCGCACCCGACTCGCGCTCCAACCGACGCTCTAGTTCAGAGCCGCCACGGCACAAGCGTCGGACAGTCGGCGGTGTGGGCGTCTCTCGCATGAAGGAACAAATCCCGAGCAGACCGAGAGCCTCCGACGCTCCTCGAGCAAGCTCTAGTTACGACGAGCGGGCGTGAGGTGAGCAGATACCGCGAGAGAGGGATGACAGCGGGCTTCGCCTCGGCTTGAAGGCGTGTGAGGGGGTCGGAGGTTGCCAGGGACTACACGTCCCGGCCGCGGGCCGAAGTACCGGTCAAAGACCTGAAAGGGGAGAGCATGAAGCCGCAACTCACTCTTGTGGTGGCAGTGGCCGCTGCCGCCGTAGCGGTTCTCGCAACGCCGGTTATCGCAGGAGGCGTCGCCAACTCGGCGACCGGATCTGGGCACTTGACAGCAGACGGGGGCTACCGAACGTTCTCGTTCAGTGCCCGCGAGTACGCAGATGGCAGCGTCAAGGGCCAAGCCCAGCTCAACAACCGGGGACAGGAACGACGAATCCACTTCACCGTCGACTGTCTCGCCGTCGTCGGCAACCGCGCCTACATCAGCGGCATGTCCAAATCAGCAAGCCAGCCGGCTGATCTCGGCGGTTACTGGAACATGGCGGTCGAGGACAATGGACAGGGAGCAAGCAGCCCTCCCGATCGCGTGACGAGAGCGTTCCAGCTCACTCCAGCTCCTTCGAGCCAGTGGCGCTGTGACAACCCGGCTGTTCAGGCACTCATGACCGGGCAGCTCCTCCCGGTCGAGCGCGGGAACGTCCAGGTGCGCTGAGCCATACGCCGCCGCGACCGGGAGCCAACGTCTCCCGGTCGCGGCGTGACGATCAGGATCGATACCGGCAGCTCGAGGCGGGCGGGCTGAACTACCGAGGGCCGGTAGTCGTTGCCGATACTGCGATCCAGACCCGGCCGATCCCCTCGAACGCGCGATAATCGGCGGACTAGTGCGTTCGAAGGGGAGGCGAAGGCAGCTGCCTAGGGCACGCGCTGCGTCCTACACGCGGGCCAGAGGCCGAAGCACCCCGAGGCTCACCCGCTCCATGTAGACGTTCGGCGTTGCGCGGCCGTAATCAGATGATGCGCCAGGGGCACCTCTTCCAGACCTAGAGAAACCCGTCCTGTGCCGAAAGGCAGGGAGCGGAGGCGAGAGGTAAAGGCAGACCTGGACTCGTTTGAGCCTCCGGCCGAAAGGCTGCGTCGATGCGACGGTGACGCCGGACCGCAGAGAGCGCACTTCTTCCCGCAAGGGGGGAAGTGCGCCTCCGCTCAGGCTCTCCCGTCCCGCAG
>CAVUCT010000004.1:0-266216 GCA_963740105.1 uncultured Gaiellaceae bacterium
GGCGCCGATCGTAACCCCGCCCAGGACGATCGCCCCGGAGCCGATCGACGCGCGCGACTCGACGACCGTCGGCAGCAGCTCCCAGTCCTCCTCTCTCTGTAGAGCACCGCCGCCCTCGTCGCACGCGGGCGCTTGTCGTTCACGAAGACCACGCCGTGGCCTACGAAGACCTCGTCCTCGATCGTGACTCCGGTGCACACGAACGTGTGGCTCGAGATCTTGCAGCGCTCGCCGACGAAGACGCCTCGCTGGATCTCGACGAACGGCCCGATCCGCGTTTCCGCGCCGATGGTGCAACCGTAGAGGTTGGTGAAGCTGTGGACCACGACCGCATCACCGAATGTCACCTCGACGAGGCATCGGTACGGCGCGTCGTTAACTGGTGAATCAGGCATGGTCGAAAAACTCCTTCACAGCCACGACGACGCGGTCGACCTCCTCTTCGCGCAGACCCGGGAACATCGGGAGCGAAAGACACTCGCGCGCGAGCGACTCCGCGACGGGGAAAGCCCCGTTGGTGTGCCCGAGATACGCGTAGGCCTCTGTGCGGTGCACCGGCAACGGGTAGTGACGACCGGCCTGGATGCCCCGTTGAACGAGATGCTCGCCGAGACCTTCAGGGTCGGACGTCCTGAGCACGAAGAGGTGCCAAACCGGCTCGCTTCCAGCGGGAACCACCGGGACGCGCAGGTCTCCGACGCCCTCCAGCTCGCCCAGGTAAAGGGAGGCGATTCGACGCCGCTCGTCGTTCCAGCGTTCGAGTAGCGGCAGCTTGCGGAGCAGCACGAGCGCTTGGAGCGTATCGAGCCGTGCCGTATATCCCTCCGCTTGGTGCTCGTATTTCCGTCGCTGTCCGTGCTCGCGGAGCGCGACCGCCAGCTCTGCCAGGTCGGGGTCGTCCGTCACGAGGGCTCCTGCGTCCCCCATGGCGCCGAGGTTCTTTGCCGGATAGAAGCTGAATGCCGCCGCAACGCCGCCGGTTCCGGCTTGAATCCCGTCACGGACGGCACCGGGCGCCTGACATGCGTCTTCGACCAGAGGGATACCTAGAGCTTTGAGGCGGCGCATGTCGGCAAGCTGGCCGTAGAGGTGCACCGGTAGCACGAAACGCGTGCGACGCGTCGCGGCGGCGGCGGCGGCATCCGGGTCGAGCGTGTAGTCGCTCTCCTGGATGTCGGCGACGACGGGCACGCCGCCGGCTTGTGTCACGGCCTCGAACGTCGCGACGAACGTCATCGCGGGAACGATGACCTCGTCGCTGCGCTCGACGCCGGCCGCCAGCAAAGCGATCCGAAGGGCGTCGAGCCCGCTCGACATTCCCACGCAGTGCCCGGCGCCGATGCTGGCGGCAAACGCGGCTTCGAAACGTGCGACGGCTGGGCCGTTCACGAACGCGCCCGTCTCCATCAGGTCGGCGAGATCGTCCAGGAGCTCCGCCGTGAGCGACGCCTGAGCTCTAGCGACGTCCACGAAGGGGACCGTCGCGGATCGACTTGCCATGTTCCAAGCGTAATGAGGACACCCGGCACTCGGGTATCCGATGCGACACTCCGCAGCGTGAGCGACCCGGGAGGCCACGAGAATCTTGTAGGAACCGCGCTCAACCTGACCAATGACCACGTCACAGGCGTTCTCCTCACGGGTCTCCGTGAGCGCGACCAGCGCGCAATCTTGCTGAAGGGGGCGTCCTTCCGCCGACTTTTCTCTGACTCGTCCGACGTACGGGTGTCCGGCGACATCGACGTACTCGTCGAGGAGCGGCGCATCGATGACGTCGAGGCGGCGCTTCCCGAGCTCGGTTTCCGCTACCTGGGGGTCACGGTGGCAGAACCGGGTAGGCGCCGTCGCCGGGCATGGATCCACGGACACACGGGCATCCCGCTCGAGCTCCATACGTCCATCACGGGCATCGACGCCCCGCCTGACGTCGTGTGGACGGTGCTTTCCCAGGAGACCGAAGTGGAGACGGTCGGATCGTGCTCTGTCGAGATCCTCAATTGCCCGGCGTCGGCGCTCCACCTGTCGTTGAACACCGCCCACCATGGTCGCGCGAACGAGAAGACGATGCGAGATCTCGCCCGTGCCCTTTCCCAAATCTCCGCTGCGACCTGGCATGAGGCGGCGGTGCTGGCCGAGCGGCTCGATGCCGTCCCCTCCTTTGCCGCTGGACTGAGGCTGGACCCGCGTGGCGACGGGCTTCTGCGCGAGCTCGACATCGACGCGGCGCCGACGCCACAGGTCGCCTTGCGCGCGGAAACCGCCCCGCCGCTGGCGCAAGGGCTCGGCTGGCTCACGGAGCTCCCCACCGCCAGGGCGCGCATCAAGTTCGTCGTCCGCAGCGTCTTTCCGCCGCCCGACTTCATGCGTCTGTGGGCCCCAAGCGCGCGTCGCGGAAACGCGTGGCTCGCCGCGGCCTACTGCTGGCGGCCGCTGTGGATGGCAGCCCGACTTCCGGCCGCAGTCCGCGCATGGCGCAGAGCCCGACGGGCTGTGAACGTCTAATACTCGGCGAGGGACCCGGCCCGTCGGGCGCGTCTCCCAGCGCGGTCGAAGACGAGAAGCCCGGCCGGCCAGAGGAAAAGGGCCCAGACCGCGAGCGCGACGGCGTCGCCTTCCCACCCGCCGCCAGCAAACGCAGCGTCCCGCGACCCGTCGAACGCGTACCGCAGCGGGATGACCTCTGCCAGCGGCTGGATCCACTCCGGCAGGACGGAGATCGGGAAGAGCATGCCGCCGAGGATGGACATTAGGTACACGAGCGTTCCGGCGACCAGCTGTCCGCGCTTCAGCACCATGACTGCGGCCCCCGCCAAGACGCCGAGCGGCGCCAGCGCGACTCCGGAGAAAAGCAGCACGATGACGAGCCCGCCCCAGTCGGCGTTCGACAGGTCGAGGCCGAGAAGCGAGGCAACGAATAGATAGAAAGTCGCCTGAACGGCTGCGAAGAGAAACGGAAAGCCGACGAGGCCCACCGCGAGCTGGGTAGACCCCAAGGGCGTGGCCGCGAGCGCTTCGAGCGTCCCTGTCGTCTGCTCTTCACGCATGCGATAGCCGACGCTCGACGTGGAAGCGTCGAGGATCGTCCCGACGACGACCCCGACGGCGGCAAACGCGAAGTACGAGGGCGCATCGCCGAGGTCGCTCGAGCCGACGTCGTCGAACGTGCGTGAGATGAAGAAGTAGAGCGCGAGCCCGAGGACGCCGTATGCCGCTTCGAGCCCGAACGAGAGGCGATAGGACGCCGTGATCAAAAAGTCACGACGGATGAGCGCTCTAATCGCGGTGATGCTCGAGAACATCGAGGTCGAGGCGTCGCTGACACCGATGAGCGTCGTCGTCGCGATGCGTTGCGACGACGAGCGTGAGGTGGGAACGCGCGTCGACGGCGTCCCAGAGACGAGCGTACGCCTGCGTGTCCAGCGATCGCGTCGGCTCGTCGAGGAGCACTACGGGTGGGTCGCCGATCAGCGCACGCGCAAAGGCGAGCTGCTGCACCATCCCCGTGGAGCAGTGATCTACGCGTTCCGCCAGGATCGCGTCGAGTTGCAGTTCCTCGTCGAGCTCGGCAACCTGGCGAACCGCCTCCGGTCGCGAGATGCCGCGAACGCCGGCTGCGAACAGGAGGTTCTCCCGTCCGGAGAGCCGCAAGTAGAACGAGCGCTCCTGTGACAGCGAAACGCCGAGCAGCCGCCGTGCCGCGCGTGAGCCCGCAGCATGGCCGAACACGGAGACGCGACCGGCTGTCGGCGTGACCGTCCCGGCGATGCAGCGGAGGATCGTCGTCTTCCCAGAGCCGTTCGGCCCGCAAAGCGCAAGTCGTTCGCCTTGCGCGAGCGACACGTCGACATCACGCACGACGTCGCGTTGGCCGAACCGGCGGCCGAGCCGCTCGATCAGAAGCGCCGTTGTGTCATCGGGAGAGGACGACTGTGCGGGAGACACTTGAGCGGGGATGATCGCGAACGGGCACACACCACACCCCTGCCGGGCGGGATCAGTTCCCGCTACAGACCGGCGTCAATTGTCGTCGCGCCGTCGACCTGCCGTGCGGACGCCTATCCCGAGCCGCCCTTCGGCTTCCGGATCTCGCCTGGATCGGCCGGACTCGGCGAAAGTTTTCCTCCGCCGCCCTGGAGCAGCTCGTGCACATCCCCCAGGTACGTCAGACCCATCGGCGTCCAAGTCTCTCGTTTTGCCGTCACGCCGTACCTCCACTTTGCTGTCCCCTAAGCCAGGTTTCCAAGGCTAACACATCCCAGACGAGGTAGTAGTCGGGCGACTCGGGATTCCCGATGACTTGGGCCAGCCGCTCATTCAGTGCCGCCGCATCTACCACACCGGCTTCGGCGAGCGCGGAGATGCCCCCGAGCTCTCTGAGCGCCTTCGTGCCCTCCGCCGCGACGGTTGCTCGCGCGAGTCGGGTCGCGGACACCTTCCGCTGTGTCTCGAAGCCGAGGCCCGGAAGTCGCCGAGCAACGGTTTCGCGGACGAGCCCTTCGTCCGACCTTCACGGTTGAGAAGCTCGGGCGGCGTCCGGTAGAGGAAGTCGACGAGCGGCGCGTCCCAGTAGGGCTGAAGCATCCGAATGCCGAGTCGCCGGCCCTGCTCGAACAGCTCCTCCAACTCCATCGAAACGAGGGGGTGATCGAGGCCGGTTCGCATCTCTCGGATGTAGACCCGCGGGTGACGTCGGGCGACTCGGCGGTGCGGTGGGCACACATGACTGTCGGCTTCGACGTTGCGCTCGACGAGTGAGCGCAGGAGCCGGGGATCGGGCGCGAACCACGGCCCGGTTCCCGCCCGTATCCGTCGCGCCCTCACTCTCCGCACGAGCCCCGGGGACCGTGCGAGCGTGTTCTTCGCGACGTCGACCAGCAACGGCCGCGCGCCGAAGCGCCACAGGATATTGCGCAGGTACAGCGGCGCCGAGACGGCGTGCGAACGGCGCTGGTGGTGGAAGAGCCTGAAGAGCCCCCGAAAGTCAAGAGTGCGCATCAGGTCGGCCGCGTAGTAGGGACTAACGGAGAGCCATTCGTCGCCGCCGTTGCCAGTGAGGATAACGGCGCAGCCGCGTGCTCGTCCCTCGAGCGCCAGCCGGTCGTACGCCGGCGTCCAAAGGTTGAGCAGCGGGGCGGCTGACGTAGCGCTCAACTCGAGCGCGGCCGCTACGAGCCCGTTTGGCGCGACGGCGTCCTTCCACGCAAGCATGACTTGCGGGAGCTCGAGGGCTGCCGCAACGGCGCGCTGACGCGGTTCCTCGTTGCTCTCCGGATCCGGAAACGCCAGCGAGAGCGCCCACGGGTCAGGCAACCCGTCCCGCCTGCACGCTGCAGTGGCGACTGTGGCGACGCTCACGGAGTCGAGCCCGCCGCTCAGGAAGATTCCCGAGGGACCGCCGGCAAGGGATCGCGCGACAGCGCGCTCGAAGAGCGTGTCAAACCGCTCGAGCTCGTCCGCCTCTACCCAATCGACCCTCCCCTCGGGTGCCGGATCCCAGTACCTCCAGGTGCGACGGCTGCCTCGGCCCTTTCGCAGCGCATGGCCTGGCGGAAGGCGGCGGACTGCCTCGAAGTACGTCTCTTCCTGCCTCGGCCAGCGGTGGAGCAGATGATCTCCGAGCGCCGCGACGTTGACTGCACCCGAGACGTTCTGCTGGGCAACAACCGTCTTGATCGCGTTCGAGAGGTAGAGGTCTCGCCCGACTTCGGCATAGAAGAGCGGGTACGAGCCGAGCGCGTCGCGGGCCGCGAGCAGCGTCTCGTTGTCTCCGTCCCAGATCACGACCGCGAAGATGCCCTCGAGGCGGCCGAGCAGCGCATCCCCCCACCGTCGGTACGCGGCGGCCACTGCCGCGGCCGGGCCAACGCCATGGTCCTCGCCGAGCACGGCTGCGAGCTCGTCGCGGTTGTGGAGGAGGCCGCCGAGGACCACCCGCACGCCGCCGTCGGCTACGAGCTGCGCTGAATCTCCATCGGGCGAGATTGCCGCGTCGAACGTGCACGACCCGTTGCCCGTCGAGAGCCGCACGACCCAGGTGCCCGAAGTCGGGGCGGCCTCGGTCCGAGGCCAGACGGTGTTGCTCACGCCTCCTGCGCCCCTCCGGCCCTGAACGTCACGACCTCGGTATACCCGCCGAGGGTCTCCGGGGACTCGAGCAGCGGCCGGCCGTCCACCGTCACCCAGACATGGCCGAGAAACTCGCCGGGCTTGCCATGCCGACCACGAGACGTGGATCAGCGTTCGCTCGCGCGAGGTAGCGGTAGAGGACAAGGCTCCGCTCGAGGCAGTTCCCTCCGGACGCGCGGGAGAGGCGGGCGACGATGCGGATCGTCCGCTGCTCGTGCGCGACGTCTCGTGCGACAGATGCGGAGAAAGCCACATGAGCCGTACGAGCCTCTCCAGCGGAAGCGTCCGCTTGAGCACGGGAAGGACGCACAGCCAGCCGAGGCCTGAGCGGCCAGCCAGGCATCGCGCGGGCTTGCGAGGAGGCCGGCGAGGTCACGCACGCGCGACACCGGCTTGGAGGCGGCCGTGGGACGCTCAGTCACGACGCCCAGGATGCGCGCTCGATCGCATCGAGTACCGCGGAGATGTGCCGAAGGCCCGGGCGGTAGTGAACCTCGAACATGGGCACGGAGGAGGCAAGCCGCAGGTAGCGGTCGAGCATGAATGCGTTTCGCCGCGATCGGAGAGGCGGAAGTAGTACGCGTGGGGCAGCAGCGCGACGAAGGCGTCGTCGGCTCGAGCCGGATGACTGCGACGAGCGGCAGGTCTTCTCTCCGCTGGAGATCAGAGTCAAGATCGTCGAACGTCTGATCGGAATGCGATCGCGGCGAACTCTCGGCGCTCGTGCGTGCGAATTCCCCCATTCCTTGCGCAGCCCAGCCGGAACGGCACCTGCAGAGCTTCGTGTCCTCGTCCTCGATGTCGAGCACGACCGCGTCGTCGGCCCACAAGGGGTACCCGCGTCTGGAAAGGCCGTAGGCGAAGGTGGACTTCCCGGTACCGGAGACTCCGCAGAGGACCAGGAGACCACTCGCCGTGCTCACCGCGCTTGCGTGGAGCACCTCGTGGCCGCGCAGCTGAAGGACCAGCGGAAGTACACCCCGCCGGTAGGTGTCTTCGATGCTGTCGGGAGACGCCTCGGTCGGGAAGTGCGACGACGTTCCCCTGATCGGGGAGGAAGCGAAACGACGCCGCTCCCGGGAAATGCGCCCAGCAGCAGCCCCCGGCCGTGTAGCCGTACGCCTCGAAGCCGTCGTTGCCCGCCCAGACCTCGACCTCTCCGTCGGCCGCTTCCGGTAGGAAGCGCTCGTACTCGTCGGGCGCGACGAGCACCAGTTCCGGGACGAGCTCATGGGCCGGCACGCCGCCTCAGCCCTCTTGGACGAGGTCCTCGGTCTGGAGCATCCTCACCAGCGAGTCGATCTCGGCCGACACTTCTTCCCTCGAGACGTCGTACTCGTCGAGCAGCTCGGCTTCGATCTCCGGCCGGGTCCTGCCGTCGGAGAGCAGCTCCCAGAAGCGCGCGCCGGTGGGGCTGAGCGAGAAGATCCGGTTCGTCTTCAGGTGGACGAGCACGACCTCGTCGCCCAGTCGGCGTGAGGCGACATCAGGGTGGGCGAGGGAAGCGACCCGGTCGGGTCCCGATCAGGATCGGATGGTGCGCCGTTCACGTCTCGACCTACCCCGGGCTGGAGATTCGCAGGCCAGGGTTGGTGATCTCCATGAATACCTCCCGAGTCTGAGACCGAGCGGCTCGGGGGATACTCAGAGGGGGATGGACGGGAAACTCGAGAGGTTCGTGCAGGTTCGGCGTCCGAAATGGCGAGGCGAACCCGTGATGCGCCGCGACCCACTCGCACACCCGGAGCGCCTGATCCGCGCCGTCTACGCCTACGTCGCATACCGGGTCGGCCCCGGGATGGATGCGGAGGACATCACGAGCGACGTGTTCGAGCGCGCGCTTCGCTATCGCGAGAGCTACGACCCGAAGCGCGGAGAGCCGATGGCGTGGTTGATCGGGATCGCCCGCCGCTGTGTGAACGGTGCCTTCGAGGATCCGCACGCGCTCGGTTCGGTCGAGGATCGCGCGGCGCCCGGCGACCTGGCCGAAGATGCGTTCGCCGCCTTTCGCTGGTCGACGCCGTCTCGCAACTCGGCGAACGCGACCGCGAGCTGATCGCGCTCCGCTACGGCGCAGATCTCACCGGGCGGCAGATCGGCGCGATGCTCGACATGTCCGCCAACGCGGTCGACGTTGCGATGCATCGAGCCATCGAGCGACTGAGGCAGACGCTCGATGGCTCGGATGAATCGACGAGCGAGTCCTCGCCGGGCACGGCCCTTCGGTGTCGCCGTGCGCCAGATGGGCTGGAACCGCGTTCTGCGTCACGCTGATCGTGATGGGGTTCTCCGGGTTTCCGGGCGGGATGTGGCAGATCAGCACCTTCTCCCCGTATCTGGGTTGCGGGCCGGAGGCGGCAGACTGGTTTCCCCTCTGGCGCTCGTGACTCGTGCTGGCGCTGCCGTGCTCGCCTGCTGCGTCCTCGACTGCGTCGCCGCATTGCTGCGCGTTGCCCTGTGGCGTGTCCGGTCGCTGTTGTTCGCCTTGCTCCGGCGTTCGACGGCCCTGACGAGGTCGGTGACGGCGGTCGTTCCGCCCTGGACGGCGTTCGCCGCGTAGCCAATGCCTCCCGTCAGCGCGAACGAAAACGCAATAGCGCCGTGAAGCCGCCGGCGAGTGCGATGCGCCAGCCGATCGACGCGGTGTCGGCGCCGATGTCGCCGCGAGCGGCAAGACTGCGAGAACACGAACTCGTCCTGTGGCTCCGGGCGCTCGCGCTTGAGTCGCTTCCAGATCACCGTTGTCTCTGTCGCTCACGGTTTCCTCCCCGCACTCCGTTTCAAGTGTCTCGTTAGGTCTACCGGCAGGGAGCGATTTCTTACATTCAGCCGCTTCGAAGCTGCTCGAATTGCCTTCGCCAGCGGGTTCAGAGCCGCCGCGCGGTCGAGCGCGCGGCGTCTCGCGTCGCCCTTGCTCGCGAGCGCAAGGTCGAGCCAGAGCTCCCAGTCCTCGCCGTCCTTGGCGATGGCCTGGCGATAGAGGCGCCGGGCGTCCGCGAATGGCCCGTCGGCGAGAGCCGCATCCGCCTGGTATTGAGGGCGTCGGTCGACCACGGCGCCCATCGCTCGGCAAGGCGGGCATCCCGTGCGGCGACTGCGGTCTCGCTGCGATCGAGCGCAGCGGACGCCTGTCCCAGGTAGCGATTGCTCGTCAGGGTGGCGAACGAGAACACGGCAAGGGCGGCGATGAACGCGATCAGCGCCCCCCGCATCCAGCCCGAGCTCCAACCGACTCCGTCCTTCCCCGTCGCCAGCAGAAGGACTCCTGCGCACGTAAGCCCCGCGATCATCACAGCCGGCACCTCCCAGTCCCAGTCCACCGCTGCGTGGACGACCAGCGCGACGAAGCCGGCAAGCGCCGGAGCGACGTACGGGCTGCGGCGCGCACGAACCGCGGCGACGAGCGGTATGCGACGATACGGCCAGGAGCGCGGCCAGACCGAATGGTCCCAGCTCCGCGAGGGTCTCGAGGTACAGACTGTGTGCGTCTCGAACCTTGAGGGCGACGTCCCGATCCGCGAGCCACCACCGCTCGAATGTCCCCGCGCCAGAGCCGAGCGCGGCATGCGCCCGATAGTCGTCGAGAGCGGATCCCACGTTCGAGCCGGCCATTGGACGAGAGGCTGAACAGGCGGTTCGTCCGATCTCCGCTCACGTCGGCGAGGCCTGCTTGATCGAGTCGAGCGCACGTCGGGCTGACTCGGAAGGGCCCTCCGTAGGCGGCGATCACGGCCACGACACAGCTCACGAGGACAAGGGCGAGTGCGGTTCCGTAGGCACGCCGGACACCACGTCCGACGGTGATCTCGGTCTGCAAGGAGCGTGAAGCCCGCGGTGACGAGGGCCGAGACGACCGCAAGGAGCGCAATCGTCAAGGCGAGTCGGGCGCCCTCGTGCGATGCGCCGGCGAGCGGAGAGAACTGCGTGGTCAGACTCGGCGACTCGTATGCGCGCCACACGGCGAGCGCGGGCCAGGGCGCCACCACCAGAAGCGTGGTCGCGAGTTGAAGACGCCGCGGATCGATGACGATCGCTGCGGCGATCCCGAACGCAAGCGCGAGCCAGCCGCCTCGTCCGAACGTGAAGTAGAGCACAGGGACGAGGAGCACGAGGCTCGCCGCGGAGAGCGCTCGCACGACGACTGCCTCTGCTCTGGCTGCGAGCCCGACGGCGACCGCGATTCCGATCGCGACGAAGATCGAAAGTGCGTTCCAGTAGCCGAGCGGCTCGGACAGCCGGTAACCGGCAAAGGAGTTGAAGGTGCCGACACGATCCGGGAGCAGCCGCGTCGCGAGCGCGTACGAGCAACGGCGACGATCCCCGCCAGTAGCGCCGGGAGCAGAAAGCGGGAGGCTGCGCCGTGCGAGGACGGCTAGTGCGAGTGCAAACGAGGCGTAGACGAGCGCTCGCTCGACCTCGTACATCGTCTGTGTCGTCGTCTGCGACCAGAGCACTGATGCGGCGGTCCAGGCGAGCAGCACCAGCCACGCGCCGAGATACGCGACGTCGAGCGCCCCGAGTGTGACGCGCTTCTGAACAACGAGGCCTATTGCGGCAGCCCAGAGGAACGCGAGCGAGGCCCAGCCCCAGGAGCTCGGGAAGTAGCTGCCGTCTGGTGCCGCGACCGAGATCACTGCCACGAAGAGGCCAAGAGGGACGAGCACAATGGCCGGTTCGATCGCCAGAGCTCGCGGCTTCTCGCTGACCGGAAGCTGCGGTACCACGCTGCTGGACATGGTAGGCCCAGCGTACTAACGCCGTTTGATGCGGAGCCCTCCCATGGGCTTGCGTGTGGCTCCGCCGAGGGAAAGCACGAGCGCGGCTCGCGCGCATGCGCAGTTCGACCGCCCTCATCTTAATTGTCCATTCGGCTGCGCGGACCCATCTCGCTCCCGAGAGGTATTGCCGGTGGTCCGCAGTCTCAGCCTCGTTACGCGCTGCTGTTCACCGATCACGTGCGGCCGAGCCGTGCTCGCACCCAATGGGACACACACGCTGTGGAAGGTGCGCCCATGAGCTTTTCCGCGATACCAAGGTATGGCTGACTCAGCTGTGACCCGAGGCCAAACTTCTGACGAACCCGCGGCGATCTGGCTCAGGCGGGGAAACGAGTCGGCCGCCGCGTATTCGGCCTTCGTGGTGTACCGCGAACAGACGCCACCCCGTTCCATCCGCAAGGCAGCGCGAGCGCTCGGGCGAGGGCAGCGGACTCTCGAGGGATGGTCAAGCAAGTACAAGTGGGTCGAGCGCGCAGCGACTTACACCGATCACCTCGACCAACTCGTGCTCGCCGCCCACGAAGACGACATCGTCCGCCGCCGCCGTGAAGCGAACGAGCAGGTCTTCCAGCTCGCTCGGGAGCTGCTTAGGCTGGTCGACGCGCGCCTCTTAGGCGTAGTGGATGACGAAGGGAAGCAGCTCGTTGCTCCGCTCGACCCAAATGTGCTCACGCCGCGGGACGTCGTGCGCTTCTTCGAGTCGAGCAACAAGGCGATGCGCCGCGCGCTCGGCCTCCCGGTCGATCCCGACCGTTCGTTTCAGGTCAGCTCGAAAGACTTCGGCGCGGTTTTCCGCGCGGTCATGGATCTCGCGGAGAAGAGGATGGAGCCAGAGACATTCGCACCGTTCGTCCGTGACTGCCATGCGGTGTCGCGAAACAGTTCGGGTACTAGTCAGCCGCAGAACAGGCGATCTGAACCCGCAGGCGCGACTAGCCTAGGCTACGCCCGCCGATCGTGTCACGACCTGAGCTTGCGCCCGCCCGCGCTTCACGCTCGCGCGCGAGGTACCCGTCGAGCAGGTGGGCAGCCTCAGCCTCGTTGCCGGGGAACAAATGGCCGTAGCGGTCGAGCGTGATCGTGATCGACGCATGGCCCATGTAGGTGCTCACTGCCTTCGAGCTGACGCCCGCGGCGATGAGAAGGCTCGCGTAGGTGTGCCGGGCTTCATGCAGCGTGATCGATGTCAGTCCGGCCGTGTGCCAAGCCTTCTCCGCTCGTATCTTCAGGGCGCGGTCGTCGAAGGGCCTCGTTGCAGTGCGACCGAAGAGAAGTCCCGTACCTCTGCCTAGCCGCTTCCGGTGCGCTGCTAGGTGGCCGCGGAGTTCCTGCGTCACCGGGACGCGGCGTGTTCCCGCATGACTCTTTGGACTGATGTACTGGCCGGCTACCGGGTCGTAGGATCGCTCGACCGCGATCGTGCTGGCGACGCCGTTGGTGTCGAACACGTGATTCACGTCGAGTGCCATCAATTCGCCGCGTCGTAGTCCTGCGAAGAACGCCGTCGACCACAGCGCTCGATCACCAGCGGGCAGCACCGCGAGCAACTTGTCGGCCTCGTTCACTGACGCGATGCGGTCACGTCTGCCACGAACCGCTGGAAGCTGTAATCCGGCAGTCGGGTTCACCGCAACCTCCCCGCGTGCGACGGCGCGCCGGTAGAGGGCTCTGACGCCCATGAACGTGTTTCGGATGGTTGAGGGATCGTGACCGTCGGCGAGGAGCTGATCGGCCAGGTCTTGGAGGTCGCGAAGCTCGAGGTGGGACACCATCACGCCTTCGAGCACCGGAAGGACGCGTGCCTCCATCCCGAGGTCATACGACCGCAGCGCAGAGGGCTTGTATGGATCGCCTGAGCGGGTGCGGATCGTGCCGGCCTTCGCTCCGTCGAGCCAGACCGTCCATGCCTCACGCAGCGTCGCGTTCGAAGCATTGCGACGGTTGCCGCCGCGAATCTCGCCTCCGGAGTCGCGTCTCCGACCCTCGATCAGGGTGGCGACGATGCGTCGGATCTTGTGACTCTGCCCCGCCGCCTCATGGCAGTCACAGCGGCCACCTCGCGTCGCGGCGCACGAGCGGTCGTGTCGAACGCGGTCCCTTGGTGGGTACGGTGTTGATGCATGGGAGCAGATACCTCCTGTGCCGGGGGCGGGCCGTTCGCGCGGTGCCGCCCCATTTGCTTGTCGAGCAGATCATGCCTGATTCGCGAGTGTTCGACGTGTCGATTCGGTCGCCATCGAGCCGTGATTCAGGCGCCTCGGTTGTGCACTGCAGCGAGTACGCGAACTGCCGACACACAGAAAGCGCTGTTTTGCAGGTATTTCTCTTGCCAGACAGTGCGTAAAAGGTGTAGCCAAGTGTAATGTGTTTCGATAACGGCGGGGGTGGGATTCGAACCCACGGAGGTTGCCCCCCAACGGTTTTCAAGACCGCCCCGTTCGACCGCTCCGGCACCCCGCCGGAGCGCATTCTGACCGACGGCTACGGAGCGCGGACTTCGGCCGGTGCGCCGTAGCGCGTCAGTACGTCCGGCACGCCGCCCTGGAGGTTCTCGAGGATCGCGAGGAGCGCGCGGTCGGTGACCATCGTTCCGTTCAGCGTGTGCGGGTTCTCGAGGCCGCCCGCCCCCGAGCGGTAGCGGATGCCGAGCCGTCGCGACTGGTAGTCGGTCGTGTTCGAACAGGACGTGACCTCGCGGTAGCGCTCCTGGAACGGGAACCACGCCTCGATGTCGTACTTCTTCGCCGCCGAGGCTCCGAGGTCGCCGGCG
This sequence comes from uncultured Gaiellaceae bacterium, assembly GCA_963740105.1. Classification (GTDB taxonomy): domain Bacteria; phylum Actinomycetota; class Thermoleophilia; order Gaiellales; family Gaiellaceae; genus GMQP-bins7. Next base: position 13,675 of record CAVUCT010000004.1, read on the forward strand.
GCGACGTTCACGACGCGGTAGGGGAGGTCGAGTGCTCGAAAGAACTGCTCCTCGAGGTCGAGCATCCGCTCGTGCTCGTCCCACGACGTCTCCGGCTCGACGAAGACGAACATCTCGACCTTGTTGAACTGGTGCACCCGGAACATGCCGCGGGTGTCCCGGCCCGCAGCGCCGGCCTCGCGACGAAAGCAGGTCGAGAAGCCCGTGTAGCGCAGCGGGAGGCTCTCGAGGATCTCGCCGGTGTGCAGCGCGGCGAGCGCGACCTCCGACGTCCCGGTGAGGAAGAGCCCGTCGGCCTCGAGCGCGTAGATGTTCGAGCGATCGGTCGGGAAGAATCCGGTGCCGTACATCGCCTCCTCGCGGACGAGGACGGGAGGGATGACGGGCGTGAAGCCGGCCTGTGCGAGGTGGTCGAGTGCGAACTGGTAGAGCGCCATCGCGACGAGAGCCGCGTCGCCCATGACGTAGCCGAAGCGCGCCCCGGACACGCGCGCCGCGCGTTCCATGTCAAACCGGCCGAGTTCGGTGTGCTCGCGCGCATCGGTGTGCGCCGGCGGCTCTCCCACGCGGCGGAGCTCCTCGGCGTCGTCTTCCGTGTCGCCGTCGGGTGCGGAGTCGTGAGGCGGGTTCGGGACGAGTGCGAGCGCCGCGTCGCGCGCCGCCTCGGCGGCGGCAAGCTCCTCCTCGGCCGCCTTGAGCGCCGCCTTGACGGGGCGCAGCGCTTCGAGCTCCTCCGGCGTGGGCTTGCCCTTCAGCTTCGTCTGGCCGCGGAGCTCGTCGATCTGCGGAACGAGGGCGCGCCAGCGCTCGTCCGCTGCGAGGAGCGCGTCGAAGTCCTCCGCGGCGCCTTTGCGGGCGAGCTGGGCGCGCCAACGCTGCGCGTCGGCCCGTGCGGCCTTGAGGTCGATCACGCGAGAGAGTGTAAGAGCCCTACGAACCGGCGACCGACGAGACGTACGCGGACACGTCGGCGATCTGCTGCTCGCTGAGCGTGCTCGAGAACGACGGCATTCCGCCCTGCCCGTTCGTCACGCGGTCGAGGGCGAGCTCGTAGTCGGGCTGCGACTCGTCGAGATTCGGGCCGACCTGGCCGGTGGAGCCCGCGTCGGCGAGCGTGTGACAGCCACCGCACGCGGATGCCCCGAGAAAGACTTCCTTGCCGGCGGCCGGGTCACCCTCGGCGCTCGGAGTCGTCTCCGTCTCCGTCGTCTCGGTCTCGTCCGTCTCCGTCTCGGTCTCGTCCGTCTCGGTGGTCTCCGTCGTCTCGGTCTCCGTCGTTTCCGTCGTCAACTCGCCCTCGACGGTCTCGGGAGTCGCGGTCTGATCCTGCTCCTGGCCACAACCCACTGCGACGACGCCCACCGCGGCGACGAGAAGCACGAGAACGAGAACCGTGCGGCGCATCAGGGCGATCCTACACCGGCGCCGCACGGCCGAAACATGGAACCGTCAGGCCGCCGCGAGCCTGCGCCGGAGCCCTTTGAGCTTGAACGCGACGAAGATCTCGCTGATCCCGCGTGCGAGCGCGATGATCCCGACGTAGACCACGAGGAGGAGCGCCTCCTTCCGGAAGTTCCCGGCGACCCAGAAGGCGAGCATGATCTCGATGAGCCCGATCACGAGCTGGAGCCACCACAGCTCGAACTCCTCCTTGGTGATGAATGCGACGGTGATGTCGAAGACGCCCTTGGCGAGGAGGAAGAAGCCGACGAGCGCCGCGAGCGTGGAGAACGTGTCGTACGGGTTCCACAGCGCATAGATCCCGACGAGGACGAAGACGAGGCCGAGGATGAAGTGAACCCATCTCCAGCCGCTCGTCGAGACCGGGATCGCGAAGAACTCGTTGACCCCCGCGATCACGGCGACGACGCCGAAGAGGATCGAGATCGCGTACACGGACGTGTAGTCCCACTGGAAGACGAGCAGCGCGAACACGAGCCACGCGATTCCGCTGAGCAGGAACAACCACCAGCGATCTGCGGCCTCTTCGAGAACCTCGCGGGACCCGAACATGTCGTTCATCCTTCCTCCCTCGGTACGAGTGCGGTGGCCGCGCGATTCTCTCAGGCCGGGCGGACTTGCGTAGGATCCTGCGAGTGATCGTCGAGCGCAGCATGCACGGGTCGTGGCTCTCCAATGCGTTCCTGCTCGCGGACGAGCCAGGTGGAACGGCGGTGTTCGTCGACAGCGGCGCGCCTCTGGAGCCGCTGCTGGCGGCGGTCGAGCGCGAAGGAGTCACCCCCACGCACCTGCTCGTCACACACGGGCATGCCGATCACGTCGCCGGCAACGACGAGCTCGTCGAGCGCTTCTCGCTCGAGGTCACGTCGGGCGCGGTCGAGACGGGCGGCCTGCGGATCGAGTCGCTGGCGACGCCGGGGCACTCGGACGACGGCGTCTCGTTCGTCGTCGGCGATCTCTGCTTCTCCGGCGACACGCTGTTTCGCGACGCCGTCGGTGGCGGGCCTGCCGACCAGATGAAGCGATCCGTGATGGACGTCCTCATGACGCTGCCGCACGACACGCGCGTGCTGCCCGGCCACACGGACGAGACGACGATCGGGCGCGAGTGGGAGCAGAACCCCTTCGTCCGCTTCTGGCGCGGGCTCGACGGCGAGGACGGACGTACGTGCACCGTGCAGGGCGACAGCGCGACCATCGTCGTCTGGTCGCCCGACTACGACGGGAAGGGCAAGGCCCTCGTCCGTCTCGCCGACGGCGCGGAGGCGATCGTCGGCGCATCTCGCATCGAAGGCCTCTGACCAGCTAGGTCGTTTCACTCATACCCTTAGGGGGTATGATCTCGGCACGCCTGCAAGCTGAGAGGAGCGACATGAGCGAGACCGCCACCTACACCGTTCCCGCGATCCACTGCGCCCACTGCGTGGCCTCGATCCGCGAGGAAGTGTCCGAGGTCGAGGGCGTCGACGACGTCGACGTCGATCTCGACACGAAGATCGTCACCGTGCAGGGCAGCCATCTGGACGACGCAGCCGTGCGCGCCGCGATCGAGGAAGCGGGGTACGCCGCAGCGTGAGCGCAGTTGCGACACGCGAGCCGGGCACCCGCGTCGACCTCGCGCTCGAGGGGATGACGTGCGCCGCGTGCGCGAACCGGATCGAGCGCAAGCTCAACAAGCTCGACGGGGTGGACGCGTCGGTGAACTATGCGACCGAGCAGGCCGCGGTTCGCTTCGATCCCGAGCGCGTGACCGTCGCCGATCTGCTCGGTGCGGTCGAGTCGGCCGGCTACCACGCGGTGCCGGCAGCCGAGGCGCGGGTCTCCAGGGACCGTGCTGACGCGGTGCGCCGGCGGCTCGTCGTGGCGGCGGCGCTCACCGCGCCGCTCGTCGTGCTCGCGATGGTCATGCCCCTGCAGTTCGAGGGCTGGGAGTGGCTCGCGCTCGCGCTTGCGACCCCCGTCGTGTTCTGGGCCGGCTTCGACTTCCACCGCGCTGCCGCTCTGAACGCGCGGCACGGCGCGGCGACGATGGACACGCTCATCTCCATCGGCACGCTCGCCGCCTGGGGGTGGTCGGTTGCGGCGCTCGTGATCGTCGACGACGCAGACGTCTACTTCGAGGTTGCCGCCGTCATCACGACGCTCATCCTCCTGGGCCGTTATCTCGAGGCTCGTGCGCGGCGGCGCTCGGGCGCGGCCATTCGCGCGCTCCTGGAGCTCGGCGCGAAGGAGGCACGCGTCTTGCGGGACGGCATGGAGGTGTCCGTCCCGATCGGCGAGCTCACCGTTGGCGACGTCTTCGTCGTCCGTCCGGGCGAGAAGGTCGCGACGGACGGTCTCGTGGTCGAGGGCGAGTCGGCGGTCGACCAGTCGATGCTGACGGGCGAGCCCGTTCCGGTCGACGTCGCACCCGGCGCCTCGGTGGCCGGCGCGACCGTCAACACGTTCGGCCGGCTCGTCGTGCGTGCAACGAGCGTCGGCGAGGAGACGGCCCTCGCGCAGATCGCGAGGCTCGTGGCCGAGGCCCAGTCCGGGAAGGCGCCGATCCAGCGCCTCGTCGATCGGGTCTCGAGCGTCTTCGTCCCGATCGTGCTCCTGCTCTCCCTCGCGACCCTCGTCGGCTGGCTCGTGATCACAGGAGATCCGACTGCCGCCTTCTCGGCAGCGGTCGCCGTGCTCATCATCGCGTGTCCCTGCGCGCTCGGGCTCGCGACGCCGACCGCCCTCATGGTCGGCACCGGCCGCGGCGCGCAGCTCGGGATCCTCATCAAGGGCCCCGAGGTCCTCGAGCGCACCCAGCGCATCACGACGATCGTCCTCGACAAGACCGGGACCGTCACCCAGGGACGCATCGAGCTCGCCGACGTCGCGCTCCTGGACGGTGCGAGTCGTACGGAGGTGTTGCGTCTTGCGGGTGCGGTGGAGGCCGCGTCCGAGCACCCGATCGCGCAGGCCGTTGCCGGCGCCGCCCGCAGCGAGGTGGGTGAGCTGCCGCCCGTGACGGAGTTCCGGAACGTGCCGGGTGTCGGCGTGGTCGGCACGGTCGAGGGTCATGCGGTCGAGGTCGGACGACGCGACGGTGCGATCACGGTCGCCTGGGACGGCGTCGCACGCGCGACGCTCTCCGTGACCGACACCGTGAAGCCCACGAGCCGGCAGGCGGTCGAGGAGCTCGCGGCGCTCGACCTGACACCGGTGCTGCTCACCGGCGACGCACGCGAGACTGCCGAGCGCGTTGCGGCGGACGTCGGGATCCAGCGTGTCCTCGCCGAGGTGTATCCCGACGACAAGCTCGACGAGATTCGCCGCCTCCAGGACGCCGGCGAGGTGGTCGCGATGGTCGGTGACGGCATCAACGACGCGCCCGCCCTGGCGCAGGCGGACCTCGGGCTCGCGATCGGCACCGGAACCGACGTCGCAATCGAGGCGTCCGACATCACGCTCGTCTCCGGTGATCTCCGCGCAGCGGCGGACGCAATCCGGCTGGCCCGCCGCACGCTCGGAACGATCAAGGGCAACCTCTTCTGGGCCTTTGCCTACAACGTCGCGGCCATCCCGCTCGCGATGGCGGGGCTGTTGAACCCGATCGTCGCTGCCGCGGCGATGGCCTTCTCGAGCGTGTTCGTCGTCACGAACTCGCTGCGCCTGCGCCGCTTCCATTCGACCCGCGAGGAAGCGCGCGCATGACCGAGACCGAGACGCACGCCCACGGGTACGCCTCCGACAAGGAGGCGCTCGTCCGTCGGCTCCACCGCATCGAAGGGCAGGTGCGCGGGATCGAGCGGATGGTCGAGGACGATCGCTACTGCATCGACGTGCTCACGCAGATCGCAGCCGTCAACACGGCGCTCGAGAGCCTCGCGTTCCGCATCCTGGACGGCCATGTGAACCACTGCGTCGCAGACGCACTCGCCTCCGGCGATCCCGTAGCGGCCGAGACGAAGAGCAAGGAGCTCCTCGAGGCCGTGCACCGTTTCGCGCGCGTGCGCTAGCGCTTCTCGGTCGCCAGGCGGAGCCCGAGCGCGCGCTCTTCCTCGGCGAGCCCGTCACCGTGTGGCTGGCTGTCGGCGGAGCACTCGTCGTGGGTGGGATTGCGACGGCGCAGGGTGTCTCGCTCGCACGGTCTTCGGATACCGTCACCCGGTGGCGGAGCGCACTCTCTCGCAGCGCGAGCTGAACCGCGCGGTCCTCGCTCGCCAGCTGCTCCTCCAGCGCTCCCGTCTTCCGATTCCGCGTGTGCTGGAGCGGATCGGCGGGATCCAGGACCAGTACGCGCCGAACGCGTACATCCGGCTCTGGTCGTGTGTCGAAGGCTTTCGACGCGACGACCTGACCCGTGCGCTCGTGCGGCGCTCCGTCGTGCAGGCCTCGCTCATGCGCTCGACGATCCACGTCGTCTCGCGCCGCGACTACTGGCCGTTTGCGGTCGCGATCCGGGCGTCGCAGCGCGACTGGTGGCTCCGCACACGCAAGCCGCAGCCGGACGAGCGCGACCTGGAGCGCCAGGCGGTCGCCCTCCATGCGCTCATGGCCGACGGCCCGCGCCGGCACGAGGAGATCGTCGAGGTGGTCGGCCGCAACTGGGGAGCCGTCGGGCCGTGGCTCGAGCTCGTTCGCGTTCCTCCCTCGGGCACGTGGGAGAAGCGCCGCGCGCACCTCTTCCAAACCGCCGATCGCTGGGTCGGACCGGAGAACGTCGGGCCGGACGAGGGGGTGGGGCACCTCGTGCGCCGCTACCTCGGCGCGTTCGGTCCCGCGTCGCGCGCTGACCTCGCCCAGTGGGCGGGCATGCGGCTCGGCGACCTCGCGCCGGCGCTCGAGCGCCTGCCGCTGCGACGGTTTCGCGACGAGCAGGGTGGAGAGCTGCTCGACGTGCCGCGCGCACCGCTGCCGGACCCGGAGACGCCGGCTCCGGTGCGCTTCCTGCCGACCTGGGACGCGGTGCTGCTCGTCCATGCCCGGCGAGCGGGGATCCTGCCGGAGCAGTACCGGCCGCGGATCTTCTCCACGAAGATGCCGCAGTCGGTCGGCACGTTCCTCGTCGACGGAGCCGTTGCGGGGACGTGGCGCTACGCCGACGGGCACGTTCACTGGGACGCGTTCGAGCGGCTCGATCGCGCAACGACGCGCGAGATCGACGACGAGGCCGAGCGCCTCGCCGCGTTTCACGCCTAGCGTGGCGCGAACAAGTAGTGCGCGACGAGCCACTCCGTGCCGCCCCGATATCCGAAGAGCTCGGCGCACGCGAGGAAGAAGACGCGCCAGCGCTCGAGGAACGCCCGGCCGAAGCGCCGCTCGATCTCCGCCTCGCTCTCGGCGAGGCGCTCGAGCCACGCCTCGGATGTCCGTGCGTAGTGCTCGCCGGAGACGAGCCAGCGCTCGACGAGCTCGAGGTCGCGCTGGAACTCGGGCAGGAGGCCCGCCGAGGGCATCTGACCGGCAGTGAAGAAGTTCCGCGCCATCCAGCCGTCGACGTACGGGTAGGCGAGCTCGCGGTGGCAGAAGACGTGGACGAAGAGCCGTCCGTCCGGCTCGAGCAGCGCGGCAACTTTCGCCAGCAGCGCCTCGTAGTTGCGCATGTGCTCGAACATCTCCACCGAGACGACACGATCGAAGCGGCGGTCGAGCGTGAGCTCGTTCACGTCGGCCGTGATGACGGTGACGTTGGCGGGAGCACGCGCCTCGATCCACTCGCGCTGGACGCTCGAGTTCGACACCGCAGTGAGGCGCGCGCCGGGATAGCGCTCGGCCGCATACAGCGTGAGCGAACCCCAGCCGCAGCCGAGGTCGAGGACCTCCATGCCGTCCGCGAGTCCCGCGCGCTCGCAGGTGAGCGCGAGCATCGCGTCCTCGGCGTCGGCGAGCGTCGTCGTTCCCTCCTCCCAGAGACACGAGCTGTACTTCAGGCGCGGGCCGAGGACGAGCTCGAAGAACGCGGGCGGCTCCTCGTAGTGCTGCTCGTTCGGCTTGCCCGGCTGCAGCGCGATGGGCCCGCGGCGGAGCTGCTCGACGTACGCGCGGCGCTCGCTCGGGCTCTTTCGATACTCGCTCCGGAGTCGCCGCGCGAGGTTCGCACGGATGCCCGCCCGGATGACGGCCTCGGGAACGACGCCGCGCTCGACGATCGCGTCGACGACGCTCATCGCGCGAGCACCAGCTGTGCGTCTTTCATCAGACCGGTACGAAAGAGCGCCTCGCAGGAGGCGAGGTAGAAGTCCCACGTGCGCACGAAGCGCTCGTCGTAGCCGAGCGCTCGCACCTCGCCCAGATGCGCGCGGAAGCGCTCGCGCCAGCGGGCGAGCGTCTCGCCGTAGTTGCCTCCGATCTCGGTGTCGGCGACGACGCCGAGTCTCGTCGGCTCGAGCGCGCGGCGAATCGCCGCGCGAGAGGGAATGAGACACCCGGGGAAGATGTGGCGCTCGATCCAGTCCGGGCTCGCGCGGTAGCGCGAGAGGCGCTCGTCGGGGACGAGGATCGCCTGGATGCACGCGCGCCCGCCCGGCGCGAGCAGCCGGTCACAGGCCGCGAAGAACGGCTTCCAGAGCTTCTCGCCGATCGCCTCGAGCATCTCGATCGACGCGATCTTCGTGAAGCTTCCGTCGAGCTCGCGGAAGTCGCGCTCGACGATCGTGATCCGCTCGGAGAGTCCCGCCTCATCCGCGCGACTGCGCGCGAGCGCCGCCTGGGCCGGCGAGATCGTCACGCCGGTGACGCGCGCTCCGTACTCGCCGGCGGCGGTGAGCGCGAACGAACCCCAGCCGCAGCCGATCTCGAGCACATGGTCGTCAGCGGTGAGCTCGAGCTGCTCGCAGACGCGCCGCAACTTGCGCCGTTGCGCCTCGGCGAGAGGCTCGCCCTCGTCCTCGAAGATCGCGCACGAGTAGGTCATCGTCTCGTCGAGGAAGAGCGCGAAGAAGTCGTTGCCGAGGTCGTAGTGCGCCTCGATGTTGCGGCGCGCGGCGAGCAGGCCGGTGCGGCGGTTGATGCGTGGGCGAGCCTCCGCGAAGCGGCGCCATCCCGGGTGCCGCTCGGCCCCGGCGCCGGCGTTGCGCAGAAGCAGCTCGAGGAGCGGGACGAGATCGTCGGAGCGCCACTCGCCGGCCTGGAACGACTCGCCGAGCGCCAGCTTCGGGACGCGCGCGATGCGCTCGAGGAGGTGCCAGTCGTCGATGCGCATCGACACCTCGTCCGGGCCGGATCCGTAGCGGCGCTCGGATCCGTCCGGGAGCCGGAGGACGAGTGCGCCGTCCGCGATTCCCGGAAGGACGCGCTCGAGCACGGCCATCGCCGCGCGGCCGAGCACGGACGACGGGCTGGTGCCGGGGCGAGGCAGGTCGCGATCGACGGTCGTCATTGCTGCACCGAGCCCTTCCCGGGCTCGAACGGAGGCTTGTGATGGAACGGCACGCGCTTGACCCAGAGCTTGGCCGCGTTCCAGTGGATGAGTGCCGTCACCTGGAGCGGCATGAGCGGATAGCGGACGAGGAAACGCGCGACCTCGCCGTTCGTCAGCTCGCGCCGCCGGCCGGCGAGAACGGCGTGAAGCGGCATCCGGCCGTCCTGATGGACCTCGATGCGGGCGTACACCGTCTCCTCCGGCTCGGAGAACGCGTAGCGGTACTGCTGATCGAGCCCCATGAACGGCGAGACGTGCAACCGCTTGTCGTGCTCGTAGCGCAGCGAGCTTCCCGGAAGAAGCTCGGGGAGCCGCTCGCCGAAGGTGTTGTTCAGCTCCGCGATCATGCACGCGAGCTCGCCGTCGGCGCGGTAGCACCAGTAGAAGCTGACCGGGTTGAAGACGTACCCGAGGACGCGCAGCTGGGTGAGGCAGAGCACACGGTCGATCTCGGGATCGCCGGCGAAGCGGCGAACTGCCTCCTTGAGCGGAAGCTCGCCGCCGAAGTGGTCACGGTCGCGGAGCTCGAGGACGTTTCGCCGGTTCACGGAGACGAGCCGCAGGCGCCGCTCGATCTCCGGCAGCTCGTCGAGGTCGAGGAGCCAGTACGCGACGGGGTACCTGAAGGCGTGCCGGCGCGGCTCGTGACGGACGTGGACGAGCGCTCCCGCGTACAGCGCCGACCTCACCAGCGCGCTCCCAGCGCCGCGGCTGCCCGGACGCCTGCGGCGAGCCCGTCCTCGTGGAAGCCATTGCCGAAGTACGCGCCCGCGAACTCGGTGTGCCGCGTTCCGGACAGCTTGCCGAGCCGGCCTTGCGCGCGGATCGCGTCGACCGTGAAGCGCGGATGTGTGTACGAGAAACGACGCAGGACGTGCTCGTCGGCGACCGGCTGGTTGAGCGTCACGAGGTAGTCCGTATCCGTTTCGAGCTGCTGCAGGCGGTTGAGGTAGTAGGTCACGGTCGGCCGCTCGGCGCCGTCGACGCGGTAGTTCCAGGAGGCGTGTGCAGCGCGGGAGCGGGGGAGAAGCGACGAGTCGGTATGCAGCACGGCATCGTTCCGCGTGTACCCGAACGCGCCGAGGACGGCACGCTCGTCGTCGCTCGGGTCCTCGAGCAGGGCGAGCGCCTCGTCGGCGTGGGTCGCCACGACCGCGCGATCGAAGTGGCGCACCACGTCGTCGTCCGTGCGCACGAGCACTCCCTCGCCGTCGCGACGCACTCCGCGAACCGGAAGGTTGACCTCGACGAACCGGAGGCATCCGCGTAGCGCCTGCACGTAGGTGTGCGCACCACCCGTTGCGGTTCTCCAACGATGACGCCGAAGTCCCAGCATCCCGTGGTTGTCGAAGAAGCGAATCGCATACGCGGCCGGGATCTCGAGTGTGCGGCCGGGTGCCGCCGACCACAGCGCCGACGTGAGCGGCACGATGAAGTGCCGCCGGAACGCGCGCGAGTAGCGGCGGTGCGCGAGGTAGTCGTCGAGCGAGGAGTGGTCGTACGCTCCGCCGTCGATCGACGGGCGCGCGGTGCGCAGCCAGCGTCCGACCTCCCACATGAGCGACGTGAAAGCCGTGCTCGTCGCATTCCGCCACTGGGCGAACGGCCTGCGGCCCGCGTACTCGAGCCCGCACCCGTCGCAGCTCACCGAGAACGACATCTCGGAGCGCTGGAAGGTCACGCCGAGCTCGGCGAAGAGCCGCGTGAGCAACGGGTAGTTGCGCGCGTTCGAGACGATGAATCCGGTGTCGAGCGCGAGCCCGTCGTGGACGATCGTGTTGACGTGCCCGCCGAGCTTCGCGTCGCGCTCGAACACGTGCACCTCGTGGCCGGAGCGCGACAGCACGTACGCTGCGCCAAGACCGGACACGCCTCCGCCGATGACAGCTATTCGCATCGAGGTCTTATTCGTGCGCCAGGAGAGATCTGATCACTGATGACGAAACCCACGTGAGCACGCACAGTTCGTCGCCACCCGTCGCAACGGTTCGCCCGGGGACGAGTCGCATCAGCCGCGTCGTGATGCTCTTCGCGGTGATCGTGCCGCTGCTCGGCGCGGGCATCGCCATGGTGATGCTGTGGGGGCGGGCCTTCCGCTGGATCGATGTCGTGCTGCTCGTGGGGCTCTACGTGCTCTGCGCCTTCGGGACGACGATCGGATTCCACCGCTACTTCACCCACAAGGGCTTCGAGGCCCGAGCGCCGGTGAAGATCACGCTCGGGATCCTCGGGTGCATGACGATGCAGGGTCCGATCATCCAGTGGGTCACCGATCACCGAAAGCACCACGCGCTGTCCGACAAGCCAGGCGACCCGCACTCACCGCACGCCGGCTTCGACGACGGGCTCTGGGGCCGCGTGCGGGGCTTCTCGCACGCGCACGTCGGCTGGATGTTCTCGAACCTCGGGATGGAGCAGGGCCGCGTGTACGGGAAGGATCTCTACGAGGACCGCGTGATCGTGTGGCTCGACCGGCTGTACCTGCTGTGGGTGGCGCTCTCGCTCGGGATCCCGTTTCTCATCGGGTACTTCGTCGGGGGTGGCTCGTGGCTGCTCGGTCTCGAGGCGCTCGTCTGGGGCGGGCTCTTCCGGATCTTCCTCTACCAGCACGCGACCTTCTCGGTGAACTCGATCTGCCACATGTTCGGCCGCAAGGACTACGTCTCGCGCGACGAGGCGCGCAACAACTGGATCGTCGCGCTCCTCGTGTTCGGCGAGGGCTGGCACAACAACCACCACGCTTTCCCCGCGTCCGCACGGCACGGCCTCCACCGCTTCCAGGTCGACGTCTCGTGGTGGGTGATCCGGACGATGGAGCGGGCGCGGCTCGTACGGAACGTCAAGACGCCGTCGGGAGACCAGCTGGCTCGGCGCCGTCTGCTTCCGAGCGAGAGCTGACGAAGCGCCGCAGCTCCTCCTCGACGAGCTCCGCCCAGCGCTCGGCCTTCGGCAGCGCGATGAGCTTTCCCCACGGAGATCGGAGCGCGATGCCGTGGAGTGCGCCGGGAATGAGGACGTAGCGGCCGTCCGCGCCACGTTCGCGCGCACGGTCGAAGCCCTTCTTCGAGTGGGACGCCGACACACCGGGAACGCCCGGCAGCCAGCGGTCGAGCGCGCCGTGGAAGACGGTGAGGCGCTTCCGGCGCAGCGTGCTGACGTCGAGCTGGTCCGGAATCCAAGGTGCGAGTCCCACGACCTCCTCGACGGCTGGCTCGTTCGCAACCGCGACGGAAACGGCCCCGCCCATCGAGAACCCGAGTAGGACGATGCGCGGCGCTCCCACCTCGGCGATGGCTGCGCGCGCATCGTCGACGCACGACTCGAGTCGCCGCCATGACTTCACCCGGTAGCGAACCTCCGCGAAGCCGAGCTCGGGCAGGCGTGGCGCGAGCGTCTGCGCGAGCCACTCGATCGAAGCGCTCCACGTCCCTTCGACCTCTCGCGACTGCCCGCCGTTCACGCAAACGACGGCGCACTCGGCGACCGGGCCCGTGACCCGCATCTCCGCACCCGTGGACAGCCTCATGCAGCGATACGCATCGTCTCGTCGAGCCACGCCGGCAGCGTGCGGAGGAACGCGGGGTCGATCGAGTGCCCCATGCCCGGCGACTCGTGGTACGTGAGGTCTGCGCCCGCGTTCTCGAGGCGCATCCGCGCGTCACGGCCCCAGTCCACGGAGATGACGGGGTCGACGGCCCCGTGCCCGATCGCGACGCGGGGAAGTGGCGCCTCGAGGTCGATCTGGAAGTCCGGGACGCTCGGCACGAAGCCCGAGAGCGCGAGGAGCCCGGCGGGCCGCGCTCGGCCTTCTCGTAGGCCGAGCGCGTAGGTCATCACCGCTCCCTGCGAGAAGCCTCCCAGCACCATCCGCTCGGCCGGAGCTCCGACCTCGGAGGCGAGATCGTCGAGCCACGCCGACGCGATGCGAAGCGTCTCGGTGAACGTCGGCGGATCCGGGTAGCCGATCTCCTTGACCGCGTACCAGTGCGCGCCACCGGGCGGAAGGTGGAGCGGGCCGCGCGGCGTCACGCCGAGCAGTCGTCGCCGGGGGTCGAGCAGATCGAGCAGCGGGAAGAGGTCGCGCTCGTCGGCGCCGCGACCGTGGAAGAGGACGAGTAGCCCTTCTGCGTCGCTGGCGGCCGGTCGCGTCAGGTGGCTGAGAGAGTCCGCGGGCACGGCCGCGGACGGTACCTGGCTACCTCTTGCGCAAGACCGGAGATCCGCTAGCGCGGAGTCTCCGGTCGCGCCAAGATCCCTAAAGGCGGTCGCTTCGCGACCGCTGGCGCGCGCTACCTCCGGCTGAGGCTCCGTTCGGCGAGGAGGCGCTCGCGCGTATGACCGGTTGCCGATGTATGTGTGGCTGTGGGCGACCCGACGCAGCACGACGCTTCCCGGGCGGTTCGCCCTAAGGGCGGTCCGTCAGGCCAGACGGCCGAGCACGGCGCCGAAGAGCGCGTGACGCCATGTCGCCTGCGCGAACGCACGGCGATTCGCGAGCAGCGGGGGGACGCCCGGCTCGCCGCGAGCGGGGTGGTAGCGGTCGACGAAGAAGCAGAGCGGGTAGAGGGCCACGTGCTCGGCCAGGGCCATCCCGAGCGCGAGCTTCCGGCTGCCGATCGGCAGTCTGGCCCGCGCCTCGTGGAAGGCGAGACCGAAACCCGCGCCGTTGACGGCGTGGATGGCGAGGCCCGTTCTGCGCCAGCGAGGTCCGCGCGTCACGGCCTTTCCGAGCACCGCGACGTCCGAGTAGTCGCAGCCGAGCACTCGCTGGTCGAGCGGCTCCTGCGCCGCCCAGACGGCTGCGGCCACGGCGCCGGCTGTCGCGGATCGGAGTCGGCTGGGCACGAGTGGGCAGTCTGCACGATACGCGGGCTTCGGCCGAAGCCATGGCGGTCCGAACGCCGCGACAGGCGGCCTCAGCATCCGCCGGGACCCGCGGTAGGCTGGCGCGAGCGCGATGAGCAGGAACGTCGAAGCGTTCGACGCGTGGATCCGCTCCACGTTCGTCGAGCTCAACACCGAGCTCGAGGAGCGCTACTTCGCGCAAGATGACCGTGCGAGGGTCGACGGCGTCGGCGACGAACTGAAGACGCAGATCCTCGAGGAAGGGCGTGTCTTCGTGCGCGCCCTCGCGAACGAGGGGAATACCGACGAGGGCTTCGACCAGGCCTTCGACGTCCTCGGCGACCTCGGCCTGTACATGGCCGCGCTCCGCCGCCACGAGCTGACGAATCCTGCGCGGGAGGAGCGTTCGCCGCATGAGGAGGCGACGGCGCTCGGGCTGCACATCGGTGCGTCGGTGGGGGTCGTGCCACGCTTCGCGACGAGTCATCTCGCGACGCACAACCTCGCCCGCGACGGGCGCCAGAAGAGCTTCACCTCGCTCCCCGACGAGATCCTCTTCCTCGACTACAACACGCGGGGGATCTTCGGGTACATGCGCGCAGCCGACGCGCTGCGGCGCATCGCGGGGATCGGGATCTCGCACGCCGTTGCGGAGACGCTCTTCGACGATGCACGGCGGGCGCTCGAGGACATCACCGCGTTCAACGAGGTGCTCTTCACCGAGCTCGACGTCGACCGCTTCTTCTACAGCGTGCGGCCGTACTACAAGCCCTACCGCGTCGGGCGCCAGGAGTACCGCGGGGCGAATGCGGGAGATTTCTCGGGCATCAACGAGATCGACCTGCTGCTCGGGCTCTGCCGTGGGAACGACCCGTACTACTCGCAGCTCCTCGTCGAGAAGATGCTGTTCATGCGCCCCGAGGACCAGGCGAGCCTGCGCGACTGCATGCGCCGACGGAGCTTCCTCGACCAGTTCGTCGACGCGATCGACGAGAGCCGCGAACGCCCGTGGTTCCAGCGCAACGCGGGCGCGTTCATCCGGGTCTGCGAGGCGCACGGCCGCGTGGCCGCGCAGCACCACGACCAGCTCGTCGCGCGGTTCATCGCGGCGCCGGCGAGCGCCCTCGACGAGAGCCACCTGGCACAGGTGACGGCCAGCGGACCGCCTCTTCCGGTGCTCCTCGCCGCACTCGAGGTGCTCCGAGATCTCCGTCTCGCCGCCGAGCGGGACGACATCGCCTCGCGGCACGCGGAGATGACGCGGCTTCGCGCGGCAGTTGCGGCGTGACGAGCGATCGTCGCCGCGACGTAACGGACACGAGCGAGCCGCAGGACACGGCCCGCGCTCACGGAATCATTACTCGCCCCACACGCTTCACTTGCTTCGCCATTCGAGACTCGACCAGCGCGTGACACGCACTCAGCCCCCCCTCATCCGTGCCGCCGTCGTCCTCGCGATGCTCGTCACGGCGTTCGCGTTCTCGAGCAGTGCAGGTGCTGCGCCGCCCTGCAGCAAGACGATCCTCGACGACTGGCTCGACAACGACCGGATCGATCGCATCTACGACCTTCCCTGCTACGAGGCGGCGATCGACGCGATTCCCGAGGACATCCGCATCTACACGAATGCGGAGGAGGTCATCTCGCGTGCCTTCCAGAACGTGTCGGGCAAGCGCGTCGTGCAGCGACAACTCGAGGGGCCGAGTCTGCGTCGAGTCGCCAGGGCCCGACGTCGTTCCGCCGGTCGACTCCTCCGCTTCGACCGCGTTCCCGCTGCCACTCCTCGTTCTCGGCGGGATGTCCGTCGTGCTGCTCGCGGCCGGCGGCCTCGGATACGTCTCGCGCCGCCGCCGAGACGGCTGAGCAAGCCTTGCGGGCGAGCCGACGGCTCGCGTCTACACTCGACGGGCCGATGGCCACGACCGAATCGACGTGGACTCCGTCCTCGTGGCGTGAGCTTCCTGCCGCCCAGCGCCCCGAGTGGCCGGACGAGGCTGCGCTGACCGCGGTGCGAGAGCGGCTCGGGACGCTTCCGCCGCTCGTCTTCGCGGGGGAGGCGCGGGCACTGCTCGCGTCGCTCGGGGAGGTCTGCGAGGGTCGGGCGTTCCTGCTCCAGGCCGGTGACTGCGTCGAGTCCTTCCGAGACGTGTCGGCGCCGGCGATCCGCGAGCGGCTGAAGGTGCTCCTGCAGATGTCGGCGGTACTCGCGTACGGGGCGATGCTTCCCGTCGTGAGGGTCGGCCGCATCGCCGGTCAGTTCGCGAAGCCTCGCAGCGGCCCGACCGAGATCGTCGACGGAGTCGAGCTGCCGTCGTTTCGCGGCCACATCGTCCACTCCGACGAGCCGACTCCCGAGGCCCGCGTTCCGGACCCCGAGCGCCTCGTCCATGCCTACTACCAGGCCGCGTCCACCCTCAACCTTCTGCGGGCGTTCACGAAGGGCGGGTTCGCCGACCTCACGCACGTCCACACGTGGAACCGTGAGTTCGTGGCGAGCTCGCCGGCCGGGCAGCGCTACGAGGCGCTCGCCGACGAGATCGAGCGCGCGCTGCGCTTCATGCAGGCGATCGGGATCGACCTCACCACCGAGAGAACCCTCCACGAGGTCGACGTCTGGACGAGCCACGAGGGCCTTCTCCTCGAGTACGAGGAGGCTCTAACCCGCACGGACTCGCTGACCGGGCAGCCGTACGACTGCTCGGCGCACATGCTCTGGATCGGCGACCGCACGCGCGCGCTCGGCGGGGCGCACGTCGAGTTCTTCTCCGGCGTCCGCAACCCGATCGGCGCGAAGCTCGGGCCGTCGGCGACTCCCGACGACGCGGTCGCCCTGGCGGAGCGACTCAATCCCGACCGCGTCCCGGGCAGGCTCACCTTCATCGCGCGGATGGGCGCGGCGAACGTCAGGGAGAAGCTCCCGCCGCTCCTGCGCGCCGTGCGCGAGTCCGCGATCCCGGTGGTGTGGGCATGCGACCCGATGCACGGGAACCTCGTCCGCACCGCGAGCGGACGAAAGACGCGCCACTTCGACGCGATCATGGAGGAGCTGCAGGGGTTCTTCTCCTCGCACCGCGACGTGGGAACGTGGCCGGGCGGTGTCCACCTCGAGTTCACGGGAGAGGACGTCACGGAGTGCCTCGGTGGCTCCGAGGCGGTGCTCGAGGAGCAGCTCGACCACCGGTACGAGACGCTCTGCGATCCGCGCCTGAACGGGCGTCAGTCGCTCGACCTCGCGTTCCGCGTGGCCGAGCTCATGCGAACGGTCTGACGCGACGGCCATGCGGCTCGCGGTCGTCGGCACCGGCCTCATCGGCGCATCCGCGGCGCTCGCGGCGCGGCGAAGCGGGATCGAGGTCGTGGGGTGGGACGAGGATCCGGCGACGCTCGACGTCGCCGTCGAGCGAGGAGCGGTGGAGCCGGCACCGTCGCTCGCGGCCTCGCTCGTGGGCGCCGACGTCGTGCTCGTAGCAGTGCCGGTCGCGGTGCTGCCGGCGGTCGTGCAGGACGTGCTCGCCCACGCGCCGGCGGCGTGCGCCGTCACGGATGCCGGCTCGACGAAGGGTGCCGTCTGCGCCTCCGCGGGCGACGACTCGAGGTTCGTCGGCGGCCATCCGATCTGCGGCGCCGAGACGCGCGGCCCGGCTCGGGCGAGCGCGGATCTGTTCGAGGGCGCGACGTGGTTTCTCGCGCCGCTCGCGACGACGGACACCGAGCGCTACCGCGCGGTGCACGCGTTCGTGGCGGGCCTGGGAGCTCGGCCCTTCGCGATCGACCCGTCCGCGCACGATCGGCTCGTCGCGGTGACGAGCCATCTTCCGCACGCGCTCGCGAACGTGCTCCTGAACCAGGCGGGCTCGTCGCGGGTCGACGGGCACGACCCGTTGGCGGCGGCCGGCGGCTCGCTTCGCGACATGACGCGCATCGCGGGCGCCAACCCGCGCATCTGGGTCGACATCTTTCTCGAGAACCGCGAGGCGCTCGCGACCTCGCTCGCCGAGCATCGCCGCCGCGTCGAGCAGCTCGAGGACGCGCTGGCGAGCGGCGACGCGGGCTTCCTCGCCCGCTGGATCGGCGAGGCGAGCGGCAACCGGCGACGCCTGCTCGAGACCGCGTACGAGGATCCGGGCGCGCTCCATCGCATGCGTGTGCACCTGCCCGATCGTCCGGGCGTTCTCGCGGGCGTCTTCCAGGCGCTCGGCGCCGAGCGGATCAACGTCGAGGACTTCGAGATGGAGCATCTCTCACCCGACCGCGGGGGCACGCTCACGATCATCGTCGCGGGGGAGAGTGATGCGACCCTCGCGACGCGCCTCCTCGAGGAGCAGGGCTACGGCGTCGTCGTCGCGCCGGTCCTGGACGAGTAGCCCCGCTAGAGCTCTGACTCAGGGAGCCATGCCGGCCACCGCGTCGTCGCGGAGCGCGTCTGCGTCCACGGCAGGGGCGACGCGTCGGAAGCGCCCCGCGTCCTCTTCCCAGCGCGCGAGCAGCTCGGTCGCGCGCGTCGATTCCGTGTGGCGATGGTGCCGTTCGACGAGCTCGCGGAGCTCCGCGAGTTGGTGCGCATCAGGGTCGTGGGCGAGCACCAATCCGTCCCCGAGCCGTTCGTCGAGCGTGCCGTCGCGGTCGAGCACGTACGCATCGCCGCCCGTCATCCCCGCACCGAAGTTCAGCCCGACGTCGCCGAGCACGACCACCGTGCCGGCGGTCATGTACTCGCAGCCGTGATCCCCGACGCCTTCGACGACGGCCACAGCCCCGGAGTTGCGGACGGCGAAGCGCTCGCCCGCGGAACCCGCGCAGAAGAGCTCGCCGCCGCTCGCGCCGTAGAGCGCCGCGTTGCCGACGAGGCACGGCTCGCCGACGTCGTCGGGAGGCGGGGAGATCACGATCCGGCCCCCGCTCATCGCCTTGCCGACGCCGTCGTTCGCCTCTCCGACGAGGTCGAGCTCGACCCCCGCGGTGAGGAACGCGCCGAAGCTCTGTCCGGCGGAGCCCTCGAAGCGCGCGCGGACGCGGCCCGGTGGCGGCGACGACCCGGCAGCCCGGGCGATAGCACCCCCGAGCCGGGCACCGACCGCGCGGTCGCCGTTCGTGATCTGGTGGCGCGGCTCGACGAGGGTCGCTCCCTCGACCGCGGCCCGGCTCTGGGCGTTGAGCAGGATGCCCAGCCGGTCGCCCGCGTCCCGAGGTCGCGCATGGGTGAAGCGCGTGGTTCCCTCCGCGCTGCGCGCGAGGAGCGGAGCGAGGTCGAGGCAGTCGACGACGACGTCGCCCGTTCGCCGCTGCGTGAGGCACTCCACGCGCCCGACTGCGTCGTCGAGCGACCGAAGCCCGAGCGACGCGAGCAGGCGGCGCACTTCCTCGGCGACGAACAGGAGGTAGGCCTGCACCATCTCCGGCGTTCCGCCGAACTTCTCGCGCAGCTCCGGCCGCTGGGTCGCGATGCCGACGGGGCAGCTGTCGAGGTGGCACGAGCGCACCATGAGACAGCCCTCCGCGAGCAGGAGCGACGTGCCGAACGCGTACTCGTCGGCACCGAGCAGGGCCGCGACCACGACGTCGCGCCCGGTCTTGAAGCCCCCGTCGGCGCGAAGCCGCACGCGGCTGCGCAGGTGGTTCGCGACGAGCGCCTGCTGCGCCTCCGCCAGCCCGAGCTCCCACGGGACACCGGCACTCTTGATCGAGACGAGGGGGCTCGCGCCCGTTCCGCCGTCGGCACCGGCGATGTGGATGACGTCGGCGTGAGCCTTCGCCACGCCGGCTGCGACGAGCCCGACACCGCTTTCCGCAACGAGCTTCACGGAGATCGCCGCGTCCGGGTTCACCTCACGCAGGTCGAAGACGAGCTGGGCGAGATCCTCGATCGAGTAGATGTCGTGGTGCGGAGGAGGGGAGATGAGCGAGACGCCGGGCCGCGTCTTGCGCAGGCGCGCGATCTCGTCGGTCACCTTGTGCGCCGGGATCTGGCCACCCTCGCCCGGCTTCGACCCCTGCGCGATCTTGATCTGGAGCTCCTCGGCCGAGACCGCGTACTCGGCGCTCACGCCGAACCGTCCCGACGCGACCTGCTTGATCTTCGAGTTGCGCTCGTCGCCGAACCGATCCGGGCTTTCGCCGCCCTCGCCGGAGTTCGCGCGTCCTCCGAGGCGGTTGAGCGCGATCGCGACGGTCTCGTGCGCTTCCGCGGAGAGCGCGCCGTGCGACATGGCTCCACTCGAGAAGCGACGCACGATCGCGGAGGCCGGCTCGACCTCGTCGACCGGGATCGGAGGACCTGCAGGCACGAGCTCGAGGAGGTCGCGCGGCTCGAGCGGGTCACGACCGTTGACCAGGTCCGCAAAGCGCTCGTAGAGATCCGATCGATCCCCCCTGGTGGCCGCCCGAAGCGCGTGCGCTCCCGCGACCGCCTCCTGAAGCGCGGTCACGACATCGGGGTCGGTCGCGTGTCCCTCGCCGCCCTTGCGGTACTTGAAGTAGCCGGGGTTCTCGAGTTGCGGCTTCTCGGCGCGCGCCGCGTCGAGACGCTGGAGGGCTTCCCGCTCGAAGCGGTCGAGGCGCGCCCCGCCGAGCGCGGACGGCGTGCCGCCGAGGTACTCGCGGCAGAGCGTGCGGTCGAGGCCGACCGCGTCGAACAGGCGGGCGCCCCGGTAGCTCGCCACGTCGGCGATGCCCATCTTGGACATGACCTTCAGAACGCCCTCCTCGAACGCCGCGAGCAGGCGCCGTTGCGCCTCGTCCGGCGTCGGCCGGTCGCCGCCGACGCGGTCGTTCGCAGCGAGCTGTGCGACGGTCTCGAGCGCGAGCCGCGGGCAGATGGCGTCCGCGCCGTAGCCGAGAAGACATGCGATCGCATGCGTGTCGCGCGGCTCGTCCGACTCCACGAGCAGCGAACAGCGCGTGCGCAGGCCCGTCTCGACGAGTCGCGTGTGCACGGCCGAGACAGCGAGGATCGCGGGCACCGGGGCCTGCTCACCGCCGGCGTTCCGATCGGAGACGCAGAGGGCCTCGGCACCAGCCGCGACTGCGCCCTCCGCGAGGACGACGATTCGGTCGAGGGCTCGCCCGAGTCCCTCCTCACCCGTGAACGTCGCATCGAGCCGAAGGGGAGAGGACGACTCGAGGCCGGACGGGTAGAGGAGGAACCCGGGGAGAGCTGTGAGCCGAGGGAGCGGGCCGTCGGCGGAAAGCGTGTCGACGCGGGGGCCGACCAGCGTCGTGACGGACATGACGAGGCGCTCGCGCAGGTGGTCGATCGCGGGATTCGTCACCTGCGCGAAGCGCTGTCGGAGGTAGGTCGAGAACGGACGGGCACGGCCGGCCAGCGGCGCGATCGCCGCGTCGTCGCCCATCGACGAGACCGGATCGTGGCCGGTCTGGGCGAGCGGGCGCAGCATCGTGTTCAGCTCCTCGCGGGTGTAGCCGTGGAGGACGTGACGCGCGTCCAGTCCGCCCTCGGGCGGGGCGATCGGCTCGCCCGCGTCGGCGGTGACGATGCTCGAGGCCACCCACCGCCCGTACGGATGCCGACGGGCCAGCTCACGCCGCAGCTCGTCGCCGAGCAGCAGCCCGCGCGCCGGGTCGACGACGAGGATCCCGCCGGGCCCGAGCCGCGCGCGCCTCACACGCGCACCGTCCGGGAGCGGGACGGCCCCCGCCTCGGACGCGACCGTCACGAGGCCGTCATCGGTGATGGCGACGCGAAGCGGCCGCAGCCCGTTGCGATCGAGTGCGGCACCGCACGTCCTGCCGTCGGTGAAGCAGAGCGCGGCAGGCCCGTCCCACGGCTCACTCAGCATCGCGCCGTAGCGGTGGAAGTCGCGCACGTCCGGATCGAGCCGCGGGTCGTTCTGCCACGCCGGCGGGACGAGGAGCGAGACTGCCTCTGCGAGGTCCTTTTCCTGCCCGCGAACGACGAGGTCGAGGGCGTTGTCGAGGAGCGCCGAGTCGGATCCGGCGTGGTCGAGTGCCGGCGCGAGGCCGGGCTCCACCTCCTGTGACCGAAGCCGCGCCTCCATCCACGCGACGTTGCCGTCGATCGTGTTGATCTCGCCGTTGTGACAGAGAAGCCGGAACGGCTGCGCGCGCTCCCAGCTCGGCTCGGTGTTCGTCGAGAAGCGCTGATGGAAGATCGCAAAGGAAACCGCGAGCTCGGCATCCTCGAGGTCGGGATAGAAGTGCGCGAGCTGGCCTGCCGCGCAGAGCGCCTTGTACGTCACCGTGCGGAAGGAGAGGGAGACGACGTAGATGCCCGCGACGCGCTCGGCCCGTCGGCGGGCGCGATACGCGCGCCGCTCGGCGTCGGGGTGCTCGGATGGAGCGAGCACGAGCTGTTCGATGCGCGGAAGCGAGGCGAGGGCGGTCACACCGATCGCCTCGTTTCGCGTCGGCACCGTCCGCCACCCGGCCGGCTCGAGGCCCTCGGCGCGGCAGGCGTCCTCGACGGGTGCTCGCAGCCAGCCCTCTCGCAGGAAGCACATCGCGAGCCCCGCATCGGGCCAGCCGCTCATCGTGTCCGTCAGCGGGAGGAGCACTCCGGCGCCGTCTCCGGTGACGCCGTCTGCGGCCCACGCGCCGCGATGCCCGACCGCTGCGAGTCCCGCGAGCGCACGGTCGAGTACATCGCGCGACGGGCGGCCGTGGACGTCCGCGACGAGACCGATGCCGCACGCATCGCGCTCTCGTCGTGGGTCGTGCAGAAGCCGCTGCAGGTCGCCGGAGATGGCGAGCACCTTTCCGTCGGAGGGTCTGAGACTCCCGCCGGCTTATCTCTTTGAGCTAGTCCGGCGGCGGCGGGAGGTGGGTGCCGGCTAGCTGGTCGGGCCGAAGCCGAAGATCGCGATCGCGCGGATCGCGGCTGCGAGAGCAGTTCCGGCTGGTACGGCGCCCGACATGAACGGGGAACGATAGACGGTTCGCTCCGCGTGGACAACCGCCCACCTCGAACCGGGAATGCCGGCGGCTCTGGCGACTCCGCGACCGATCGACTATCGTGGCCGCGTGACCAGCCCGGGCCACGCAGCTCCTTCCACCCGTCGCCTGCTGGCCTGCCTCGCGCTCTTCCTTCCCCGGTAGGGGAAGCGACGCGCCGACATATCCGTTCCGTTCGCACCCTTGGTGCGTCCACCGTCGAGCGATCGCATCGAACCCGAGGAGCGCTGCAGATGACCATGCCGCACTGGAAGTACCGTCCGTACGCAACTGTCGATCTTCCCGATCGAACGTGGCCCGACCGTGTCGTCGACGCGGCGCCGATCTGGTGCTCGACGGACCTCCGGGACGGCAACCAGGCGCTCGTCAATCCGATGGACAGCGCGCGCAAGCAACGGTTCTTTGCGCTGTTGCTCGCGCTCGGAGTCCCCGAGATCGAGGTCGGATTCCCGTCTGCCTCCAGGGCGGACTTCGACTTCGTGCGGCTCCTGATCGAGGAGGATCTCGTTCCGAGCGGGACGACGATCGCCGTGCTGACGCAGGCGCGGCCCGAGCTCATCGCACGCACGTTCGAGGCCGTCGCCGGCGCGAAGCGCGCGATCGTGCATCTCTACAACTCGACGTCGGTCACCCAACGACGCGTCGTCTTCGGTCTCGACCGTGCCGGCATCACAGAGCTCGCCGTCCGGGGCGCACGGCTCTGCCGGGAGCTGGCGACGGCCGCGGACGCCGAGATCGTGTTCCAGTACTCGCCCGAGAGCTTCCACCACACGGAGCTCGACTACGCCCACGAGATCTGCGAGGCGGTCGCCGAGGAGTGGGGGCCGACGCCCGAGGAGAAGATGATCGTCAACCTGCCGACGACCGTCGAGCAGTTCCCTCCGAACGTCTACGCGGATCGGATCGAGTGGTTCGGGCGTCACTTCTCGAAGCGCGACGCGGCGGTCCTCTCCGTGCACCCGCACAACGACCGCGGCACGGCCGTCGCCACGGCCGAGCTCGGGCTCATGGCCGGCGCCGAGCGTGTGGAGGGCACGCTCTTCGGCAACGGCGAGCGGACCGGCAACGTCGACCTCGTCACGCTCGCGCTCAACCTGCTCACGCAGGGCGTCGACCCGAAGCTCGACCTCTCGGCGATCGACGAGGCGCGGGCGATCGTCGAGGAGTGCAACGAGCTTCCCGTTCATCCACGCCATCCGTACGTCGGCGAGCTCGTGTACACGGCGTTCTCGGGCTCGCACCAGGACGCGATCAACAAGGGGATGCACGCGCAGGAGCGGTCGAGCTCGGAGGTCTGGGACGTGCCGTACTCTGCCGATCGACCCGAAGGACGTCGGTCGGACGTACGAGGCGATCATCCGGGTGAACTCCCAGTCCGGAAAGGGCGGGGTCGCGTACCTCATGCAGGTCGAGCACCACCTCGACTTTCCGCGCGGGCTGCAGGTCGAGTTCGCGCAGAGGGTCCAGGCGATCGTCGACGTCCGCGGGGGCGAGCTCACGCCCGAGGAGCTGCTCCAGACCTTTCGCGAGCAGTACCTCGATCACACCGATCCGTTCGAGCTCGTCGGCCACTCGCTCTCGAGCGAGGGCGGCACCGACCGCATCGCGGCGAGGCTCCTGGTCGCCGGAGAGGAACGGATCGTCGAGGGCGAGGGCAACGGACCGATCGACGCGCTCGTGACGGCGCTCTCACGCGAGCTCGACGCGGAGGTGCACGTCCTGGACTACTACGAGCATGCGATGGGCCGTGGCGAGGACGCGACTGCGGCTGCCTACGTCGAGGCCGACGTCGACGGCCAGGTCGTGTGGGGCGTGGGAATCCACTCCTCGATCGTGACCGCGTCGCTGCGTGGCGTGGTGAACGCGGTGAACCGCGCTCGCTCGCTTCGGGCGGCCCACGATGCGCCGCGGCGGCATTCGACGCGTAGTGCTCGGATCGGCGGCCTCCCCGTTCGCGGCTTGACACGGCGGTGCCCTGGCCGCACACTGTGCGCTTCGATGTCAGGTCGCGCGCTCGTATCCACACGCTCCGACGCCACTGTCGTGGGCGTATCCGTGCGCATCGGCATCGAGCTCCTCATTCTCCCCTTCTAGGGGAGATTGCGACTCACGCGCCGCGCAGGCGCAGACGCCGACCTAACCACAGGATTGGTGCGTCCTCAGGGCCGCCCGACAGGAGGAGCAGATACGTGACCGACCCAAGCAGAATCGCGACTTTCACCACCACCGGGCGGACGGAGCTCGCCTCATGACGTCGCGCACGACCTACACGGTCGCGTGTCTCTCCGGGCACGGCATCGGGCCCGAGGTCATGGCACAGGCGAGTCGGGCGCTCGAGCGCGTTTCGCGGCTGCACGGGTTCCGGATCGCAGAGATCCATCCCCCGGTCGGTGCCGAGGCGCTCATGCAGTTCGGCCATGCGCTGCCGGGCGAGACGCGACGGGCGACGGTCGAGGCGCACGCCATCCTCGTGTCGTCCGGAAACGAGCCTGCGGTCGCCGGGGTCGAGTCCGCGCTCGATCTCGAGGTGCGCGTGGATCGTGTGGCGTACGGCGCGCGCGAGACCGTCACCGTCCTGAGCCCGCTGGACGAGAGCGCGACCTCGGGTGCGCTGCGTCGCGCGTTCGAGGTCGCACGCTCGAGCCGCGGTCGCGTCACGTGCGTCGGCGGCGACTCCGCGTGGGCGGCGCAGTTCGAGGTCGAGACGGCACGCAACCCCGGCGTTCTCGTCGGCGTCGAGCAGATGAAGACCGCCGTCTCGCGGCTCGCGTTCGAGCCGGAGGCGTACGACGTCGTCGTCACGCCGGCGCCGTACGCGGAGCCGCTCGTCGCTCTCGTCGCCCACGGGCGGCGCCCGCGCCTGGTCGCGTCCGGCCGGCTCGCGGGCTCGGGTCCCGGCGTGTTCCTGCCCGCGCACGGGGCAGCCGAGGACATCGCGGGGCAGGGCGTCGCCAACCCCGCGTCGATGCTGCTCGCGGCCGCGCTCCTGCTCGGAGAGGGGCTTGGCGAGCGGCGTGCCGCGGAGACGCTCACCGGCGCGGTGCTCGGGGCGTGCGCGAACGGCACGCGAACGCCGGACATGGTGTCGACCGGGATGGGTGCAACGACCCACGAGTTCGCCGACGTCGTGCTCTCCGAGCTGCAGGGCTCGCTCACGACCCCCGAGTTCTATCGCGAGGCGGTTGCGTGAGACCGAACGGCGCCGACGCGGTTCTGCGCTCGCTCGAAGCCGAAGGCGTCGACGTTGCCTTCGGGCTGCCCGGCGGCGCGATCCTGCCGCTGTACGACGCGTTCGCCCGCGGGACGACCGTTCGGCACGTCCTTGCCCGGCACGAGCAGGGGGCGGGTCACATGGCCGAGGGCTACGCCCGTGCCACGGGAGGCGTCGGCGTCGCCGTGGCCACGTCCGGGCCGGGCGCGACGAACCTCGTGACGCCAATCGCCGACGCCTGGATGGACTCGACGCCGCTCGTGTGCATCACGGGCCAGGTGCGCTCGCACCTCATCGGCACCGACGCCTTCCAGGAGTGCGACATCACCGGGATCACGATCCCGGTGGTCAAGCACTCGTGGCTCGTCCAGGACGTGGAGGAGCTCCCTCATGTGTTGAAGGCGGCCTTCCACGTCGCGCGAACCGGACGCTGCGGCCCCGTGCTCGTCGACATCCCCCGCGACGTGCAGGAGGCCGCACTCGACTTCGAGTACCCGGACGAGGTCGACCTCCCCGGCTGGAAGCCGCCGCAGCGTGGGAACGCTCGCCAGATCAGGCGCGCCGCCGAGGTGCTCGCGCGCGCCGAGCGGCCGGTGCTCTACGTGGGTGGCGGAACGCTGAACGCCGACGCGTGCGTCGAGCTGGGCGAGCTCGCCGCGCTCGGCCGGCTGCCGGTCGTCACGACGTTGATGGGCAAGAGCGCGTTCCCCGAGACGCACGAGCTGCACTTCGGCTGGCCCGGCATGCACGGGCCGAAGTGGTCGAACTGGGCGATGAACAAGTGCGACGTGCTGGTTGCCGTCGGCGCACGCTTCGACGATCGCGTCACGGGCAAGCTTTCGGCCTTCGCGCCCGGCGCAACGGTCATCCATCTCGACATCGACTCCGCAGAGATCTCGAAGCTCCGCCAGGCGGATATCCCCGTGGTCGGCCCCCTGAAGCAGGTTCTCGCCGGCCTCGCGGACGAGCTGCGCGCACTCCACGGATCCGGAGACGCCGCAGTCAGCCGGACCGAGCCATGGCTGCGCCAGCTCACCGCCTGGCGAGAGGAGTTCCCGCTGCGCTACGGAGCGAGCAGCGACGCGCTCAAGCCGCAGCTCGTGCTCGAGACGCTGCACGAGCTGACGGCGGGCGACGACGTCGTCTGGACGACGGGCGTGGGCCAGCACCAGATGTGGGCGATGCAGTACCTGCTCTGCGACCGCCCGCGCTCGTTCATCACGTCGGGCGGGCTCGGGACGATGGGCTACGGCGTCCCGGCCGCGATCGGAGCGAAGGCGGCGCGACCCGAGGCGACGGTTGTCTGTGTCGACGGCGACGGCTGCTTCCAGATGACGAGCCAGGAGCTCGCGACGTCGGTTCTCGAGGACCTCCCGATCGTGGTGGTCATCGTCAACAACGGGCACCTCGGGATGGTTCGGCAGTGGCAGGACATGTTCTTCGAGGAGCGCTTCTCGCAGGTGCACCTGACCCACGACGTCCCGGACTACGCGAAGCTCGCGGAGGCGTACGGCGCGGTCGGCTTCACGGTCGAGTCGAAGGCTGAGCTGGACGGAGCGCTCGAGGAGGCCCTGTCGTGCGGCCGCACGGCCGTCGTCGACGCGCGGGTCGACGCGCGCGAGCATTGCTTCCCGATGATCCCGGCAGGCGCCGCCGCTCTCGACCTCGTCGAGTACGAGGAGCCGGAGCGAGTGGGGGCGGCGTGAGGCACACGCTGTCCGTCCTGCTCGAGAACAAGCCGGGCGCGCTCATGCGCATCGCGAGCATGTTCGCGCGGCGTGGCTTCAACATCGAGAGCCTCGCCGTCGGGCCGACGGAGCGGCACGACGTCTCGCGCATCACGCTTCGCGTCGACTGCGAGCAGCACCCGCTCGAGCAGATCGAGAAGCAGATGCACAAGCTCGTGAACGTCCTCCGGGTCTCGGAGCTCGAGCCCGACGAAGCCGTGGAGCGGGAACTCGCGCTCCTCAAGGTCGCGGCGCCTGCCGCCAGGCGCGGCGAGCTCATCTCGCTCGCCCAGGCGTTCAATGCCCGCGTTGCGGACCTCGGAGCCGACACGATCGTGTTCGAGATCGTCGGGCATCCCGAGGAGGTCGACTCGTTCGAGGAGCTCGTGCGCCCGCACGGGCTGAAGGAACTCGTGCGCACTGGCAGGATCGGGCTCGGTCGTGCGTCGAACGGCTCGAAGAACCATCGTCCACAGCACGTCCTCCGCTAACCGATACGAAGGAGAAGCGCATGGCCACGATCCATCGCGAAGGCACCCTCGACCTCCTCACGGGCAAGGTCGCCGTCGTCGGCTACGGGAGCCAGGGCCATGCCCACGCTCTCAACCTCCACGACTCCGGTGTCGACGTCCAGGTCGGCTTGCGCGAGGGCAGCGCGTCGCGGGCCGCAGCCGAGGACGCAGGCCTCGCCGTCGGCACCGTCGCACAGGCGGTGCAGGGCGCCCAGGTCGTGTCGCTCCTGCTTCCCGACCAGGTGCAACCGCGTGTGTACGAGGACGACGTCGCGCCGAACCTCGACCCGGGCGCTGCACTCCTCTTCGCCCACGGCTTCAACGTGCACTACGGGCGGATCGCGCCGCCGGTCGGGCACGACGTGATCATGGTCGCGCCCAAAGGGCCGGGGCACATCGTGCGGAGGCTGTTCACCGAGGGGTTCGGGACGCCGGCGATCGTTGCGGTCGCCCAGGACGCGAGCGGCAGCGCCTTCGACCTCGCACTGGCGTACGGCGTGGGAATCGGCGCCGCGCGCGCCGGGATGATCGAGACGACGTTCGCCGAGGAGACCGAGACCGACCTGTTCGGCGAGCAGGCGGTTCTCTGCGGCGGCGTGACGGAGCTCGTCCGCGCCGGCTTCGAGACGCTCGTCGAGGCCGGCTACCAGCCCGAGATCGCGTACTACGAGTGCCTCCACGAGCTCAAGCTCATCGTCGATCTCATCTGGGAGGGTGGTCTCGCCGGGATGCGCTACTCCGTATCCGACACGGCCGAATACGGCGATCTCACCCGCGGGCCGCGCGTCATCGACGCACACGTGCGCGAGAACATGCGCAGCCTCCTCGACGACGTGCGCTCGGGCGTCTTCGCGCGGGAGTGGATCGCCGAGATGGACGCGGGCGAGCCCCACCTCGCCGAGCTGCGCGCGCAGGCGGCGAGCCAGGTGCTCGAGCAGGTCGGCCCCGAGCTGCGCGCGCTGATGCGGCGCGAGGAGTCGGAGGTCCGAGCTGGCTAGCACCGACGTCGGCGTCGGCCTTCTCGGCTACGGGACGGTCGGCGCCGCGGTCGACCGACTGCTCGTCGAGAACGCGGACGACATCGAGCGCGCGACCGGACACCGGCTGCGCGTCGTCCGAGCGCTCGTGCGTGACCCTGCGCGCGAGCGTGACTTCGACAGCGGCGGCAGTGTGCTCACGACGGAGTTCGCGACGATCCGCGACGACCCGACGATCGGCGTCGTCGCGGAGGTGATGGGTGGCCTCGAGCCGGCCGGGTCGCATGTGCTCGCGCTGCTTGCAGCCGGCAAGCCCGTCGTGACCGCGAACAAGCAGCTCGTCGCACAGCGAGGCTCGGAGCTGTTCGGGGCCGCCGTGGCCGCAGGCGTCCAGCTTCGCTTCGAGGCGAGCGTGTGCGGGGCGATCCCGGTCATCAAGGTCCTGCGCGAGTCGCTCGTCTCGACGAACGTGCACCGCGTCCTCGGGATCGTGAACGGGACGACCAACTTCATCCTCACCGAGATGGAGGCAGGGTCCTCGTACGCGGACGCGCTCGCCGAGGCGCAGCGGCGCGGCTTCGCCGAATCCGACCCGACGGACGACGTCTCCGGCGCGGATGCGGCGGCCAAGATGGCGATCCTCGCGACGGTTGCGTTCGGCTCGCGGGTCACGTTCGCCGACGTGGACTACCGCGGTCTCGAGTCCATCGCCCCGGGACTGCCGGCTGCCGCACGCGAGCTCGAGATGGTCGTGCGGCTCGTCGGTGCCGCGACGCTCATCGACGACCAGGTCGACGTGCGTGTCCGGCCGGCGCTCGTCGACCGCCACCATCCCCTGGCCGCGATCGAGGGCGCGTTCAACGGCGTGATGCTGCAGGGCGACGCGATCCGCGAGATCACGCTCGAAGGGCCGGGGGCGGGTGGGATCGAGACCGCGTCGGCCGTCGTCGCAGACCTCGTCTCGATCATCGGGACGACGGGCACCGGCTTCCTGCACGACGATCCGTGCTGGCGCACGCTCGAGCGCATGCCGCCCGGCGATCTCCGCTCGCCGTTCTACCTCCACCTCGAAGTCGACGACCGACCCGGTGTCCTCGCCGAGGTGGCCGAGCGGCTTGCAGTGCACGGCGTGTCGGTGGCGCGGCTCACGCAGGTGCCGCTCGGTGCCGGAGCGGCGCTGCACATCGTCCTCCACGAGGCGCCGCAGCGCGAGGTCGAGGCTGCGGTCGCCGAGATCGTGGAGCTCGCGGCGATCCATTCGCGCCCGTCGTTGCTTCCCGTCATCTCGGACAGAGGCGTCGTCGAGCTCGGCTGGGCGTGACACGATCCCGTCGGTGCCCGGCGTGATCGATCGATACCGCGACCGCCTCCCCGTGGATGCGTCGACCCCCGTCGTGGCGCTCGGAGAGGGCTCGACGCCGCTGCTCCCTGCGCCTCGCCTGTCAGAGCGTCTGGGAATCGAGCTGTACCTGAAGTGGGAGGGCGCGAATCCGACGGGGAGCTTCAAGGATCGCGGCATGACCGTTGCGATCTCGAAGGCGCTCGAGGCAGGCGTCTCGACCGTGATCTGCGCCTCGACAGGGAACACCGCGGCCTCCGCCGCGGCGTACGCGGCGCGGGCGGGGTTGCAGGCCGTCGTGCTCCAACCCCACGGCGCGGTCTCCGCCGCGAAGGTCGCCCAGGCGGGCGCGCTCGGCGCAAGGGTCGTCCAGGTCCGCGGAAGCTTCGACGACGCGCTACGAGCGGCGCGCGAGCTGGCCGAGCGCGGGACACACGTCCTCGTCAACTCACTCAACCCGTTTCGCATCGAGGGGCAGAAGACGGCGGCGTTCGAGATCGTCGAGGACCTCGGGCGTGCGCCGGACGTGCTCGCGCTCCCGTACGGTGGCGGAGGCAACACGCGGGCCTACGCACGCGGGTTCGACGAGGCGGGCGCCGGCTTGCCTCGACTCATCGGCGGCGAGGCGGCCGAGCGCTCGACGACGCTCGCGTCCGCGATCCGGATCGTCGAACCGGCGCATGCGGAGGAGGCCACTGCGGCGGTGCGGGGCTCGGGTGGGGAGGTCGTCTCCCTCTCGGACGACTCGATTCTCCGGGCGTGGCGCGACCTCGCGCGTGAGGAAGGCGTTCTCTGCGAGCCCTCGTCGGCGGCCGGGCTTGCCGCGGTCATCGATGCGCGAGTCGAGCCGGGTGCACGTGTCGTCTGCGTCCTTACCGGGCACGGGCTCAAGGACGCCGAGACCGCGGCACGCGAGAGCACGCCACCGCTCGTCGTCGACGCCGATCCCGACGCGATCGCCGAGGCGGCTTCGTGAGGTTCCACGTCCGCGCGCCCGCGAGCACCGCAAACGTCGGGCCGGGGTTCGACTGCGCAGCGGTTGCGCTCGACCTCTGGAACGAGCTCGAGGTGAGCGAGGGGGAGAGCCGCGCCGATCAGGGACACCTCGGCGTGCGCGCGTTCTCCTTGCTCGCCGCCCCCGGCGAGTGGAGCTTCGCGTTCACCGACCGGATTCCGAGGGAGCGAGGTCTCGGCTCGAGTGCCTCGGTCATCGCGCTCGGGCTCGTCGCCGCCTGCGCCGTGACCGGACGCACCCCGGACGCGGAGGAGCTGCTGGCACTCGGTGTCGAGCTCGAAGGGCACCCCGACAATCTCGCGGCCGCGCTGGAGGGCGGCGTCTGTCTGACGTGGGCGGGGCGGATCGAGCGCGTCGCGGAGCGCCCACCAGCCGTTCCCGTCGCCCTCGTCCCTGCCGGATCCGTCTCCACCGCGGACGCGCGCGCTGCGCTCCCCGAACACGTGCTGCACAGCGACGCGTCGTACACCGCGGCACGCGCTGCAGTGCTCGGCGTGGCGCTCGCCACCGGCTCGGCCGAGCTCTTCGCCGAGGCGCTCGACGATCGCCTGCACGAGCCGCACCGCGCTTCGAATGCGCCGCTGCTCGCCCAGGTACGCGCGGATCTTCCGGACGGTGCGCTCGGGGCGACGATCTCGGGGTCTGGGCCGACGGTGATCGTCTGGGCACGCGACGACGTGGCCGCCGCGTGTGTGGCCGAGCTCACCGGTCGCTTCCCGGATGTCGACGTGCTTTCCCTGCCCGCCTCGCCGAAAGGAGCTCACGCGCTGTGACGAACAATCCCTACGACCTCCCGTCCGACCCTGCGAAGCGTGTCAGCGCCGCCCTGACCGACGGTCCCGACCGAGCGGGTGCACGCGCGATGCTCAAGGGGACGGGCTTCACCGACGCGGATCTGGCCAAGCCCATCATCGGCGTCGCCACGACGTGGATCGAGACGATGCCGTGCAACCTCAACCAGCGCGACCTCGCGGTCGACGTGAAACGCGGCATCCGCGACGCCGGCGCAACGCCGATGGAGTTCAACACGATCGCGGTGTCGGACGGCGTTTCGATGGGCACGTCCGGGATGCGCGCGTCCCTCGTCTCGCGCGAGGTGATCGCCGACTCCATCGAGCTCGTCGCGCGCGGTCACCTCTTCGACGGTCTCGTGTGCCTGGTCGCCTGCGACAAGACCACTCCCGGTGCTGTCATGGCGCTCGCGCGGCTCGACATCCCGGCCGTTGTCTTCTACACGGGCTCGATCGCGCCCGGTCTCTACCGCGGCCACGACGTGTCGATCGGCGACGTCTACGAGGCGATCGGCGCGTACGCGGCCGGGAAGATGAGCGCCGAGGAGCTACACGAGCTCGAATCGGTTGCCTGCCCCGCCGCAGGGGCGTGCGGTGGCCAGTTCACGGCCAACACGATGTCGACGATGATCGACTTCCTCGGCCTGACACCGCTGGGCGCGAACGGGATCCCGGCCGTGAACGGCGCGAAGGCCGAGGCGGCGTACGAGATCGGCAGGCTCGCCGTGGAGGTCGTCCGGGACGACCGGCGCCCATCGACGATCGTCACGAAGGAGGCGGTCGAGAACGCTGCCGCCGCGATCGCCGGGACGGGGGGCTCGACGAACGGGGTTCTCCACCTCGTCGCGATCGCGCGCGAGTTCGGCATCGACTTCACGATCGACGACTTCGACCGCATCTCGGCGGCAACGCCGATCGTGGCCGACATGAAGCCGTGGGGGCGCTACCACGCGACGGACGTCTACCGGGCCGGCGGCGTGGGGCTCGTCGCGCGCGAGCTCCGCGACGGTGCGCTAGTCCACGCCGGCGTGCTCTCCGTCGATGGGCGTACGCTCGCCGACGTTGCCGACGCAGTGGAGGAGACGTCCGGCCAGACCGTCGTCGTGCCGATCGGGACGCCGCTCAAGTCGCGCGGCGGCGTTGCGATCCTCCGCGGCAACCTCTCGCCGGAGGGCTGCGTGGTCAAGCTCGCCGGGCACGACCGGACGATGCACCGTGGGCCGGCGCGGGTGTTCGACTCGGAGGAGGCGTGCTTCGCAGCGGTGAAGGCCCGCACGGTCGAGGCGGGCGACGTCGTCGTGATCCGCTACGAGGGTCCCGCAGGTGGGCCGGGCATGCGCGAGATGCTGCACGTGACCGGCGCCATCGTCGGTGAGGGCCTCTCGGACTCGGTCGCTCTCGTCACCGACGGCCGCTTCTCGGGTGCGACCCATGGGTTCATGGTCGGGCACGTGTCTCCCGAGGCTGCACGCGGTGGGCCGCTCGCGGCGCTCGAGGACGGGGACACGATCGTCCTCGACGTCGAAGCGAGAGAGCTCCGCGTGGAGCTCTCCGACGACGAGCTCGCCGCGAGGCTTCGTGACTGGACCCCGCCGCCTCCGCGCTACACGGACGGGGTCTTCGCGAAGTACGCCGCACTCGTCTCCTCGGCCTCGGAGGGCGCCGTGACGCGGCCGACCTGACCCGGCGAGAGCCCGCCCGCCACGGAGGGCTGGGCGGACGAGCTCGCGCGTGGCGCCGGGCCATTCGCCTCGGGACAGGGCAGGAACCCGAGACCGGATGGACGCCCGGCCGCCGAGGAGGGTCGACGGCCGTGCGTCATCCGTTTCTGTCTACTGCAGTGCCTCCGGCACGACGACGGTCGCGTGACCCGTGGCCGGGATGGCGGGGCGCGCGCCGTGTGCCACTCCGGCATGCCCGTGCGACTCCGTGCCGTAGCCTCCGGGAACCGGGATGTAGAACTCGGGATAGCCCCACATCCCGTGCTCGGAGACGTCGAGTCCCGCCGTCTCCGACTCGACGTCCGAGCGGATGCCGAACGTCACCTTCATCAGCCAGAGGATCGCGAAGGACGCGGTGAACGTGAACGTGCCGACCGCGGCGAGCCCGAGGAGCTGGATGCCGAGCTGGTGGAAGCCCCCGCCGTAGAAGAGCCCCGCGCTCCCCGTTGCGAGGCTCTCGGCCTGCGAGGGCAACGCGAGGAACCCGAGCGAGAGCGTGCCCCACACGCCCGCCATCCCGTGCGCGGCGATTGCGCCGATCGGGTCGTCGATGCGCACTCGCTCGACTGCGAGGACGCCGAAGACGACGATCGCTCCGGCCACGGCGCCGATCACGATCGCGGCCCACGGCGCAACGAACGCACAGGCCGCGGTGATCGCCACGAGCCCGGCCACAGCGCCGTTCAGCATCATCGAGAGGTCGGGCTTCTTGATCACGATCCAGGACGTCAGCACGGCGCCGAGCACCCCTGCGGCCGCGGCGAGGTTCGTGTTCAGCGCGACGTACGCGAAGAAGCCGACGCCGCCGAAGTCGACTCCGAGCGTCGAGCCCGGGTTGAACCCGAACCAGCCGAACCAGAGGATGATCACGCCGAGCGTCGTGAAGGCCATGTTGTGGCCGGGGATGGCATTCGGCTTGCCGTCGGACGAGAACTTCCCGATGCGCGGCCCGAGGAGGAGAGCGCCGGCAAGTCCTGCGAGCGCGCCCTGGTAGTGGACGACGGTCGAGCCGGCGAAGTCCTGCATCCCCTTCGAGAACAGCCAGCCGTCCGGGCTCCAGATCCAGTGCGAGACGACCGAGTAGACGAGCGTGAAGGCAGCGCCGAAGACGAAGTAGACCCAGAGCTTCGTCCGCTCCGCCATCGCACCCCAGACGATCGCCAGCGAGACGGCGCAGAAGACGACCTGGAAGAGGTAGCCGGCCGCGGCGGGGATCGAGCCGAACCAGGAGAAGGGCGCCTCGCCGACGGTGAGCAGCTCGTCGATCGAGGGCATGAAGCCCGAGCCTCCGACGAGACCGTTTCCGCCGTCGCCGAAGGCGATGCCGTACCCGACGGCGAAGTAGATGACGGACGCGAGCGCGAAGATCAGGACGTTCTTCGCGGCGATGTGGCCGACGTTCTTCATGCGCGTGAGCCCGGCTTCCAGGAACGCGAACCCCGCCTGCATGAACATCACGAGGATCGCTGCCACGACCACCCACACGGTGCTCGTCGCGATCGTGAGCTCTCGGGTCGTCATCCGATCTCCACCTCCTCCAGGGTTCGTCCGGTTCGGTTGTGCGTGACGGTGCTCACGGGCGTCGTCCAGACGATCCCGTCGCCCGACTCGTTGCCACTGCGAGCGGCGTCCACGATCGCCTCGACCACCTCGTCCGCGAGGTCGTCCTTCACGACGAACGTGAGGACGGCTTTCGGGAGGAACCGCGACTCGAAGATCTGCCCCCGGTACTCGTGCGTGATGCCGCGCTGGCGGCCGTGGCCGATGGCTTCCACCACCGTCACGCCGACGTGGCCGGTCTCCGCCTCGACCGCGTCGATGACGGTCTCGACGCGCTCGCGGATCACGACTGCCTCGACCTTGATCATCGCGCCTCCCTTCGTGGACCACAAAAAAGGCCCCAGGTCTCCCGGAGACCTGAGGCATCAGTGCCGTTTCACACGTCCTTCGGCGGCCGCGTGAAGTCGGGCACGGTAGCGCACCCGACGGACGACTGCAAGTGGTTCCTAGAGCACGACGAGGCGGTCGCGGTGCACGGCCTCGAGGCCGCGTGCGCGCGACGCGATGTCCTCCGGTGCGGCCGCGGCGATCCCTCTGGCGAAAACGGCGCCGTCGGGACCCACGAGCTCGACTGCGTCGCCCGGCTCGAAGCGACCCTCGCACGCGACGACACCGACGGCCAGCAGGCTCCGACCCGCGACCGCGACCGCTCGTCGCGCACCCTCGTCCACGCGCAGACGGCCCTTCGCAGCCTTCCCGAAGCGGAGCCAGAGCTTGTACGCGGAGAGCTCCTGCTCGGCCCCCTCGAACCGCGTCCCTCGCCGCTCGCCGGCGAGGATCGGCTCCAGCACGGCCTCCGGTGCGCCGCCGGCGATGACCGTGGGGATGCCGGCGTCCGCGGCCATCCGCGCCGCGAGCACCTTGCTGCCCATCCCTCCGCGACCAAGGCGTGACGGTTCGCCGAAGGCGACCTCGGCAGTTGCGCCGTCGGCAACGATCTCTGCTCCTGGTGTGCCGGGCGTGCGGGTGTACACGCCGGCGACCTCGGTGAGGAGCACGAGGAGCCGCGCACGGACGAGGATCGCCACCTGCGCCGCCAGCGCGTCGTTGTCGCCGAACGTGATCTCGTCGGTCGCCGTCGCGTCGTTCTCGTTGACGATCGGTACCGCCCCCGCCGCGAAGAGAGCCTCGAGCGCATGGCGTGCGTTGACGTATGCGGCACGATCGGCCAGGTCGCCGACCGTGAGCAGCACCTGCGCGGCGAGGAGATCTTCACGCGCGAGCGCGCGTTCCCAGGCGCGTTGGAGCCGACCCTGGCCGAGCGCGGACGCGGCCTGGAGCTTCGGCACCGAGCGCGGGCGGCGGTCGAGTCCCAGCTGCGGAAGTCCGAGCGCTATTGCACCCGACGAGACGACGGCGACGGGCTCGCCGCTGCGCACGACGCGAGCGATCTCCCGCGCGCGGCGGCCGAGCACGGCACCCTTGACGGATCCGCGCGGTCCCGCGACCAGACTCGTCCCGAGCTTGACGACGACCGTCATCGCCGTTGCGAGCCGTCGCCGAGCACGCGGTACTGGCGCAGCCAGAGGTCTCGATACGTCACGGGGCCACGCGGACCCGGCGCCCAGTCGACGTTGATCCCGGTCTCGGGCGCGCCGGTCAGCTCGAAGCCGTCCGTGTACCGAGTCGTGGCGTGCCAGTACGCGGTGGTGCCGCGGTAGCCGTCGAGAAACTGCGTCGCCGCGGCTTCGTCTTCGGCGACGATCCCGGCTGCGAGGCCCGACGTCTCCTCGTTGGCGATCCGCACTGCCTCGGCGAGCTCGGCGACGACGGCGACCGTCACCGTGGAGACCCGCTCGGCGTCGTTCGCCCACTCGTAGCCCAACCTGCGGTCGAGCGGCAGCGCGCCGGAGACGTCTCCGCGCACCTCGAGTCCGCGCCCGGCGAGCGCTTCGAGCAGCGCCGGCAGCTGCGAGCTCGCAGCCTCGTCGACGAGGAGCAGGTTGAGCCGGTTGCAGACTCCGAGCCGGTCGAGGCTCGCATCGACGAGAGCGAGCGTCTTCGCCGGAGAAGCGGAGCCGTGGACGTAGAGCACACCGCCTCCCTCGGCGTGCGCGAGCGTCCGAACGCCGTTCTCGGCGGCGAGCCGCGCGAGCGCGGCCGTCGTCTCCCCGCTTCCGCGCAGGATCACGAGCGGGATCCGCTGCGGAAGGGAGACGAGGACGCGCGCACCCTCGCGATCCTCCGAGCGGACGAGCCCGACCGCCCCGGCGGGCAGGCCCGCGGCTTCGAGTGCGGGTCGGAGGACCTCGTCGACGAGCACGGTCACGGTTTGCAGTGCCGCACCGCCCGTTCGCAGCACTGCCGTGTTCAGGCTCTTGAGCAGCTGGCCGGCGACGTCGAGGGCCACATTGGGGCGGGCTTCGAAGTTCGCTCCGACGGTTCCGATCGGGATCCGGCGCTCGCTCACACGAAGCCCGTTCGGAAGCGTCCACGAGTCCGCTTCGCGCTCGAGCGGTGGGAGCTCGGCCATGACCGAGACCTGACGCGCCAGAGCGTCGACCCGCTCGTCGTCGAGCCGCAGGCGGTCGAGCATGCCGGCGTCGATCCGGTCGACTGCCGCGGCATAGTCCTCGGCGTTCGCGTCCAGGATCCGGCGTCGGCGCTCGCCAACGAGCCGCGCCGCGACTGCGAGCGTCTCGGAGACGAGGTCGTCGCGGAGCGATGCAACGGCCTCGTTCGCCGCGGCGGCCTCGGTCTCGACCTGATCCCGGAGCGTCGTCACGTCACTCCTCGATCAGCGCATCGAGAGCCGCACGCACCGCTGCATCGTCGACCTCGACGCCGATCCGGGGCGAGCCGGGCGCGTCGAGCAGAACGAGGCGCGCACGTCCTGCGACTGCCTTCTTGTCACGTGCGAGCGCGGCCCAGGCGTCCTCGCGGTCGACTGCCGCGGGCCGAGGCTGGAGGAGCTCCTCGACGAGCCGCGCCTCGTTCTCGAGCCCCGACAGGCGACACGCGGCGACGAGACCGAGCGCGACGGCCCGTCCATGCGGGAGCGAGTAGTTCGAGGCCGCCTCCAGCGCGTGCGCGAACGTGTGGCCGAGGTTGAGCTGCGTGCGCGCGCCGCGATCGTGCGGATCACGGAGGCACACGGCAGCCTTGAACGCCGCGCACCGGCGCACCTGCTCGGCGGCGGGAAGCTCCCACACGGGCTCGCCGGCGAGGAGACCCGTCTTCACGACCTCGGCGAGCCCGTTCTCGCGCTCGACGTCGGGGAGTGTCTCGAGGAGCGCCGGATCCACGATCACGCGTGCCGGCCAGTGGAACGTGCCGACGAGGTTCTTTCCCTCGGGGAGGTCCACCGCCGTCTTGCCGCCGATCGCCGCGTCGACCTGTGCGAGCAGGGTCGTGGGCACCGCAACCCAGGCGACGCCCCGAAGGTACGTCGAGGCGGTGAAGCCGGCGAGGTCGAGCGCGGTGCCGCCGCCGACCGCGACGAGCGTCCCGCTCCGGTCGAGGCGCAGCGCGGACCAGAGTCGCGTCGCGTGCGTGATCGTCTTCGACGCCTCGCCCGGGGGAACCTCGTGCGCGCCGGACGCGAGCCTGTCGCCGAGCGCGGAGCGGATGCGATCGCCGTGGAGCGAGAACACGGTCGCGTCGATCACCAGCTCGACGGAGCCGTCGCCCGGGATGAGCGTGGCCAGGTGCTCGGAGGCGCCCTCCTCGACGTGGATACCGGCGGCGGCGAGCACGACGCCGTCCGCATCGCGGGCCGTGCCGTCCGCGACCTCGTCGTACAGCGGCGCCCTCTCGTCGAAGAGCGAGCGGAACGCCTGCGCGTCGCGCGCGAGGGGGCGCTCGCTTCCGCGAACGCGCTCCCAGGCCTCGTCCGCCGACGTCTCGAGGTGGACCGCGAACGCGTCGCTCGGTGAGGGCGGCTCGCGTCGCGCTCGCCGCCACAGCGCCGCCGCCGAGCTCGAGAACCATCGGCGTCGGCCGCCCGAGGAGCTCTGCGGCCGCGTTCGCCTCGAGCTCGCGGAAGCGCGTTTCGCCACGCTCGGAGAAGAGCTCCGGGATGCTCTTCCCTGTCTGCGCCTCGACGTGCGCGTCCACGGATACGAACGCTCGACCGAGCTGCGCGGCGACCTGCGGCCCGAGGGTCGTCTTGCCCGCCCCCATGAAGCCGACGAGCGCGAGGTGACGATCGAGCGCGTTCAGCGCGGCCAGCGGATGCGCTCCAGGTACGCGGTGTGGGCCGAGACGAAGTCGACGAGTGCGTCGCCCCCGTACTTCTCGCGCGCGGCGCGTGCGAGTTCCCACGCGACCGCGGCCTCGGCCACCACCGCCAGCGCCTCGACTGCCTGGACGTCGCTCCGCTCCACGAGCGCCTGTCCGGGCTCGCCCGTGGCGAGGTCGACGGACGCGAGGGGGCGCATGAGCGTGGGGAGGGGCTTCATCGCCGCGCGAACGACGATCGGCTCGCCGTTCGACATCCCACCCTCGAGCCCGCCCGCGCGATTGGTGCTCCGCCGCAGCCCGGGCTCGATTTCGTCGTGCGCCTCCGAGCCGCGCCGCCGCGCGAGGTCGAACCCGTCGCCGACCTCGACGCCCTTGACGGCCTGGATCCCCATGAGCGCTGCCGCCAGCCGCGCGTCCAGCCGGTCGCGCTTCTCGGCGTAGGAGCCGAGCCCGGGCGGGACACCGGTAGCCGTCACCTCGACGACGCCGCCAAGCGTGTCGCGATCGCCGCGCGCGGCGTCGGTCGCGTCGCGCATGCCCTCGGGCGACGCCGCACCTCCCACCTCGCGCACCGAGCCGGAGACGGCGACTCCGATCTCCGACAGCAGCGCCTTCGCGATGGAGCCCGCTGCGACGTGCGCTGCGGTCTGCCGTGCGCTCGCGCGCTCGAGGGCGTTCCGGACGTCGTCGTGGCCGTACTTGAGGACGCCTGCCAGATCGGCATGTCCAGGGCGCGGCAGGTGGACGGCAGAGGTGCCTTTTCCCGATGGCTCGCCTTCGGGCTCCCACGGGCTCATGCCCCACGCCCAGTTCGAGTGATCGCGATTGCGGATCGTCAGCGCCAGCGGCGTTCCGAGCGTCCGTCCGTGCCGAAGACCCGCGAGCACCTCGACCTCGTCCTGCTCGAGCTTCTGCCGTGGGCTGCGCCCGTAGCCCTCGCGCCGGCGGGCGAGATCGTGGTCGATCGCCGAGCGGTCGAGCTCGAGCCCCGCCGGGAGGCCGGTGAGGACGGCGACGAGAGCAGGTCCGTGCGACTCGCCGGCGGTGACGAGCTCGAGCATCACGAGTCGCTCCCGAGGAACGCGCCGATGCGCTCCAGGCTGGTGGCCACACTCAGGCTCGCGATCGTGCTCATCTGCCCGAGCCTAACTTGTAGTGTCGGCACTCCTCGTGGCCAGACCGCAGCCAAGCCCGCGCGTCGTGTGCCTGCCCGGCGACGGCATCGGGCCCGAGGTGATGGTCGTGGCGCAGCGCGTGTTGCGCGACCTCGCGCCCGACCTCGAGCTCGAGGATCACCTCTTCGGTGCCGCCGCGATCCGGGCGACGGGGACGTCGCTTCCCGATGAGACGCTCGCGGCCTGTCGCAGCGCCGACGCCGTCCTCAAGGCGCCCATCGGCGATCCCGAGTTCGACGCGGCCGACGTCCGACCCGAGCAGGGGATGCTCCAGCTGCGCGCCGAGCTCGACGTCTACGCGAATCTCCGCCCTGCGAGTCTCGGTGAGGTCGACCTCCTGATCGTCCGCGAACTCGTCGGCGGGCTCTACTTCGGGGCGCGCGGTGTCCGCGACGACGGGACGGTCTTCGACACGTGCGAGTACCACCCGAGCCAGGTGGAGCGAGTGGCGCGCAGGGCCTTCGAGCTGGCGCGGGCTCGACGCGGGAGACTGACCTCCGTGGACAAGGCGAACGTGCTCGAGACGTCGCGGCTCTGGCGGCGGGTGGTCGCGGAGGTGGCTGCCGACCATCCGGACGTCGAGGTCGACGACATGCTCGTCGACAACGCGGCGATGCAGCTCGCATCAGACCCCGCGCAGTTCGACGTGATCGTCACGGAGAACATGTTCGGCGACATCCTCTCCGACCTCGCGGCGGCGATGACCGGTGGACTCGGGCTTGCTCCATCCGCGAGCCTGAGCGACGACGGGCCGGGAATCTTCGAGCCCGTGCACGGCTCGGCGCCGGACATCGCCGGGCGCGGCATCGCGAACCCGGCGGCGATGCTCCGTTCGACGGCGCTGATGCTCGAGCACGCGTTCGGGCGTCTCGACCAGGCTCGTATGCTCGAATCGGCGGTGGACGTCGCCATCCGCGAGCGCCCCACGCCCGACCTCGGCGGAAGCGCGACGACGTCGGAGCTCGCGGACGCCGTCGTCGGGGCGCTGTCCTGACGGGTGTTGACGACCGTGCCGGGTGCCCCTAGCCTGTGACGCCTATGACGCGCGCCGGCGAGATCTCCATCCTCTTCGGCTTTGCCGCGCGCAGCTTCGTGCGCTAGTCGGCGATCCGCGCTCCGCCGCCGCCGGCTAGCCCCTCACCAGGCGGATCCACCTCTCTCAGGAAGTCGTCCCATGCCGATCTCCGCACCCATAATCGATTCCGACATGCGTGTCGGCTACCCCGGTCGCGACGGCGCGCACAGCGCCGCTGCTTGCGACCGCCTCTTCCCGCACGCGGAGCTCGTGCCCCTGCCGACGTTCCACGCGGTCGTCGAGGCCACGGCCAGCGGAGAGATCGCCTTTGGCGTCCTCCCGATCGAGAGCTCGTTGTCCGGGCCGGTCGCCGAGACGCACGACCTGCTCTACGGCTCGGCGCTCGCCATCACCGCCGAGACCGTCCTCTCGATCCGTCACTTTCTCGTGGCGGTCGAGAGCGTGCCGCTCGAGGACATTCGCGTCGTGCGCTCGCATCCGGTTGCGCTCGACCAGTGCCGGAAGCTGCTCGCGGCGATGCCGTGGGCGACCGCGATCGCCGCGCCCACGACGGGCGACGCGGCCGCGCAGGTCGCGGCGAACGGCGACCCGGCGGAAGCCGCGATCGCGAGTGAGCGTGCCGCGTCGCTCCACGGGCTCTCCGTCATCGCGGACGACGTTGGCGACCACCCGGAGGCGTACACACGATTCGTCTCGATCGGGAACTTCGTCCGGCTCGACGTGAACGGGAAGGCGTGGCGAACGGCCTTCTCGTTCGTGACGGATCATCAGCCCGGCGCGCTGCATCGTGCGATCGAGCCGTTCGCGCGTCACCGCATCGACCTCCTGCAGCTCGTCTCGCGACCGATCCCCCAGGCTCCGTGGCGCTACCGCTTCGACGCCGTGCTCGCCGGGCATCCGCTCGACCCGATCGTCCGCGAAACCCTGCAGGAGATCCGTGCGAGCACCCGGCAGCTCCGCCTGTTCGGGTCGTACCCTGCGGAGGAGCGCGAATGAGCGAGCACGATGTCGATCGGACGGTGAAAGAGCTTCGCGACGAGATCGCCGCGGTTGATCTCGCGATCCTCGCCGACGTCAACGCACGGATCGAACTCGTCGCGAGGATCCGCCGCTACAAGGCCGACGCAGGCCTTCCGTTCGTCGATCGTGATCGCGAGCGCGAGCTGATCGAGGCGCTCGACCTGCAGAACGCAGGCCCGTTGTCGGACGGAAGGCCTGCGCGAGCTGTACACGTACCTGCTCGACCTCACGAAGCGCGAGGTCCGCGGGGACGGGGCGGGCTAGAAGGTCGTCGTCACCGGGCGGGGCACCCGCTCCTCGAAGGCGGCGATGTCGCTTTCGTGCTGGAGCGTGCGACCGATTGCGTCGAGTCCCTCGAGCAGGCACGTGCGGACGAAAGGATCGATCTCGAACGCGATCGTGCGGCCGGCGGGATCGACGATCGTCCGGGTCTCGAGGTCGACCGTGAGGTCTGCGCCGTCGCCGACCGCCGCCATGAGCGCCTTCACCTCGTTCGTGCGCAGGGTGACGGGTACGAGTCCGACCTGGACGGCGTTGGAGAAGAAGATGTCGCCGAACGACGGCGCGATCACGACGTCGAAGCCGTGATCCTGGAGCGCCCAGGCGGCGTGCTCGCGCGACGAGCCGCAGCCGAAGTTCGGTCCGGTGACAGGATCTTCGCGCCGTCGTACCCAGGACGGTTGAGCTCGAAGCCGGGATCCTGCCGCCAGTCGTAGAAGAGGAACTCGCCGTAGCCGGTTCGCTCGATGCGCTTCAGGAACTGCTTGGGGATGATCTGGTCGGTGTCGATGTCGGGCCGGTCGAGGACGGCCGCGCGTGCCGTGAGCGAGCGGAACGCCTTCATGCGCGCAACGCCACCGACTCGCGTACATCGACGAAGTGGCCCGCGAGCGCTGCCGCGGCTGCCATCGCCGGGCTAACGAGATGCGTTCGACCGCCGCTTCCCTGACGCCCCTCGAAGTTCCGGTTCGAGGTCGACGCGCAGCGCTCGCCGGGCGCGAGGATGTCCGGGTTCATCCCGAGGCACATCGAGCAGCCTGCGTTGCGCCACTCGAATCCGGCGCGCTCGAACACGCGGTCGAGGCCCTCGTCCTCCGCCTGCCGCTTCACCGTCGCCGACCCCGGAACGACCATCGCCGTCACTCTCGCGTCGACGCGATGCCCGTCCACCACGAGCGCGGCCTCGCGCAGATCCTCGATGCGCGCGTTCGTACACGAGCCGATGAAGACGCGGTCGATGCGAATCTCCCGGAGAGGCGTCCCCGGCTCGAGCGCCAT
This sequence comes from uncultured Gaiellaceae bacterium, assembly GCA_963740105.1. Lineage (GTDB taxonomy): Bacteria > Actinomycetota > Thermoleophilia > Gaiellales > Gaiellaceae > GMQP-bins7. The sequence goes on from CAVUCT010000004.1 coordinate 57,849, forward strand.
GTACGCGAGCGCTCGCTCGGATTGCGGCACGCTCGTCGGGGTCGACGATCGTTGCGGGGTCGGGCACGGTGCCGCCGATCGGCGCGACCATGCCCGGGTTCGTTCCCCACGTCACCTGCGGCTCCAGTTCGGCGACGTCGATCTCGACCTCGTGATCGAACACGGCGTCGTCGTCGGTGCGCAGCTCGCTCCAGCGCTCGACTGCGCGCTCCCAGTCCGCCGCCCTTCGGGGCTGCCGGCCTCCCTTCGAGGTAGGCGAAGGTCGTGTCGTCCGGAGCGATCATCCCCGCGCGCGCCCCCGCCTCGATCGACATGTTGCAGATGGTCAGCCGTCCCTCCATCGAGAGGGCGCTGATCGGCGCTCCGGCGTACTCGAGGACATGCCCGGCGGCGCCGTCGACGCCGATGCGGCCGATCGTGCCGAGGATGACGTCCTTCGGCGTCACCCCGAGCGGTAGCTCGCCCGTGTAGAGGATCCGCATCGTCCGGGGGCGCAGCCGCGGGAAGGCACTGGGTCGCGAGCACGTGCTCGACCTCGGAGGTCCCGATTCCGAACGCGAGCGCGCCGAAGGCACCGTGCGTCGAGGTGTGGCTGTCGCCGCAGACGATCGTGAGGCCCGGCTGCGAGAGGCCGAGCTCCGGCCCGATCACGTGGACGATGCCTTCGCGGCCGCTGCCCGTCGCGTAGAGCGGGATGCCGAACTGCTCGCAGTTCGCGCGCAGCGCGTCGAGCTGGGCACGCGCGAGCGGATCGGTGATCGGCCCCGGGAGCGTCGGGACGTTGTGGTCCATCGTGGCGATGGAGAGGTCGGGACGGCGCACCGTTCGGCCCGCGAGACGCAGCCCGTCGAAAGCCTGCGCTGACGTGACCTCGTGGATCAGGTGGAGGTCGACGTAGAGGAGCGCTGGCTCGCCCGGCGTCTCGTGGACGACGTGGCTCTCCCAGATCCGGTCGAACAACGTCTTCGCCATCGCGAAACGGTAGCGCTCAGCGGAGGAAGTTGGACGCGAGCGCCGGCCCACTCGGTGTGAGGACACTCTCGGGGTGGAACTGCACGCCCTCGATCCGGAGTACGCGGTGCCGCACGCCCATCACCTCGCCGTCCTCGGTGCGCGCGGTGACCACGAGATCGTCGGGCACCGCGAGTGCGGCGAGCGAGTGGTAGCGACCCGCCTCGATCTCCTCCGGCAGGCCCGCGTACACCCCCTCGCCGTCGTGACGAACCACGCTCGACTTGCCGTGCAGCAGCGCCTGTGCGCGTCCGACCCGGCCGCCGAACGCTTCGACGATCGCCTGGTGGCCGAGGCAGACGCCGAGCGTGGGGGTGTGCGTGCCGAGCGCTCGGATGAGCTCGACTGACACACCCGCGTCCTCGGGGCGTCCCGGCCCCGGCGAGATCACGAGCCGGTCGGGCGCGAGCGCCTCTGCCTCCTCGACCGTGATCGCGTCGTTGCGAAAGACGTCGACCTCGGCGCCGAGTTCCTCGAACAGGTGCACGAGGTTCCAGGTGAAGGAGTCGTAGTTGTCGACCATCAGGAGCTTCACGCGTACTCCTCCTCGGCGAGGGCGATCGCAGCCTCGAGGGCCGCGAGCTTCGCCAGACATTCCCGGTGCTCGGCCTCTGGATCGGAGTCTGCCACCACGCCCGCACCGGCCTGGAGATGCACGACCCCGTCGGCGACGACCATCGTGCGCAGCGCGATGCACGTGTCCATCGTCCCGCCCGGGAGGACGTAGCCGACGGCGCCCGCGTAGGGGCCGCGCCGGTAGCCCTCGAGCTCGGAGATGATCTGCATCGCGCGCACCTTGGGCGCGCCCGTGACGGTGCCGGCCGGAAAGCAGGCGCGCAGCACGTCGAACGGCGTCACGCCGTCGCGCAGCTCGCCGACGACCTCGGACACGAGATGCGAGACGTGCGAGAAGCGCTCGATCTCCAGCGACCGCGCCACGCGCACGGTGCCGGCGCGGCACACGCGCGAGAGGTCGTTGCGCCCGAGATCGACGAGCATCACATGCTCCGCGCGGTCCTTCTCGGACGCGAGGAGCCGCTCGACGTCGCCTTCTCCCGCTGCGGTCGTGCCCGCGATGGGCGAGACGTTCGCGCGCCCGTCCTCGCAGGCGACGAGCCTCTCGGGCGACGAGCCCACGAGGGCGAGTTCGTCCAGCTCGAGCAGGAAGAGGTACGGCGACGGGTTGACGCGCCGCAGCGCCCGGTACAGCTCGAGCGGCTCGGCAGGCGTCCGTCGCGTCGCGCGCTGCGACGGCACGATCTGGAAGGCGTCGCCCTCCTCGATGTGCGTCTGGCACCGGCGCACCATCTCCTCGTACCGGGCCTGCGTCGGGAAGCGCTCGAGCGCGCCCGGCGCCGGAGACGACGCGCGCGCGGGGATCTCGAGCGGACGCTCGAGCCGCGCCGCGATGTCTGCGGCATCCCCGACCAGCACCTCGGCGACACCCGCACCGTGATCGAAGCGGACGAGCGTCTCGACCACGACGAAGCGACTCTCCGGCAGAGCGGGTCCGTCGGCAGGCAACGGCACCGTCGGCTCGAGCGTCGACGCGTAGTCGTAGGCGAGGTAGCCGACGACCGGGGCGCCGAGCGTCTCCGCATCCTCGAACGAGACCACGCGCGAGCCCCAGCCGACGAACGAGTTGCGCCCGAGCCGCCCGCGCTCGACCGACTCGAGCAGGAAGCTGCCCCCGCGCTCACCACGCAGCCGGAGGTATGCCCCGAGCGGGGTGACGAGGTCGGCGGGTATCGAGGGTAGCGGCGTCAGCGCGAGTGTTCCTTCGCAGGTCGATCTGAGATGGAGTGTGGCCACGGAAGGTAGAGGACTGCGGCCCGACTCACGCCCGAACTGCAGGCGCCGTGCAGGTAGAGCAACGCCTAGCCTCGGAGCGCTCAGTTCCGAAAATGTGTCGACCGCGGCCAGCGCCTCGTCCAGTATCGCCAGTCCGGTCGAGGCATCGCTGTCGCTCACGTTGAGCGGTGGCGCGACATGGACACGGTTACCGAGAATCAGCGGTATCAACCCTCGGCCGAGACACGCCTTGGCGAAGGCGGTCATCGGTGCGTTCGCTTCGCCGGTGGCGCCCACCGGGACGATCGGCTCCTTCGTCTCGCGGTCACGGACCAGCTCGACGGTCCACAGTCCGCCGATCCCACGAACGTCCCCCACGCAGGGGTGGTTCTCGGCGAGCTTCGCGAGCCCTGGCCCGAGGATGTCCGCGCCGAGACGCGAGGCTGCCGCGACGGTGCCCTCGTCGTGCATGGCTTGGATCGCGCCGACAGCGGCTGCACATGCGAGCGGGTGCCCGCTGTAGGTCAGGCCCACCGGATACGGGCGTTAGCGTGAAAGTCTCGTACACCGAATCGCCGACCAGTACGCCGCCGAGCGGCACATACCCGGAGTTGACGCCTTTCGCGAAGACCATGAGGTCCGGGGCCACGCCATCGTGGTCGACTGCGAACCAGGCACCCGTGCGGCCGAAGCCGACGAGTACCTCGTCGGCGATGAAGACGATGCCATGACGCGTGCAGAGCTCCCGCACCCCGCGCAGGTAGCCGGTGGGCGGCACGATGACGCCCGAGCTGCCGGTCACCGGTTCCAAGACCAACGCGGAGATCGTCGACGGACCCTCGAGAAGGATCACCTGCTCGAGATGTGCGAGCGCCCGCTCGCACTCTTCCTCGGGCGTGGTCGATCCGAACGCCGAGCGATACAGGAAGGGCCCGAAGAAGTGGACCGCACCCGCCGCGCCGGTGTCCGAGGGCCAGCGGCGCGGGTCGCCCGTGAGGTGGATCGATGTGGTCGTCGAGCCGTGGTACGAGCGGTACGCCGCGAGCACCTTCGGTCGCCCGTTGTGCACGCGAGCCATCCGCACCGCATGCTCGATGGCCTCCGTTCCGCCCGTGGTGAAGAGCACGTGCCCGAGCCCGTCCGGGGCGACCTCGACGATCATTCGCGCCGCTTCGCCGCGGACGTCGGATGCATGGCCGGGTGCGAGCGTGCACAGCTGATCGGCTTGCTGCTTGATTGCGGCGACGATGCGCGGATGCTGGTGACCGAGGTTCGTGAAGACCAGTTGCGAGCTGAAGTCCAGGTAGCGCCGGCCGTCGGCATCGATGACATGGCTACCGGAGCCGCCAACGAGCGTCAGCACGTCGCGCGGCCCTTGCACCGTCCACGGATGGAAGACCAGCTCGTCCAGATCCATGGCCTCCTCCGTCAGGGTCGTACGCCCCAGCACTGGATGAGCGTGAACGTGGTGCCCCATCTGCCCGGTTCGGCCAACTCGCACTCGGCCTCCGAGCGTAACGCTGCGAGGTCGTCCGCGCCGACCATCTCCTTCAGTCGCGATTCGAGTGCGACGCTGAAGTGAAGCGGCAGTCGTAGGTAGGGGTGGCCCGGTTCGAGTGCGACCACGTGCGCGTCTAGCTCGGGCTCCTCGATGCCGATTTCGCTGAGCAGGCCCGGGAGCCCGCGGCCCGCCTCGCCTCCCAGGGCGGCAAACACCTCCGAGAGCAATCGGATCAATCGCTCGGCGGCCGGGGCGGGAGGGTTGAAGTGCCACGAGCCCAGGTCCCACTCCTCGAGAACAAGCGACCCACCTGGCCTGACCAAGCGCCGATGCGCTGCCACCTGCTCGGAACCGCGGCCGAGGGGAGCTATCACGTAGCGGGCGTGGACGAGATCGAACGACTCGGGATCCAGCTCGCTGTTGAAGAGATCGTCCACGACGAGTTCGACGTTCGTGATCTTCTCTTCGTGCAGCAGAGAACGAGCTGCATCCAGCAGACGCTCGTCTATGTCGGCGCCCACGACCTGGCCAGAGGAGCCGACCCACTCGCCGAGGACCCGAAGCCACCCGAGAGCTCCACAGCCGACATCCAGGGCGCGCAGACCTGATCCGTCGCCGATCTTCGTGAGGAGTTGCCGCCCGCTGGGTTCCCACACCCGCGACTGCAGCTGCAGTCGCTCCAACTCCGAGGGCTGGTCGGCCAGCAAGTACTCCTCACGCGGCATCCGCCAGCATTATCTCCCGCGCGTCGCGGGGGGCCTCGCCCGGACGCGAACTCGCGCCTAGCCGCTCATCCATTCCATCCATGTCCGCGGTTGTCCACGTCACGGTAGAGAGCCTCGATGTTGTTGCCATCCGGGTCGAAGAGGAACGCGGCGTAGTACCCAGGGCCGTAGTCGCGCAGGCCTGGTGGCCCGTTGGAGCTGAACCCAGCGTCGACGCCAGCCTGGTGAAAGGCGTCGACCTCGTCGCGGGACCTGGCGACGAAGCAGAGGTGCAACTCCGTGGTGGCGGGACGGCGGTCGACGACGCTGATCCGCGTGAAGTCCGTCCTGCGCTCGTCCTCGGTTACTTCCGACCAGTAAGGGATGCGGAGCGGCGTCAGGACGGTCGCGTAGAAGCGGACGCTCTCGTCGTAGTCACTCGCATGGAGTTCGACGTGGTCAACGACGTGCTGCAACCAGTCCCATCCAGCGTCGACGGACACGGTGTCGCGCTCACTCCTCCGTGAGCAGCCCGAACTCGGTACGCGGGCCGGGAACCTGGGGGACGTACACGCCTCCGGGTGTGAACCACTTCTTCGCGACGGTTGCGACCGCGACGACGCCCACGGCCATCAAGACGACGCGGGCCGCCTTCACCGCTCGCCGGGCTCGGAGCCGACGAACGCAGCGACGGCGGTGCCGACCGCCTCGATCGGACGCGACCCGGAGGCGACCGCCTTGCCGTAAGCCTCCCGAGCGCGCTTCAACCGCTCCCGTCCGCCTTCGGTGGCGACGGCGTACACGGCGACCGCGAGAACGAGGAGCTTCGCCAGCCGCTTCACGTGTGCTTCGCCTGTCGGTGGCCGGGCACCAGGACGAGCTCGCCGGTCGTCGTCTGCGGTGCGATCGAGACCGTGACGTCGGTGCTCATAGCGTCAGCGTAGCCCCGATCGACACGCTCCGACCCGGGAACGTGATACCGCGGTGGGATGGAATGCACGATCGAACGCGACGGGGTGCGTCTGATCGCGACCCCTCCCTCGGCGCCACCCGTCAGGGGGCACGACGTCACTCAGTTGAGGGGTTCGTGCGCTCCATGCGCAAGTAAATGCCGCCGATAGCGTCTTGCTACTCAGATAGCCGGAATCGGGGGCGTCGCCCAATGTGGGCGCTGCGGTCTCGCCCCGTCCGGCGTCCCTGCGGCGAGTGGAAGGAAGCACACGATGAGCAAGGAGTACGAGATTCATTCAGGACGCCGGATCGTGTCGACCCAGTTCTCGGTCAGCGCGCTCCAGGCTGTTGTCGACTACGTGCGCTCGTACGGCGTGAAAGACGACGAGATCAGGCGACTCGGAGTGGACTGCGTCTCGTGGCGCGGCGCTCAGTTCAAGGCCGTGCTCGCATCCACGGAATCCCCGGCGGGGGGCTAATTGTCTCGTCGCGGCGGATCCTCTGTTCGGAGAAGCTCCGCTCGCGAGTCCCGAGCTCGCGCTCGTGGACTCGACACTGGCGGCTGAACTTCGGCAGAACCTCAGTCCCGTCGTCGACGCGTGGCTGCGTCCTTCGGCGCGTGTCGAGCCGATTTCGGTCGCGAGCGACGAGGACGCTTCTCTTCAGCTGGACTCGACACACGATCCCGACGAGGCAGAGCCGCGCGACGCCGAGCAGCTGGACGATCCCTATCTGCCGTCGCCCGCCCTCGAAGAGGACGACCGCGAGGGCTCCACGCTGCATCGCTCGGCACGTGTCGAAGAGGCACCGGCGAGCGAGGGCGTGCCAGTCTCAGACCAATCGAGTGTCGTGGACGAGCGTCGAGAAGCGGTGCGTAGCGACGAGCCGCTGCTCGTCGACGACTACATCATTACGCCGCCCGAGCAGACGCCCGCAGAGGAAGAACAGACGAGGTCGCACTATCCGGTTCTCCCCGCCCCCGAACCCGACGCCGAGGCGATCGACGCTGCCGACGCTGCGTTTCGACGGATTCGCGAGCGCCTAACCGAGACCGACGACAAACCCTCACGCAAGCGCAGGATTCGCCGCCGGTTCACACTTGCATCGGGAGTGGTAGCGGCCTGCGCAGTCGCGGCGCTGGGTGCTGAACTTCAGCCTCAGGTAGCGCAACTTCCCAGCTGGTTCCCGTTCTAGCGGCGCGCTGCTGTCGGGCAGCGTCGAGCTCGTCGCCCGGCTCTACTCCGTAGCTGTGCGGCGCCCCAGAGTCAGGTAGTAGACGAGGAGGCCGACGAGCGGGAAGAGAAGGATCAGGACGATCCAGAGCGCCTTCGTGCCACCGCCGATGTCGTCTCGCTCGATGATGCGGTACGCCACCACGAGCAAGACGATGATCCAGGCGATCAACGCGACAGTCGCAAGCAGGTACACGCGCGCAGCCTATGCGGTTTTTCGGGACGGAGTCGGGTTACTGACCGCCCCTTCTCTTCCTAGCCCCTGAACGAAGCCGGGCTGGCGACGGCGTAGTCGCTCAATGGGAGGTCGAAGCGACTCCAGCCCGGCAGACCATGGATGTCTCGTCCCTATTACTCCCCTCCGGTAGCCCGCGATGCCTCACGGACGGCCATTCTTGCTTGCCTAACCCATGGAGCTAGCCAGACTCGAACTGGCGACCGCCTGGGTGCGATGCACCGTCGGGATGAATCGGGGCTGCTCCCTCCAGTGGTGATGCGGGTTCTCAGGTCGGGAGAATAGTCCCGATTAGCCCTGATACGCCACCGGAGGGTGACATTCTGGGTGACATGATGCGCAGGGTCACGCGGTACTTCGAGGGCGACCTGCACGTCTACTGAGCCGGTGCCTGCGTGTCTGCACCAGGGGCGGGAGAGTGGCGGGGGGTCCTTACCCGCTCCGTCACACCTCCCGTGCGTCGCGGTCGGAACCGTCGTCGGGGTTGGATGATGTCTAGGTTCGCACGATGTTGCGCGTCCCTCGTCAGGTACTCGTCTATCTCTTCCGGGATCTCGGTAACGGGAGCTTCGAGGTCTTGCTCCTGAAGCGCACCGAGAAGTGGGGAGCATTCTGGCAGGGGGTGAGCGGCGCTCCGGAGTGGGAGGAAAGCGACGCCGAGGGTGCGGTTCGAGAGGTACGGGAGGAGACCGGGTTCGCGGTCGAGGGGAGCCTTCGGCAGATCGGGTATCGGTACGAGTTGTGGCGGGAGGACGACCTCGACGGGGAGCAATGGGAGCGCGTCTACGGACCGGAGGTTCGAGCCATCCCAGAGGAGGTCTACCTCGCCGTGGTCCCGAACGACGTCGACCCGGTTCTCGCTCCCGACGAACACGACGCGTTCAAGTGGTGTTCGGTCGAGGAAGCGATGGAGCTTCTAAAATGGGAGAACAACCGTGGCGCGCTCATCGCTGCGCACGAGTTCGTGAGAGACGATCTTTAAGCGGCGTGAGCTGGCGTGACCCCGAGTCAGGCTTACCCCCCGATTGCGGATTCGTGAAATGGATGCGGATAGAGGCAACGGACGAAAGTCGTCGCGGTTCAGCCGAGTACGAGCGCGAGAGGGTATGGCTGGACTCACCAACGCCTCCGGGCGCGTCTTGAGCCGGTGGTGAGATCGGGAGCCGCCGTCTGCGGCAGGTGCGGTGAGCCGATCTTGCCGACCGAGCGGTGGGATCTCGATCACGATGATGACGACCGCTCGCGCTACCTCGGTGCGAGCCACAGGCGCTGCAACCGTGGCCGCAGGACGTCCAAGGGGTTCCCACTCGTCTGGTCGAGACGGTGGCAGGCACGACAATCCAGCACAGGGTACGACGTCAACCTCGGCGACGGACTGAGCGCGACCTACTTTGGTCACGGGATCTGGGAGACCGAAAACCTCACTCGTCTGGATGTCCCTGTGTCACCCGGGAGAGCGATGTGTCGGCGGCCTGTTGGTGAAAGCGTTTCGCGCAGCCGCCGAATCGACTATCCCGAGGGGGAGACAAGGAGGGATCGTGGGGAAGTCGCGGTTCTTCGTCCAGCTGGGCGTGGCGCTGTCGGTCTTCTTGCTCGTGCTGGCCACGCCGGCACAAGCCAGCCCAGACCCTGTAACGATCACGAAACACGCCAATCTCGGCTTCAGCACGAGCGTCCCGGTCAATGCAGACACGGGCGTGGCGAATCCACCGTGTCTCTTGGAAGTGGGCTTTTGTCTCTTCCGCGGAGCGGTCGCCTTCCACGGCACGCTCACGGCACATGTAAGGCTCGGAACCGATGTCGCGCTGACGTACGACCCGGCCAACCTCAACACTCCGAACGGGCCTCTCCCGGTGTCGGTCAAGTACACGCCGACACTCAACGGCTCGACGGTTTCGTATTCGCTCAACGGCGACATCACGTTCAACTTCAGCGGGTGCACGGGCTGCCCCACGACGCTGCCCTTCACGGCGAACTCCGCTCCGAACACATTCACAGCACCGATGGGCGCGGACGCTCCGGTCACGATTCCGGGCACAAGCTCCGGCATCACGCTCAACGTCGCAGGGCTCGATGTGATCACCGCATCGCTCGGGAGCTCCCTCACGCTGGCGCCCGCGCCTCCCGGGGTGTTTCCCGGGCTCGGCGGGGCGGCGGCTCTCGTGCAGGTCACCGGCGCAACTGGTGCACCGGTCCTACCCATCGAGTGGGACTCTTCGGGTTCTACCCAGAACTTCACGCTGACGACCCCGGCCAATCCGACCGCACTCGGGATCTCACTCAACCCGCTCCTGCACTGGGTCGGGACGTCCGGGAGCGCGCAGATCAACCTCCATTGGACCGATGACTTTCGGGACCTGGTAGAGGTCATCGCAGACATCGCCAGCGCCGGTGTTTGCCTCATTGCCGACTGCTCGATTGATGACCCCGATCCCATCGGCCTGTTCTCCGGAGGGTTGGGGCCGGTGTACAGCTCGGCCGGCCTCGACACGCAGATCGGGAACGCGATCGGCGGCGTGGCAGGCCCGCTGGTGGCTGCTCGGGTCGCCGCAGGGTTCGTTCCCGTACCGCTGACCGAACCACCGCTTGCCACGATCCCGCCGATAACGATGGGGGCGCTCAACTTCGCCGTGGCGTCCGTGTCGATTGCCGGCGCGCCCGCTGGAGTTGTGCTCCAAGGCAACTCGATCAACCTCACCGCGGTCACGAGCGGAGGAACCGGTCCGTTCACCTACGCGTGGACGAAGAACGGCTTGCCATTCGCAACGACATCGAGCATTACCGACACTCCTGCGCTTGGAGACACGACGTATGCGGTGACGGTGACCGACTCGCTGGGGGCCGTGTCGAACACGGCCACGACCGTGGTTCGCGTCTACAACTTCACGGTCGCCGGTAGTCCGACGAGCCAGCAGGTTCTGACGACCGGGACGAACACTTACGCCGTCACGGAGGCGCTGGTTGCGGGATCCTCGCTCTCGGGGCTTCCGACGATCGGGCTGTCCCTGTCCGGGCTGCCATCCGGAGCGACGGCGAGCTTCAGTCCTGCGAGCGGAACTGCCGGAGGCTTCACTTCGACGTTGACGATCACAACCGCCAACGCGCCGCCCGGCACCTACGAGCTCACTCTCACGGGTACCGACGCGAGGCCTCTAATCGGCGGGACGCGATCAGCAACCCTGAGTCTGACGATCCTCACTCCTGCCGAGGCCATCCCGAACGTCATCACGACGCTCGAGGGGCTGGAGACGGCGGGTGTGCTGAACCAAGGCCAGGCGAACTCATTCATCGTGAAGCTGAATCACGCGATCGACAGCCTGAACTCGAAACCCGAGCAGCCGACCGCGTGCAACCAACTGCAGGCGTTCGTCAACGAGGTCAACGCCTACGTGTCGGCGGGAAAACTGACGCAGGCACAGGCCGATACCTTGCTGGGCGGGCCGCTCGGGATCCTGGCGATCATGGCGGCGATACCGTGTGACGACACGTAGCTCGACCGCGAGACCACGAAGAAGGGCCCGCTACGACGGGCCCTTCTTCGTTCGAGCTCGGGCACGACGGGCACATCTCCGTCCCGCCCGTCTCCTTCGTAATCCTCACGAACGGACTCGAGCGAAGGACGGTCGCGTCCGGGAGATCCGCGCTCCGACCAGCCCTGAACGCACTCTCGATCACCCGGCGCTTACCGAGTCTCGGCGGCGTAGGAGACAAGCCAGTGTCGAGAACAAGTCGAGGATGGAGGGAGAGGCAGGCGAGCTTTCCCCCTCCATCGCTAGGAAGCGTGTCCTGTCCTCGTCTCGCCCGGTAGGACACGTTTGGGTCTATTCGTTGGCCCGCGTCGCTGCCGCGACAATCTTGAGCCGTTCTTGAGCGCATGGGTTGACAGTTGGCCGCGCATGTCCAACTGCCCCCCGCGCACTACCAGGGCGGGCACAACCCTATGGAGGTACCGGGATGATGACTCATCCGCACGGACTCGCGAAGGCACTGTCGCTGAACAAGCGACGCATGTCAGTGATCGCGAGTGCACTTGTGCTGTCGGTTCTCGCGATCGGCGTTACCTCGGCCCGGGCGGAGACCACAGTCCCGTTTCAGGCTCAGTTCCAGGTCACAGCTTGCGATGGAGGCGGCTGCGGAACCGGCTCAGTCGCTGGGCTAGGAAGCGCAGAGCTGACGATCAGCTCGATCACGTTTACACCCGGCACTCCCTGCGAGCGTGTTACAGCGGACTTCTTGATCACCCTCAGCGGCGGCACGATCACGCTGCATGTCGATGGTGACGCCTGCACGCCCGGAAGCTCGAGCTTGTTCCGCGTGGACGCACCTTTCACCATCACCGGCGGCACAGGCGCCTTCGCTGGCGCGAGCGGTGGTGGCACGGCTCACGACGTTCTGCCGGGCTCGGCCGCGGGGCTGAACCACGCCCAGCTGGGGGGATGGCTGACCCTGCCTTAGAAGGGCGACCGCGGCGGCGGAATGCTGCGCAACGCACGGAGTGAGGTAGCCGAGGGCGCTCTCGCAAGGGGGCGCCCTTGGTCTTGAGTCTCCGCTAGACGAGCCCTTCGCGCACCCGCCACTCGTGCTCGGCCAACAGGACGCCCCGGAGTTCGGCGAGCGCATCGGTCGGTGGCCTGTCGAGCGCCCAGAGCGGCTGGTCTACTCGCACCGTGCAACCGTGCGAAGCACCTGAGTTTTCTGCCCAGGAACGAAAGAGGCCCCCGGCTGAGGGCCTCTTCTTGGCTTACCTAAGCGATGGAGCTAAGGAGACTCGAACTCCTGACCTCCTGGGTGCGATCCAGGCGCTCTTCCAACTGAGCTATAGCCCCGAGAGACGCTCAATTGTAGCCGCGGCTCGCTACGTTGTCGGACGCTCGAAAGTCCCGCCGGCGAGGCTGGTGCCCGAATGCTCCGGCGAACCGGCGTCGGGCTCGAGGGAGATGTCGACCGCCGCATAGTCTCCGGCTCCCGGAAGCCCGAGCTCGAGCTCGACCTCGGAGCCGCTCGAGTCGAAGACGCCGACCGCCTCCATCGCCTCGCCCGCGGAGGGGCGAAGCACCCAGACCTCGTAGTGCGAGCCGTCCGGAGCCGCCGGGACGTCGATCAGGTCGAGTCGCACGACGCCGCCAGGCTGCGCCGACCCGTACAGGCGGGCCTCGCCCCGCACGCCCGCGAACTCGGGAGTTCCGGCGACTTCGGCCACGGCGTCGGGAGCTCCGGGCGAGCTGCCCGAGTCGAGGGCGAGCGCGATGGCGAACACGGCAGCGGCCGCCGCCGCACCGACCGCGAAAGCGGGAAGCGCGAGGCGCCAGCTCCAGCGGCGGACTGGTCCCGCCTCTACGCGACCGGCTGGCTGCGGCTCGATCTCCGCCCGTATGCCCGCCAACAGGTCGTGACTCGGACGCTCGCGCGCGACCGAGGACTCGAGCATGGCGACCGTTGTCCGGTAGCCGTCGAGCTCGGCGGCGAGCGTGGGATCGCGCTCGACCTCCGCCGCGAGCTCGGCCGAGTCCGAAGGGTCGAGTGCACCGAGTGCCGCGCCTGCGAGACGATCGCGCAGCTGGTCGCTCATGACTCGGTCTCCGCCTCGAGTTCGTAACGCGGCGCGATTGCGCGGAGGCGGTCGAGCGCCAGTCGGATCCGCCCCTTCACGGTTCCAACGGGGAGCCGCAGCCGCTCGGCGATCTCGGAGTGCGAGAGGCCGTCGAAGTACGCGAGCGAGAGCGCTTCGCGTTGTGCGTCCGGGAGCTCTGCCATGGCCGCGGCGACGCGTGCGGCGTCGTCCGCGGCAGAGACGAGGTCCGCCGTATCGGGCGACTCGTCGGCGGACCAGATCTCCTCGTGCGGGTCGACGGGCCGCGCTGCCCGTCGCCGCGTCGCGTCGATGGCGCGGTTGCGCGCGATCGCGAGAAGCCAGGTACTGACCCGCGCGCGCTCGGGCTCGTACTTGCCCGCGGTGCGCCACACCGAGACGAAGACGTCCTGCGTGCACTCCTCCGCTGCCTGGCGATCGCCGAGCAGGCGATAGGTCATCCCGAACACGATCGCCCCGTATCGCTCGTACATGAGCCGGAGCGCGTCGGCGTCGCCGCCGTCGACTCGTCGAACGAGAATCGCATCGTCGGCAGGCTCGCCCACAGCGAGATGATGGCAGGAACGGGTTTCGGGCTCATGGCGTACCGCTTCTACGCATCCAGCCTGTCCTCCCGATCACTCGTATCGATTGAGTGATCCAGGTTTGTCGAGAGTGCGTACAACTCTCGTCAAAGTCGATCCCAACCGGGAGGTCATCACATGAAGGTACGCATCGCAGTGCTCATCGGGGCTCTCGTCGCCACCGCCTCGATTGCCGTCGGCGCAACCGCGGCTCCCAGCGAGCCGTCGGCGCAGAGCGCCACGATCGTCGGCGTCGCGGCCGGCGACAAGCGCTTCTCGACGCTCGTCGCACTCGTGAAGCAGGCGGGTCTCGTGAAGACGCTGAACGGCAAAGGCCCGTTCACGGTCTTCGCGCCGACGAACGCCGCGTTCGCCGCGCTCAAGACGAGCGCGCCGGAAACCTACGCCGCCGTCACGACTGACAAGGCGCTCCTGACGAAGGTGCTCACGTACCACGTGCTCGCTTCGCGCGTTCCGAGCACCGCTGCGGTCGCTGCCGCCAAGAAGATGGCGTCGGTCAAGACCGTCCAGGGCGAGAAGATCAAGCTCTCGCTGAAGAGCGGGAAGCTCTATCTGAACGGCTCGTCGCGGGTCATCGTCGCCGACGTCAAGGCGTCGAACGGCGTCATCCACGCAATCAACGGCGTCCTCGTCCCACCGAGCGCCTCGTAGTCAGCGATCAACGAAGGGGGTAGGAAATGTTCAAGCGCATTGCAGTCATCGCCGCCGTCGTCGCTGCAGCCGCACTCGCTGTCGCACCGATCGGGTCGGCCGCACAGCCGGCGGATCCGGGCAAGGGCGGTCGCTGCATCGCGGCCGGGGTCGGGACGCTCGTCTCGCTCGGTCTCGTCGACGAGGCGGCTCGCGGTGAGGTGGACTACGCGCCGCTCGGGCTGAACGGTGCCGGGCTCATCCGGGTCGCTCTCCCGGCCGGCTCGTTCCTGCCGCTCGGCACGGTCATCTCGCTCCACCGCACGAATCCCGAGCTGTTCGCGTGGTGCGACGGCGTCTAGGTCGGCCGTCATACGTTGCAACCGAGAGGCCGGGCACTGCCCGGCCTCTCGCGTCTAGCGCCCAGGTTCTGCGGATCCGGCGGGCGTCTCACCCGGCACCCTGCAGAAGCGCGCGTCCTCGCCCTGTGGGACGACACGAGGCGTGTCCTGCGCGTGCGGGATCGCCGCGCCGCCGATGAGGATCCCGAGGACGAGCAGCCACAGCGCGGCCGTTACACGCGCCCAGAACGGATAAGGATGACGTTCGCGTCGTTGTGTCCCGGACGGCGACGGGACCGGACGCGGGGCGTAGATGGCTGGAACCGGATCGGCGAGGCCCGCGCGCGCGCGGGCGCCGAGATCCGGGTCGACGAGCGCGAGCTCGGGGCTGATGGGCTCCCACGCCATGGAGCCAGATTCTCGCTGATGCGCTGCAACCCTCGTCACGAGTCGGTGCCGGGCTGTCCACATCTCCGCTCAACCATGCGGAATCGCCGGCACATGTCCCGGGCGGCCATCTAGCCGCTCGCTCCCGGCGCGGATACCACGGGCGGCGACATCGACGAAGGGAGCAAGACGTGTACGGACGAGCAATCGTCATCGCCGGCGTGACCACGATCGCCTTCGCGAGCGCCACGACGTTCGCGGGAGCGAGCGCGCAGGCCGACGGGGTGATCATCGGGTGCCAGAAGCCGGGCACGGGGTTCCTGCGTGTGGTGCGAGAGGCATCCGACTGCCGGAGGAAAGAACGGGTGGTCACGTGGAACGAACGGGGTCCGGCCGGGCCGCAGGGTCCTGCAGGGCCTGCGGGCGCGCAGGGCGCCGTAGGGCAGCCGGGGCCGAAGGGTGACACGGGCTCTGCCGGGGCGACCGGGCCGGTCGGCCCGATCGGCCCTACAGGGCCAGCCGGCGCCGCTGGCCCTCCGGGCCCAGCCGGGCCTGCCGGAGCACAGGGTCCCGCCGGCCCTCAAGGTCCCGCAGGAGCCGCCTCCGTCGGCGCGCTCGACGGGACGGCCTGTACGCGCTCCGACTCCGCCTCCGGGACGGTCGACGTCGTCGTGACGTCGGCGAACCTGATCGAGCTTCGCTGCGTCGCCGGCAGCGCTCCGCCTCCGCCTCCGCCTCCGCCGCCGACGTCGACGCTCGTGATCAACGAGATCGACTACGACCAGGTCGGAGCCGACACGGCCGGCTTCGTGGAGATTGCGAACAGGGGCAGCTCGGCCGCTACGCTCGACGGGATTGCGCTTGTTCTCGTGAACGGGGGCGACGGGACGGAGTACGCGCGGGTCGCGCTCACGGGCTCGCTCGCCTCGGGTGGGTACCTCCAGGTCGACATCGAGGCACAGAACGGCGCGCCCGACGGCGTCGCACTCATCGAGACGTCGTCGAAGGCGCTCCTCGACGCGCTCTCGTACGAAGGCGACATCACCGCGGCAACGATCGACGGGCAGACGTACAACCTCGTCGAGGGCACCGCGCTCGCGGCAACCGTGGTCGATTCGAACACCGTCGACGGGTCGCTGTCGCGCATCCCGGACAAGCAAGACACGAACAACGCGTCTGCCGACTGGGCGTTCACGGCGACCAAGACGCCCGGTGCGGCGAACGTGGCCTCGCCCTAGGTAGATCAGGACGCTCCCGCGTCCGGCTTGCGCCGGGCGCGGGAGCGCTCGCGTCGCTCGAGTCGTTCGGCGAGCTCCGCTACCTCGCGCTCGAGCGCGAGGTAGCGGACCAGGCGCTCGCGCGGCAGCGCTCCGGACTCGATCGCGGCGCGGACGGCGCAGCCGGGCTCGGTCTCGTGCCGGCAGTCGGAGAACCGGCAGGACGTGGCGAGCTCGGCGATGTCGTCGAAGGCGTCGGAGAGGCCTTCCTCGCCGATCCAGAGATGGACCTCGCGCATGCCGGGGTTGTCGATGATGACGCCGCCGGTCGGAAGGAGGACGAGCTCACGCCGTGTGGTCGTATGGCGTCCGGCGCCGTCGGCGCCGACTGCCCCCGTCGTGAGACGCGAGTCGTCGCCCACGAGGGCGTTGACGAGAGTCGACTTCCCGACCCCGGACGGGCCGAGCAGCACACCTGTCGTACCCGTGCCGAGGAGCGTGCCGATAGCTTCCAGTCCGATCCGCGTCCGCGTCGAGACGACGTGGATCGGTACCTCGCCGCCGACGTCGGCGAGGTCTGCCGCGACCGCGTCCGGATCGTCCTCCAGGTCGGCTTTCGTGAGCACCACGACGGGACGCGCGCCGCTCTCCACGGCGAGCGCGAGGTAGCGCTCGAGCAGCCGACGGTCGAGGTCTTGACCGAGCGCATGGACGACGAGCACGACGTCGACGTTCGCTGCGATGACCTGCTCTCGTGAGACGCCGGACGCCGGCTCGTGAGCCGCGCGGCGCGAGATCGTCGTTCGGCGCGGCACGACGTCGACGATGGAGCCCGACGAGTCGAGTGCGACCCAGTCGCCGACGACGGGAAGTGCCGCTCGATCCGACGCGCGCCGGAGACGGCTCGTGATGCGGCTGCGCCTCGTTCCCGTCGCGGTCACGACGTCGTACTCGCCGCGATGCTGCACGGCGATTCGTCCAGGCACGAGTCCCTCCTGCGTGTACGGCTCGAATGCGGCGCTCCAGGCATCGTCCCAGCCGAGCGTCGCGAGTTCGAGCACGGACGAAGTGTTCCGCATCGTGCGGTGGGGCGGGCGGCGCAGTGCCGCCCGCCCCACCGCTCGTCAGTCGACGCTCGGGACGCTGACGTCGATCCAGACGCTGCGGTGGTCGGACGTCGGGAACCCTCCGACGAGACCCCACGTGCCGGGAACTCCCGGAGTGAAGACTCCGGTCAGCCGGAACAGCGGGTCGGACTGCAGCGGCCAGAAGACACCGGCGTCGACGAGCTGGAGTGACTTGCGCGGCAGCACGTAGTCTGCTCGGAGATTTCCCGGGGCGGTGTCGGCGAAGTCGGCCGTGTCGAACTTCGGGTCGCTGCGGTGACTGAGGTTGGCACCACCTTGCAGCGCAGAGGCTTCGACCGCTCCCGCGCTCTCCGGGGTCAGCTTCCCGTTCACGAGCGGGTGTTCGGTGAGCTGCTGGATCGACCCCGGGATGCTGTCGCCGTCGAGCGGATCGGAGTTCTGGTCACCGGCGATCACGAAGAGCTCACCCGGCTTCAGACCCCCGGAGATGCCGCTGTCGTCGTAGATGTAACCCGCCTTCCCCGGGCTCACGTAGTCCGCCCAGAACCGGATCTCGTCGTGGTTTCGGCGGCCGTTGCGATCCTCGGTGCCGTCGAACACGGGCGGTGTCGGATGCGACACGAGGAAGTGGACGGTCTTGCCGCCGATCTCGACAGGGACGTCCCAGTGGCTCTTCGAGGACAGCCTCAGAACGTCCACCTCGTCGGGCGAGTAGAACGGCGTCGGAATGAGGTTCCCCGGCATGTCCTTCCACTTGAACAGCTGGAACGTGCGGATCGAGTCGTAGTCGATCGGGTAGCGCGAGTAGACGACCAGCCCGAACTGACCGGGGAAGAATCCGAAGCCGAACGCGTCGTTCGGCCCTCCTGGCGCGCCCCCGCTGTTGTCGAGATCCTTGCCGCTCGGGACGCCCGTGTTCGACGGCGCGATGAAGGCATACGGGTACTCGATCGGCCGCGCGCCGTTCTGCGAGACCTCGAGGAAGTTGTCGCGGAACAGGTCCTCCGGCCCGGGATCGGCCGCGGCGTTGTCCAGCGGATCGAACTCGTTGACGAGTAGGACGTCGGGTCGAACGCGCTGAACGACCTCGGCGACGTTCTTCGCCTGCCGGCGGTACTGGTCGTCTACAGCGGGATTTGCCAGATGGGTCGTCAGGAGGCCCGCTGACGCACGGTTGAGCGATGCGTTGAACGTCGCAAACCGCACGTCGGCCTGTGGCGGAGCGGCCGTCGCAGCCGTCGCGACGAATGCGAGCACGAGCGTGAAAGCAGTGACGCCGAGCAGCGATCGTCTCATGGAATCCCCTCCTCGATGACGCTCTCGTTCCTACCAGACCACGCACTCAAGCATGCCGCACCGAGTGTCGGTTCGGTTAGCGCGAGGTGAGGACGTGCGACAACGCGGTCTCGATCGTGGGCGCCGAGAAGTCGAACCCCGCTTCGATGAGGCGTGCGGGAAGCGCGCGCCTCCCGCAGAGGAGCACGTCCTCGCCCATCTCGCCGAACAGGGCGCGAATCGCGAACGCCGGAGTCGGCAGGATCGTCGGACGCCCGAGCGCCTTGCCGAGCGCGTCGGCGAACTGGGCGTTGGTAACAGGATTCGGTGCGGCGAGATTCACGACGCCGTCGATCTCATGGCCGAGAACGAATCCGTAGGCGGCGGTCACGTCGTCGATGGCGACCCAGGTCCACCACTGCTTGCCGCTTCCGACCCGGCCGCCGACCCCGAGCTTGAACGGCAGCAGCATCCGGGCGAGGGCGCCGCCCTCCTTCGCGAGCACCATTCCCTGGCGAAAGTTGACGACGCGGATGCCGGCATCGCGGGCGGGCGCGGCAGCCGCCTCCCAAGCCCGCACGACATCGGCCTCGAACCCGGTGCCGAGCGTCGACTCCTCCGTCACGATCTCGTCCCCGCGATCGCCGTAGACGCCGACGCCGCCGGCACTCACGAAGACGGACGGGCGCGGATCGAGAGTCACAGCGGTCTGTGCGAGGAGGCCCGTCGCGGCCAACCGAGAGTCGAGAATCTCGCGCTTCCGCGATGCCGTCCAGCGCTGTCCGATGTTCTCGCCGCTCAGGTTGACGATCGCGTCGACCCCCTCGAGCAGGTGAGCGTCGAGCGACCCGGCGGCGGGATTCCAGGCGACTTCGTCCACGCCTGCAACCTCGCTCCGCACCAGACGTATCACTTCATGGCCGGATGCACGCAGGGCCGGGACGAGCTCGCTCCCGATCAGCCCGGACGCTCCGCTGACGACGACCTTCACGCGAGCAATCTTGGCAGCCGGGAGCCGAGTGGCTGCTGTCTAAGGTTGCTGCGTGGGCGACGCCGAGCTCCGACCGCGCCTTCGCGACGGCGTGAGAGTGGCACTGCCGCTCGCACCCAGTCCGATCCTCTTCGGGCTCTCGTACGGTGTTCTCGCGGACGCCTCCGGCTTCGGTGCCGCCGCAGCAGTCGTCATGTCTGCGACGACGTTCTCGGGCGCGGCTCAGTTCGCGTCGCTCTCGGTGCTCGATGCCGGAGGGACTGTCGCAGCGGCCGTTCTCGCGGCCGTGTTCCTCAACGCGAGGTACGTCGCGATCAGCGTGACGGTGGCCGCGATCTTTCCGGGTGGGAGGCTGCGGCGGCTGGTCGAGTCGCAGGCGATCGTCGACGA
The DNA here is from genome assembly GCA_963740105.1 of uncultured Gaiellaceae bacterium. Taxonomy (GTDB): domain Bacteria; phylum Actinomycetota; class Thermoleophilia; order Gaiellales; family Gaiellaceae; genus GMQP-bins7. The sequence goes on from CAVUCT010000004.1 coordinate 77,767, forward strand.
GTCGTGGGCGCTCTCCGGTCGACGCGGCCGATTCGAGTGGCCGATCCTCGTCGGGTCGGGGCTCTTCTTCTACGCCCTGTGGGTGGGAAGCACCGCCCTCGGAACGGTGCTCGGGGGCGTGCTGGAGGACCCCAACGCCCTCGGTCTCGATGCGGCGTTCGCGGCGCTGTTCCTCGCGCTCGCCGTCCCGTACCTGCGTGAGCCCCGCGGACGCCAGGCGGCTGCCCTGGCGGCCGTCATCACCCTCGTGCTGACGCCGTTCGCCCCCGCGGGCGTTCCGATCATCGCCGCGTCGGCCGCATGCCTGCTCGGACTGCGGCGATGAGTGACGCCTGGATCGTGGTCGCCATGGTTGGTGTCGGGACCATCGCGTTCAAGGCGGCCGGTCCGGTGCTGATCGGCCGACGCACGCTTCCCCGAGGTGTGCAGTCGGTGGTGGACCTGCTCGCGCCGGTCATGCTCATCGCGCTCGTCGTGACGCAGACGTTCGGAGGTGACGAGGAGATTCAGGTCGACGCGCGTGTCCTCGGTGTCGGCGCTGCGGTCGTCGCCATCTGGCTTCGTGCGCACGTGATCATCGCGATGGCCGTCGCCGCCGCGGTGACCGCTCTCGTTCGCCTGATCGCCTAGTTGCTACGAACGCCGAAGCGGCGTGCCGCCGTGCCAGAACACGGCTGCCGCCGCTGCTACCTCGGCCACGAGGCTCATGACGCCGATCACGAGAAGCCAGGTTCGAAAGTGCCGCATGCCGCACTAATCGGCTCCGGAGACGCGCCGCTTGAGCTACGGCGGCGGGCGGAGCACCGCAAACGGATCCGTCACCTCGAGCCTGCCCGCCCGGAAGCGATAGAGCTCGGCGGGTCTGCCACCGGAGGGTCCGTGCGCTCGTCGCCTGCCGACGGACTCGATAGCGCCGCGCCGGACGAGCACGCGCTTGAGGTTCGTCGACGACACCTCGTAGCCGAGGGCGGCCTCATAGACATCCCGGAGCTCGGCGAGTGTGAAGTTCTCCGGCGCGAGTGCGAACCCGATGTTCGAGTACGAGAGCTTTCCGCGCAGTCGATCGCGGCCGGCCAGGACGATCGCACCGTGGTCGAACGCCGTCGCGGGAAGCGTGTCAACTCGCTGCCAGGCGGTGTCCCGCGGGATGCGTGGATCGAGGCCGAGCGGCACGAGCCCGAGGTACGCGGTCGCGAGCTCCCAGCGCTCGGGATGCCGCGACGGATCGCTCCACGTCCCGAGCTGCTCGAGGTGCGCGACCTCGCGGACGTCGACCTTCGTCGCCAGGTGGCGGAGGATCGACGCCTCGAGCGTCTCGTCTGCCGCGAGCGTTCCACCGGGGAGCGCCCACGCTCCCGAGAACGGCTCGCGGGCGCGTTCCCAGAGGAGGACGCAGAGCTGCCCGTCGCGCACCTGGAACACCGTCGCGAGGGCGACGTGGGCGGGGGTCAGGGGTGGGGTGCTAGACTCAGCCACGAGGTTATCGACTCAGAGGCGAAAACTACCATGAGCGTACCCCGAGATACAGGCCAGGACTCCGAGCTCGCGCTCGTCGTCGTCGGCGGAGGCGTCGCTGGGCTCTTCGCCTCGCTCTGTGCTGCGGCCGAGGGTGACGTCCTCGTTCTCACGAAGGGAGCGTTGCTCTCGTCCACGAGCCTCCTCGCCCAGGGCGGCATCGCAGCAGCAGTGGGAGAGGACGACGACCCGACGCTGCATGCCGAGGACACGCTTCGGACTGGCCGCGGGCTCTGTCGCCCGAGCGCCGTCTCGGTGCTGACCGACGAGGCACCCGCACGGATCCGCGATCTCGTCGAGCTCGGTGTCGAGTTCGACGAGGGCCTCGGCCTCGAGGGTGGACACAGCCTCCGTCGCGTCGTGCACGCCGGAGGCGCCGCGACCGGCGACCGCGTCGCCCGCAAGCTCGCGGAACGCGTCCTCGCGCACCCGCGGATCACCGTGGCCGAAGGCGAGCGAATGCTCTCGATCTGGCGCGACGACGAGCGCTGCGTCGGCGTCGTGACCGACCGACGCGCGATCTCGGCCCGCGCGACGCTTCTTTCGACGGGTGGCGCCGCCGCGCTGTGGGAGCGAACCACGAATCCTGCGGGTGCGGTGGGCGAGGGCATGGCGGCCGCGTACCACGCGGGCGCGGCGCTGGCCGATCTCGAGTTCGTCCAGTTCCATCCGACGACGCTCGTCGATTCGTCGCTGCTCCTCTCCGAGGCGCTGCGGGGCGAAGGCGCCCTTCTTCTCGACGACCAGGGCAATCGCTTCACCGACGAGCTCGCCCCGCGCGACGTTGTCGCCCGCGAGATCGCCGCACGGGGAACCGTGCTGCTCGATCTGCGCGCGATCGACCGCGGGCGCTTCCCGTCGCTCATGGGGAGCCTCGTCGAGGAGGGGTACGACCCTGCGCAGACACCGATCCCGGTCGCGCCGGCTGCGCACTACACCGTCGGCGGCGTTCTCACCGATCTCGACGGACGCAGCGAGCTCCCGGGTCTCTACGCCGCGGGCGAGTGCGCTGCGACCGGCGTGCACGGAGCGAACCGGCTCGCGTCGAACTCGCTGCTCGAGTGCCTGGTCTTCGGCCGCCGCGCGGCACTCGCGGCGCTCGCCGAGCCCGACCTCCCATACCGGCTTCCCGACACTCCCGTTACACCGACTCCGGAGCTCGTGACACCGGAGCTGCGGGCATCGCTCTGGCGCGACTGCGGCCTCATCCGCGACGCCGAGGGACTCGAGCGCCTGCTCGACGCGCCGCACGTCCTCACCCGTCTCATCGCGCGGAGTGCGCTCACGCGCGAGGAGAGCCGCGGCTCCCACTTCCGTGCGGACTTCCCGTCCGAGAGCGAGGAGTTCGAACGCCACGTCGTCCTTCGCACTGACGCAAAGGCGGTGCTCGAGACATGGCGGTAGCAACCGATACGCTCGAGCGGATCGTCCACTCGGCGCTCGCCGAGGACATCGGCGCCGGCGACGTGACCACGGAGGCGACGGTGCCTGCAGATGCCGTCGGGACGGCGGAGCTGCTCGTGAAGGAGCGCGGCGTGGTCTGCGGGCTCCGCGCGGCGGAAGCGGCGTTCCTCGCGCTCGACCCGGACATGCGCTTCGAAGCCCTTGCACGCGAGGGTGACCTCGTCGAGCCGCCCGCCACGGTCGCACACGTCACGGGCTCGCAGCGCGCGATTCTCACGGGCGAGCGGGTCGCGCTGAACTTCGTGGGGCGTCTCTCCGGGATCGCGACCCTCACGCGTCGGTACGTCGACGCGGTCGAGGGCACGGGTGCGGCCGTCCTCGACACGCGGAAGACGACACCCGGACTGCGCGCGCTCGAGAAGGATGCGGTCGCGAGTGGCGGTGGCCGCAACCACCGGTTCGGACTCGACGACGCGATCTTGATCAAGGACAACCACCTGCGCGCCGCCGGCTCGATCACCGCAGCCGTCGAGCTCGTCCGCGCCGCGTCGGATCTATCGATCGAGGTCGAATGCGACACGCTCGACCAGGTCGGAGAGGCACTCGACGCCGGAGTCGGCGCGATTCTCCTCGACAACATGACACTCGACCAGCTGCGCGAGGCCGTTGCGCTCGTGCGACGCCGTGCCCGGCTCGAAGCCTCGGGCGGCGTCACCCTCGACACCATTCGGGCGATCGCGGAGACCGGAGTCGACGAGATCTCCGTCGGCGCACTCACGCATTCCGCCTCCTCACTCGACGTCTCACTGGAGCTCAGATGACCACCGCACAGATCGCCACGATGCAGGAGGAGATCCGCGCGCTCGCGACCGAGCGCGGCGCGGTGATCCTCGCCCACAACTACCAGGTGCCCGAGGTGCAGGACGTCGCGGACTTCGTCGGCGACTCGCTCGGGCTCTCCCGCGAGGCGGCTGCGACGAGCGCGGACGCGATCGTCTTCTGCGGCGTCCACTTCATGGCCGAGACCGCCGCGATCCTGAGCCCGCAGAAGACCGTGCTCATTCCCGACCTCGACGCCGGCTGCTCGCTCGCGGCATCGATCTCCGCCGATCAGCTGCGGGCGTGGAAGGCCGAGAACCCCGGCGCGGTCGTCGTCTCGTACGTGAACACGACCGCCGAGGTGAAGGCCGAGAGCGACTACTGCTGCACGTCCGGGAATGCGAAGGGCGTCATCGAGTCGATCCCCGAGGACACCGAGATCCTCTTCCTTCCCGACATGTTCCTCGGGCTCTGGCTCGAGAAGGTCACGGGTCGCAAGCTGCGCATCTGGATGGGCGAGTGCCACGTCCACGCCGGGATTCGCCCGCAGGACATCACGCGCTGGCAGGCGGAGGCGCCGGACGCCGAGTTCCTCGTCCACCCCGAGTGCGGGTGCGCCAGCCAGTGCATGGCGTTCGGCAACGAGAACACCCACATCCTGTCGACCGAGGGGATGATCAACTTCGCGAAGTCGTCTCCGAAGAACCGGTTCCTCGTCGCGACCGAGACGGGGATCATCCACCGGCTCAACAAGGAGGCGCCCGAGAAGCGCTTCGAGGCGGTTTCCGAAAAGGCGATCTGCCGCTACATGAAGATGATCACGCTTCCGAAACTCCGCGACTCTCTCCGTGACTGGAAGTACGAGGTGACGGTGCCCCAGGAGATCGCCGAGCGCGCGCGGGGCGCGATCGACCGGATGGTCGCCATCTCGTGAGGACGCTCACGCCGGCGCAACGGGCGTTTCTCGAGAACCCGTACATCGCCGTCGTGACCGTGCTTCGGCCCGACGGCTCGCCGCATTCGACTCCGCTCTGGGTCGACGTGGACGACGACGGCGTCTCCGTCAACACGGCATGGCCGCGAGCAAAACCGCGCTACCTCGCGGCCGACCCGCGGGTCTCGCTCGTCGTCGTCGATCCGAACGACGAGCTCCGCTGGCTCGGCATCACCGGGACGGCGACGCTCGGCGAAGAAGGGGCGAACGAGCAGATCGATCGTCTCGCGCGGAAGTACCGCGGCCACGACAGGTACCAGTCGCACCGGGAAGGGGAGACACGGGTGTCCGTCCGCATCTCCCCGAGCTTCGTCGAGTCGCGCGGAATCGACTAGGCGGCCCGCACCGAGTGGACCGGCGGGAGGTTCGTCGCCGACGTCGACCACGTCTTGCCTGCATCCCCCGATCCGAACACGTCACCCGAGGTCGCTCCGAAGTAGAGGCCCATCGTCGGCCCCGACCCCTCGGCGCAGAACGCCTGGCGCAGGATCGTGAGATACGCGTCGTTCTGCGGGAGGCCTTCACCGCGCTCGATCCAATTCGCGCCCGCGTCTCGCGTCTCGTACACGCGCACCTTGCCCTCGGGCGTCGTGCGATCCATGTCCGCGACGAGCGGGATGACGTATGCGGAGTCCGGGTCGTCCGGGTCCACGACCATCGGGAAGCCGAAGTCGGACGGGAGCCCATCGGCGATCGAGGTCCACGTCTCGCCAGCGTCGTCGGAGCGGTAGACCCCGCCGTGGAACTGCATGAAGAGACGCTCCGGCTGCTTCGGCGCCCGGTGCATGTTGTGGACGCAGAGCGTGAGCGTCTCCTCGCGCGCTTCTTCGGGCATGTAGCGGGGGAAGAGGTTCTTGTTCCCGTTTCGCCAGGTCTGACCGCCATCGTCCGTCAGCCAGACGCCCACGGCCGAGATGGCCAGGGCGACGCGCTTGGGATCGCCGGGCCACGTCGCGATGGAGTGCATGCACATGCCGCCCGCCCCCGGGCTCCACTCCGGGCGTGTCGGCTGCTCCCAGAAGGCCTTGTTGAGCTCCCAGCTCGCGCCGGCGTCGTGGCTCTCGAAGAGGATGCCGGGGGCGCCGCCCGCGTACAGGTGATCGTCGTCCTCGGCTGGGACGACCGTCCAGAGTCGCTCGAGGGGCGTCTCGGCGTCCTCGGGGAGTTCGACCCCGCCTGCCTGCTGCCACTCGGCCGCGAGGTCGTCGGTGTAGAAGATCTTCGGCCCGTAGAACGCCGAGGTCACGCACGCGAACGTGCGGCCGGTGCGCGCGTCGCGCATCGCGAACTCGACCGGCTCGCCAGCGAAATGCCGCGAGGTGATCTCGAATCCGTCACCGTCGCCCGCGAGGACGAACAGGCCCTTCTTCGTTCCGACCAGAAGCTCGGTCACTTCCTACCCTCCTGAGATCGCGGGAATGACGTGGAGGCAGTCGCTCGGCGTGACCGAGGTCTCCTCCCGCCCGTACTCCTTGTTCACGAAGACGTTGATGTGCTCGCGGATTGCTCCGCGTTCGTCGAGGATCCAGCCTCGCGTGTCCGGGTGCTCGCGCTCGAGTGCCTTCAGCACCTCGGCGACGGTCGCGCCCTCGAGCTCGAGCTCGCGCTTTCCCCCTGCAAGCTCCGACAGCGGAGCCCTGAGCCTCACGACCGGCACACGTCGATCCTAGATCGCATCACCGTATAGACGACGAACGCAGGCAGAAGTAATCGACGGCTACGGCGTGAGCTCGAGAACGCCGTGCGGCGCGCCGTGCTCGGCGAGCTTGTCCAGGAACGGCTGGGCAGGGAACGCCTCCGGGCCGAGGACGCCGGTGCCCGTCCAGTCGCCGTTCGCGAGGAGCTCGAGCGCGATCACCGGGTTGATCGCCGTCTGCCAGACGACGGCCTGCGAGCCGTACTCGCGCATCGTCGTCTCGTTGTCGGCGACGTGGTAGAGGTAGGTCTTCCGCGGCCGACCGTCCTTGCCGATCCCGGTGACGAGCGTCCCCGCGCAGGTCTTTCCCGTCATGCGCTCGCCGAGTGTCGCCGGGTCGGGGAGCGCAGCGGCCACGACGTCGCGCGGCGCGACGTCGGCTCCCTTGACCCGGATTGGTTCCTTCGAGTCGAGTCCGAGCTTGTGAAGCGTCTTCAGCACCTCGATGAACTCGTCGCCGAGGCCGTACTTGAAGGTGACGCGCTCACAGTCGACCCAGCGCGGAACGAGGAGCACCTCCTCGTGCTCGACGTTCACGCACTCGACCGGTCCGATCCCCTCGGGGAAGTCGAAGACCTCGGGCTCGGAGAAGGGCGCCGTGGTGAACCAGCCGCGTTCGCGCTCCCAGATCACGGGCGGATTCAGGCACTCCTCGATCGTCGTCCAGATGGAGAAAGTCGGCGCGAAGTCGTAGCCGTCGACGACGAGGTTCGCGCCGTCCCGGACCCCCACCTCGTCGATCTCCGAGAAGAGCTCGTCAGCGGCGTGACGCGCGAACACGTCAGCCGCACCGGGCTCGACCCCGATCCCGACGAGGGCGAGCAAGCCCTTCTCCTCCCAGGCGCCGGCGTGCTCGAACTGGTAGTCGCCGAGCTTGACGCCGACTTCTTCATGCGGGTGCGTCGGATGCGGCTCGGAGAGGGTCATCGCCATGTCGAGGTACGTGACGCCGGCCTCGAGGCAGGCATCGAAGATCGGCACGTTGAAGAGCGGGTCGACGGAGTTCAGGACGGCGTCGGCGCGCGTTTCGCGGATGAGCGCGACGACCGAGTCCTTGCTCGACGCGTCGATCGTATGCGCGGAAAAACGCCCGTCGTCCAGTCGCGCGAGGACGCTCTCCGGTCGCGCGGCGTCGTGATCCGCGAGGGCACAGCTCTCGAAGAACGAGCGGCGCATGGCGATCTGGGCGAAGGCCGAGCCTACACCGCCTGTTCCGACGACGAGGATCCGCACGGCTCGTGCGTTCTACCTGACCGCTCCGGTTGTGGCGTCACCTCCGACGGCGATACGCTCCGCCGAGATTCCCGGATCGGAGGTCGTGTGAGCGTTTCGGTAACCCAGCAGAAGATGTTTGTGGGCGGCGAGTTCGTCGACTCGGCGTCGGGCGAGACGATGGAGGTCCTCAACCCCGCGAGCGGCGAGGTGATCGCCGAGGTTCCGCGCGGTACCGCCGAGGACGTCGAGAGAGCCGTCGACGCGGCGGCGAAGGCGTGGGACGAGTGGCAGCGCAAGACGCCGAAGGACCGCATGGAGCTCCTCCTGGGCCTCGCGGACGTGATCGACGAGAACGCCGAGGAGCTCGCGCGGCTCGAGTCGCAGAACGTCGGCAAGCCGTGGTGGGTCGCCGTCGACGAGCCCGGCGCCATGTCGGACTGTCTGCGCTTCTTCGCGGGCGCGGCGCGGAACCTCGAAGGCAAGGCCGCGGGGGAGTACGTCGAGGGCTATACATCGATGATCCGCCGCGAGCCCCTCGGGATCGTCGCGGGCATCTGCCCCTGGAACTACCCGCTGTACATGGCGATCTGGAAGATCGGGCCGGCGCTCGCCGCCGGGAACGTCCAGATCATCAAGCCCGCCGAGCAGACGCCGCTCACCATGCTCCGCTTCGTCGAGCTCGCACAGGAGGTCATCCCGGCCGGCGTCCTGCAGGTGGTCACGGGGGACGGGATTCCTGTCGGCGATGCGCTCGTGCGGAGCCCGCACGTCCGCCTCGTCTCGCTTACAGGCGACACGGCGACCGGGAAGATCATCGCGAAGAACGCTGCGGACACGGTCAAGCGCGTGCACCTCGAGCTCGGCGGCAAGGCACCGATGGTCGTGCTCGACGACGCCGACCCGGCGACAGTTGCCGAGGCGATCAAGATCGGCGGCTACTTCAACTCGGGCCAGGACTGCACGGCGTCGTCGCGCATCCTCGTCAGCCGCAAGATCTACGACGACGTGCTCTCCGAGACCGTGAAGGCGGTCGAGTCGATGAGCGTCGGCGACCCGTCGACGGACGACGAGGTCGGCATGGGGCCGGTCATCTCCGCCGAGCAGCAGGCGCGCATTCTCGGCTTCCTCGAGCGCGCGACGGATGCGAAGGCGACGATTGTCACGGGCGGCGAGTCGACCGGAGACCGTGGCTTCTTCGTGAAGCCGACGATCGTGACCGACGTCGACCAGTCCGCCGAGATCGTCCAGAACGAGGTGTTCGGCCCGGTCGTAACCATGCAGGCGGCCGAGTCGGACGACGCCGCGATCGAGATGGCGAACGACGTGCGCTACGGGCTCGCGGCATCGGTGTTCTCGGAGAACGTCGGCCGCGCGATGAAGGTCGCGGCTCGGCTCGACTTCGGCACCGTCTGGATCAACGAGCACCTCTTCCCGCTCACCCCGGAGATGCCGCACGGCGGCTTCAAGGAGTCCGGATACGGGAAGGACATGTCGATCTATTCCATGGAGGAGTACACCCGGATCAAGCACGTCGTGGTGAAGCTGGCCGAATGACCGTCGGCGACGTCAGCGAGAAGGGGGCTGGCCCGAGCCAGCTCACGTCTCCCGCGCCGGCCGACGTCCGGCTCGAGAACGTCGTCAAGAGCTTCGACGGCACGGTCGCCGTCGCCGGCATCTCGGTCGAGATCCCACGCGGGTCGTTCTTCGCGCTGCTCGGGCCGTCGGGGTGCGGCAAGACGACGACCCTGCGCATGATCGGCGGCTTCGAGGAGCCGACCGAGGGCCGGATCTTCCTCGGCGACCAGGACGTCGTCGGTCTCCCGCCCTACAAGCGGGACGTCAACACGGTGTTCCAGAGCTACGCGCTCTTCCCGCACATGTCCATCGAGGACAACGTCGCGTTCGGCCTCGAGCGCAAGGGCGTCGCGAAGGACCAGCTGAGAGGGCGCGTCGCGGAGATGCTCGAACTGGTCGGGCTGTCGGGATTCGCGAAACGCAAGCCGCGACAGCTCTCGGGGGGCCAGCAGCAGCGGGTCGCTCTTGGCCGCGCACTCGTGAACCATCCTCGTGTTCTCCTGTTGGACGAGCCGCTCGGCGCACTCGACCTCAAGCTCCGCAAGCAGATGCAGCTCGAGCTGAAGCGGATCCAGCAGGAGGTCGGCATCACGTTCGTCCACGTCACGCACGACCAGGAGGAAGCGATGACGATGGCCGACACGATCGCCGTCATGAACGCGGGGAAGATCGATCAGCTCGGCCCGCCCGCCGATCTCTACGAGCGGCCCGCGACCGCGTTCGTCGCCGGGTTCCTCGGCGCCTCGAACCTGCTGTCCGGAACGATCGAGGGGTCGGACGCGATCCGGCTCGACGACGGAACGCTCGTGCGGGCGTCCGTCGACGGGCGCTCCGGCGAGGTGGCGGCGGGCGTGCGTCCCGAGAAGATCACGATCGGAGCGGGGGGCGGTGCGAACGAGCTCCCCGGCACGATTTCCGAGACCGCATACATCGGAGTCGCCACGCAGGTCGTCGTGCGGACGGCGGCGGGAACGGTGCAGGTGTTCGCGCAGAACATGGACGCAGGTGGACGTGTGCCCAGCCCGGGCACGACGGTCGTACTCAGCTGGGCGCCGGAGTCGACGTTCGTCGTCGATCGGGAGGCCTCGGACAACCAAGAGGAGGACGAATGAACCCACGGCTGACACGAAACGAGCTCCTGCGGCGCGGTGCGGCGGGAGGAGCACTGCTGGCCTTTCCGTCGATCCTGGCCGCCTGCGGCGGCGGAGACGACGGCGGCTCGACGGCCGGCGGTGAGCTGAAGACCGTCCTGAACTTCGCGAACTGGCCGTACTACATCGACACGGAGAAGCCCACGACACTCCAGGACTTCACGACGCAGTCGAACATCAAGGTCAACTACTTCGAGGAGATCAACGATAACGCGGAGTACTTCGCAAAGGTTCAGGGCCCGCTGTCGCAGGGCGACGGGATCGACCGCGACATCTTCGTGTTCACGGACAACTCGCGCTTCCCCGGCATCCTCGTCAACGAAGGCTGGGTGCAGAAGCTCGACACGAGCCTCATCCCGAACATGGAGAACCTCGTCGACGCGCAGGCGAGCCCACCGTTCGACCCCAACCGCGAGTACTCGCTGCCCTGGCAGTCGGGGATGACCGGGATCGCGTGGAACGAGGAGCTCACCGGACCGGTCGAGTCGATCGAGCAGCTGTTCGAGGATCCGAAGCTGAAGGGGAAGGTGTCGATGCTCCAGGAGCTCGCCGACTCGGTCGGGCTCGTGATGCTCGCGAACGGCGACGACCCGACCACCGTGACCGACGACAGCTTCAACGCCGCCGTCGACCGCGTGCAGGCAGCGGTCGACTCCGGGCAGGTCGTGCGCTTCACGGGGAACGACTTCGCGCAGCCGCTCACGCGCGGCACATTCGCGGCGTCGGTCGCTTGGTCGGGCGACGTCGTCCAGCTCCTCGCGGACAACCCGAAGCTCAAGTGGGCAATCCCGACGGACGGCGGAATGATCTGGACCGACAACATGCTCATCCCGACCGGCGGCAGCGTCCCGACGGCCTCGACGTACATGAACTACGTGTACGACCCGGTGATCGCGGCGCGCCTTGCTGCAGCGATCGCATACGTCACGCCGGTGAAGGGGGCCAAGGAAGAGCTCGCGAAGACGAATCCCGAGATGGCGGCGAACCCGCTGATCTTTCCCGACGAGGAGACGCTCGCGCAGGTCAAGCAGTTCGACGACGCCGCCCTCGAGAACGACGAGTACATCACTCTCTGGCAGGGAGTCCTCGGGCAGTAGGGGCGAGATACATCTCGCCCCTACGAAGGGATTCGTGGGCGCTTTCTTTCACCGTCATCCGCGGCTGACGCCGTACCTGCTGCTCGCGCCGGGCCTGGCCTGGCTCGCGCTGTTCTTCCTCGTTCCCCTCGCCTTCCTCGCGTATCAGTCCCTCCAGTCGGGCGTGTTCCCGAACTTCGAGTTCACCTGGGAGTTCTCGAACTTCACCGAGGTGCTCACGGACTACCGAGAGCAGTTCCTGCGCTCTTTCCTCTACGCGGCGATCGCCACGGTCATCTCCCTTCTGCTCGCGTATCCGCTCGTCTACTGGATTGCGTTCCGCTCGGGGCCGTGGCGCAACCTGTTCCTGCTGGCGATCATCGCGCCGTTCTTCGTCACGTACCTCATCCGCACGCTCGCGTGGCTGAACATCCTCGCCGACGAGGGTCCTGTCGTTGGCTTTCTGCAGACCATTCACGTGCTCGGCGAGGGCGAGGGGCTTCTCTTCACGTCGGTCGCCGTCGTCGGAGGCATCACCTACAACTTCTTCCCCTTCATGGCGTTGCCGCTGTACGTCTCGCTCGAGCAGATCGACCCTCGGCTACTCGAAGCGGCGAAGGATCTGTACGCGAGCCCGAGGCAGGCATTCATGCGCGTGACGCTTCCGCTGTCGGCGCCCGGGATCGTCGCCGGGACACTCCTCACCTTCATCCCGGCCGCCGGCGACTTCATCAACGCCGAGCTGCTCGGCACTCCGAAGCAGCAGATGATCGGGAACGTCATCCAGGCGAAATTCCTCGAGTCGCTCGACTACCCGAGCGCCGCTTCCCTGTCGTTCGTCCTCATGGCGTTCATCCTCGTCGGACTCCTCCTCTACGCGAAGCTCGTCGGGTCGGAGAAGCTCACCGGCTGATGAGATTCGTCAGGCGACATCTGCTCACCGCGTACGCGATCCTCGTGGTGGCCTACCTGATGCTTCCGATCGCGGTCGTCATCCTGTTCTCGTTCAACAAGCCCGCCGGTCGCTTCAACTACGTCTGGCAGGAGTTCACGTTCGACAACTGGGTCGAGTGGGACTCGGTGCTCGGCCTGCGCGAGTCCCTGATCAAGTCGATCCAGATCGGGCTGCTCGCCACGTTCGTCGCAGCCGTGCTCGGCACGCTCATGGCGCTCGCCATCGTGAGGCACGACTTCCGCGGCAGAGGTCCGACCAACATTCTCGTGTTCCTGCCGATGGCGACCCCAGAGATCGTGCTCGGCGCCTCACTTCTGACGCTCTTCCTGAACACGACGAGCGTGTTCACGCTCGGCTTCTGGACGATCTTCATCGCCCATGTCATGTTCATCGTGAGCTTCATCGTCGTCACCGTGAAGGCGCGGCTGATCGGGTTCGATCGCCACCTCGAGGAGGCGGCGATGGATCTCGGCGCGAACGAGTGGACGACCTTCAGGAAGATCACGCTCCCGCTGCTCATGCCCGCGATCGTCGCCGCGTCGCTGCTCGGATTCGCCCTGTCGATCGACGACTTCGTGATCACGTACTTCAACGCGGGCAGCGAGCAGACGTTCCCGGTCTTCGTCTGGGGCATTGCACGCGTCTCCGTCCCGCCCCAGGTGAACGTCGTCGCGAGCTTCATCTTCCTGGTTGCGATAGCTCTCGCCCTCGCTAACGTCTTCTGGCAGTACCGCAGCGCCAGACGAGCACAAGGAGCCGTGTGACCCCGTGCGAGAGAGCGACGACCACGGCGGCCCTCGACGCCACCCACCTCTCTCTAGCTGTCTTGCTCCCGGTCACGCGGGCGGCTTCTCAGGTCTGTCAGCTACGCAGCCGAACTCAATCGTGTAGTCGCGGACGACGACGTCGCGGTGCGGCGCCGGGCGTCACCCGTTCCTACAGGTCTACTGAGGCCATACCGGCTTCGTCGTAGCGCTCGCCAGCGGGCCGGGGGAGCTCGGCGTCGATGCGCGCCAGGTCGTCCTCTGTCAGCTCGACGTCGATCGACCCGGCGTTCTGCTCGAGGTAGGTGCGGCGCTTCGTCCCGGGGATCGGGACTAGATCGTCGCCCTGCGCCAGCACCCATGCGATCGCGAGCTGCGCGGGCGTGACGCCCTTCTCCGCGGCGATCTCCCTGATCTTCCTAGCCAGCTCGAGGTTAGCCTCGAGGTTTTCACCCGTGAACCGTGGGCCGCGACGCCTGAAGTCGCCTTCGTCGAGCTCCTCGGGAGAGCTGAACCGGCCCGCGAGGAATCCACGCCCGAGCGGGCAGTAGGGGACGAAGCCGATTCCGAGCTCGCGGCACGTGGGCAGGATCTCGGCCTCCGGGTCTCGGCTCCAGAGCGAGTACTCGGTCTGGACGGCGGTGATCGGGTGAACCGCATTCGCCCGCCGGATCGTCTCCGGTGCAGCCTCGCTCAGGCCGATGTGGCGGACCTTGCCCTCTTCGACGAGCTCGGCCATCGCGCCGACCGTCTCCTCGATCGGGACGTTCGGATCGACCCGGTGCTGGTAGTAGAGGTCGACGTAGTCCGTACCGAGTCGCGCGAGCGAGCCTTCGATCGATCGGCGCACGTGGTCGGCCGAGCCGTCCCGGGGCCCGACGCTGCCCATGTCGCCCGCGACGGCGTCGTCCATCCGACTGCTGAACTTCGTGGCGATCACGTACTCGTCGCGGTGGCGCTTGACGGCGCGGCCGACCAGGATCTCATTCGTCAGCGGGCCGTACACCTGCGCCGTGTCGAGGAAGTCGATTCCGAGCTCGCGGGCACGCTGGATCGTCCTGATGCCTTCCTCCTCGTCCGGTGAGCCGTAGAAGGCGGACATGCCCATGCACCCGAGCCCGAGCGCCGATACATCCAGGCCTCGCAGCTTTCGGCGGATCATGCTCGTCCCAGCCTCTCCTTGTAGACACCGATCTTCCACTCGACGAGCTCGAGATTGCGTGCCGTCGCCTCGAGCCCGGCGAGCACGTTCTCGCGGTGCGCCTCGAGGAGCGCGAGGCGCTCCTCGTTCGTCGCCTCGCCGGCCTTCATGAGCGCTGCGTACCGGCGAACCTCGCGGATCGGCATGCCGGTGGCGCGAAGCTTCGAGAGGAACGCGATGAGCTGGAGGTCGGCGGCTCGGTAGCGGCGATGGCCGCTCCCGTTGCGGCGCACGGGTTCGAGCAGCCCGGCCCGCTCGTAGTAGCGAAGCGTATGCGCGCTGAGCCCCGAGGCTTCGGCCGCCTCTGCGATGCGCAGCACCCGTTCGGCGGCTTCGGTCGCGGCGGTCATGTCGTCACGATAGGACTTCGAGCGCGCTCTAGGTCAAGGTTTCCATCGTCTCTCGCCCGACGTATCTCGCCGCTGCCCGCCTATCGCTCACCGTATGCTCTCGATCGTGGCCGTGCAGCATGTCGACGCGACCTCGTATCAGCAGCTCGCGAAGGAACACCTCTGGATGCACTTCACCCGCATGGGTGCGTTCGGCACCGAGGACGTCCCGATCATCGTGCGCGGGGACGGCTGCCATCTCGAGGACGCGAACGGGCGGCGGTACATCGACGCGCTCGCCGGGCTCTTCTCCGTCAACATCGGCTACTCGTTCGGCGACGAGATCGGGCAGGCCGCGCTCGAGCAGATGCGCGAGCTGCCCTTCTACACGAACTGGTCGTACGCGCACCCGCGCGCGATCGAGCTCGCGGCCGAGGTCGCGTCGCTCGCGCCCGGAGACCTCAATCGCGTTTTCTTCTGCTCCGGTGGCTCCGAAGCGGTCGAGTCGGCCTGGAAGCTCGCGCGCCAGTACTACGCGGCGCGGGGCGAGAAGCACCTCCGCGGCCTCGTCACGCCGGGCGCACGCGCCGGCGCGCAGGAGCCGGAGGTCGACCACGACGCGATCGTGGCTTCGTCCATCGCGCCTCCGCGCCGGTACAAGGCGATCGCGCGACACATCGCGTACCACGGGACGACGATGGGCGCGCTGTCCATCAACGGCATCCCGGCGCTGCGCGCGCCGTTCGAGCCGCTCGTCTCCGAGGTGCGCCACGTCTCCAATACGAACCGCTACCACCGTCCTCCGGAGGAGACCGAGGTCGGAGTTCACGCAGTTCCTGCTCGACGAGCTCGAGCAGGCGATCGTGTCCATGGGGCCCGAGACGGTCTGCCTCGTGCACATGGAGCCCGTGCAGAACGCCGGCGGCTGCTTCACGCCCCCCGAGGGTTACTGGCGCGGCGTCCGCGAGCTCTGCGACCGCTACGACATCCTGCTCTCGGCCGACGAGGTGATCACCGCCTTCGGCCGGGTCGGCTACTGGTTCGCATCCGAGCGCTACGACATCCGCCCGGACATCGTCACGAGCGCGAAGGGGCTCTCGTCGTCCTACGCCGCGCTCGGCGCGGTGGTCGCGACCGACAGCGTGATGGAGGCGTTCATGGGCGAGACGTCGATGTTCTCGCACGGCATCACGTTCGGCGGACACCCCGTGATGTGCGCGATCGCGCTCAAGAACATCGAGATCATGAAGCGCGAGCGCATCCTCGAGCATGTGCGCGAGAACGAGGACGCATTCCGCTCGACGCTCTCGCAGCTCCTCGACCTCCCGATCGTCGGCGACCTGCGCGGCACCGGATTCTTCTGGGCGATCGAGCTTGTCAAGGACAAGGACACGCGCGAGACGTTCTCCGACGACGAGTGCGAGAAGCTCCTCCGCGGATACCTCTCTACGGCGCTGTGGGATGCGGGAATGATCTGCCGCGCGGACGACCGTGGCGATCCGGTGATCCAGATCTCGCCACCGCTCGTCGCCGGTCAGCCCGAGTTCGACGAGATCGCGGGCATCCTCGGCGAGGTGCTCACCGGAGCCGTCGAGCTCATGCGCTGACGTCGGATAGGGTCGAGGAAATGCCGAACGCACCGATCGTCCTCGTACCGGGCTTCTGGCTCGGCGCGTGGGCATGGGACGCGGTCGCGGACCTGTTGCGCGCAGAGGGCTACGACGCGACCGCGCTGACGTTGCCGGGGCTCGAGTCGGTCGATTCCGACCGCACCGCGATCACGATGTCCGACCACGTCGATGCGATCTGCGAGGTGGTCGAGGTTGCGGGCGCCCCCGTCGTGCTCGCCGTGCACAGCGGCGCCGGGGCTCCCGGCTACGCGGTGACCGACCGCGTCCCGGAGCAGATCGCGGCGATGGTGTACGTCGACACCGGCCCGGCGAAGGGCGCGCTCGATCCCGACTTCGAGGGCGTCGAGCATCCGCTGCCACCGCAGGAAGAGCTCGCGGCGGAGGAGAATCTCGACGGGCTCAGCGACGAGCAGCTCGAGACGTTCCGGGAACGTGCGGTCCCTCAGCCCGGGGCGGCACTGCGCGACGCCTACGAGTTCACCAACGACGCTCGCCTCGACGTTCCGAGCACTGTCGTGTGCACGGGATTCACGTCCGAGCAGTACAAGGACGCCATGAAGGAGGGCTACTCCTTCATCGCCGGCCTCGCCGAACTGCGCGACGTCACCTGGATCGACCTACCGACGAGCCATTGGCCGATGTGGTCGCGCCCGACGGAGCTCGCCGCGATCATCGGCGATGTCGCGAAAGCTCACGCACCCGACGCTGCGCCGTCCACCGCGTAGAGCTGCCACTCGCCGGGCACGCCCTTGAGCGCATGCGTTCCGCGGTCGACGAACGCGATTCCCGAGCCGACCACGAGGTCCTTCACCGTGCTCGACGTAAGCACCTCCCCTGGCGCCGCGAGCGACGCGACGCGCGCCCCGATGTGGACGGCGATGCCCTCGGCGCCTGTCGCGGCGAGCTCGATCTCGCCGGTGTGCAGGCCGGCGCGGATCTCCAAGCCGAGAGAGGTGAGCGCGCGCAGGATGGCCGTCGCGCAGTTCACCGCGCGAGCGGGCCCGTCGAACGTGGACAACGCCCCGTCGCCCTCGATGCGGACGATCTTCCCGCGGTGGCGGTCGAGCTCGGCGCGCACGATCCGGTGGTGCTCGGCGAGGAGCTCGGTCCACCGTCGGTCCCCGAGCTCGGCGGCGTGCTCCGTCGAGCCGACGATGTCGGTGAAGAGCACGGTCGCGAGGACGCGATCCGGCTCGCGGGTCGGCCGTGATCCGGTAAGGAACTCCTCCACCTCGTCGACCAGGCCGTCGGCGTCCCCGACGAACGGGAAGTGATCCTCGCCCGGAAGCTCCACCAGCTTCGCCCCGCTGATGTTCTCGGCCAGGTGCCGACTCGCCTGGATCGGGACGACGGGATCGTCGATCCTGTGGACGATCAGCGTCGGGACGCGGATCGCGGGGAGAACCTCGCGGATGTCGATCTGCATCTGCGCCTCGAACCAGGCACGCGCGGATCCGGGAGTCCCGGCGAAGCGGCAGGCCTGTGTGTACCAGCGCCGAAACTCCGCGTCGCCCTCCATGCTCCGGGCAAGCGCGCGAAGAGCGAAGCGCTCGCTCCCCCAGCGCGCCTCGTAGCCCTCGAGGATGCGCTTGCGCGAGGCGTCGTCGAGTCCCCACGGATAGTCGGGCGCCCACATGCGTCTCGCGTACGACGCATTGAGAACGAGCGCCGAGGTTCGTTCCGGGAATGTTGCCGCGAAGAGCGCGCACATCGGCCCACCCTCCGCCTGACCGACCAGAGCGACCTTTTCCGACGACGTTGCGTCGAGCACAGCACGAATGTCGTCGAGCAGCTCCTCGAACGACCCGAGCGCCAGGATCCGGTCCGAGAGCCCCGTTCCGCGACGGTCGAAGAGGATCAGACGCGAGAACGACCGCAGACGCTCGAGAAAGTGCTCGTATCCCGGCCACCACTGGTTCTGCTCCAGATGCGTGAGATAGCCCGGCGCGAGCAACAGGTCAACCGGGCCCTCGCCGTGCACTTGGTACGCGATGCTGAGTTCGCCGCTCTTCGCGTAGCGCGTCTCGGCTTCCATTTCGCAAGTCTCCAGGAATAGACTCGCACGGTGCGCCTCTTCAGCCAGAACGTAAAGATCGAGGCCCTCAAGCGGGCGCCGCTGTTCGAGGGGCTGTCGAAGAAGGAGCTGACCGAGCTCGCACGTGTCACCGACGACCTCAAGGTCGACGCGGGAACCGTGCTCTGCCGCGAAGGGAGCGTCGGTCGCGAGTTCTTCGTCATCGTGGACGGCGAGGCCGAGGTGACGAAGGGCGGAACGAAGCTCGCGATGCGCAAGGGTGGCGACTTCGTCGGCGAGATCGCGCTCCTCAAGACGTCAAAACGGACCGCGACGGTCCGGGCGACGACGCCACTTCGCTGCTTCATACTCACGCAAGGCGACTTTCGGCATGTGCTCGAGGACAACCCTGGCGTCCAACTCAAGGTGATGCAGGCTCTCGCGGACCGCCTCGCAGCGGACATCGAGCTCCGTGGCATCTAGGCGGTAGTGCGGATCGGGATGCAACGAGGCCCATGACCATTCGGCAGTGGACAGGCTCTGCGGAGGACCTTCTCGCACAGGTGCCGCTCCTCTCCGGCGCTGACCCGGAGACGCTCTTCGAGCTCGAGCGCCAGCTGCGTCCGGTCGAGGTGTGCGCGGGCGAGGAGGTTATTCGGCAGGGCGACGAGGCAGACCGCTTGTTCCTCGTCCACAGCGGGCGCCTTCGCGTGCTGGTCGAGCAGGACGACGGCCCCAGGGCCGTTCGCGAGTTGGGAGCGGGCGCTGCGATCGGCGAGCTCGCGCTCCTCACCGGATCACCACGGTCGGCGACGGTGCAAGCGGTTCGGGACGGCGTCCTGCTCGAGTTGGACGCCGAGGTGTTCCACTCACTGCTCGAGCGCGACACCGGATTCGCCGTCTCGGTCGCCCAGGCGCTGGCACACCAGCTCCAGGCGAGCGGGGAGCTCTTGCCGCAGAGCGTTCGTCCGAGCGTGATCTCGGTCGACGCGTACGGCGCCGACTACCAGGCGGTCGCCTTCGCGGTGCAGCTCGCCGACGCCTTGCGGGTGTTCGGACGCGTCGCGCTCCTGTCGTCGGAAGACTGTGGCGAAGATCGCGCCGCCGCTCTCGATCAGGCCGAACGGGAGCACGCGTTCGTCGTGCTCGCAGCCACTGGCGATGCCGAGTGGACGGCGTTCTGCACGCGGCAGTCGGACAGGCGTGTCGTGGTCGTCTCGGGCGATCGCGAAGCGGTCGGAGTGCTCCCGCAAGGCGTCGATCTCGTGTTCGCCGACGGCGTCCCGCGAGCCGCGGTCGTATCGCTGCTCGACGCGATCGCGCCACGGGCGCACCATCACCTCGGGCCCGGCGGAGGCCCCGCAGCGGTCGCCCGAGTCGCACGACGCCTCGCCGGAGGTGCGCTCGGTGTCGTCCTGTCCGGGGGTGGTGCGCGAGGCTTCGCCCACATCGGGGCGATCGCCGCGCTCCGCGAGGCTGGCTTCGAGATCGACCGCGTGGGCGGCTGCAGCATCGGAGCGTTCATCGGAGCGCTGCACGCGCACGGGCTCGATGCAGACGAGATGCGGAGCCGATGCCGCGACGAGCTCGTTCGCCGGTCACCGTTCAACGACTACACGCTGCCTCGCGTCTCTCTCATTCGGTCCCGCAAGGCGGCGAAGATGTTCGAGCGCATATTCGGCGACGAGATCATCGAGGAGCTGCAGACGTCGTTCTTCACCGTGAGCGCCGATTTGCTCGCGAGCCGCACCGTCGTCCACCGACGGGGCCTCATGTGGGAGGCGGTCGGTGCGAGCATGTCGATCCCCGGTCTCGTTCCGCCGCTGTCGCGGCCCGGGCATCTCCTCGTCGACGGCGGCGTGCTCAACAATCTCCCGGTCGATGTCATGTCGGCGGACGACGAGGGGCCGATCGTCGCCGTCGACGTGATCCGCCGGCTCGAGGATCTCGACGACGACGCGACTCCGCCGCTTCCGTCGATCACCGAGACGCTCGCTCGCGCCACGGTCCTCGGGAGCGTCGAGCGCGCGGAACGTAATCGCGAGCTCGCCACCGTGGTCGTGACTCCCGAGGTTCAGAACGTCGCGCTCCGCGAGTTCTCCGCGCTCGACCGTGCCGCTGATGCGGGATACGAGGCGATGCGCACGGCCCTCGAGGCCGGAGAAGCGGAGAAACTGCGCGAACGTCTCGCCGCGCCGGCCTAGCTACGCGTCGCGGGCGCAGCGGAAGCCCGCGAAGATCTCACGCCGCGCGGGATGCTCCCAGCGGCGCAGTGACGCGCGGGCGAGGAGCCCGTCCGTCGCCCAGGAGCCGCCGCGAAGAACGCGCACGTCGTCGCCGAAGTTCACCTCGGAACACTCCGGGCCGGGGAACGCGACGAAACCGGGATACGGCCGGAACTCCGACGACGTCCACTCCCAGACGTCACCGGCCATCTGCACGCAGCCGACCGGGCTCACGCCACCAGCGTACGAGCCGACCGGAGCAGGGGAGAAGCGCTGCCGGTCGAGACTCGCCTCGAAGCCCATCCACGCCTGGCCCCACGGGTACCGGAACTTGCCGTCGTGCTCGTGCCACGCGGCGGCGCGCTCCCATTCGACCTCGCTCGGAAGCCGCTTTCCGGCCCAGTCCGCGTAGGCCTCGGCCTCGTAGAAGGAGACGTGCTGCACGGGCTCGGTCGGAGGCAGCGGCTCGCGCACGCCGAAGCGCACACGTTCCCAGCCACCTGGCCCGCCCTCCCAGTAGAGCGGTGCCCGGGTGCCCTCGCGGTCTCGCCACTCGAGACCCGCAGCGCTCCAGTGCTTCGTCCCGCGGTAGCCGCGCCCGTCGATGAACTCCGCGAACTGGGCGTTCGTGACCTGCGCCCGGTCGATCACGAACGGGCGAACCACCGTCTCGTGCGCCTCGAGCTCGTTGTCGTACGCCCACGGCTCGAACTCCGCGCCGAGCGTGAAGGCGCCTTCGGGAACGTGGATCTCGTCCGGCCCGGCTGGCGCACGATCCGGGTTCGACGACGAGGGAACCGGATACGAGCGCCCGGAGCGCAGCTGCAGCGCCTCGAGCATCGCCTCCTGCGAGGAGAGCTCGTTCTGCACGACGAGCCCGAACGCGAACCCGCGCCGAACGAGTGCATTGGGGCTGTCCAGGTCGACGTGCTCGAGGAGGTCGAGCGCCCGTTCACGCACGTCGGTTGCATATGCGCGCACGGGCTCGGCGCGCAGGGTCGGCAGACGCGAGCCGTTCCTCCGTGCGCGTCGAATCGCCTCGTACACGTCGCGATGCACGTCGCGTATCGGCGGCGCGCCACCGAGGTACCGCAGTATCCAGAGCTCTTCGAAGTACGCGATGTGCGCGAGGCTCCAGACCAGGGGCGGCGCGAGCGGGGAGATCTGCGCCGCTAGCTCGTCGTCGGAGATCGGCTCGAGCACCAACTCGGTCTCGGCGCGGGCGCGCTCCATGAGCTGCCGGATCTCGACCCGCGTGGACACGACTCGCACTTTCGCGGACGGAGCGGCTGTTGGCCATCGCCAAAAGGGGGACGCCTGCGCTAGCGTAGGCGCCTCGCCACGGAGAGAGGAGCTGGAGGATGAGCGAGACGGAGAACGGCGCCGTCGTCGTTGCGCACGACGTGACGCGCCGCTACGGAGAAGGAGACACCGCGGTCGACGCGCTGCGCGGCGTGTCGGTCGACATCGCGCCGGGCAAGGCGACAGCGGTGATGGGGCCGTCGGGCTCCGGCAAGTCGACGTTGATGCACATTCTCGCCGGCCTCGACAAGCCGACGTCGGGATCGGTCGGCATCGGCGGCACGGAGATCACGACGCTCGGCGACAACGACCTCACGAAGCTCCGGCGCGAGCACATCGGCTTCGTCTTCCAGTTCTTCAACCTGCTCCCCATGCTCGATGCGAAGGAGAACATCCTCCTACCGCTCACGATCGCCGGTGAGAAGCCCGACAGCGGCTGGTTCGATCAGGTCGTCTCGGACGTCGGCCTGGGAGACAGGCTGTCGCACCGTCCGTCCGAGCTCTCGGGCGGACAACAGCAGCGAGTTGCAATCGCCCGCGCGCTCATCTCGAAGCCGACCGTGCTGTTCGCCGACGAGCCGACCGGGAATCTGGACACCTCCACCAGCGCCGAGATCCTCGAGCTACTGCGGCGGTCCGTCGACGAGTACGGACAGACGATCGTGATGGTGACGCACGACGCGCGTGCCGCGGCGATCGCACATCGCGTGCTCTTCCTCGCCGACGGCACGATCTTCCGAGAGCTCGGCGAGTGCGACGCGCACACGATCCACTCCGTCATGGACGAGCTCGCGGCAGCTTGATCAAGGTCTCTCTACGCGGGCTCGCGGGGCGAAAGCTCCGCGCTGTCCTGACCGGTATCGCGATCGTCCTCGGCGTGGCGATGATCAGCGGCACCTACATCCTGACGGACACGATCGACAGGGCGTTCAAGACGCTCTTCACCGAGTCGTACGCAGGCACGGACGCCGTCGTCACCGGCCGTGGTCTCGACATCTCCGTCGACGGCGAGAGCCCCCCGAGTCCGCCGGTCGCAGCCTCGATCCTCGAGACCGTTCGCGGTGTGCCGGAGTCCGCTCTGGCCGCGGGAAGCATCCTCGACGAGCAGAACACGAAGATCCTGACGAAGGACGGCGAGGCGACGAGCTCGGAGGGAGCACCGACGTTCGGTTTCGGAATCGACACCTCCCCCGAGTTCGCGCAGTTCAACCCGCTCAATCTGCTCGAGGGGCGCTGGCCCGCGGCCCCTGACGAGGCGGTCATCGACGCGGGTACGGCCGACAAGCAGGACTACGTGGTCGGGGACACGGTCGAGATCACGACACTTCAGCCGAGGCGCCCGTTCAAGCTGGTCGGGGTCGCCCAGTACGGCAGCGTCGACACGCTCGGGAACGCGAGCTTCACGGTGTTCACGATTCCCGCGGCGCAGGAGCTCCTCGACCGGGAAGGACAGTACGACGCAATCTCCGTCGCCGCGCAGGAAGGCGTGTCCGAGGACGAACTCGTTGCGGCGATCGCCCCTGTGCTGCCCGAGAGCGCCGAGGTCGTGAGCGCGAGCGCCGAGGCGCAGGAGCAGTCCGACGAGGTCAGCGAGTTCACGGCGATCTTCCGCTACTTCCTGCTCGCTTTCGCCGCGATCGCGCTCTTCGTCGGCGCATTCGTCATCTTCAACACCTTCTCGATCACAGTCGCACAGCGGACCCGCGAGTTCGCGACGCTCCGGACGATCGGCGCCTCGCGTCGACAGATCCTCGGCTCGGTGATCCTCGAATCGCTCGTCATCGGGCTGCTCGCGTCGCTCGTCGGCATCGGGCTGGGGGTGCTCCTGGCCGAGGGGATCGAGACGTTGTTCGGTGCGCTCGGCGTGGAGCTGCCGTCCGCAGAGCGCGTCTTCGCGACGCGAACGATCGTCGTCTCGCTGCTCGTCGGCGTCGGGATCACACTCGTGGCGGGCCTGTTCCCGGCGATTCGCGCGACCCGCGTCCCGCCGATAGCGGCTGTGCGGGAGGGAGCGACGCTGCCGCAGTCGCGCTTCCACCGGTTCACGCCCTGGATCGCGGCAGTGGTGGTCGCCGTCGCGCTGCTCGTGCTTGCTCGCGCGATGTTCACCGACGAGCTCGGCACGAGTGACCGACTGCTCTCCATCGCGGCCGGCGTGCTGCTCCTGTTCCTGGGTGTCGCAATGCTGTCGTCGCGCCTCGTTCGTCCGATCGCCGTCGTCGTCGGATTGCCGGCACGGAGCGCAGGCGGAGTCGCCGGCCGACTCGCGAGCGGCAACGCCGTCCGCAATCCGAGTCGAACCGCCGCGACCGCAGCTGCGCTGATGATCGGGATCGCCCTCGTCGCGTTCATCGCCACGCTGACGAACGGGATGAAGGCCTCGAACCGCGAGGCGATCGAGGAGCAGATCGTGGCGGACTACGTCGTGGCGTCGCTGGACGGGTACACGCCGTTCGTCTCCGCGGCGGGAGATGCGCTCGCGGCCTCACCCGCGCCCGAGGTCGTGACCAGCGTGCGATCGGACATCGGCCAGGTCGACGGCGACACTGCCGAGGTCGGCGGCATCGAGCCCGACACGATCACCGAGGCCTACCGGTTCATCTGGAAGGAGGGCGACGACAGCGTGCTCGCCACGCTGGGGACGACGAATGCCATCGTGACCGAGAATTTCGCGGACGACCACGACATCGCGGTCGGCGATACCGTCACGATCCGCTCGACCGCCGACGAGTCGGCCGACGTCCAGGTCGTTGGGACGTTCGAGCCGCCGCCGTTCTATCCGCTGATCGAGAGCATCAACGTCTCGACGCAGCTCTTCGACTCGCTCTACGACCGCCCGCGCAACCGCTGGACGTGGGCGAACGTCGCCGGCGAGCCGAACGAGGAGAACCGCGCGCAGCTGGAGCAGGCGATCGCCGGCTACCCCGACACGCAGCTCGAGACGCGCGAGGAGTGGATCGAACGCGAGGACGCCGACTTCAACGAGTTCATCTCGTTCCTCTACGTGATGCTGACGCTCGCCGTCTTCGTGAGCATCTTCGGGATGATCAACACGCTCGTTCTCTCGGTGTACGAGCGCACGCGCGAGATCGGGATGCTGCGCGCGATCGGCATGACGCGCCGCCAGGTGCGCCGCATGATCAGGCAGGAGAGCATCATCACGGCCCTCATCGGCGCCGCACTCGGCCTTCCCCTCGGAATCTTTCTCGCCGCGCTCGTCAACCGCGCGCTCTCCGAGTTCGATGTGCGCTTCGCGATCCCGTGGACGCAGCTGATCGTGCTCACGATCGTCGCGATCATCATCGGGATCCTCGCCGCGATCATGCCGGCGCGGCGAGCCGCGAAGCTCAACCCGCTCGAAGCCATCGCCTACGAGTAGCCTGGCGGCGTGGGCCGCTTCGCCATCAAGGGGCTCCTGAGCCGCAAGCTGCGGACAGCGCTCACTGCGGTCGCGATCGTCCTCGGGGTCGCGATGATCAGCGGCACCTACGTCCTGACCGACTCGATCGACCAGGCATTCGAGCGGATCTTCAACGACATCCGCGCAGGCTCGAACGCGGTCATCTCGGGCGAGTCGGAGTTCGATCTTTCGGACGGGAGCGGTGTCACCGAGCCGACCTTCGACGACGTCCTGCTCGAGGAGGTGCGCGCGCTCCCGGCTGTCGCCGCTGCGGAGGGAGCGTCGACTCGGAATCGACGCAGTTCATCGGCGACGACGGCAAGGCGGTCGTCTACGGGCGGTGCGCCGAACCTCGGGTTCTCGATCGCGAACGCCGACTCGCAGTTCAATCCGCTGACGCTCCTCGAGGGGTCGTGGCCCGGCCGCGAAGCGAGGTGATCGTGGACAAGGAGACGGCAGCCAAGGAGGGATTCGAGGTCGGCGAGGACGATCGGCGTCCAGGCAGAGGGGCCGGTGCAGCGGCTCGGAGCTCTCGGGGAGTCATGCAGTTCAGTCGGGGCTCACGATCGGCGGCGCGACGCTCGCCGGCTTCGATCTGCCGACGGCGCAGCGGCTTCTGCGACAAGGCGGCAAGCTCGACGAGATCGCGATCGCGTCGAAGCCGAACATCGACACCGGCGGAGCTGCTCCGACAGGTCGAGGAGATCCTCCCTCCCGGCACGCAGCGTGAGGACCGGGCGAGGAGCAGGTCGCCGAGGACGGATGCGGAGGAGACGAACGAGTTCATCACCTTCCTGCGGGGCGTTCCTCCTCGCGTTCGGCGGTATCGCGCTGTTCGTCGGCTCGTTCGTCATCGCGAACTCGCTCTCGATCACGATCGCGCAGCGGACGCGGGAGTTCGCGACGCTCCGGACGATCGGTGCGTCGCACCGCCAGGTCCTCGGGTCGATCCTCGTCGAGGCGCTCGTCGTCGGCGTCGTGGCGTCCGTCGTCGGTCTCTTCCTCGGCCTGCTGCTCGCGCAGGGTCTCTTCCGTCTCTTCGATGCTGGTCGGCTTCACGCTGCCCGAACACGGGGCTCGTCTTCGAGACGCGGACCGCTGTCGTCGCGCTCCTCGTCGGGGATCCTCGTCACCCTGTTCGCGAGCCTGTGCCCGGCGATTCGCGCGACCCGCGTGCCGCCGATCGCAGCCGTGCGCGAGGGCTCGACGCTTCCGCCGGGGCGGTTCGCCCGCTTCCGCTGGATCGGCGCGCTCCTCATGACGGGCGCCGGCTTCGCAGCGCTGGTCTACGGCCTGTTCGGCAGCGGCCTCGACACGACGAGGTCCTGATCTGGATGGGTCTCGGCGCGCTCCTCGTCTTCCTCGGGGTGGCGCTGTTCTCGTCGCGCCTCGTGCGTCCGCTCGCAGAGCTGCTGGGGTGGCCGGCGACACGGATGGGCGGAGCGGCGGGGTTCCTGGCGCGCGACAACGCTCGCCGGAACCCGCAGCGGACGGCCTCGACGGCGGCCGCACTGATGATCGGCCTCGCGCTCGTGACGCTCGTGGCGACCCTCGCGGCCGGGATCGTCTCGTCGTTCCGGGGAGCCGTGGACGACCTTTTCACCGGCGACTTCGCGATCACGGCGCAGAACAACTTCTCGCCGATCCCGATCGACGCGGCCGAGGCGGCGGCGGAGGCGCCCGGCGTGGTGGTGGTCGGAAACGTCCGCACGGGCGAGGCGCTGTGGAACGGAGAGGCCGGGTTCATCACCGCCGTCGACCCCGGGATGGCCGAGGTCATCAAGATGGACTGGAAGGAGGGCTCGCAGGACGTCATCCGCTCGCTCGGCGAGGACGGCGCGTTCGTCGACGACTCCGAGGCCGACGACAACGATCTGAGCATCGGCTCCGACGTCGAGATCACGTTCCCGAACGGCGCCACCGAGACGTTTCGGGTCGAGGGCATCTTCGAGCCGCCGACCGGCGGCTCTCCGTTCGCGCCGGTGACGATCTCGGCGGCGTCCTGGGACGCACAGGTGCCGAACCCGCGGAATCTCTTCTCGTTCCTGAAGATGGAGGGGGGCCCGACGGACGGGAATCAGGCTGCTCTCGACGCGGCCCTCACCGACTTCCCGAACGCCAAGGCGCAGACCCGCCAGGCGTTCATCGACAACCAGATCTCGGGGCTCAACTCGATGCTGAACATCCTCTACGTGCTGCTCGCGCTGTCGATCATCGTGAGCCTGTTCGGCATCGTGAACACGCTCGTCCTGACCGTCTTCGAGCGCACGCGCGAGATCGGGATGCTCCGCGCGATCGGCATGACCCGACGGCAGGTGCGCCGGATGATCCGCCACGAGAGCATCATCACGGCGCTCATCGGGGCAACCCTCGGGATTGCGCTCGGGATCCTGCTCGCCGCGCTGCTCATCTGCGCGGGTCGACTTCATCGAGTTCTCGTTCCCGACGACCCAGGTGATCGTCTTCGTGATCGCCGCGGTCGTCGTCGGGATCGTCGCGGCGATTCTTCCCGCACGACGCGCCGCCAAGCTCGATCCGCTCAGAGCTATCGCGTACGAATGACGCCGTCGCGCGCGAGCGCGGCGATCTCGTTCGCGGAGTAGCCGAGCTCCTCCGAGGATCTCCGCGGTGTGCTCGCCGACCGTGGGTGGGGCCGAGCGATGCGTCGCTCGCTCGCGGTCGAACGACAGCGGAAGCGCGGGGAGACGGAGGTCCGGGAATCGCCGACGTGGGCGACAGGCCTGGAGGAGCCCCAGCGCCTCCGTCTGCTCGGCGCTGCACGACATCGGCCACGTCGGCGACCGGCGCCGCGGGAACTCCTGCCTCCGTCAGGCGCTCGTGCCAGTCGGCGGTATCGCGTTCGCGCAGCCGAGCGGAGAGAAGGACGACGAGCGCTTCGCGATTGCGCACGCGATCGGGGTTCGTCCGGAAGCGCACGTCGGCGGGCAGATCGGGCAGCTCGAGAGCCTCGCAGAGCGAGCGCGAACAGGCGATCGTTCCCGCCCGCCACCATGAGCTCGCCGTCGCGCGTTGGGAAGACCTGATAGGGCGCGACCATCGGAAAGACGGTTCCCTGCCCGGCAGGCACGGTGCCGTCGGCGAGGTAGCCGACGAGGTGGTAGCCGATGTAGCCGAGCGCGGTCTCGTAGAGCGACGTGTCGACCACCGTTCCTCGTCCGGTGCTCTCGCGCTCGAGGAGCGCCGAGACGATGCCGAGCGCGGCCCACATGCCGGTGCCCATGTCGATGAGCGAGGAGCCGATCCGCACGCCAGGCCGATCCGGCTCGCCGGTCATGCTGATGAGACCGCCTGCTGCCTGCATGAGCGCGTCGTATCCGGGCTCCTCGGACAGCGGGCCGACGCGACCGTACGCGCCGATCGATCCGTAGACGAGACGAGGGTTGCGCTCGCGCAGCGACTCGGGGCCGAGACCGAGGCGCTCGGCGAGGCCAGGGCGGAGGCTCTGGAGAAAGACGTCGGCGCGGTCGACGAGGCGCAGCACCGCGTCGCGCCCTCGCTCGTCGGCGAGCGAGATCGCGAGCGAGCGCTTGCCCGCGTTGACGGCGAGGAACATCGCGCTCTCCCCGTTCCAGAACGGGGGGCCCCAGGACCGCCCGTCGTCGCCCGTATCGGGGCGCTCGACCTTCACCACGTCAGCGCCGAGCGCCGCCAGGATCTCGGCGCAATACGGCCCGGCGATCGACGTCGTGACGTCGACGACGCGCATCCCTTCGAGAGGGCGGAGCGGCATCGGGCAATCATCCCTGCTCTGCGAGGATGCGCGGGTGCCCGACTGGCTCGACTTCGACCAGCTTCAGCGAATGGGTCTCCGGAGCGTGGTGGAGCTATCTCGTCATCTTCGGCGTCGCCGTCGTCGACGCTTTCTTCCCGCTCGTCCCGAGCGAGACGCTCGTCGTCTTTGCGGGAGCCTTGCGAGCTCGGGCGATCTGGTGCTGTGGCTTGTCATCCTCTCGGCCGCGGCCGGCGCGATCATCGGGGACAACATCTCCTTCTGGATAGGCCACTTCGTCGGGGAGAAGACCGTCAAGCGGGTCTTCGGCAGCGAGAAGTGGCACAAGCGCCTCGAGTGGGCCGAGAAGACGCTGGACGAGCGCGGCGCGTACATCATCATCATCGCCCGGTTCATCCCTGGCGGCCGTACGGCTATCACGTTCTCGGCCGGCTACGTGAACACGTTCCCGTGGCGTCGCTTCATCGTCTACGACGTCATTGCGGGTGTGCTCTGGGCGACGTACGCGGCGCTGCTCGGCTACTTCTTCGGCAAGACATTCGAGGAGAACCCCCTGTGGGGCGTCCTCCTCGCACTCGGTATCGCGTTGTCTCTCGGCTTCGTCGTCGAGGGCGTACGGCACTACCGGCAGCGCCGCTCGCCGAGCTGACCCGCGGTCTCGCGCAAGACCGGCACGTACGCTCAATCCATGAACCGCCTGGCAGGCGCCACCTCGCCGTATCTCCTCCAGCACGCCGAGAATCCGGTCGACTGGTACGAGTGGGGCGACGAGGCGTTCGAGCGCGCACGAGACGAGGACAAGCCACTTCTCGTGTCCGTCGGCTACAGCTCGTGCCACTGGTGCCACGTCATGGCGCACGAGTCGTTCGAGTCGGAGACGACCGCCGCGCTGATGAACGAGCTCTTCGTGAACGTGAAGGTCGACCGCGAGGAGCGGCCGGACGTGGATGCCGTGACGATGGAGGCGGCCGTCGGCATGACCGGCTCGGGCGGCTGGCCGACGACGGTCTTCATGACGCCCGACGCGAAGCCGTTCTACGCCGGCACGTACTTCCCGCCCGAGCCGCGGCACGGGATCCCGAGCTTCCCGGAGCTGCTGCGCGCGGTTGCCGAGACGTGGCGCGAGCGCCGCGACGACATCGAGCGGCAGGCCGTCCGCATCGACGGCGCACTCCGCTCGACCGCGGGTTCGGGGCCGTCGCGAGAGCCGCTCACGTCCTCGCTTCTCTCCGAGGCTGCGCGCGGCATCGCCGCGACCTTCGAGCCGGCGTTCGGCGGCTTCGGACGCGCGCCGAAGTTCCCCGCGGCCTCGACGCTCGAGCTCCTCTTGCGTCGCGGCGACGAGGAGTCGCTGGCGATGGTTACCGCGACGCTCGACGGCATGGCCGCGGGCGGCTTCTACGACGTCGTCGGAGGCGGGTTCCACCGTTACTCGGTGGACGATCGCTGGCTCGTCCCGCACTTCGAGAAGATGCTGTACGACAACGCCGTCCTCGCCTCGACGTACCTCCACGCCTGGGTCGTCACCGGCCGCGAGCGCTATCGGGAGATTGTCGAGGAGACGGTCGGCTACATGCTGCGCGAGCTCGCGCTGCCGGGCGGTGCGTTCGCGTCGGCGCACGACGCCGACACCGACGGCGTCGAGGGACTGACCTACACCTGGACGCCCGAGGACGCCGCCGCCCTCGGCTTGCCGCCGGACGTGCTCGAGCCCTTCGAGCACGGGCGCTTCGTCGTGCGCGGCGAGGTCGAGCCCGAGCTCCGGCAACGCGTCCTCGCCGAGCGCGACCTGCGCCCGCAGCCGTTCCGTGACGACAAGGCCCTCGCCTCCTGGAACGGCCTCGCGCTCGCGGCGCTCGCCGAGGCGGGAGCCCGGCTCGAGCGGGAGGACTGGCTGGCGGCTGCGCGTGAGCTCGGCGCGTTCCTGCTCGGACCGCTGAGCGCAGACGACGGCCGGCTGCTCCGCTCGATCCGCGGCGGCCGCACCAGCGGCTTCGGCTTCCTCGACGACTACGCAAACGTCGCGCACGGACTGATCGAGCTCCACGTCGCGACGGGCGAGCTTCGCTGGCTCCTCGAGGCGCGGCGTCTCGCGCTCCTCGCGATCGAGCTCTTCGCCGACGACGAGCACGGCGGCTTCTTCCTCTCGCCCGCCGACGGCGACGTGCGCGTCGCGCGCACCAAGGACCTGCAGGACACGCCCATCCCGTCGGGGAACTCGATGCTCGCGCACGCCCTCCTGCGGCTGGCGCGGATCTGGGGTGACGACGAGCTCGAGCGCCGCGCGGTGTCCGTCTTCCGCCTTGCCGAGCCCGCGCTGCGACGGGCGCCCGGCTTCTTCGCGTGGATGCTGTGCGGGATCGATCTCTGGCTGAGCCCGCCGCGCGAGCTCGCGATCGTGGGTGATGTCGGCTCTCCGGTGGGGCGTGCGGCACTCGCCCCGTTCCAGCCGCAGACGGTCGTGGCCGTCGGCCCGGCCGACGAGGTGCCGCTCCTCGCCGGCAAGGGCCTCGTCGACGGCAAGCCTGCCGTCTACCTCTGCGAGCGCTTCGCGTGCCAGAGGCCGGTCACGGACGCGTCCGAGCTCGCCGCCGGCCAAGCGTCGGCCCTCGGGTAGCGTTCCGCCTCATGACGACTACTGAGCTGACCGGTGCGGAGGACGTCGCGTGGGACCTCTCCGACCTCTACGAGTCAGGTGACGACCCACGCATCGAACGAGACGTCGAGCAGACCGAAACCGCGGCGGCCGCGTTCCGCGAGCGCTACTACGGACATGTCGCGGAGCTGAGCGCGGGCGAGCTGCGCGACGCGATCGCGGAGCGCGAGCGGATCGAGTCGACGTTCACGCGCGCGATCTACTACGCGCACCTCTGGTTCGCGACGGACATGAACGACTCGCCGCGCGGCGCGCTCGTCGCGCGCCTGACCGAGAAGGGCGCGACGATCGATACGCAGCTCCTCTTCTTCGGGCTCGAGCTCGCGGCGCTCGAGGACGAGCAGGCCGAAGCCTTCCTCGCGAGCGACGAGCTCGAGCACTGGCATCACTGGCTCAGGACCGTTCGGAAGTTTCGGCCGTACGTCCTCACCGAGCCCGAGGAGAAGATCCTCACCGAGAAGTCGGTCTCCGGCTTCAGCGCATGGGATCGCCTGTACGACGAGCTGCTCGGTGCGATCAAGGTCGACCTCGACGGCAACGAGATCGGCTTCGAGGACGCGATGGCGAAGCTCTACTCCGCTGACCGCGACGAGCGACGGCGCGCATCCGAGGCGATAACGGTCGCCCTCGAACCGGGGCTGCGTACGCGCACGTTCGTCTTCAACACGATCGCCGTCGACAAGTCCATCGACGACCGACTTCGCGGATACGAGACCTGGATCTCGGCACGCAACCTGTCGAACGACACCACCGACGAGGCCGTGCAGGCGCTCGTCGACGCGGTCGTGAACCGGTACGACGTCGTCCAGCGCTACTACACGTTGAAGGCACGCCTCCTCGGGCTCGACCGGCTCTCGTTCTACGACCGCATGGCGCCGCTCGCCGACGACCCGACCCATGTGGGCTGGGCCGACGCATCGCAGCTCGTCCTGAACGCGTTCGCCGACTTCTCGACCGAGACGGGCGACATCGTCGAGCGCTTCTTCCGCGACGGCTGGATCGACGCACCGACGCGCGACGGCAAACGACCGGGTGCGTTCTGCGCGACGAACGTGCCCGGCGTGCATCCATACGTCTTCATGAACTACACGGGCGATCGCCGCTCGGTGCTCACGCTCGCGCACGAGCTCGGTCACGGGCTGCACGGCTACCTCGCCGCGCCGCTCGGGCTCTTCAACGCCTCCACGCCGCTCACGACGGCCGAGACCGCCTCGGTCTTCGCCGAGGCGCTCACCTTCAAGCGGCTGCTCGCGGACGAGCAGGACGCCCGCCGTCGGCTCAACCTCCTGGCCGGGCGGATCGAGGACTCGATCGCGACGGTCTTCCGGCAGATCGCCATGAACCGCTTCGAGGACGCGGTGCACACCTCGCGCCGCGACGAGGGCGAGATCTCGCCGGAGCGCTTCGAGGAGCTCTGGCTCGAGTCGCAGACGGCGATGTTCGCCGACTCGGTCGACGTCGACGGGTACGAGACGTGGTGGAGCTACATCCCGCACTTCATCGGGACGCCCGGCTACGTCTACGCATACTCGTACGGCTTCCTCTTCGCGCTCTCCGTCTTCCGCAAGTACGAGCTCGAAGGCGACTCGATGGTGGAGCCGTACCTGGACGTCTTGCGCGCCGGAGGGTCGAAGCCGCCCGGCGAGCTCGCGCAGATGGTCGGGCTCGACCTCACCGACCCGAAGATCTGGGAGGCGGGGATCGACGCGCTCGCGGTCGAGCTGGACGAGGCCGAGGCACTGGCGGCAGACATCGGGTTGTGAGCGTCGGTACTAACTCCGGCGCGTACCGGACGTTTCAGCATGTAGCGGCGTGAGCGTGCCCGCGATACGCTCGCGGCTGACAGGCAGGAACTCGGAGGGTCCACAAGGAGGAAGATCGGTGCGAAAGCTCATCGTGTGCGGGGTCGGCCTGGTAGCGGCGCTCGCGCTAACGGTGCCGGGTGCGTTCGGTGGCGCCACCCAGACACCAGGCGTAACAGCAAAGACCATGACCATCGGTGCGACGCTCCCGCTCACAGGGACCGCCGCGGCGTATGCCCCGATCGTTCTCGGACTGCAGACCTATATGAAGTGGGTCAACGCACGCAGGGGACCGGACGGCAAGCGCGGGATCATGGGTCGGCAGGTGATCTACAAGATCTACGACGACGGCTATAACCCGGCGAACACGATTCAGCTCACGCGTAGGCTCGTCGAGGAGGACAAGGTCTTCGCCGTGGTCGGCCAGCTCGGGACGGAACCCGTCCAAGCTGCGCGGGCGTACCTCAACCAACAGAAGGTCCCCCAGGTGCTCGTGGCCACGGGAGCCTCCTACTGGGGTACGCAGTACAAGGAGTTCCCGTGGACAATCGGCTTCCAGCCCGACTACATCGCCGAAGGTCGGATGTACGGACTCCACGTCAAGGCGAACCAGCGCGGGAAGAAGATCGCGGTGCTGTATCAGAACGACGACTACGGAAAGGACTACCTCTACGGACTCCGCTCCGCGCTCGGCAAGTCGTATGCGGATGCCAACATCGTCGCGGAGGAGGCGGTCACGGCCGGGTCGACGAGTGTTGCGTCACAGATGGCGAGAATCAGGGCAAGCGGTGCTCAGGTCTTGGTCATCTTCGCGCTCCCCGGGCTGACCATCACGACGTATGCGACCGGAAAGGCACTCAACTTCAACCCCGATCAGATCTACCTGAACTCGGTGTCCGCGACCGCAGCATTTCTCAACATCGCGGTGCAGCGTGCGGGAGCCGACTACGTCAACGGGTCAATTTCGATCGGCTACCTCAAGGATCCGTCTAGACCCTGCCCAAAACCGCGATGCTGCGCTCCAGGAGTACCGGCGCATCATGCAGAAGTACGCGCCCACGGCCAATGCGTCGAATGGGCTCTACGTCTACGGTTTCGCGTTGGCGGACACGTTCGTGCAGGCGATGTACAAAGCCGGGAAGAGTCCGACCCGAGCTAGCCTTATGAACGCCTTGCTGAACCTGAACACGACCAATCGCTTCGCGCTCCCGGGCGTCCGTCTGAAGACGAGCAAGACGGACCACTTTGTCATCAGCCAGATGCGGCTCCAGCGCTTCAATAACGGCATCTGGTCGCCGATCGGCTCTCTTGTCGAGGGTCGTCCGCGCTAGAAGCTCCTCTGCGTGTGACTGGTAGTAGGGGCCGGGGAACCGGCCCCTACTGCGTTCGGTCGCCGTACTGCTCCCAGTAGCGCTCCATCGTCGTGGAGCGATGCGCAGACGTGGAGGAGGTCGTACGGCGCGACGTTCACCGCGCGCACGATCCATTCGCCGCCATCGCCGAGATCGAGCACGTTCACGCACGCCGGCGCCTGCTCGAAGTGGCCGAGGAACATCCGCTCCGCGGTGAGCGCGTAGGAGAGGATCGCGCGATTGACGCCGCCGTGGAGGACCGCCAGCGCGGTGTCCCAGCCGTCGTCTTCGACGAGACGCTCGAGCGCGGGGATGACGCGGTCGAAGAGCTCACCGATCGACTCACCGCGGAGGAACCGCGTCTCGTTCGGGATCACGCCGCGGAACGCGTGGACGAACTCGTGTTGGAGCGCCTCGGCCGGGATCTCGGAGAGCCGACCGCCCTGGATCTCGCGTAGCTCGGGCCAGGACTCGGGCTCGGTGCCCGGCGCGACGATGGACGCGGTCTCGAGCGTGCGCGGAAGCCCGCTGCAGAGCACGCGGTCCATCTCGATCCCGGCGAGCGCCCCGGCGACCGCCTTCGCCTGCGCGACGCCCTCCTCGTTCAGCGGGACGTCGCGCGGGTCGACGGGCGAGCCGTCCTCCGCGAAGTACGACACCTCGGCGTGGCGCATGAGGTAGAGGCGGCGGCGCATCGGCGTAGGATCGCACGGTGCTGGCGGGCGACATCGTCGAGACCGTCTCCGATGCCGAAGGGCTCGCCAGGCCCCCGCTCCTCGTGCTCGACCGGGTGCGGGGGTTTCTCGACGAGCACGGGCTCGGCTCGGGGGATGTGCGGGCGAGGCGCATCGGGGAGGGCGGTGGCTCGAACTTCACGTTTCTGCGTCGAACGCGAGACGGGCTCGTTCGTCCTGCGCCGTCCGCCGCGACCCGCCGCTGCCGCCGTCAGCGCACGACGTCGTCCGCGAGGCGCGGCTGCAACTCGCAGTGCGCGAGGCCGGCTTCACGCGGCTGCCGACCATCGCCGCGGTCTGCGAGGACGAAAGCCTGCTCGGCGTCCCCTTCTACGTCATGACGTATCTGGACGGGTTCGTCCCGGCCGACGAGCTGCCGCCGGGGCTCGAGACGGCTGCAGCGCGTCGCGCGCTCGGCGACGACCTCGTGGAGGCGCTCGTCGAGATCCACGCGGCCGACGTCACGACTCCGGGGCTCGCCGCGTTTGCCCGACCGGGCAGCTACAACGAGCGGCAGGTACGGCGCTTTGCGCAGCTCTGGGACATCAACAAGACGCGCGAGATCCCCCGCGTCGACGAGGTCTCGGCGTGGCTCGCCGACAACGTGCCCGATCCGCTCGCGCCGACGGTCGTCCACGGGGACTTCCGGCTCGGGAACACGATGGTCGGCCGCGACGACCCGTCCCGGATCCTCGCCGTGCTCGACTGGGAGATGGGAGCGATCGGCGACCCCCGCGCCGACGTCGGCTACCTCCTTGCGACGTACAGCGAGCCGGGCGGCCCGCCGAACCCCCTCGGCACCTCACCGATCACGGCCCTACCCGGCTTCCCGTCGCGGGCCGAGCTCGTCGAGCGGTACGTCGAGGCAAGCGGACGGGAGGTCGAGCCGCTCGCGTGGTTCGAAGGGCCTCGCGCTCTGGAAGGCAGCGGTCTTCTGCGAGGCGATCTACGGCAGATTCGTCCGCGGCGAGCTGGGTGCCGAGGACGAGCGCGCCGCGCGTTTCGAGCAGGGTGTGCCCTATCTCGCGGAGGCGGCTGCAGAGGCCATTGCCTCGTAGGGACGAGGTCTAGCTCGTCCTACAGCGCGATTTCGGCTAGTGCTCTCAGCGCCTCCGGCTGCTGCGTCGAGGCGAGCAGCGACGTGGCTCCCGACTCGCGCCACGCATCGATCCGCTCCGCGATGCGCTCCTTCGGCCCGACGAGCGCGACCTCGTCGATGAATGCGTCGGGTACTGCTGCGGCCGCATCCCGCTTGTTCCCGTCGAGGTAGAGATCCTGGATCTCACGCGCGGCGTCCTCGAAGCCGTAGCGGCAGGCGAGGTCGTTGTAGAAGTTCTGCCCGCGCGCGCCCATGCCGCCGATGTACAGCGCGTAGTACGGCTTGAGGAACTCGCGGCCCGACTCGACGTCGTCGATGAGGATCACCGGCGCGGTCGCGGCGATGTCGAATCCCTCGCGCGCGTTCGTGATCACGTCGCCGAAGGCTGAACGCGCCTTCTCCGGCGACCAGAAGATCGGGAGCCAGCCGTCGGCTATCTCGAATGCCTGCGCAACCGCCTTGGGGCCCATCACCGCGAGGTAGATGGGGATGTCCGCCCGGAGCGGGCGCGCCATCAGCTTCAGCGGCTTGCCGAGCCCCGTTCCATTCGAGACGGGAATGTCGTAGTGGGTCCCGTGGTGCTCGACGAGATCGCGTCGAAGCGCTGCGCGGACGATCTCGACGTACTCCCGGGTCTTCTCGAGCGGCTTGCCCCACGGCTGGCCGTGCCAGCCCTCGACCACCTGCGGCCCGGATGTCCCGAGGCCGAGCAGGAAGCGCCCTCCGGAGAGCAGGTCGAGCGTCGCAGCCGTCATCGCCGTGTTCGACGGAGTACGGCCGGGAATCTGCATGATCGCGCTGCCGAGCTTGATCTTCTCCGTCGTCGCGCCGAGCCACGAGAGCACGGTCACGCAGTCCGTTCCCCACGCCTCGGCGGCCCACGCGGAGTCGAAGCCGAGGCGTTCGGCCTCCTGTGCGAGCGCAATCGGCTCGAGCGGGCTCGTACCCGGCGGTGCATACCCCATGTAGAAGCCGAGTCGCACTATGTCTTCCCCGTCCGCATAGGTATCTGCCTCGTGCGATGCTAACGCCATGACCATCACCGACCTCCGCCCGACCGACGAGATCGTCGAGCTCCGTGCCCGTTACCGCTCGTTCATGGAGGAGCACGTCTACCCGGGCGAGCCTGCGCTGAACCAGGAAGACGACGCTGCCGAGGCGCTCGTCGAGCGGCTGCGGGCGTCCGCGAAGGAGCAGGGCCTGTGGGCGCCGCACATGGCGCCCGAGGCCGGCGGATCGAGCGGGAGCTTCCTCGTGTATGCCCACCTGAACGAGGAGATCGGGCGCTCGATCTGGGGCCAGCTCGTCTTCGGCTGCCAGGCGCCCGACGCCGGCAACGCCGAGATCCTGTGGATGTTCGGCACCGACGAGCAGAAGGGGCGCTGGCTGCGACCGCTCGTCGCGGGCGAGATCCGCTCGTTCTTCTCGATGACGGAGCCGGAGGTGCCGGGCTCCGATCCCACGACGCTCCGCACCCGGGCCGTTCGCGACGGTGACGAGTGGGTGATCGACGGACACAAGTGGTTCTCGTCGGGGGCCGAGGGAGCCGCGTTCGGGATCGTCATGGCCGTTACCGACCCCGGCGGAGATCCGCACCGCCGCGCGACGCAGATCATCGTTCCGGCCGACACGCCGGGAGTCGACGTCGTGCGCGCGGTCCCCACGATGGGGCACCGCGGCCGTGGTTGGACGACGCACTGCGAGGTGCGTTACACGGACGTCCGCGTTCCCGTTGCCAACACGCTCGGCGAGGAGGGTGACGGCTTCCGCATCGCGCAGAAGCGCCTCGGCCCCGGCCGCATCCACCACGTGATGCGCTGGCTCGGCCAGATGCAGCGCGCATTCGAGCTCATGTGCACGTACGCGCTCGAGCGGGAGTCGTTCGGCGGCCCACTCGCGGAGAAGCAGACCGTGCAGAACTGGATCGCCGACTCCGCCGCGGAGATCCAGGCGTGTCGGCTCATGACGCTCGACGCCGCGCACAAGATCGACCAGGGCGACGAGGCGCGCGTCGAGGTCTCGCTGATCAAGTTCTACGCCGCGCGCGTGCTGCACGACGTGATCGACCGCGCGGTGCAGACGCACGGAGCGCGCGGGCTGACGGACGAGACGCCGCTCGCCGGGATGCTCGCGATGGCGCGCGGCGCGCGGATCTACGACGGCCCTGACGAAGTGCATCGCATGGTCGTGGCGCGACGCATTCTCAAGTCGTTCGCAGCCGGCGACGGCTGGCGCTTCGACTGAAGTCGACTTTGCGTCTCGCATCGGTACTCGCTCTCGTAGCGGCCTGCGTCCTCATCGTCGCGCTGGTTCTGACGGCCGTCGTCGACGAGGCGAGCGTTCGGACACCGACGCCGCACTCGCCCGTCACCGGTGCTCGTATCGCGGCAGCCGGAGACATCGCGTGCGACCCCGGCAGCCCGCGATTCGGGAACGGGCTCGGTACCGGCTTCGACTGCCGCCAGCGCGCGACCTCCGACCTCCTCGTCGGCGGGGGCTACGAAGCCGTGCTCGCACTCGGAGACATCCAGTACGAGGTCGGAGCCGGCGACGCATTCGAGGCCTCGTACGACGCTTCGTGGGGACGAGTGAAGCCGGTGACGAGGCCGGTACCCGGCAACCACGAGTACCGCACGGCCGGTGCGGCCGGCTACTTCGAGTATTTCGGCGCGGGAGCAGGCGATCCGACGAAGGGCTACTACAGCTACGGGCTCGGCAACTGGCATGTCGTCGCCCTCAACTCCAACTGCGCGGCTGTCGGTGGATGCGACGCCGGATCAGCGCAGGAGCGCTGGCTCCGGGCCGACCTCGCCGCCCATCCGTCCCGCTGCACGCTCGCGTACTGGCACCATCCGCGCTACTCGTCGGGCCGGCACGGCAGCGATTCGTCGTACGTCGCGTTCTGGCAAGCGCTCGTCGATGCCGACGCAGATCTCGTGCTCGTCGGCCACGACCACGACTACGAGCGCTTCGCGCCTCAAGACGCGGGAGGTCGTCGCGATCTCGAGCGCGGGATCCGGGAGTTCGTCGTCGGGACCGGAGGAAAGAACCTCAGGCCGTTCACGCGCGTGAGCCCGAACAGCGAAGCCCGCGACGCAACGAGTCTCGGCGTGCTCGAGCTCACGCTCGGCGCGAACGCATACGA
This sequence comes from uncultured Gaiellaceae bacterium, assembly GCA_963740105.1. GTDB lineage: Bacteria > Actinomycetota > Thermoleophilia > Gaiellales > Gaiellaceae > GMQP-bins7. Next base: position 117,572 of record CAVUCT010000004.1, read on the forward strand.
GTGGCGCTTCCGCGCCGCAGTCGGCTCGTTCACCGACAGCGGCTCGGCGAGCTGCCACTGAGCTACCGCGGGCCCGGGACGCCCTTGAACTCGTAGAGAAGCGGCTCGCGGCCGGGCTGGACGATCCAGGCCTCACCCGTGCCCTCGCTCTTGAACGCCGCCCAGACGCCCTCTGCGACCGCCTCCGCCGTCAACAGCTTGAAGCCGCGCGACTCGAGGTCCTGCTTGAACTCCGGCGGTGTGAGTGCAGTGTCGGCCCAGCCGGGGCAGACCGCCTGGATCCGGATTCCGCGCGCGGCGAGCTGCGCGGCAACCGAGCGCACGAAGCCGACGACGGCATGCTTCGTGAGACCGTAGATCGGGTCGTCCGGGATGCCGACGAGTCCGGCGAGCGAAGCGGTCACGATGATCGTGCTGCCCCTCGGCATGACGCGGTCGAGCCTGCGGACGCCGTAGACGACGCCGTCCACGTTCACCCCGACCGCGCGCCGGTACTGCTCGTCCGTCAGGGCGGCGATGTCGCCGCTTCCCGTGAGAACGCCCGCGTTCAGACACGCGAGGTCGACCGAGCCGATGTGCTCCCACGCTTGCGCGTCGGTGACGTCGAAGCCGGAGACGAGATCGAGCTCCTTCACGTCGAAGCCCTCGCCTCGGAGCTTCGTCACGATCGCCTTGCCGATGCCTCCGGCCGAGCCGGTCACGAGCGCTGTCATGGAATGAGCACGACCTTTCCTGTCGATTGGCGGGATTCGATGAGCCGATGCGCCTCGGCTGCCTCCTCGAGCGGGAGCTCGGCGCCGACGATGGGGCGCACCGCACCCGTCTCCCAGAAACGCAGGACGTCCTTCGCGGCGCGGGCGACCAGCTCCGGGTCGCGGCCGATCAGGCGACCGAGATAGAAGCCGTGCACGCCTATGTTGCGGCCGACGAGCCAGGCCGGATTCACCTCCTGCCACATGCCGCCGGCATAGCCGACCGCGACGGCCGTGCCCATCGGCTTGAGGAGGCTCAAAGATGCTGCGAACACGTCGCCGCCGACGAGGTCGAACACGACGTCGACCGGGTCCAGCTCGCCGATTCCCTCGTACGTGACCGCCTCGACGGCACCGAGCGAGCGCGGCAGCTCGAGTTTCTCGGTGCTCCCGACGGCCGCCACGGGATGACCGTTGAGCGCCCGGACGATCTGCACGGCAGCCGTACCGACCGCACCGGCCGCCGCAGTGACGAGCACGCGCGCTCCGAACGCGATTCGCACGAGCTCCGACAGCGGAATCCATGCCGTCAGGAACGCCATCGGGAAGGCTGCTCCCTCGGCGAAGCTCGCGTTCTCGGGAAGCGGGAGCAGCCAGCGGCGGTCGACGACGACGCGCTCCGCATAGCCGCCTCCTTCGGACCGGACGAAGCCCATGACGCGCGCGCCGTCGAGCTCGCCGGCGATCTCGGAGCCGAGCACGGTCGGCAACTCCGGCATCTGCGGATACATCCCGAGCCGGATGAGGATGTCGGCGAAGTTGATGCCGGCCGCGCGCACGTCCACGACAACCTGACCGTCGGCGGCCTCGGGCTCGGGTACCTCCTCGACGACGAGCTGCTCCGGCCCGCCGACACCTCGCAGGACGGCGGCTCTCACCGACCGGTGAAGCTCGGCTCGCGCTTCTCGATGAACGCCGCGACACCCTCGGCGCCGTCCTCCGACTCGAGGCAGCGACGGAAGCCGTCGGCCTCGCGGCGCAGGCCTTCTTCGAGCGGGAGGTCGCGCGTCGTGCGGGCGAGCTCACGAAGAATCCCGATCGAGACGGGCGAGCGAGCGGCGATCGTCCGTGCGATCCCGAGTGCAGCGTCCCGGAGCTCCGCACGTGGCACCACCTTCTCGACGAGCCCCCAGTCCGAGGCGGTCGTCGCATCGACGAAGTCGCCCGTCATGTTGAGGTACTGCGCGCGCCCGATCCCGACGAGCCGCGGCAGCCGCTGTGTGCCACCGCCACCGGGAATGAGACCGAGTTTGATCTCCGGCTGGCCGAGCTGCGCGTCGTCCGAGGCCACCCGGATGTCGCAGCACATCGCCAGCTCGAGCCCTCCGCCCAGGCAGAAGCCGTGGATCGCGGCGACGAACGGCGTACGCGCTGCGTCCATGCGGTGCCCGAGCTTCTGGATGCCGCGCGCGGAACCGCGCTCGTTCGCCTCCGCCGCCGCCTCGCGCAGAGACGGGAACTCCTTGATGTCGGCGCCGGCGACGAACGCGCGCTCGCCGGCACCGACGAGCACGATGGCGCGCACGTCGTCGTCCGCGTCGAGACGGTCTATCTCGGTTTCGAGCTCGTCGAGCAGCGGCGCCGAGAGCGCGTTCATCGGCGGGTTGTCGATCGTCACGACCGCGACCGAGTCGTCGAGCTCGGTCGCGATGAAGTCGCCCATCTAGGCCGTCTCCGCCGGCTGCTGGGCGAACTGCTCGCGCAGCGCCGTCTTGCGGAACTTCCCGACTGCGGTCTTCGGGATCTCCTCGACGAACTCGAAGCGATCCGGGAGCCACCACTTGGCGAAGTTCGGCGCGAGGAACTCGCGCAGCTCGTCCGGCGACGCTTCCTCACCTTCACGCAAGACGACGACCGCGAGCGGGCGCTCCGACCACTTCTCGTCGGGTACGGCGATCACCGCCGCCTCGGCGACAGCGGGATGTCCCATGAGCGCGTTCTCGAGCGCGACCGTGGAGATCCACTCGCCGCCCGATTTCACGAGGTCCTTCGCACGGTCCTGCACCTCGACGAAGCCGTCGGAGTGGATCGACACGACGTCGCCGGTCCTGAACCAGCCGTCCTTGGTCCAGCGGTCCGCGCCTTCGTCGGAGGCGAAGTAGGCCGACGAGATCGACGGCCCGCGCACCTCGAGCTCGCCCATCGTCTCGCCGTCCCACGGGACGAGCTCGTCGGTGCCGCGCGCGCGGATCTCGACGAAGGGGATCGTGAGGCCCTGGAGCGCGCGGCGCGAGTACATCTCGTCCTTCGAGAGGCCCGTCTCCTGACCGGGCGCGCCGGAGATCGTCCCGACCGGGCTCATCTCGGTCATGCCCCAGCCGTGGACGATATGGAGACCGTGTCGCTCGCCGAACGCCTCGATCATGGCGCGCGGCGGCGCCGCGCCGCCGACGGTCATGAACCTCATGGCCGAGAGATCCCACTTGCCGGGATTCGCATCGAGCAGCTGCAGGATGCCCATCCAGATCGTCGGAACGCCTGCCGTCACCGTCACCTTCTGCTCTGTGAAGCCGTCGAGCAGCGTCTCGGGATCCATGTGCGGCCCGGGGAAGACCTGCTTGACGCCCGTCAGCGTCGCGGAGAACGGGAAGCACCAGGCGTTCGCGTGGAACATCGGGACGACCGGCAGGCACACGTCGTCGGCGTAGAAGCCGAGCGATGCGAGAACCGTCAGCGCGTGGACGGCGATCGCGCGGTGCGAGTAGAGGACGCCCTTCGGCAGCCCGGTGGTTCCGCTCGTGTAACACATCGCCGCGGCGGTCCTCTCCGGGAGATCGCGGTAGGCGAAGTCGGACTCGTTCGCGTCTGCAAGGAGCTCCTCGTAGTCGATCGTTCCGTCGGGCGCCGGCCCCTGGCCGACCGCGATGACGTGCTCGAAGCTGCATCGAGGGATGAACTGCTCGGCCAGCGGCCACAGCGTCTTGTCCACGAGGATCACGCGATCGCCGCCGTGCGTCGCGATGTACGTGTTGTCGTCGGGATGGAGGCGGAGGTTCAGCGTGTGCGTGACGAATCCACCGACCGGCGCGCCCATGTACGCCTCGAGATGTTGCGAGTGGTTCCACATGAACGTTCCGACGCGGTCGCCGTCCTCGAGTCCGAGCTTGCGCAGCGCGACAATGAGCTTCTTCGTGCGCGAGACGAAGTCGGCGTACGTGTAGGTGTGCCAGCTCTTGTCCGGCAGGCGACTCGCGATCTCGTGGTCGCCGTAGAGCTCGTCGGCCCGGCGCAGGATCGCGGGCACGTTGAGCTGGTAGTCCATCATCAGGCCGTCCACGGCTCTCAGCCTCCTTGGGCGATGGGGACGGGCGCCTGGCTCGTACCGGACGCCGTCTCCTGTTCGATGAGCGATGCTGCGATCTCGGCGCGAAGTCTCGTACCCGAGGCACCGAAGCTCTCGATGCCGAGTGCGCGTTTGTACAGCCGGTGGAGCCGATGCTCCCACGTGAAGCCGATGCCGCCGAGGGCCTGGATCGCCGTCTCGCAGACGATGACGGCGCTCTCGCCGGCGTAGGACTTCGCAGCGGCTGCCGCGATGGACGCCTGCGGGTCGCCGGTCGCGACGCACCATGCGGCCCACAGCGCCAGCGAGCGAGACAGCTCGACGCGCGTGTACGCGTCCGCGAGCGGGTGAGAGATCGCCTGGTAGACACCGATCTTCTTCCCGAACTGCTCGCGCGACGACGCGTACTCGAGCGCGTCCTCGAGGGCGAGCCGCGCCACGCCGCAGGCCTCGAGCGCGAGCGCCGTCTGCGAGCGGGCCTCGATCTCCGCGAGAACCGGGGAGTCGGCGAGCCGACGTCCGGCTTCGCCGCCGCGCACGACGCCCAGCGTTCGTGACTCGTCCGTCGTCGAGAGCAGCTCGCGCTCGCCGCCGTCGAGCTCGTAGATGCCGTCGCCGCCGACGATCGCTACATGCTCCGCCGAGTCGAGGTCGGGCACGAGCGGACCGAACGCGAGCGTCCAGGTCGCGTCGCCTGCGGCCACGGCGGCGCGGTCCTCGGGAGGAAGTGCCGGAAGCGTCAGCCCGATCGTCGCGAAGTATGGACCGCGGTACAGCGCGCGCCCGAGCTCCTCGAAGAGAACCGCCTCCTCGAGGAACGAGAGCCCGGCGCCGCCATGCTCCTCCGCGATCGAGACGCCCGTCCAGCCGAGCTCGGCCAGCTGCGCCCAGGTCGGATCGGGAGTGGCTGCGAGGAAGTCGCGCGCCTGCTCGCGAAGTGCGTCCTGCTCGGGTGTGAAGGTGAAGTCCATTGCTCCTAGCGGGAGTAGGGGAGGCCGAGGACGCGCTCGGCGACGATGTTGCGGAGCACCTCCGAGGTGCCGGCCTCGATGGTGTTGCCGCGGCTTCGCAGTTGCTGGTATTGCCAGTAGCCGCCGTACGGCGCGTTCTCCTCGCCGAGCGCGGCGTCCGGTCCCAGGATCTCGAGTGCGAGCTTCGTCACGCGCTGGTTCGCCTCCGACCAGACGAGCTTCGAGATCGAGCCCTCGGGACCGGGCAGGCCGGTCTTCATGAGCGCGGAGAGCGAGCGGTAGTTCGTGAACCGCACACCCTGCATCTCGATCCATTCGCGTGCGATGCGGTCGCGCTGGAGCGGGTCGGCCCCGCGATCCCGCGCAAGGGCGGCGAGCTTGCGGATCTGCACCTCGAGTGCGGCCTGCAGCGCGAAGCCGAGCGTCCCGCGCTCGTGCAGGAGCGTCGTCATCGCAACCTGCCAGCCGCTGCCGACCTCGCCGAGGAGGTTCTCCTCGGGAACGCGCACGTCGGAGAAGAAGATCTCGTTGAACTCCGCCTCGCCCGTGATCTGTCTGAGCGGGCGCACCTCCACGCCTGGCGCATGCATGTCGACGATGAGGTACGTGAGCCCTGCGTGGCGCGTCGACTCCGGGTCGGAGCGCGTGAGCAGGATGCAGAAGTCGGCGAGATGCGCGAACGACGACCACACCTTCTGCCCGTTCACGACGAAGTGGCCGTCCTCGAGCCTGGAGCTCGTCCGCACGCCGGCGAGGTCCGATCCTGCGCCCGGCTCGGAGAAGCCCTGGCACCAGATCTCATCAGCCGAGAGAAGCGGCGCGAGGTAGCGGCCCTTCTGCTGCTCGCTGCCGTGCGCAATGATCGTCGGGCCGGCCATCCCGATGCCGATCACGCCGATGTGGGGTGGGGCCTCCGCGCGCGCAAGCTCCTCGAGGAAGATCGCCTGATGCGTGTACGGCGCGCCGCCGCCGCCGTACTCCTCGGGCCACGTGAGCCCGACGTAGCCGGCGTCGTAGAGCGCCCGGCTCCACGCTCGCATCTCCGGTCCGTCGAAGCGGGTGGCACCACCGCGGTGGCCCTGAAGGTCATCGGGGAGGTTCTCTTCGAGCCACGAGCGAAGCCCGGCCCGAAACGCGGCCTCCTCCGGCGTGTCGCGCAGATCCATCGCGCGCGATCCTAGTTGGTCTCGCGGTGCCCGGTTCGCGTCTCCGTCCCGCTGCGGGCGCTTACAAACCTCTTACCGCACGCGCGTTTCCGCCGCACGGTCGCGAGGAACTATCACAGGATGAGCCGTCGAGCAGGATCGGCGCTGGCTGTCGGCGCGATGCTTCCGGTGCTCTGGGGGTGTGGCGCGAACAAGCAGCCGCAGGCCGAGCGTGCATGTGGGAAAGCTGTCGTCGCCGACTGGTCGGACGGTCGGATCGATCGGACGTACCCGGCGCCCTGCTATCTCGCAGCGCTCGACGCGTTGCCAGAGGACGTTCGTGCGTACTCGACGGCGAAGGACGACATCTCGCGCGCGCTTTCGACGAGCGGGAGGGAGTCGTGAGGTTGCTCGTCTGCGTGTTCGCCGCCTTCGTGGCGTTCGCCGGAGCGAGCACGGCGCAGGCTGCGTCGGGCGCGCTCTACGGCATCCAGGACGATGCATGGCTCGAGCACGGTCCGGGCACTCTCGAGTCGAGGCTCGACGAGCTCGACCGGCTCGGCGTCGATGTCGTGCGGTACACGGTTCGCTGGGATCTGATCGCGAAGCAGCGGCCGACGGACGCTCGCGACCACACCGACATCGCCTACGACTGGCGAACCGCGGACTCGATGCTGCGTGGGCTTCGGAGACACGGCATCCGGCCCGTCATCACGCTGTTCGGGACTCCGCGCTGGGCGAACGGCGGCCTCGCGCCGAACTGGGCGCCGACCTCGCCGGCGCTCTTCGCGGACTTCTCGCGCGCGGCCGCGACCCGCTATCCGTGGATTCGGCTCTGGACGATCTGGAACGAGCCGAACAAGGCGCTGTGGCTACGCCCGACGAACGCATTCACGTACGTCCGGAAGCTCCTGAATCCGGCGTACGCGCAGATTCGCGCCGCGATTCCCGGTGCGCGCGTCGGCGGCGGGATGACCGGGCCGCGTGCCGGTGCCGGAGGCGTGTCACCGGTGGCGTGGATCAAGGCCATGGGCGTACTTCGAGCGCGGCTCGATGCGTACGCCCACCATCCGTATCCGGGACGACCGCAGTCCGAAACGCCCTGGAGCCCGCCCTGTCGGAGCTGCACGACGATCGCGATGGCTGACCTCGAGCGCCTCGTCGCGCTCGTCCACAGGCATCTCGGGCGCAAGCGGATCTGGCTCACCGAGTACGGCTACCAGACGAACCCGCCAGATCTCTACCTCGGCGTCTCGCCGGAGGTGCAGGCGCGCCACGTGGCGAGCGCGTCGCGCCGCGTCCACGCGGCGTCGTTCGTCGACATGCTGATCTTCTTCCTCGTCCGCGACGACCTGAACGACGACGGCTGGCAGAGCGGCTTCATGACGGCCGACGGAACGAAGAAGCCCGCGCATGCGGCGTTCCGCTTCTCGCTCGACCGGACGTCGCGGCGCGGCGGCGTCGTGAGCCTGTGGGGCCAGGTCAAGCCCCGAGCAGGTGCGCAGCCGTACCGGTTGCGGATTCTCCAGGGCGGCCGATGGAGCTGGCTCGGCGGCACACGCTCCACGAACCGACAGGGCGTGTTCTCCGTGAAGGTCCGTCTCGCTCCCGGATCGGTCGTGCAGCTCTGGTCCGTGCGCGATCGCGCAGCGAGCCCGAGCCTTCGCGTCTGAGTGCTCCGCGCCGAAGCGTTGCCACCCCGGCCGCGGCCCGTTTAGGGTCTCCTGCGGATGGCCCTTCTCGAGGTACGGGACGTCACCCTGCGCTTCGGCGGAATCGTCGCGCTCGACGGCGTGTCGTTCGACGTGGAGGAAGGGCACATCTCGGGGCTCATCGGGCCTAACGGCGCCGGCAAGACGACGGCATTCAACGTCATCACGCGGCTCTACAAGCCCGACTCGGGCGAGGTGCTGCTGGACGGCTCCTCGATCCTCCGGGCGCCGGCGTACAAGATCGTGGGAAAGGGGATCGCGCGCACGTTCCAGAATCTCCAGCTCTTCCGCACGATGTCCGTGCTGGAAAACGTGCTCGTCGGCGCGCACGGCCGCGGGCGGAAGGTCGGTGAGGCCGACGCGCTCGAGGTGCTCGACGTCGTCGGACTACGCGAGCGCGCGCAGTTCCCGGCTGCGGCGCTCCCGTACGGCATCCAGAAGCGCGTCGAGCTGGCTCGCGCGCTTGTCGCCAAGCCGCGACTCCTTCTCCTGGACGAGCCCGCGGGTGGCCTGAACCACCAGGAGGTCTCCGAGCTCGGCACCTTCATCCAGAAGATCCGCGACGACTTCGACCTCACGGTTCTCCTCGTCGAGCACCACATGAACCTCGTGATGAGCATCTCCGACGACGTGAACGTCCTGAGCTTCGGGCGAAAGATCTCGAGCGGGCCGCCCGCGGAGGTGCAGGCGGATCCGGCGGTGATCGAGGCGTATCTCGGGGTGGACGACGAGCACGAGGAGGAGCCTCGAGGCGCGCGTCGAGCCCGAACGCGAGCTCGGGCCTGACGGGAGAGAGAGCGAGGCATGAAGACGCTGCTCGAGCTCGACTCCGTGGCCGCCCGGTATGGCCCCGTGCAGGCGCTGCACGACGTCTCGCTCGTCGTCCGCGAGGGCGAGATCGTCGCCGTGCTCGGTGCGAACGGCGCCGGGAAGACGACGACACTGCGTGCGATCTCGGGCACGGTCTCCCGGTCGGGTGCAGTCGAGCTGGACGGCAAGCAGCTCAAGGGCGGGCCGGAGTCGGCTGCGAGGGCCGGCATCGCCCATGTGCCCGAGGGCCGGGGGACGTTCGTCGAGCTCACGGTGACGGAGAACCTCAAGCTCGGCGCGTACGCGAGCCGGAGCCGCTCGGTGAAGGCGGACATCGGGCGCATGGCCGAGTACTTCCCCTGGATGACGGAGCGCGGCGGACAGCGCGCGGGAACGCTGTCGGGCGGCGAGCAGCAGATGCTCGCGCTCGCCCGTGCCCTCATGAGCCGCCCGCGCCTGATGCTCCTCGACGAGCCCTCCCTCGGGCTCGCGCCACTCATCGTGCGCGAGTTCTTCCGAATCGTCGCGAAGCTCAACGAAGAGGAGGGGCTCACGGTGCTCGTCGTCGAGCAGGATGCGCGAATCGCGCTGCGGGCGTCGCGGCGCGCGTACGTCCTCGAGGTCGGCCGCGTGGCGCTCACCGGGACGAGCGACGAGCTTCGAGACGACGAATCCGTGCGACGGAGCTACCTCGGCTACTGATGCTCGCGGCTGCCTTCACGGACTTCATGCAGCAGATCGTCTCTGGCCTCGCGTCGGGCGGCATCTACGCATTGCTCGCGCTCGCGCTCGTGATCATCCACCGCTCGACGGGCGTCATCAACTTCGCGCAGGGCGAGATGGCGACGCTTTCGACGTACATCGCCTGGACGCTCACGATCAACCACGGTTGGAGCTATTGGCCGGCGTTCGTCACCACGCTGGCGATCTCGTTCGCCGGCGGCGTCGGCATCCACCGCGCGGTGATTCGCCCAGTCGAGCGAGGAAGCGTCCTCCGCATCGTCATCGTCACGATCGGGCTCCTCGTCGCGATCAACGGCTTCATCATCTGGCAGTGGAGCGGCGAGCCGCAGCAGCTGCAGAGCCCGTTCGGCACCGAGACCTACGACATCGGCGGCGTCGTGGTCGCCGCGCACGACATCGGGACGATCGCGGTCGCGCTCGGGATCGTGCTCCTCCTCTGGGGGCTCTTCCGTTTCACGAAGGTCGGTCTCGCCCTGCGCGCCGCGGCGGTGAATCCCGAGGAGGCGCGGCTGGTGGGCGTGCGCGTCACGTGGATGCTCGCGCTCGGTTGGGGCCTGGCGGCGCTGCTCGGTGCTGTCGCCGGAATGCTGACCGCGCCGACCGTCGGGCTCGACCCGAACATGATGGCGGCCGTTCTCATCTACTCGTTCGCCGCCGCGGTGCTGGGCGGTATCGACTCTCCGATCGGTGCCGTCGTCGGCGGGTTGGCGATCGGCGTGCTCCTCAACCTGCTCAGCTACCTGAGCCAGTACGACATGTTCAGCTGGTTCACGGAGGAGCTGCGCCTTCCGATGGCGCTCCTGATCATCCTCGCGGTTCTCCTGATCCGCCCGCAGGGAATTTTCGGCAAGCCGGAGGTGAAGCGCGTATGACGCCCCGGACGCAGCGGATCATCGGCTTCGTCGCGTTCGCGGCGTTCGTAGCTTTCGTCGCGGTGCTGCCGTCGTTCATCTCCGACTTCAAGGCACGCGAGTACTCGTACGTGGCGATCTACCTGATTGCGCTCCTCGGCCTCAACGTCCTGACCGGCTACACGGGCCAGATCTCGCTCGGCCACGGCGCGTTCATGGCGATCGGTGGTTACACGACCGCGCTCCTCATGGCCGGCAACGAGCAGTTCGGCGGGCCGATCTCGGGAGGGATGAAGGATCTCTGGACGCTTCCGATCGCCGGCCTCGTCGCCGGGCTCGTCGGGCTCGCGTTCGGCTTCCCGGCGCTGCGCCTCTCCGGTCTTTACCTCGCTCTCGCCACCTTCGCGATCGCCGTCGCCATGCCGTCGACGGTGAAGCGCTTCGAGGAGTTCTCCGGCGGCGGACAGGGGATCCAGCTGTTCGGGACACCCGAGCTCACCGGCTCGATCACGAACGTCAACGTGCTCGGCCGCTCACTCACGCCGAACGACTGGATGTATTACCTCGCCTGGTCGATTGCGCTCGTACTTTTCGCCGGCGCGTGGCTCATCTTGCGCGGGCGCACCGGACGTGCCTTCCGCGCGGTGCGCGATTCCGAGACGGCGGCCGTCTCCTACGGCGTCAGCCTCGCGCGCTACAAGACCCTCGCGTTCGGGATCAGCGCGGCGTACGCGGGCGTCGCGGGTGGGCTCTTCGCCATCGCGAGCGCGTTCGTGAACCCGGACACGTTCCCCGTCGCGCTGTCGATCTTCCTCCTCGTCGGCATCGTCGTGGGAGGGCTCGGCGGCCTGTCAGGGCTCGTCTTCGGCGCGATCTTCATCGCGTTCCTGCCACTCTGGGCGCAGGGCCAGGATCTCGGCTCGCTCCTGCCGGACCGGATCATCGAGGAGACGCAGAAACCGGGCGGGCCGGCGATCGTCTACGGCGTCGTGCTCATCTTGCTGATGTTCGTGCTGCCGAACGGTGTCGGCGGGCTGTTCCGCCGCATCGGCCAGTTGATCACGAGTCGTCGCTACTCTCGGTCGGAGTGATCGCGCGTCGCTCCGTGCTCGTCGCCGTCCTCGGCGCGGCCCTCGGTGTTGCGCTCCCGACGGCGTTCGCCGGCTCGGCCGCCGACCCAGGCGTCAGCGCGACGACGATCGTCGTCGGAGGCACGTCTCCCTTGACCGGCCCAGCCGCGTCGTACGCCTCGGTCGCGCGCGGCGCGAAGGCGTATCTCGACTTCGTGAACGCGGGCGGAGGCGTCGCGAAGCGGAAGATCGACTATCGCATCGTCGACGACGCGTACAACCCGGCGACAGACGGTGCAGGCGGTGCGCCGCCTCGTCGAGCAGGACAAGGTGTTCGCCGTCTTCAACACGCTCGGCACCGAGTCGAACCTCGCCGTTCGCGACTACCTGAACCAGGTCAAGGTGCCACAGCTCTTCGTCGCCTCCGGCGCGACGACGTGGGGACGTGACGCGGCGAAGTACCCGTGGACGATCGGTTTCCAGCCGAGCTACGCGGCCGAGGGGCTCGTCTACGGGCAGTACATCGCGCGGGCACGGAAGAAGGCGAGGGTCGCCGTCCTCTTCCAGAACGACGACTACGGAAAGGATCTGCTGGCAAGCCTCAAGCTCGGTCTCGGCCGCTCCGGCTCGAAGGTCGTCGCCGCCGAGCCGTACGAGGTGAGATCGTCCGATGTCGGCTCTCAGGTTGCGAAGCTCAAGGCGTCGCGCGCGAACGTCTTCTGCATCTTCGCGACGCCCACGTTCGCGATCCAGGCCTACGTGTTCGCGAACCGGCTCGGGTGGAAGCCGCTCGTGATCAACAACGCGGTCTCCGGCACCTCGAACATCATGGTGCTCGCCTCCGAGGGCGGCAAGAACAAGCTCGTCGAGGGCTCGATCACCACCACGGTGCTCAAGGATCCGACCGACCCGCGCTGGAACAAGGATCCGGGGATGAAGCAGTACCGCGCACTCCTCGCGAAGTACGCGAAGGGCGCCAACCCGAACGACGTCTACCACGTGTACGGAATGGCGGTCGCGTACGAGACGGTCGGGCTCTTTCGCCGGCTCGGCGCGAACCCGACGCGCGCGGCGCTGATGTCGCGTGCCCGGTCGATCTCGAGCGCGAAGAATCCGTTCCTCCTGCCCGGCGTGGTTGTGAAGACCGGCAAGGGAGACGCGTTCCCGATCCAGCAGGGCCAGCTCCAGCGCTGGACGAATGGTCGCTTCGTGCCGGTCGGCGGCCTCTGGACCTCGAAGCGCAACTAGGAGGCGAGCCGGCCGAATCCGGCACCGCCTTCACTGCGGGACTCGACTAGGCACCAGCGACGAACGCGATCCCAGTGCCAGCACCTATTGCAGTTTGGTGCGCAGCGGCGAATGATCCCGTGATGCGCGGACTTCGGATCCTCGCGTGTGTCCTGGCACTCGCGACGACGGCAGCACTGACGATCGGCCTGTTGCAGGTTCTCGAGGTGATCCCTTCCGAGCAGGAGAACTGGATCCCGCTCGCGGTCTATCCGTTCCTCGCGCTCGCGATCCTGTCCCCTGCCGTCGTCGGCCTCTTGATCGCCCTCCAGCTTCCGCGCAACCGCATCGCGTGGATCCTCTTGCTCGGAGCGCTCCTGCCTGCACTCCAGATCGCCTCCGAGCAGCTCATCGGTGCGGCGTGGGCGTACCAGACCGAGGCGGCGACCGTGCCGCCGGTGCTTCTCGCCTGGCCGCTTGCCGTCGCGTTCGTCTTCCCGAACGGCCGGCTCCTGTCGCGCCGCTGGCGCTGGGTCGCCGGCATCGTGATCGTGAGCTTCGCGTTCACGATCGGACTCAAGCTGTTCGATCCGGATCCGTATCCCGCGCCGAACGAGGACATCACGAACCCTCTCCTCGGCAACGCGGTCGGAGAGCTCATCATCGACACGGGCTTCTGGATCCCGTTCGCCATCGGGGTCCTTGCGAGCCTCTTCGCCGGCGCCCTTGCAGTCATCCTCCGCTTCCGTCGATCGGTCGGCGTCGAGCGCCTGCAGATGAAGTGGCTCGTATGGGGCGCGTCGCTGATGCCCCTCGTCATCGTGCTCGACATCGTGATGAGCAGCTGGTTCGGCGGCGGAGGCGCGACGACATTCGCGCTGCTCCTCGTAGCCCAGTTCGCGCTCGTCGCGGCGATCGGGATCGCGATCGTGCGGTACCGGCTGTATGCGATCGAGCGCCTCGTCAATCGCACCCTCGTCTACGTGACGCTGACTCTTCTGCTCCTCGCCGTCTACGCCGCGATAACGATCGGGCTGGGCGTCGTGGTCGGTGGCGACTCGGCGTGGGTCGTCGCGCTCGCGACTCTCGTCGTGGCGCTCGCGTTCCGCCCCCTACGCGCACGAGTCCAGGATCTCGTCGACCGCCGGTACCGTCGGGCTCGGTACGACGGTGTTCGACGGGTTCGCGCCTTCGAGGACGAGGTTCGCGCCGGCGTCCGCGCACCCGAGGAGATTGCTGTCGTACTCGCTGACGCATTGCACGATCCGCTCGCGGAGATCTTCTTCTGGATCACCGAGACAAGCGCCTATGCCGATACGACCGGAGACCGGCTGGACGAGCTCCCGAACGACGAGCGCGCCCGGCAGGAGATCCGCCGCGACGACGCGCGCACGGCCGTTCTCCTCCACGATCCGATGCTGCTCGAGCAACGCGACCTGTTCGACGGTGTCCTCGCCGCGGCTGCGCTCTCGATCGAGATGGCTCGGCTGCGCGTCGAAGTCCGACTGCAGCTCGCGGAGGTTCAGGCCTCGCGTGCCCGCATCGTCGAAGCGGGCTACGAGGAGCGACGGCGACTCGAGCGCGATCTGCACGACGGGGCGCAGCAGCGCCTCGTCTCGCTCGGGGTCCAGGTCCGGCGACTCCAGTTGAGCCTGCCGGGCGACGCCGCTCAGATCCTCTCGCCGGCGCTCGACCAGATCGTCGCCGAGGTGGGTTCAGCGATTGCCGACCTCCGTCAGATCGCCGCGGGAGTTCGACCGGCGCGGCTCGACGAAGGACTGGTGGCAGCCTTGCGCGACCTGGCGAGGACCTCGCCGGTCCCCGTCGACGTCGAGGCAGGCGGCGAGCGCGCGCCGGCGAGCATCGAAGCGGCCGCGTACTTCGTGGCGTGCGAGGCCCTCACGAACGCCGTCAAGCACGGGTCGCCGTCGAAAGTCACGGTTCGGGTGGTACAGGACGCGGGCACGCTGCACGTGACGGTCGCGGACGACGGTGTCGGCGGTGCGGTCGTCCGCCGTGGCTCCGGTCTGGCCGGCCTGCGAGATCGCGTGGCGGCGCACGGTGGGACGCTGGAGATCGTGAGCCCGCGTGGGAGCGGGACTCGCGTGGAGGTGGCGATCCCATGCGGATCGTGATCGCCGAAGACACGGTCCTTCTCCGTGAGGGCCTCGCCGGTCTCCTCGAGGACGCCGGGCACTCGGTCGTGGCTCGGGTCGGCGACGCCGAGTCGCTCCTCGCCGTCGTCGCCGAGCACGATCCAGATCTCGCAATCGTCGACGTACGCATGCCGCCTACCTACGAGGATGAGGGCATGCGCGCCGCGGTCGAGATCCGCCAGGCGCATCCGAGAACCGCAGTCCTCGTCCTGTCGCAGCACGTGGAGAGTCGCTACGCCGTCGAGCTCGTGAGCTCCGACGGAGGTTTCGGCTACCTGCTGAAGGACCGCGTCCTCGACGTCGGCGACTTCCTCGAAGCAGCCGAACGCGTATCTGCCGGAGGATCGGCGCTCGACCCCGAGGTGGTGAAGCAGCTCCTCTCCCCGCGGGCCGGCGATCCGCTCGCCGAGCTGACGCCGCGTGAACGGGAGGTTCTCGGACTCGTGGCGGAGGGCAGGACGAACGCAGGCATCGCCAAGGAGCTATGGCTGACCGAGAAGACCGTGGAGACGCACGTGCGCTCGATCCTGGGAAAGCTCGAACTGCCGCAGGACGGCGACACGCATCGGCGGGTCCTCGCCGTCGTGACGTACCTGCGCGCCTCCGTCGCGTAACTACGACTCGGTACTAGCACCTAGGCATCCCCGGTGCTGGCGTCGATGTGCTCCGAGCGTCGACCTCCTAGCCTCGATGAGAGGTCAACCAAAGGAGGAATCGATGTCGGATCGGAAACGAATCCCAGCTCTTCTCGCCGCTCTGGTCGCGGCGCTCGCGGCGTCGTCCGTCGCGCTCGCGGCGGGCGGCGTGGTCGGGACCTACGGGGCGACGATCAAGAACTCGAATCATCTCAACGGGAACTGGGTGGTCGCGTTCACCAAGGGCGGCACCTACACGGTGGCCCAGAACGGCAACACTCTCGTCCGCGGCAGGTACTCGGCGACGGCGACGACGGTCACGTTGGCTCGCGAGCCCGCGAGTGGGTGCGCCGGATCTGGCACGTACGCGTGGAAGAGGTCGGGCAAGACGATCACGTTCGTCCGCAAGCGCGAGCACCCCTCGTGCCAGGCACGCGCGGAGATCCTCGCGCGTCGATTCACGCAGGTGCGGTAGCGATGAACCTTCGACCCGTCTACCTCGTGGTCGTCACGGCGACCCTGAGCGCGGGCGCTCTCGCCGCGTCGACGTCGGCGACACGAGCCGTCGAAGGCGGTTGCTCGCCGAGCTCGACGATCCTCGAGTCGCCTCGGGCGCAGTCAGTGGAAGTCCAGGCCAAAGCGATCAACGACCGCGGTGACGTCGTCGGCTTCGCGGACAGCAAGGACAGCAAGGGCCCGATCCACGCGATCCTGTGGAGGGGCGGAAAGGCCGCAGGCGCGATCGACCTCGGGGTGCTTCCCGGCTACGTCGCGTCGGAGGCGTACGGCGTGAACGACGACCGCGTCGTGTTCGGCCTGCTCGTCGACAAGAACGAGCGGGCCGTTCCGTTCCGGTGGGCGAGCGGGCGCATGACCGTGTTGAAAGGCCCTGGCGGAGAGCTCCTCACCACCGACAACCCGGGCGCGGGCGGCAGGAACGCGATAAACAGCCGAGGCGAGATGGCGTGGACGATGGTCGTCGGCGGCGACCGTCGCGCAGTCCGCTGGACGCCGAACGGCAAGGCGACCTATCTCCCCGCCTTGCCGGGGCACGCGTGGACGGATGCGTTCGGCATCAACGACGACGGCATCGTGTCCGGCTGGTCTCGCAAGCTGCCGAACGACGACGGCGCGGAGAACCCGGTGCTCTGGACGCGATCCGGCAAGGTCATTCCGTTGAAGACGGCCCGTGGCCAGGCGGACGGAATCGCCGAGGCGACCAACGCTGCCGGCATGACGGTGGGCTATCTCGGGAACCAGAGCAAGACGGAGCCCGAGATGGACCAGTTCGCCGTATGGCGGACCCGAGCGGCCGCGCCGCAGCTCATGGGTCCGTTGCGCCCAAACCTGATCGCGGAGTTCGTTGACGTCAATGACCGCGGGCAGGCGATCGGCATGACGGGCACGCAGAATCCCAGGACCGGCTTCATCAGCCCGGCCAGAGCCGTCATCTGGCGGACGGGCTGGACGGCCGTCCGGCCGCTCGCCGTTCCGGCGGCGTCCCGTCGCGCCAATCCCTTCGTCGTTCCGGCGCTCAACGACATCAACGCGCGAGGAGCGATCGTCGGCAACGTCTACGGTCTGGCCGGCGAGACGTACTCGGACCTGCGTCGCATCGATCCGGTCGTGTGGGCGTGCGCCTTCGGCTCGTGACTCAGATGTCGGCGATCGCGAGCACCTCCACTGCAACACCCGGACTCTTCGGAGCGAGGACCGCCAGTTCGATCGCTTCCTCGCGGCTGGCGCAGTCGACGACGTAGAACCCACCGACGGCCTCCTTCGTCTCGGCGAAGGGGCCGTCGGTGACCACGGGCTTCTCGCCGGGTCGCACGACGACAGCGCTAGCCGGGTCGTCAAGTGCTTCCCCGAGCACGTGCGCGCCGCGCTCGCGCAGCATCGAGGCATAGGCGATGTGCGCGGCGACGATCGCGCGTCGCTCGTCGGGTGACAGCGCGGCCTCGCCGTCGCGGTCGCCGTGGATCAGGAACAAGAACCTCATCGCTCTCCTTCGGTCGGTCTCGCCCTGTAGACGAATGTGACGCGGCGATCTCGACGTATGCTCGCGAACAGGATGGTGAGCGCCGCCGATCTTCTCGCCGCGCCGCTCGAGGAGCTGCTCGCGGAGGCGCGCCGGCTGCGCTCGGGGCCGCTCGTCACGTACTCGCCGAAGGTGTTCATCCCGCTCACGACGTTGTGTCGCGACGTCTGCGGTTACTGCACGTTTGCGCGGCCGCCGAGGCGCGGCGAGCGGGCGTTCATGACAGAGGAGGACGTGCTCGAGCTTGCGCGTGCCGGGGCGGCTGCAGGCTGCCACGAAGCACTGTTCACTCTCGGCGACAAGCCTGAGCTGCGCTACAAGGTCGCGCGCGACGAGCTCCGGGCGCTCGGCTGCGAGACGACGCTCGAGTACCTCGAGCGCTGTGCCCGGCTCGTGCTCGAGGAAACGGGTCTCCTGCCGCACCTCAATCCCGGGGTCATGACGCGCGCGGAGCTCCGAGCGCTACGTCCGGTCTCGGCGTCGATGGGGATCATGCTCGAGACGACCGCCGAGCGACTCGGTGCGAAGGGCGGCCCTCACTGGGCGTCGCCCGACAAGGTGCCCGCGCGCCGCCTGGAGACGATCCGCCTCGCGGGCGAGCTCGCGATCCCGTTCACGAGCGGGATCCTGATCGGGATCGGCGAGACGCGCGAGGAGCGGATCGACGCGCTGCTCACACTGAAGGCGCTCGGCGAGGAGCACGGGCATATGCAGGAGGTCATCGTCCAGAACTTCCGTGCGAAGGCCGACACGCGCATGGCGTCCCATGCCGAGCCCTCCCTCGAGGACCACCTCTGGACGATCGCGGTCGCGCGCATCCTCCTCGGCCCCGACGTGCACGTGCAGGCGCCGCCGAACCTGGCCTTCGACGAGTTCCCGCGCCTGCTCGACGCCGGGATCGACGACTGGGGCGGGGTCTCGCCGGTGACGATCGACCATGTGAACCCGGAGGCACCGTGGCCGGATCTCGAGCGTCTCGCCGAGGCCACGCGCTCGCGCGGGCTCGAGCTCGCGCCGCGGCTCCCGCTCTACCCCGAATACGTGGCCGATCTCGAGCGGTGGGTCGATCCCGCGGTCGCGTCGCATGTCCGCCGCGCGGCAGATGCCACCGGGCTCGCGCGGGACGACGCATGGGCGCCCGGCGACCCCGCTGCCGTCCCGTTCGTCGTGCGGCGCGACGCGCTGCCGCTCGAGCTCGTCGGAGACGACCTCGGCGAGGTCGAGATCACGCGTCTCTTCGAGGCGCGCGGGGAGGAGGCGGCGCGCGTGTGCGCCTCCGCGGACGCGCTGCGGCGCGAGGTCTGCGGCGACGACGTCACGTACGTCGTCACGCGGAACATCCAGTACACGAACGTCTGCTACTTCCGCTGCGGCTTCTGCGCGTTCTCGAAGGGCAAGCTCGCGGCGAACCTGCGCGGCGCTCCGTATCTCGTCCCGCTCGACGAGATCGCCCGCCGCGCGCAGGAGGCGTGGGAGCGCGGCGCGACCGAGGTCTGCCTCCAGGGCGGGATCCACCCGGCGTTCACCGGCGGGTACTACGCGGATGTCGTCCGCACGATCCGCGACGCGGTTCCAGGCATCCACGTGCACGCGTTCTCGGCGCTCGAGGTCTGGCAGGGCGCCGCGACGCTGGGTCTCTCGCTCGCCGACTACCTCGCCCACCTCCGCGACCTGGGCCTCGGCTCGCTCCCGGGAACCGCTGCCGAGGTGCTCGACGACGAGGTGCGCCGGATCATCTGCCCGGACAAGGTGACGACCGCCCAGTGGCTCGCCGTCCACGATGCGGCGCACCGCGTCGGCCTGCGCTCGAACGTGACGCTGATGTTCGGGCACGTCGACACGCCGCGCTCGTGGGCGCGGCACTTCCTGCGCGCACGCGAGCAACAGCGCCGCTCGGGCGGGTTCACCGAGTTCGTGCCGCTTCCGTTCGTTCCGATGGAGGCGCCGATCTACCTCCAGGGAGGCGCGCGGCGCGGGCCCACGTTCCGCGAGACGCTCCTCGTCCACGCTGTCGCACGCCTCGCGCTCCATCCGGACATCACGAACATTCAGGCGTCGTGGGTGAAGCTGGGACCGGAAGGCACACGCCAGGCGCTCGCGGCTGGCGTGAACGACCTCGGCGGGACGCTCATGAACGAGTCGATCTCGCGCTCCGCCGGCGCGGAGTTCGGCCAGGAGCTCCCGCCCGAGCGAATGGAGGAGCTCATCCGGTCGGCGGGCCGCACATGCACGCAGCGCACGACGCTCTACGACGACGCGCCCGAGGAGCGCGTGCTGGCGTCTTTCGGGGCGCCGCCGCTGGCCGAGCCGCTCAATCCCCCGGTGCAGGACGCGAGACTCGTTGCGCCACCGCGGCTCGTACGGCCTGGTCTACTCGCCGCGGCCGGAGAACGGCAGGCGCATCAGAGCACCGGGTAGTCCGCGTCGGCTCGTGTGCAGCGCCTCGCGAATCGCCGGCGTCGTCCCCGGGCCGTGGACTCCCTCGCCGTGACCGACCAGAAGGTGCTCCGGCTCGAACTCGCCGAGCGCCCGCGGCGGCGTGAGGCGCAGAAGCAGGTGCACCGCGACGGGTGCCTTTCCCGCCGTGTAGAAGCGGTTCGTCCCGAGCGCGTCGGCGATCACGAGCGTCTTGGCGTCCGGCCACCACAGCGCCGACTCGCGCCAACGCCGCCAGCGCATGACGGGCACGAACGTGAAAGGGCTCCCCGGGAGCGCGTCCGGTGCGACGACGTGGGTGACACCCAGGCGCTCGGCGAGCGCTGTGCAGTCGCGGTCGTGGCGGTCGAGGAGCTGGATGACGCCGGCGGGCTTGCCGAGTGCCAGCGCACGGTCGACGGCGTCGGGCCAGTCGATGGGATCGACGAGCCACACGCTCCCGTTCGCAGCGATCGCGTGCGAGGAGCGCGTCAGCGACCCGTCGACGATCCACCCGAAGCCCTCGGGGCCGAGCTCGTCGCAGAAGCGGCCACCCACGGCGACACCGTACGGGCCGGGGACGGTGGTACGCTCGCCTGCATGAACAACGGCATCGGCCGGGCGCGCGAGAGCGCCTGGCGCGCGACCATCTCCGACAAGACCGGCTAGCCCGCCGCTTCCAGCTCGAGCGTCCAGGGAAGCGGCAGGACAGGGCGCCGATGCGAGCCCACGGGCTCGCTGCGGTCTGCCTGCACGACGGAGAGGAGAGCGCGATGCCGATGCCGCATCGCACGTTCGTCCAGGTGGCCAAGCGCCGTCTGGTCGGGAAGGAAGGGACGGAGCGCGTTCGTGTTCTGCGCGGTCTGATCGAGGAGCTGCCCGACTACCGGAGTGGGCCGTACGCCGACATTCGGAAGTGGCTCCTCGGCGAGATCGACGCCACTCGCGTCCGCGCGAAGACGATCCACCGCGACTCGATCGCCGTTCGCAGCGAGGGCGCGGCGCAGGTCGCGCTCGTCGGCGCGCCGAACGCCGGCAAGTCGTCGCTCCTGCAGGCGCTCTCGAACATCCAGATCAAGACCGGCGACTACGCGTTCACGACGACACGCCCGGTCGCGGCGGTGACCGCGATCGGCGGCGTTCGTGTTCAGCTCGTCGAGATCCCCGGCCTCCTCGAGGGTGCAGCCGAGGATCGAGGCGGCGGCCGCGCGCTGCTCGGTGTGCTCCGCAACGCAGACGCGATGGTCTACTGCCACGCGGCGTCCGCTGCACCCGAGATCCTGGACGCGCTCCGGCGGGAGGTCGCAGCGGCGGACATCGAGCTTCCGGCGCTGCTCGCTGCAACGAAGGTGGACGAGGAGGATGCCCGGGTCGACCGGCTCGCCGCTGCATTCGCCGATCTCCAGGTCGTCCCGGTGTCGGTTCTCGACGAGGAGAGCCTCGAGCGCTTTCGGGAGTCGGTCTGGCGCCTGCTCGGTCTCGTCCGCGTGTATCTCCGCCACGGCGGGGCCGTCGACGAGGAGCCGCTCGCGCTGGCGCCAGGAGCCACGGTCGAAGATGTCGCGGACGCGATCCACCACGAGCTCGCCGCGAGCTTTCGGGCGGCGCGCCTGTGGGGGCCTTCCGCACGGTTTCCGGGACAGCGGGTCGGACGCAGCACACGTCGTAGCCGATCTCGACGAGGTGGAGATCCTCCATTGACGTGGGAGCTCAGGCTTCGAGCGCCAACAGGTCGTCGACGGTCTCGCGCCGGCGGATGAGCTGCGCGTCGCCGCCGCGGACGAGGATCGCGGCCGGGCGGGGAACGCCGTTGTAGTTCGAGCTCATCGCCAGCGTGTAGGCGCCGGTCGCCGGCACCGCGAGCAGGTCGCCACGACGCGGCGCGGGCAGGGCGACGTCGTCGATGAGGACGTCGCCGGACTCGCAGTGCATCCCCGCCACGCTGACGAGCTCGTCCGGCTCCTCGCCGGCTCGCTCCGCACTCAGTGCGGTATAGCGCGCGTCGTAGAGCTGAGGCCGCGGATTGTCCGACATCCCGCCGTCGACCGCGACCCACGTTCGCTCCGGAAGGCGCTTGATCGAGCCGACGCGATACAGCGTGACTCCTGCCCGTCCGACGAGGCACCGACCCGGCTCGAGCCACACCTCCGGCGCGGGGAGCCCGGCTGCGACGAACGATTCGCGCGCGGTGGAAGCGGCCGCGAGCGCCAGCTCCGCCGCGTCGGGGACGTCGTCGTCGGGATGGTGGCGGATCCCGAACCCGCCGCCGAGATCGGCGACGCGTGCCTCCCAGCCGAGCTCGTCGCGGCACGCGGCAGCGAACTCGGCGAGCCGACGGATCGTCTCCGCCTGCGCGGTGAAGTCGGGCAGCTGGGAGCCGACGTGAACGTGCAGGCCGACGACATCGAGACCGCTCGCGAGCGCCTCGGCGACGGCGACACGAGCCTCAGCGGGCGGCAGCCCGAACTTCGAGCCGTGGTGCCCCGTGACGATCGCTTCGTGCGTGTCGGCGTCGACACCGAGCGTGACGCGCAGGAGGGCGTGGCGGACACCCGCGGAGGCCGCGTGTCGCGCCTCGTCCGGTGCGTCGAGCACGACCGGCGCGCCCTCGTCCGCCGCCATGCGAAGCAGTGCGTCGTCCTTGTTGTTCCCGTGCACGACGAGCTCGCCTCCGGAGAGGCCGGCGCGGCGCGCGAACGCGAGCTCGCCCGCCGACGCGACGTCGGCACCGACGCCCTCCTCGCGGAGCAGGCGCAGCACCGCGACGCTCGGAAACGCCTTCGTGCCGTAGTAGATGCGCCCGTGCGGACCCGCCGCCGTTCGCAACCCCCGCGCCTGCTGCCGAATCGTCTCCTCGCAGTAGACGACGAGCGGCGTGCCGAAGCGCTCGGCCAGCTCGCTCGCCGGAACGCCGCCGAGCGAGAGCTCGCCGGCAGCGATCAGCGCGGAGTCCGGAAAGAGGTCGAGCATCGGCAGATCTTGCCTGGTACCGTTTTCGTCTCGTGAAGCAGCTTCTTCCGTAGTCCAGGGACCGAGCGCGGCGCCGCCGCGGCGATCCCTCCAGGCCTCTCGCGCGCGAGAGGCTTTTTTGTCTTCCGAATCGAACGAGAGAGACGATGGAGCCGTACGACCCGAAGACGATCGAGGAGCGCTGGCAGCGCGTCTGGGAGGACGCGAAGGCCTTCCACGTCTCGAACGTGGAGCGCGGCCCGAAGAGCTACGTCCTCGAGATGCTCCCGTACCCCTCGGGGACGCTGCATATCGGACACATGCTCGTGTACACGATCGGCGACGTCGTCACGCGTTTCCGCACGCGCAACGGGATGCACGTGCTCCACCCGCAGGGGTTCGACTCGTTCGGTCTGCCTGCCGAGAATGCAGCGATCCGTGAGGGCGTGCACCCGCGCGAGAGCACGGAGCGGAACATCGTCTCGATCACGCGCTCCTATCGTCGCGTCGGCTGGGCGTACGACTGGGATCGACTGCTTTCGACACACGATCCGACCTACTACCGCTGGCAGCAGTGGCAGTTCCTGCGCTTCCTCGAGCGCGGGCTCGCGTATCGCAAGGGAGCGCCGGTGAAGTGGTGCCCGAACGATCAGACCGTGCTCGCGAACGAGCAGGTGCTCGCCGACGGGACGTGCGAGCGCTGCGGTGCGGAGGTCGAGTCGCGGCTCATGGAGCAGTGGTTCTTCCGTACCACCGACTACGCGCAGGCACTGCTCGACGACCTCGAGACCGTGGAATGGCCGGAGTCGATCAAGGCCCGCCAGCGCAACTGGATCGGCCGCTCGGAAGGCGCGGAAGTCATGTTCCGCGTCGAGGAGCTGGACGAGGACATCGCGGTCTTCACGACTCGTCCCGACACGCTCTACGGCGCGACGTTCTTCGTGCTCGCACCCGAGCACGAGCTGGTCGCACGGATCGACTCCGAGGACGTCCGTCGCTATGTGCGGCGAGCCGGGGCGAAGAAGACCGAAGAGCGGGCGCAGGCGGTCGAGAAGACGGGCGTCTTCACCGGTCTTCACGCGATCAACCCGGTGAACGGGGAGCGGCTGCCGATCTACGTCGCCGACTACGTCCTGACCGACTACGGAACCGGCGCGATCATGGCCGTGCCCGCGCACGACCAGCGCGACTTCGACTTCGCGACGGTCTTCGAGCTCCCCATCCGGCAGGTCGTCAGGCCGCCGGACGGCGAGGTCGACGAGAGCGTCGCGTACGTCGAGCACGCGGAGGGCGAGGTGCTGGTCAACTCGGCGGAGTTCGACGGCCGGCCCGCGCGTGAGGGTGGTCGAGCGATCATCGAGAAGCTCGAAGCCGAGGGTCGAGGACGAACCACGATCAACTATCGCCTGCGCGACTGGGGGTTCTCGCGGCAGCGCTACTGGGGCTGCCCGATCCCGATCGTCTACTGCGACGCGTGCGGGATCGTTCCGGTGCCTGACGACCAGTTGCCGGTCGTGCTCCCCGAGATCGAGGACTACAAGCCGAAGGGCGCTCCCCCGCTCGCACAGGCCGACGAGTGGGTGAACGTGCCGTGCCCGTCATGCGGTGGCCCTGCGAAGCGTGAGACCGAGACGATGGACACGTTCGTCGACTCCTCCTGGTACTTCCTGCGCTACTGCGATCCGCACAACGACGAGGCTCCGTTCGACCGTGCGAGCGTCGACTACTGGAACCCGGTCGATCTCTACATCGGCGGCGTCGACCACGCGACGATGCACATGATCTACGCGCGTTTCTGGGTCAAGGTCCTGAACGACCTGGGGATGCTCGGCTTCCGCGAGCCGTTCGCGCAGTTCTTTTCCAACGGCTGGGTGACGGTCGGAAAGACGAAGATGTCGAAGCGGGCGGGCAACGTCGTCGGGCCCGACGACTTCCTCGACCGCTACGGCGCGGATGCCTGCCGGCTCAACATCCTGTTCCTCGGGCCGGCGAACGAGGACATGGAGTGGACCGAGTCGAGCGTCGAGGGGATGTCGCGCTTCGTGCGGCGCTTGTGGCGGGTGGTCTCCGAGGTCGCCGAGAGCGCGCCCGAGCGGCAGCCGACGGACGGGACGCTCGCGCGCAAGACCCACTGGGCGATCGCGAAGGTCACGGACGACATCGGGCGGCGCTTCGCGTTCAACACGGCGATCGCGGCGGTCATGGAGCTCGTGAACGAGCTCTCGCGCGAGCCTGCAGGACCCGATTCGCGGTTCGCAGCGGAGACCGTCGTCTCGCTGGTGCAGCCGTACGCTCCACATGTCGCCGAGGAGCTCTGGGCGAAGCTGGGGCACGAGCGGCTGTGGGAAGCGCCGTGGCCGGTCGCCGACCCGGCACTGCTCCAGATGGAGACCGTCGAGGTCGTCGTTCAGGTGAACGGGAAGATTCGAGATCGTCTCCACGTGTCCCCCGATCTCGGCGAGGACGAGCTCGTCGCGCTCGCGCGAGCCTCCGAACGGGTGCGCGAGCACCTGAACGGCGGCGAGCCTGCCCGCACCGTCGTCGTGCCCGGGAAGCTCGTCAACTTCGTCATCTGACTCGTCACTCTCTCGTCGAGAACCCGTGAACCCCGTGTGACGGATCCGCAGCGACGATGGCGAGGTGCCCATCGCCATCTCGCGTTCGACCGCTCTGGTCGGTCTCTCTCTGGCGCTGGTGCTCCTCGCCCTGGTGGGGCAGCGCTTCGCGCGGGCCGGGACGGCAGGTGAGGCCGACGTCGCCGCGGCTCCGCTCGAGCCGGTCGCCGAGGCGCCGCCGCGTACGGCTCTCGTCGTCCACGTCGTCGGGGAGGTTCGTCGACCGGGCCTCTACCGGCTTCGCGACGGCTCCCGGATCGCGGATGCCGTGCGCCGCGCCGGGGGCGCTCGACACGGAGCCGACCTTGCCGCGCTGAACCTCGCGGCGCCGCTCGTCGACGGGGTGCAGGTGCTCGTGCCGAGCCAAGTCGTCGAGGCGGCCATGTCGCCCGGCGCTGCGGCCGTGGGTGGCGGAGCACCCGCCGCACCCGCCGTGAGCCTGTCATCCGCCACCGTCGAGGAGCTCGACGAACTTCCGGGGGTCGGGCCGATCACTGCGCAGAAGATCGTCGACTACCGCGCCGAGCACGGGCCGTTCGCCTCTGTCGACGACCTCGACACGGTGCCGGGCATCGGGCCGACGCGAATCGAGCAGCTCCGCGACCTCGTGACTCCGTGAGGAGCGCCGTGGCGCTCCACTGGCCCGCGCTGCTGGTCGGTGCCACGTGCGTCGGGCTCGCGTTGTCGATCTGGGTGGCGATCCCCTTCGCGGCTGTCCTCCTGCTCGCGGTGACTGCGTGCGCCGGGGTGCTGTTGGCGAGCGGAGGCGTGCGGGTGGCCGCTCTTGCTGCGGCCCTGGCGGTGCTCGGGCTCGCGTGGGGTTCGCTCCGGATGGATGCTCTTCGCGCAAGCGTCCTCGCCGACGATGTCGGAGCGACGGGCGTCGCGGAGCTCGTCACGGTCGCGCCGGCCCGATCGTCTCCCTGGTCGACGCGCGTCATCGCCGTGACGCGCACCTTCCGGCACGAGGCGGTACGCGAGCGCGTCCTACTCGTACTGCCGGTCGGGCGGTCCCCTCCGCGGGGAGCCGTCCTCGAGGCATCCGTCCGGGTCGCGGCGCCGCGTCCGGAGGAAGGCGGCTTCGACGAGCGAGCGTGGCTCGCGCGTCAGGGAATCCACGTCGTCCTCGATGCGTCGAGCTGGCGTGAGATCGGGCGACGCGGTGGCATCGCCGGCGTCGGCGACGTCCTCCGGGACCGGATCGAACGCGCTGTGACGCGCGGAGCGGGTGGCACCCGTCGCGGCATCGTGCTCGGAGTCGTGCTCGGGGAGGACGAGGGCCTGTCAGCCGACGTGCAGGACGATTTCCGCGCCTCGGGGCTGTACCACCTCCTGGCCGTCTCCGGGCAGAACGTCGCCTTCCTCGCAGGAGGGATCTACGCGCTCGGCTGGCTGCTGCGGCTCCGGCGGTCGGTGCGGGAGCTCTCGATCCTCGTGACCATCGGGGCATACGTCCTCGCAGTCGGGTGGCAACCCTCGGTCGTGCGGGCCGGTGTGGCCGGAGGGCTCGCGTCGCTCGCGTGGCTCGCCGCCAGACCGGCCGACCGCTGGCACTTCCTGGCACTCGGAGCGCTCGTGCTCATGGCCTGGATGCCGACGTCGCTCCTCGAGCCCGGATTCCAGCTCTCGTTCGCGGCCGTCGCCGCCATCTTCGTCGCGGTGCCGCGCGTACGACACCGACTCGACGGCTACGCGATTCCTTCTGCGGTTGCGGACGCAGTGTCGGTTGCGCTCGCGTGCGGTGTCGCCACGGCACCGATTGTGGTCCTCCACTTCGGTCAGGCGCCGCTGTACACGGTGCCGGCGAACGTCGTCGCGTTCCCCGCCGCTCCGCTCGTCCTCGGGCTGGGACTCCTTGCGGCGGTCGTCGATCCGGTGTCGCCCGGTGCGGCCGCCGGTCTCGCCGGGCTCGCGGGCTGGGCGGCTGCCTGGCTCGAGCTCGTCGCTCGGGTGTTCGCCGACCTGCCGCGCGCGCAGCTCGACGCCATGGCGCTCGCAGGGCTCACGGCCGCGGGGGCCGCGGCGTGGCTCGTGGTTCGCCGGATGCGCCGTCTCCCTCGCCGCGGCGGAGTGGTCGTTCCGCTCGCTCTTTGCGCCGTCGTGCTCGTTGCGTTGACGGCGTGGCTCATCGCTCGCGCACCGGAAGTCTGGAGGGCACCGACAGGTCTTCGCGTCACGTTCCTGGACGTCGGCCAGGGCGACGCCGTCCTGCTCGAGACTCCCCGCGCCCGGGTTCTGGTGGATCAAGGCCCACCGGAGGGGGACGCCGCAGCGCAGCTCGTCGAGATGGGCATCAGGTCGCTCTCCGCGCTCGTGCTCACCCATCCGCAGCGCGACCACGTGGGCGGAGCGGCGGCCGTTCTGCGCCGGCTCGACGTAGGGCAGGTGCTCGACCCCGGCCTCGCCGCGACAGGACCAGAACGAGAGCAGGCGCTCCGCGCTGCACGCGCCGACGATGTTCCCGTGAGCGTCGTCCGAGCGGGCGCGACCTTCCGATCCGGAGGGCTCGTGCTGCGGGCGCTGTGGCCCGCCGACGCGGGAACCCCGAGCGAGGACCCGAACCTCAACGCGGTCGTCCTGCTCGCCTCCTACGGCACGACCGACGTCTTCCTTCCGGCCGATGCCGAGTCGGGCGTCACCGCGCGACTCAGACTTCCGCAGGTCGAGATCGTGAAGGTGGCGCACCACGGCTCCGAAGACCCGGGGCTCGCAGGGGAACTCCGAGAGCTACGCCCGCGCGTCGCGGTGATCTCGTGTGGCAGGGAAAACGACTACGGACATCCGCGAGCCGAGACCATAGCCGCCCTGGAAAGCGCGCCAGGCCTGGCCGTGTACCGAACCGACGAGGACGGACGCGTGGTGGTCGAGTCGGACGGCTCGCGCCTGACCGTGGGCACCGAGCGATAAGGTGGCGACCGTGGCCGACGCTCCCGATCAGCCGGTCTATCTGCTCACCGGGAGCGACCGCCCGAAAGTCGACACGGCGATCGCGCGCCTGCGCGTCCACTTCGAAGCCGAGTCCATCGAGCACGTCTCCGCTCTCGACACCTCGGGAGACGAGGCGGTCGGGCTCTGCAACGCGGGAAGCCTGTTCGGCGACGCTCGGCTCATCGTCGTCACGGAGGTCGACGGCGGCAAGCAGGGCGACGGACGGCGCAAGGGAGGCTGGAAGGCCGCCGACGTCGAGGCGGTCGCCACGTACCTCGCGAGCCCTGCACCCACCACCGTCCTCGCGCTCGTGGCCGACGAGCTGAAGGCGAGCTCCGCGCTGTGGAAGGCGTGTTCGAAGTCGGGCCGGGTGCTCGCGTTCGATGTCGTCAAGAAGGAGCTCCAGGCCTGGGTCGCGGATCAGTTCCGCCAGCGAGGCGCCCGAGCGGAGCCCGATGCCGTCGCGGCGCTCATCCAGCTCGTGGGCGACGACCTGCGCGCGCTGAAGGTCGAGGTGGACAAGATTGCGACCTGGGCCGGGGGCGAGCCGATCGGTCAACGCGAGGTGGAGGCGCTCGTGGCGCCGAACGCGGACGTCCCGATCTACGAGCTGACCGAGGCATGGTCGGTGCGCGACTCCGCCCGCGCGCTCGGCGTGAGCGAGACCCTCTTCGAGCGGGAGTCCAAGTCGCGGCGAGATGTCGCCCCACGCCTTGCCGGCTCACTCGCGGCGCATCTTGCCCGGCTCCGCGCGCTGAAGCGCCTCGCCGCCGAAGGCGTGAGCTCGAAGGAGGCCGCGACGCGGCTCAAGCTCAACCCGTTCTACGCGAGCAAGCTCTACCGCCAGGCCGAGGGCTTCTCTACCGAGGAGCTCGACGATGCCGTTCTCCAGCTCGCCGAGCTCGACGGTGCGCTCAAGGGGCAGAGCAAGCTAACGCCCGACCTCGAGGTGCAGCGGACGCTCGTCGGGCTCAGCCGGCGGCCGGGTGCCGCATCGAGCAGCTAGGAGGAGCTGCTCGCCGCGACGAGACGCGCCGCAC
Source organism: uncultured Gaiellaceae bacterium (assembly GCA_963740105.1). Classification (GTDB taxonomy): domain Bacteria; phylum Actinomycetota; class Thermoleophilia; order Gaiellales; family Gaiellaceae; genus GMQP-bins7. Next base: position 146,913 of record CAVUCT010000004.1, read on the forward strand.
GCGACTTCTTGCGCGCGGCCGTGTTCGCGTGGAGCGCGCCACGTGTCGCCGCGCGGTCGATCGTCCGCACCAGCTCGCGATGCTCGGCCGAGGCCCGTTCGGCGTCGCCGTCCAAAACGGCGCTCTCGAGGCGCTTCGTCAGCGTCTTGATCGTGGACCGGTAGCGGAGATTCTCGATCCGCTGCCGTTCCTGGATCCCGACGCGCTTCTTCTGTTGCTTGATGTTCGCCATTTCGAAGAAAAGCCCGCTGGCGCGGGCCGGGCGATGGTAGCAGACCTCGCTGGGAGAATCGCTGCGCACGATGGACACGACACCGACACCTGAGCACTCTTCCGACGGGGCGCACAGCAGCCGCCGGATCGCACGCTCGACGGCCGTGTTCTCACTCGCCACGGCGATCTCGCGGGTGCTCGGTCTCGTGCGCGAGATGGTCAGCGCGTACTTCTTCGGCGTCACCGGCCTGATCAACGCGTTCACCGTGGCGATCCTCATTCCGAACGTCGTGCGTGCACTCCTGGCTGACGCTGCGCTCTCCGGAGCGTTCGTCCCGGTGTTCAGCGAACTACTCGAGAAGGGGGAGCGGCAGCGCGCGTGGCGGGTGGCGTCGACCCTGTTCTGGCTCACGCTGCTCGTCCTCGGCGGCGTCACCGCGCTCTTCATCCTGCTTGCGCCGCTTCTCATGCGCCCGTTCGGCGATCCGGGCGGCGACTACGACCTCGCCGTCGGCCTCTCTCGCGTGCTGTTCCCGATCGTGGTCCTGCTCGGCCTGTCCGGGATCGTCGTCGGGATCCTCAACACGTACCACCACTTCGCCATCCCGGCCCTCGCGCCCGTCGCCTGGAACGTCGTGATCATCATCGGGCTGCTGCTCGGCGTTCCGCAGCTGGACGACGAGAGCGCGGAGCTCTACCTGTATGCCGGCGTGGTCGTCGTCGGCACGCTCGTCCAGCTGCTCCTGCCGATCCCCTGGCTCCGTCGCCTCGACGGCCGGCTGACCATGGTCGTCGACTGGCGCGATCCGGCCGTCAAGCGCGTGCTCGTCCTGATGCTGCCGGTCACGCTCACGATCGGCCTCGTGAACGTGAACTTCCTCGTCGACACGCTCTTTGCGTCGCGGTTGCTCGATCCGGAGCTCGCGCCGGCCGCCATCGACAAGGCATTCCGGCTGTACATGCTCCCGCAGGGGATCTTCGCCGTCGCTGTCACGACGGTGCTGTTCCCGACGCTCGCGCGCTTCGCTGCGCGCAGCGACGTCGCGGGGCTGCGGCGGGCCCTCGACGGCGGCCTGAGACAGATCGCGTTCCTGCTCGTGCCCGCCGGCCTCCTCTCCATCGTCCTCGCCGAGCCGATCGTGCGCCTCGTCTACCAGCGCGGCGAGTTCACTCCCGACGACACGGTGATCGTCGCGCAGTGCCTGCAGGCGTTCTCGATCGGGCTCGTCTTCAACGGCTGGATGCTGATCCTCAACCGCAGCTTCTACGCGGTGCAGACGAACTGGGTACCGACCGGGATCGCACTCGGGGCGGTCGCGCTCAACGCAGTCCTCAACACGGTCTTCTATCGCCTGGGGATCTGGGGCATCCCGCTCTCGACCTCCACAGTGAACGTCGTGGCCGCCGGGGTGCTGCTCGTCATGATGCGCCGGCGGATCGGGCTCGAGCACGTGGGTGCCACGCTGGCGGTGGTCGTGCGAGTTGCCGCCGCCGGCGCCGTCGCGGCAGGGCTTGCGTTCGCGAGCTGGTACGGCCTCGACGAGATGCTCGGCCGCGGCCAGCTCGCCCAGCTCGTCTCGGTCGGCGTTGCTCTCGTCGTCGGCGGGCTCGTCTACGTCGGACTCGCCCGGGCCCTGGGGCTGCGCGAGCTGGAGGCGTTGCTACTGTTGCGAGCCCGGCGCGACGACCCCTCGTAGGAGCGCGGATCCCTATGCAGCAAGACCGCATTCGCAACTTCGCGATCATCGCGCACATCGACCACGGCAAGTCGACGCTCGCCGATCGCATCCTCGAGCTGACCGGCGCCGTCTCCGAGCGCGAGATGCGCGAGCAGCTCCTCGACTCGATGGAGCTCGAGCGTGAGCGCGGTATCACGATCAAGGCCCAGGCGGTTCGCGTGAACTGGAAGGGGCACCAGCTCAACCTCATCGACACGCCGGGTCACGTCGACTTCACGTACGAGGTGTCCCGCTCGCTGCAGGCGTGCGAGGGGGCGCTCCTGGTCGTCGACGCTGCGCAGGGCATCGAGGCGCAGACGCTCGCGAACGCATACCTCGCGATCGACGGAGGCCTCGCGGTCGTCCCCGCCGCGAACAAGATCGACCTCCCGCAGGCCGATCCCGAAGGCGCCTCCGCGGAGCTCGGCGATCTCCTCGGCGAGGAGCCCGAACGCGTGCTGCGGATCTCCGCGAAGACGGGCATCGGCGTTCCCGAGGTGCTCGACGCGATCGTCGAACGCATCCCGGCGCCGACCGGCGATCCCGACGCGCCCGCGCGGGCGCTGGTCTTCGACTCGTCGTACGACCAGTACCGTGGCGTCGTCGCATTCGTCCGCGTCGTCGACGGAAGCTTCGGCGCTCGCGAGCCGCTTCGTGCGATGGCGCAGGGCACCGAGTTCGACGCGGAGGAGCTCGGCGTGATGTCGCCCGCGCGCAGCCCGATCGACGCGCTCTCGGCCGGGGAGGTCGGATACGTCATCACCGGCCTCAAGGACGTCTCGCGGCTTCGCGTCGGAGACACCCTCACATCGCGCCGCCGCCCCGCATCCGAGCCGCTTCCCGGCTATCAGGACGTGAAGCCGATGGTCTTCGCCGGGATCTTCCCCACCGACTCCGACGACTATCCGGAGCTGCGCGACGCGCTCGAGCGGCTGAAGCTGAACGACGGGTCGCTCTCCTACGAGCCGGAGACGTCGCAGGCTCTCGGCTTCGGCTTTCGCTGCGGATTCCTCGGCCTGCTGCACATGGAGATCGTGCGCGAGCGGCTCGAGCGCGAGTTCGACCTCGATCTGCTCATCACGGCGCCGAATGTCGCCTACCGGGCGACCACGCGGACCGGAGAGCAGCTGGAGGTGCACAACCCAGCCGAGATGCCGCGCGAGCTCGAGGAGGTCGAGGAGCCGTACGTGAAGGCCTCCGTCATCGTCCCGAAGGACTACGTCGGCGCGGTCATGGAGCTCGCGAACGAGAAGCGCGGAACGTTCGATCACCTCGAGTACCTGAGCGAGAACCGCGTCCTGCTGATGTACGAGCTGCCGCTCGGCGAGATCGTCCTCGACTTCTACGACCAGCTCAAGTCGCGCACGCGCGGCTACGCGAGCTTCGACTACGACCTTGCCGGCTTCAAGCCGGGCGATCTTGCCCGCGTCGACATCCTCGTCGGCGGCGAGCAGGTGGATGCACTCTCACTGATCATCCATCGCGACTTCGCCTACGACCGCGGCCGCCAGCTCGTCGAGCGCCTGCGTGCCGAGATCCCGCGGCAGATGATCGACGTACCCGTGCAGGCGGCGATCGGCTCGCGCGTCATCGCGCGCGAGACGATCAAGGCGCGCCGCAAGGACGTGCTCGCGAAGTGCTACGGCGGCGACATCTCGCGCAAGCGCAAGCTCCTCGAGAAGCAGAAGAAGGGCAAGAAGCGCATGAAGCAGGTCGGTGGGGTAGAGGTGCCGCAGGAAGCCTTCCTCGCCGTCCTCAACCTCGACTCGGACCGCAAGCGCTGATGGGCCACGTTCGCCACCTCTACGTGCACCTGCCGTTCTGCGCGCACCGCTGCGGATACTGCGACTTCGTCACGGTCGTCGGGAAGACCGGGCAGCATGCGGCGTACGTCGACGCGCTGCTCGCCGAGCTCGAAATGGAGCGGGCAGTCCTCGCGGGGGACGTCGCCACAGTCTTCCTCGGCGGCGGGACGCCGACGTTCACCGAGCCTGCAGAGCTCGAGCGGCTGCTCGCGGCGCTCCCGCGCGCGGAGGAGGTCACGGTCGAGGCCAACCCGGAGACGGTGACCGCGGAGCTGGCGGCGCTCCTGCGTTCGAACGGCGTGACACGCGTGTCGCTCGGCGTGCAGACCTTCCGGCCGCATCTGCTCCACGTTCTCGAGCGACAGGCTTCGCCCGACGACGTCCGTCGCGCCGTCCGCCTTCTGCGCGAGGCCGGCTTCGACAACGTCTCGTTCGATCTCGTCTACGGCATACCGGGCCAGACGGTCGCCGACCTCGACGCCGACCTCGCGGACGCGCTCGCCCTCGAGCCCGAGCACCTCTCGTGCTACGAGCTCGAGGCCAAGCCGGGCACGCGCTTCACGTTCGCCCACGGAGACGAGCTCGCGCGCCAGGCGGACGCGATGGAGGGGTACTTCGAGCAGGTCGTCGACACGCTGACGGCGGCGGGTTACCGCTGGTACGAGACGGCGAACTTCTGCCTGGCCGGAGAGAGCGCGGGCGGGCGCGACCTCCGCGCGCACCACAACCTCGGCTACTGGGGCGGGCACGACTACCTCGGGCTCGGGATCGGTGCCGTGTCGACGGTGTCGGGCGAGCGCAGGCGCAACCTGCCGAGCCTGCCGCGCTACGTCGAGGCGCTTGCTGCGGGCATGTCACCGGCGCGCGAGCTGGAGCCCATCGACCGCGAGACCCATATGCGCGAGCTGCTGCTCCTCGGCCTCCGGCTGGACGAGCCCGTCGCGCTCGTCGACGTTGCGGCTGCGGTGGACACCGACGCTCTGGCGCGCCTCGTCGAGCTCGACCTGGTGGAGCTGACCGCGAACGGACGCGGCGAGGAGCTGCGCCTCACGCGTCGTGGCCGCTTCCTGGGCGGCGGCGTCACAGCCGAGCTGCTCGTGCTTGCCGCCGGCTGACCGTTGGGCGCACCGGCGCCGCGTCCAGCCGAGCGCGAGGACCTGGTATCCGCAGGACCGGCGGCTACCATCGGAACCGGGATGCAGCTCACCCCACGGAAGCGCGAGATCCTGCGCCGCGTCATCGAGGAGCACGTCGCCACGGGCCAACCGGTCGGCTCGCGTGTGCTCGTGGAGCGCTCCGGGCTGGGCATCTCGCCGTCGACCGTACGGGGGGAACTCGCGGAGCTCGAAGCGCTCGGGCTGCTGACGCATCCGCACACGTCGGCCGGCCGCACGCCGACCGAGAGCGGCTACCGGATCTACGCGGAGGAGCTCGTCGACGGCCTCGAAGGGCGTCCCGACGAGCTCGGCGTCGACCTGCGCACGATGCGCGACGAGATCGAGCAGGCGCTGCGCACGACGACCGAGATGCTCTCCGACGCGACGCGGCTCCTGGCGCTCGTCTCGGCACCCTCGCTCGAGACCGCGTCGATTCGACATATCGAGGTACTGAGGCTCCAACCGACGAGCCTCATGGTCGTCGTCATCACCTCGACCGGTGGCGTGACGAAGCGGATGTTCCGCCTCGTCGACCCGGTCGATCCAGGCCTCGTGGCGTGGGCGGGCGCGTACCTCGAGGATCAGCTCGTCGGCATGCGCATCGGATCGAGCGCGGTGCGCCGCCGCCTCGAGGCTCCGGAGCTGGCGCATCGCGAGCGCGCTTTCCTCGCGCTCATCGGGCAGACGCTCCTCGACGTCCGTGGCGAATCTGGACCCGAGGTCTTCGTCGGCGGTGCGGCCGGGCTGGTCGAGGGTGCTCGGATCGAGGAGGTCGAGGCGACGATGCGTCTCGTCGAGCTCCTCGAGCGTCGCGCTGCCGTCCTCGCGCTGGTCTCCGAAGCGCTCGAACCGCAGCGTCCGGTCGTCCACATCGGGCCCGAGGTGGCCGGGGCGGAGCTCCACGCAGTCTCGCTCGTCGGAGCGACCTACGGGATCCGCTCGACGTCGCTGGGCGCGGTCGGCCTCGTCGGTCCCCTGCGTATGGACTACGAGAAGGCGATCAGGACGGTGCGCGCGGCGGCGTTCGAGCTCTCGCGCTTCGTCGAGGACGTCTACGAAGACGCCTGACATGGCTCTGACGGAAGCGGACTACTACGAGCTGCTCGGCGTCCAGCGCGGCGCGAGCGACGCCGAGATCAAGCAGTCCTTCCGCTCGCTCGCGCGTGAGCTTCATCCCGACGTGTCGAGCGAACCCGACGCCGAGCGGCGCTTCCGCGACGTCGCCGAGGCGTACGAGGTCCTCTCCGACCCGGAGCGCCGCGCGCTCTACGACCGCTACGGCAAGTCCGGCCTCAAGCGCGGCGGCTACGAGGGCTTCGCGGACTTCGGGAGCGTCGCGGACATCTTCGCGGCGTTCTTCGGCGAGGATCTGCTCGGAGGCGGGGGAGGACGACAGCGGTCGCAGCGCGGCGGCGACGTGCAGGCCGTCGTCGAGATCGAGCTCGAGGATGCGTTCGCAGGTGCGTCGGTGGCCGTTCCGCTCGACGTCGCCCTCCCGTGCGAACGCTGCAGTTCGACGGGAGCCGAGCCCGAGACGTCGACGCGCCGGTGCACGACCTGCGCAGGCGCCGGAGCGGTGCGCAGCGTCTCGCAGAACATCTTCGGGCAGTTCGTTCAGCAGAGGGCCTGCCCGGACTGTGGCGGCGCGGGCGAGGTGCTCGAGCGACCGTGCGTCGACTGCCGTGGAGAGGGTCGCGTCGTTACGAGGACGCAGCTCGAGATCGACGTGCCGAAAGGAATTCACGACGGGCAGCAGATCCGTGCGCGGGGCGAGGGCCACGCTGGATTCCGGAGCAACGAGCGAGGGAACGCGTTCGTCGTCGTGCGCGTGCGGCCCGACCCTCGCTTCGTTCGCGACGGAGACGACCTGCACACCGCCGCGCGCCTGACCATGACGGACGCTGCACTGGGAACGACTGCGATGGTTGCGTCCCTCACGGGCGACCTCGAGCTCGAGGTGCCGCCCGGCACCCAGCCTGGCGAGGTGCGGGCACTCGTAGGCGAAGGGATGCCATCTCTGCGCGGCTCGCGCCGCGGCTCGCTCTTCGTCCGCCTCGACGTAGCGGTCCCGACCGCGCTCGACCCCGAGCAGCGCCGTCTGCTCGAAGACGTCGATCGAACGCTCGGTCCCGACGCGTATGCATCCAAGTCCGATGAGGACGAGGGCTTCTTCAGTCGCCTGAAGAGCGCGCTGCGCTGAGCGTGCTGCGCAGGGTCGCGCTACGCGTTCCGCACGACGACGTCGAGATCGCGACCGCGTGGCTCCTCGAGCGCTTTCCGGACGGGCTCGAGGAGCAGTCGTTCGGCGGAGTGGTGGAGCTCGCCGTCTTCACCGACGCGGCCGGCGAGGTCGTCGTGGGCGAGGCCTTCTCGGATGTCCGCTCCGAGCCCGTCGTGCCCGGATGGGAGAACCGCTGGAAGGAGTTCCACCGCCCGCTGCGTGCCGGTGGGCTCTGGATCGGACCGCCGTGGTCGCCCGCGCCGCCCGGCGAGCGAACGGTCGTGGTCGATCCCGGGCGCGCGTTCGGCACAGGGGCGCACCCGACCACGCGGGCATGCATCGAGCTGCTCGCGAGGGTCGAGCGCGGAAGCCTGCTCGATGCGGGGTGTGGCTCCGGAGTCGTCGCGATCGCCGCGGTGCGGCTCGGATTCGGTCCCGTACACGCCGTCGATCTCGACGAGGACGCAGTCGAGGTGGCCACGTCCACCGCGCGGGCGAACGGCGTCGAGGTCGACGTTCGCCGCGCCGACGTGGTGCGCGACGTGCTGCCTGGCACGGCCGTGGTGGTCGCCAACATCGAGCTGGCCGTCGTCGAGCTCCTTCTCGGGCGACTGGTTTCACCGGTCGCCGTCACGTCCGGCTACCTCGCCTCCGAAACCCCGGCCGTTTCGGGCTGGACCTGTGTCGATCGGCTGGAGCTGGACGGCTGGGCAGCAGACGTCTTGTCCAGGACGACACTAAGCTAGCCGCGATGGCGACCTTCTCCGTGCGCTTCTTGGGCTGCAAGGTGTCGTACGCGGACGCGCAGGCCGTGCGCGAACGCCTTCTCGCCGACGGCCATCGCGAGGTTGAGACCGCGGGCGACGTTGCGGTCGTCAACACCTGCTGCGTTACGCACGAAGCCGTCTCGAAGTCGCGTCAGGCGGTCTCCCGCGCCGCCCGAGCTCACGGCCGGGTCTACGTCACCGGCTGCGCGGCGAACCTCAGCTCGGCGTTCGAGCGCGTGGCGCCCAACGTCTCGGTCATCACGAAGCCGAGCGAGGACGTTCCCGATGTCGTTGCCGGCGACGTCGGCGCGATCGGCTGCGTGCAGGCTGACGCGAGGCTCGAACGGACGCGTGCCTTCGTCAAGATCCAGGACGGCTGCTCGTTCTCGTGCGCGTTCTGCGTCATCCCGCTCGTCCGCGGCGGGACGCGCAGCCGCTCCGCCGGAGCCGTGCTTGCCGAGATCGCGCGCCGCGTCGGGCAAGGACATCGCGAGATCGTCCTGACCGGCGTCAACCTCGGCTGCTTCCGCGACCGTGCAGCCGGCTACGCACTGCCGCGGCTCGTACGCGAGGCGGGCTCGATCCCGGGTGTCGAGCGGTTGCGGCTCTCGTCGATCGAGGTGAACCACCTCACGAACGAGCTCGTCGCCGCGCTGCGACAGACGCCGACGGCGTCGCTCCACCTCCACGTCCCGCTGCAGTCGGGGGACGACGGCATCCTTCGCGCGATGGACCGCCGCTACTCCGCCGCGCAGTACCTCGCGAAGCTCGACCCGCTTCGTGACTTCAACCTGACCGCGGACGTCATCGTCGGCTTTCCCGGCGAGAACGAGGAAGCGTTCACGCGCACACTCGACGTGATCCGCGCGGCGGGCATCACGCGCGTTCACGCGTTCCCGTACTCGCCGCGGCCCGGAACCGCGACGGCAGCCGCCGACACGGTTCCGACCCAGCTGAAGAAGGAGCGGAGTGCGCGGCTGCGCGCGCTCTCGGACGAGCTGTCGACACGTCGCTGGGCGTCGAGGCTGGGCTCGACCGATCGCGTCCTCGTCGACCGGCCGGGTCGCGGGTACGGCGACGACTACACACCGTGGCTTCTCGACGGCGAGGTCGGCCAACTCCTGCAGGCCCGCGCCGTCGGAGTCTCCGAGGAGGGGATCCTTGCCGTCGCCGCCTGAGAACTGCCTGTTCTGCCGGCTCGTCGCGGAGGGCGACCACGTCCACGCATCCGACGGGTTCGTCGCGATTCGCGACATCAACCCGATCGCGGAGACGCACCTGCTCGTCCTGCCCGCCCGGCACGTCGACACGTTCCGCGACATCGAGGCCTTCCCGGACGACGAAGCCGGACGGATGCTGCGCTTCGTCGCGGACACGGCGTCCGCCGCGGGGCTCGACGACTACAAGGTGCTCGTCAACGTCGGCAAGGGTGGCGGCCAGACGGTCTTCCACCTCCACTGGCACGTCCTCGGAGGCCGCTTCGACACGGGCAAGCTGGCGCGCGCGCTGGAGCTGGAGACGGCATGAGCACCGCTCGCCTCCGGCTCGCGGTCGCGGGGGAAACCATGTTTCCCCCGCGTGCCCCCTTCTTCTCGAGAGCGTGGGGAACCTCCCGGTTCCCCACACCCCTCCCCGCTCATCGACCGGGGGCCGGTCGATGAGCTTGATCGCCCGCATCGAAAGCGAGCTGAAGGACGCGCGCCTCGCGCGCGACGAGGACCGGCGCGACGCGTTGAGCCTGGTCTTGAACGCGCTGCAAGGCGCCCAGAAGGAGCTTCAGCGCCCGCTTTCCGACGACGAGGAGCTGCAGGTGCTCCAGCGTGAGCGCAAGCGCCGTGGCGAGGCCGCCGAAGCATTCCGTGCGGCCGGTCGCGAGGAGCAGGCCGAGGACGAGGAGTACGAGCTCGAGATCCTCGAGGAGTTCATGCCCGAGCCGATGTCCGAGGAGGAGATCGAGGAGATCATCGACGACGTCATCTCCCAGGTCGAGGCGACGAGCATTCGGGACATGGGTCGCGTGATGGCCGGCGTCATGCACCAGGTCTCCGGCCGCGCGGACGGGTCGACCGTGTCGCAGCTCGTCAAGGAAAAGCTCGCCTAGCGTCTCCCTACACTGGGTCGGATGCAGCAGGTTCTCGATGTCTCGAACGAGGTCGCGGCGGAGCTCGCCGGCGTGGAGGACGGCGTCCTCGACGCGTTGCGCGAACGCCTGCAGTGCACGATCGCGCTACGTGGCAACCGCCTGACGCTCGGCGGCGACGACGAGCACGTTGTGGCGGCGCGCGCCGTCGTCGACGAGCTCGTCGAGCTGGTGGAGGGCGGCCACGAGATCGGGCCGGACACCGTCGGCGCGGTGCTCGCCGCCCTCGACCAGGTCGATGACGTGCGCGAGGTCTTCGACGACGTCGTCTGGCACCACCGCGGCAAGAACATCACGCCGAAGACGGTGAACCAGAAGCGGTACGTGGACGCAATCCGCGGTGCGACCGTGACGTTCGGCATCGGCCCCGCCGGAACCGGGAAGACCTACCTCGCGATGGCGCTGGCCGTTTCGGCGCTCTCCGAAGGCGCGGTCGGCCGTGTGATCCTGACGCGTCCCGCGGTCGAGGCGGGCGAGCGGCTCGGATTTCTGCCCGGCGACATGCTGGCGAAGGTCGATCCGTACCTGCGGCCGCTCTACGACGCGCTCTACGACATGCTCGACGCGGAGCGGCTCGCCGGATACATGGAGCGCGGGACGATCGAGGTCGCGCCGCTCGCGTTCATGCGCGGGCGCACGCTCAACGACTCCTTCGTCGTCCTCGACGAGGCGCAGAACACGACGCCCGAGCAGATGCAGATGTTCCTGACACGGCTTGGGTTCGGCTCGAGGATGGTCGTCACGGGCGACGTGACCCAGATCGACCTCCCGCGCGAGCAGGCGTCGGGCCTCATCCAGGTGCGCGACATCCTCGCCGGGATCGACGGGATCGGCTTCGTCGAGTTCGGCAACGAAGACGTCGTCCGGCACAAGCTCGTGCAGCGGATCGTGGAGGCGTACAAGCGCCACGCCGAGGAGACCGGCACGGCACGTCGCCGGTGATCACGGTCGAGACCGACAACCGAAGCGGCGTATCGGTCGACCGCGACGCGGCGGAGGCGCTCGCCGTCCGGGTCGTCGCGGCTGAAGGAGTATCCGACGGCGAGCTCGGCATCGCGTGGGTCGCGAGCGACGAGATGCGCGCGCTCAAGCGCGAGCACCTCGGTATCGACGAGACGACGGACGTCCTCTCGTTCCCGCTCGACGGCCGCGACGAGCTTCCGGACGGGGAGCCCCGCGCGCTGGGCGACGTCGTCCTCTGCCCCGACGTCGTCGGGGAGAGCTGGCGCGAGCCGCTGGTGCACGGTCTCCTCCATCTGCTCGGCTACGACCACGGCGAGGAGATGACCGCGCGAGAGCGAGCGCACGCCTCGCAATGAGCAGGCAGCCGTCGACCTCGCTCTTCCAGAGCTTCAACTTCGCCGCCGAGGGGATCGTCCACGCCGTTCGGACGCAGCGGAACCTCTGGATCCACTTCGCCGTGGCGGTCGCCGTCCTCGTCGCGGCGATCGGGTTCGGTGCGACGAAGCTCGAGCTCGCCGTGCTCCTGCTCGCGATCACGTTCGTGCTCGTCGCGGAACTCGTGAACACGGCGGTCGAGGCGACCGTGGACGTGGCGTCGACGTCGTTCGACCCGATGGCGAAGATCGCGAAGGACATCGCTGCCGGCGCCGTTCTCATCGCCGCGCTGAACGCGGTCGCCGTCGGCTACCTCGTGTTCTCCGGGGAGGTCGCGACGCGCAGCTCGCGGTTCCTCACGCGCCTTTCGGATGCGCCGGCCGAGTTGACGCTCGTCGCCCTCGCGGTCACGGTGATCCTCGTCATCGCCGTCAAGGCGTACACCGGACGTGGCACGCCGCTGCGCGGCGGACTTCCCTCCGGGCACGCCGCCGTCGCGTTCGCGGGGTGGATGGCGGTGACGCTCATCCTCGAGGATTCGTCGCAGCGCTTCCTCGTCTCGTCGGTGACGTTCATCATGGCGTTGCTCGTGGCCCAGACTCGCGTGGAATCCGGTGTGCACTCCTCGTCGGAGGTGGCAACCGGCGCTCTGCTCGGTGCGCTCGTCACGCTCCTTCTTTTCCAGGTGTTCGGATGACCGACCTGGCGCTCCTGGCGCTCGCCGATGCGGCTGCCGCGCGTGCGTATGCGCCCTACTCGAGCGTCCAGGTCGGCTGTGCCGTGCTGGCGCGAGACGGCCGGGTGATCGAGGGCGTGAACGTCGAGAACGCCTCCTATCCTCTGGGCGTCTGCGCCGAGCGGACGGCGTTCTCGCGTGCCGTTGCCGAGGGCTACCGGCCAGGGGACTTCGCCGTCGCCGCGATCACCGCGTCGCCGTGCGGCGGCTGCCGGCAGTGGCTCCTCGAGATGCGTGTCGACCGCGTCGTCTTCCGCAACGGCGGTCGCGTCGTGACACTCACCCCGGACCAGCTCCTGCCCGAGTCGTTCGACAGCGTCGACCTGGAGGCTTGATGCGGGCTAGGAGCACGCACGGATGGGGGCCTGCGCACGGCGCATCGCGTCCGTCACGTCACTCACCGATACCTTTGGGTATCGGCGAGTGTCGCGCCGAACCCGCTGCTTGGCGCATGCCCTCCCCGCACGCACCCCTAGCCCGCATCAAGCCTCCGGCGTGAAGAGCGGATTCGTTGCTGTCGCCGGGCGCCCGAACGTCGGCAAGTCGACGCTCGTGAACGCGCTCTGCGGCGAGAAGATCGCCATCACGTCGAAGGTGCCGAACACGACGCGTCGACGCCTCTTCGGGGTCGCCCACGGCGACGGCTATCAGCTCGCGCTCGTCGACCTCCCGGGATTCCAGCGCCCGATGGACGAGCTCACGCAGCGCATGCAGCAGACCGTCGACGCGTCGTTCGAGGACGTCGACGCGGTGCTTCTCGTCGTCGATGCCCGCGCTCACATCGGCTCTGGCGATCGCTTCGTCGCGCGCCGCGTGTTCGGTCTCGACAAGCCGGTGATCATCGCGCTCAACAAGGTCGACCGGCTGAAGCCGGCGCACATCGCGATGCAGATGAAGGCAGCAGCGGCGCTCGGTGACTTCCACGCGCTCCATCCCGTGAGCGCGAAGACGAAGGAGGGCGTCGGCGAGCTCCGGTCCGATCTCGTGTTCCTGCTGCCCGAGGGTCCCGCGTACTTCCCGGACGAGCAGAAGACGGATCTCTCGCTCGAGGAACGCATCGCCGAAGTCGTCCGCGAGAAGGCACTCCATCTCACGCGCGAAGAGGTACCGCACGCGCTCACCGTCGAGGTGGACGAGATCGAGGACAGGCGCCTCCACGCGGTCATCTACGTGGAGACGGAATCCCAGAAGGGGATTCTCGTCGGCAAGAAGGGCGCGATGATCCGCGAGATCGGCACGCGTGCGCGGCCGGAGGTGGAGGCGTTCGTCGGTCACGCGGTCTTTCTCGAGCTGCAGGTGAAGGTGCGGCCGAAGTGGCGCCGCGACCCCAAGATGCTCGAGCGCATGGGCCTCTGAGCGATACGCCACGCCGGCCAGGCTTACGCGCCGCACTACACTCGCAACGTGGCACAGGCGCCCGCACTCGTCGGTGGCTTCGAGCTTCCGTCCGGTCCGCGGCTCCCGCGTGTGGGCTCCGTCGACGCCGTCGCGCTCGAGGAGCGCGCTGCGACACTTGCGAAGCGCTCGATCAAGCGCGAGTCGAAGGTGCAGGCACTCGAGCTCGCGATCCGGATGATGGACCTGACCACGCTCGAGGGGCAGGACACGCCGGGGAAGGTGGCGGCACTGTGCTCGAAGGCGATCCGGCCGGATCCGGCCGATCCGTCCGTGCCACCGGTTGCGGCCGTGTGCCTGTATCCGAGTCTCGTCGGCGTCGCGAAGGAGCGTCTGGCAGGTAGTGGCGTCAAGGTGGCATCGGTCGCGACCGCGTTTCCGTCCGGACAGTCGCCGACCGAGCTCAAGGTCGCTGAGACGCGCGCCGTCGTCGAGCTTGGCGCGGACGAGATCGACATGGTGATCGACCGCGGCGCGTTTCTCTCGGGTCGCTACGCGAAGGTCTTCGACGAGATCGTGCGCGTGAAGGAGGCCTGCGGCGAGGCCCACCTGAAGGTGATCCTCGAGACGGGCGAGCTCGGGACCTACGACAACGTCCGCCGTGCGTCTCTGATCGCGATCGCTGCGGGCGCGGACTTCATCAAGACGTCGACCGGGAAGGTGAGCCCCGCGGCGACACTGCCGGTGACGCTCTGCATGATGGAGGTCGTCCGCGACGTGTATGCCGAGACGGGGCACATCGTCGGCATCAAGCCCGCGGGCGGGATCCGCGCATCGAAGCAGGCGATCCAGTACCTCGTGACGCTGTACGAGACGCTCGGGTCGCAGTGGATGACGCCCGATCTCTTCCGCTTCGGCGCGTCGTCACTCCTGAACGACGTCCTCATGCAGCTCCGCAAGGAGAAGACGGGGCGGTATCAATCCGGCGATTACTTCACGATCGACTGATGGCCCAGGTCGAGAAGCGAGCCTCGAACCTTCCCGCCGCCTTCGAGTGGGAGTACGCGCCGGCACCCGAGGCGCGCGACATCGTCCAGATCCGCGAGCGGTACGGGTTGTTCGTCGGCGGGGAGGAGATCGAGCCGAGGACGAACGAGTGGTTTGCATCCATCTCGCCGTCGACCGAGGAGTCGCTGTTCGAGGTTGCGCTCGCCGGCGAGGAGGACGTCGCACACGCGGTCGAGACGGCGCGCGGCGCCTTCGAGAACGGCTGGTCTGCGCTCGCGCCGGCGGAACGCGCGAAGTACCTGTTCCGTCTGGCGCGCCTGATCCAGGAGCGCTCGCGGGAGCTCGCGGTCGCGGAGTCGCTCGACGGCGGCAAGCCGATCCGCGAGTCGCGCGACGTGGACGTCCCGCTCGCGGCCGCGCACTTCTTCTACTACGCCGGCTGGGCCGACAAGCTCGAGTACGCCTTCCCCAACCGCTCGCCGCGCCCGCTCGGCGTCGCCGCACAGATCATCCCGTGGAACTTCCCGCTGCTCATGCTCTCGTGGAAGATCGCGCCGGCGCTCGCGTGCGGCAACACCGTCGTGTTGAAGCCGGCCGAGACGACTCCACTGACCGCGATGATCTTCGCGGACATCTGCCGGCAGGCCGAGCTCCCGCCGGGTGTCGTCAACCTCGTCACCGGCGACGGGACGACCGGCGCGCACCTCGTGCGCTCGGACGGGATCGACAAGCTGGCGTTCACGGGCTCGACAGAGGTCGGAAAGCTGATCATGCGCGAGCTCGCCGGCCGCGACGTGCGGATGACGCTCGAGCTCGGCGGCAAGGCGGCGAACATCGTGTTCGACGATGCCGCGCTGGACCAGGCCGTCGAGGGCATCGTCAACGGGATCTACTTCAACCAGGGGCACGTGTGCTGCGCGGGCTCGCGGCTCCTCGTGCAGGAGTCCATCTACGAGCCGCTGCTGGAGAAGCTCAAGCGCCGGCTGTCGACCTTGCGCGTCGGCGATCCGCTGGACAAGAACACGGACGTCGGCGCGATCAACTCGAAGGCGCAGCTGGAGAAGATCCGCGAGCTCGTCGCGAGCGGCGAGGAGGAGGGTGCCGAGATCTACCAGCCGGTGTGCGACCTGCCCGAGCGCGGCTACTGGTTCGTGCCGACGCTCTTCACGAACGTGGCGCAGAGCTACCGGATCGCACAGGAAGAGATCTTCGGCCCGGTGCTCTCGGTTCTCACGTTCCGGACTCCCGAGGAGGCCGTCGAGAAGGCGAACAACACGCCGTACGGTCTGTCCGCCGGGGTATGGACCGAGAAGGGGTCGCGGATCCTGTGGATGGTCGAGCGGCTGCGCGCCGGCGTCGTCTGGGCGAACACCTTCAACCGCTTCGATCCGACCTCACCGTTCGGCGGCTATCGCGAGTCGGGCTTCGGTCGCGAGGGCGGTCGCCATGGCCTCGAGCCGTACCTGAGGTTCGACGAGTGATCACGACGACGAGCCGCGCGAGCACCACTTCCCCACCCTGGGTGGGGAGTGTGGCCACCCTCCACCCGGCGTCGAGCCTAGCCCGCAATCCGCGACACGGGGCACACACCTTCGAGCCGAGTCAGCACACGTTCGTCCACAGCGTGCAGGCGCAGCACAGACCATGAGCCGCCTCTCCGTGAAGAAGACGTACAAGCTCTACGTGGGCGGCGCGTTCCCGCGCTCGGAGTCGGGACGGACGTTCGACGCCGGTGGGCACAACGTGGCGCGAGCTTCACGGAAGGACGTGCGCGACGCCGTGCGTGCGGCTCGCTCCGCGCTTCCAACCTGGTCCGGCATGACCGCGTACAACCGCGGCCAGGTCCTCTATCGGCTTGCCGAGATGATGGAAGCGCGCTCGTCCGATCTCGAGAGCGCATCGACGGGCCGCGACGAAGTCGAGGCGGCGATCGATCGCACCGTCTGGTACGCGGGCTGGGCGGACAAGCTCGCGCAGGTCATCGGCAGCTCGAATCCGGTGGCCGGGCCGTACTTCGACTTCACGATCCCCGAGCCGACCGGCGTCGTGGCGATCGTCGCTCCCGCGGAGCCGCCGCTGCTGGGGATCGTCTCGCGGTTGCTCCCCGCGCTCGTCGGCGGCAACACGGTCGTGATTCTCGCGCAGGAGCAGCACCCCGTGGCCGCCGTCGAGCTGGCCGAGGCGCTGGCAACGTCGGACTTCCCTCCCGGATCGGTCAACGTCCTCACCGGCTTCGCCGACGAGCTCGCGCCGTGGTTGGCCGGGCATATGGACGTCAACGCGATCGACCTCACGGGCATCGACGGCGACACGACCGAGCTCGAGCGCACGGCGGCCGAGAACGTCAAGCGCGTCGTCCGCTCGAGCGCCGACGCGCAGAGCCCCTGGGAGATTTCGGCCTTCCTCGAGCTGAAGACCGTCTGGCACCCGATCGGGCTCTGACGCCTCAGCCGCGCGTCGCGTAGACCGCCTGGCGGAAGCTCGAGCCAACGGGCTCGTTCGCCAGCACCCAGACGACGAGTGGCCTGCCACGCGCGTAGTGCACCGAGATGTAGTCGCCCAGCATGCGGCCGGACGTCGTGTCGGGCATCCACCGCAGAGGCATGGACTGCGCCGACAGTCGCCGGGGCAGCGCCCAGGTTCCGGGAGCACCGGGCGAGATCGTGAGCTCGACGTCGATACCTGCCGCTCTCGAGCGCATGTACGCGATGGCGACGCGCCCCGTCGCGGCGTCGATCCCGATCGCCGGGAGAACCGCGTCGCGCGCACGTGTCACTGCGATCGGCGCGCTCCACCGTGCGCCGTCGGCCGACGTGGCCACGAACACCGCGTTTCCCGACGCACCGGGTGACGCGCAGTCGTGCCACGTCGCCCAGAACCGACCGGTCGCGTCGACCTCGGCCGACGGCAACGGGAATGCGCGGAAGTCACGGATGCTGCAGCCACCGTCGATCGGCGCGATGCGCACCGGCGCGCCCCAGGTTGCGCCGCCGTCCGCCGAACGCGAGGCTGCGATCGCGAACTGTCCCACCTGCAAGAGGTACACGACGACGAGATCGCCGTTCGACCGGATCGCAGGAAAGACACCGACTCCGCCACGCACTCCGAGGTCGACCGGAGCGAACCACGTGAGACCACCGTCGTCCGACCAGGTGACCGTCAGCATGTCGCGATCGGCGGAGTGGGTGTACACGAGATAGCAGCGGCCGAAGAAGGGCGACGACGAGCTGTTGTCGCACGCGAGCCAGTTCTTGTCGAACGCGATTCCCTCCGCGACGCGCTCCTCGAGCGCCGTGAGCGCGGTGTCCCACGCGAAGCCGTCGGATGAGCGGTTGATCGCAAGACGCGTCGTCGTCCCGGCGAGCGCGAGCGTCGAGATGAGCCACGTCGCGTGGGCCGCGTCGTACGCGACCACGGGATCGCTCGCTCGCGCGTTCACGCCGGGCGGGCGGCTCGCGACGGTGAGGCCGGGGAGAAGACCGCTGCGCCACGAGGCGCCGTCGTTGGTCGACACCGCGAACCCCACGTTCGTTGCCGCCCCGTCGAGACGTCGTCCGACCTGGAACGCCGCCACCGTCGTTCGGCCGACGGTGAGGCTGTCGGGCTCCACCTCCGTCTCGTGCTGCGCGCCGTCGTCTCGATAAGGGTCACGTGAAAGGCGGCGCCCTACGAGCTCGCAGTCGCTCGCGACGATGTCCGGGAGGTCGGCGTTCACCACGTCGAGGCCGGTTCCGCAGCGCACGACGTCGCGTGCGCCGTCATACGAGGTCGCGACCAGGTCGTTGCCCGGGCCTGCGTCGTGCGTGTCGCGTCCCGCACCGCCGTCGAGGAAGTCCGCGCCGCGCCCGGCGAGCAGCGCGTCGTTCCCTCCGAGGCCGCTGATGAGGTCGGCACGTGGCGTTCCTACGAGCCGATCACTCCGCGGCGTGCCGGTGACGCTGCGTGCACCGGCGGCGCCGGTGCCGAGAAGGAGACCGACCAGGACGAGTGCGAGCAGGCGCATCGTCTGAGTGTGACGAGCTCTGTGACGCTCGAGTTTGCGGGTCGCCGACGGTCCAGCCCTCCGGCTTGGGCTCACAGCACGGCTTCGAGGAACCGGCTCGTCTCGGCACGTCGGGGGTTCGAGATCAGCTCGGAGGGCGGACCCTGCTCGATGATCTCGCCGAGGTGCATGAACGCCATGCGTGACGCGACCTCACGAGCGAATCCCATTTCGTGAGTCACCACGATCATCGTCATGTGCAGCTCAGTGGCGAGGCGCTTCATGACCGCGAGGACTTCGCCGATGAGCTCGGGGTCGAGTGCTGAGGTGGGCTCGTCGAAGAGCATCACTTTCGGGTTCATGGCGAGGGCGCGCGCAATCGCAATCCGCTGCTGCTGTCCACCGGAAAGCTGGATCGGATACTGATCGGCCTTTTCCGCAAGCCCGACCACGTGCAGCAACTCGCGTCCCGTGGCTTCCGCCTCCGCCCGAGGCTTTCCGAGAACGGTGAGGGGGCCCTCGATGACGTTGTCGAGCGCCGACCGGTGGGGGAAGAGGTTGAAGTCCTGGAACACCATTCCCGTTCGAATCCGTAGTTGGCGTATCCGCTCTCGCTTTGCGCGGGTTCTATGACCTCCTCCTTGGACCCGGATCCCGGCGACCTCGATCGTCCCCGCGTTCGGCTCCTCGAGGAAGTTGATGCAACGGAGGAGAGTGCTCTTTCCCGAGCCCGAGCGGCCGAAGACGACGACGACCTCGCCATGGCTCACCTCGAGGTCGATTCCCTGGAGCACGACGTGGTCCCCGAACCACTTCCACAGGCCGGTAACCGCGAGCGCCGTGTTCTCGGGAGCCGCGTTCACTGCTCGTGGCGAGCAGTGGCGCCCGCAACCCCCGAGGTGCCACGCACGTACCCTTTGCTCAAGCGACGTTCCAGCCGAAGCTGGAAGTACTGGAAGATCGTCGTCAGGCCCCAGTAGATCAGCGCAGCGATGATCAGCGCCTCGAGATTGCGGAAGTCGGCTCGGCCGGCGAGCTGTGCGCGTCGGAAGATCTCCATCTGTGCGACGCTCGTCCCGAGGAAGCTGACAAGTGCGGTGTCCTTCATCATCGCGATGAACTCGTTCCCGGTCGGCGGGATGATCACCCGGAGGGCCTGCGGGAGGATGACGCGGCTCATCTTCGTCCGGTATGTCATCCCGAGAACGTCGGCTGCTTCCGACTGACCGTGCCCGACGGATTGGATGCCCGCGCGAAAGATCTCCGTCATGTACGCGCCGTAGTTGAGGCCGAGCGCCAGCACTCCGGCCGTGATGACGTCGAACGTCAGGAGATCCGCCCAGGGATCACCGAGCGCGATGCCGATCTGGGGGAGCGCCAGATAGATGAGGAAGAGCTGAACGATGAGCGGAGTGCCGCGGAAGAACGACGTATAGAAGCCGGTGACGCCGACGGCGATCGCGTTGCGACTCAGACGTCCGAGCGCACCCAGAAGCGCGAGTGTGCAGGCCAGAAGGATGGAGAGGGCCGCGATGATGATCGTCCACGTGATGCCTTTCGCGATGAACGCCGCATGCTCGCGCATCCACGCCGTGTCGAAGCCGGCGGCCGCGAAGAGCCCGACGAGCAGCGCGAGGATGACAGCCCAGACCGCCGCGAGCTTGAGCGTGAATGGAATGCGCGCGGCATGGAGCTCGACTGACTCGCGCCGGCTCGGCCTGTGGTGGAGGTGCGGAGGCGGTGGCGGCGAGACATGCTCGCCGCCACCTTCATAGCTCGTCGTCACGAGCCCATTCCGCTCAGCTCACGACGTCGGGCGCGGAGCAACGGTCAGGTTCGTGCCGTACCACTCGGCCGACAGCTCCTCGAGCGTCCCGTCCTCTTTCATCTCGTCGACGATCTCCGCGATCCGCTCGACGAGGCTGGTCGGATCGAGCTCGGAGCTCCGATCCACCGCAACGGCCAGCGGCTCATAGTAGAGATCGCTGCCTACGATCTTGATGGGCGTCCCGGCCTCGATGGCACCCTCGAGGGTCGGCAAGGCCGAGATCACGGCGTCCAACCGCCGGCCGTCGCCGAGTGCGAGGTCCTGTATCGCCGTCGAGTCCGTGTCGTAGGTCTTGATGTCTGGATCGGTGATGGCCGAGGGGATGTCCTCCGGCTCGCCCGACGCGTCCTGCGCGATCTGGAGCTTGTTCTGGAGGTAGAGGTCGTAGGTGCAACCTGCGCAAACGCCGACCGTCTTTCCGTTGAGGTCGGCTGCCTCGGTGATAGACGAGTTCCCGTCGTGCACCGCCATCGCGGCAGGTGTGTAGTAGTAGGGCGGGCTGAAGTGGAGCACCTCGGCACGCTCGGGGGTGATGGTCATCGAGCCGACCGAGATGTCCCACCGGCCGTTCCAGCTTCCTGAGGTGATCGTTTCCCAGGCAGGTGCCTCCCAAGCGATGTCGACACCCATCCGCTCGGCGATCTCGGTGGCGACGTCGATGTCGAAGCCTTCGTACTCGCCTGTCTCCTCGTTCAGCTCGGACTGCGGTGGGTACGCGGGGTCGGTCGAGACCGTGAGCACACCCTTGTCCTCGATCGACGCCAGCAGGTCGTTCGCGCTCTCGTCGCTGCCGCCACACGCGGAGACGACGAGCGCCAGTGCGAGCACCACCCCCGCAAGCACCGCAGAAAGTCCCTTCGACATTGCTTCCTCCTTGTCACCGTGCCGGAGCGTGTCTGGTGCACACCGCAACGCAGCACGGACGCTTGGTTCGACGAGGGGGAGCGTATCGTTCGAATTGGGCTGTCGTGCTCGCGTCGGTTACGCGAGCACTCGACCAGCTTCGATCGGGCCTGCCGCACGGGTTCGTACGTTGCCGACTACGATCCCCTTCCGTGTCCAAGCTGAGCCAGGCGATCGCGGAGGGAGACGGCATCTCGTTCGTCGTCGAGGTGTCGGACGCGCCCAGCGCGCGTTCCGCCGAGAAGCAGGGCGCTGATGCGCTCGCGGCGCTCACGAACGCGAATGCGGTGCGTGTCTCGTCGGGACTCCCGTTCCTCCACCTCGGTCGGATGTTCGACGCCCAGGGGTCGGCCGCTGACGCCGTTGTGATCAAGCCCGATCTCGCGATGTGGGACGAGGCGCACGCGTTCGGACTCGAGTGCGTCGTGCGCGTGTGGGAGTCCGGCGACCTCGAGCGTTCGCTGCGCTACTTCGACCCGGAGATCTTTCTCCTGACCGTCCCGGAGGACGCGGACGACGACCCGTTGGCTGTCCTGCTCGCGCTGCTCCACGACGTGCCCGCCGGGAAGCTCGCGATCGCGGAGTTGCACGACGCGACGCCGGAGGACGTGTCCGAACTCGAGCGGTCGGGGGTCGACGCCGTCTTGGTCTCGCCGGCGAGTCTCGAGACGCTGATTCAAGTCGGCCCGCCCGACGTCTGAGCGAGGAAGTGGCTTGCGAATCGGAATTCTGACCGGCGGTGGCGACTGCCCTGGTCTCAATGCCGTGATCCGTGCCGTGGTCAGGCTCTCTACCGACCGCGGCCACGAGATGATCGCCGTCCGCGACGGCTGGAAGGGCTTGACCGAGGGCATCTTCGCGCCGCTCGGGCGTCGCGAGGTGTCGGGCATCCTTCCGCGAGGCGGCACGATCCTCGGCACGACCCGCACCAATCCCTACACGATCGACGGCGGCGTCGAAGCCGCGCTGCGGCACTTCGGCGAGCAACGCCTCGACGCTCTCGTCGCGATCGGGGGTGAGGACACGCTCGGGGTTGCGGCCCGGCTCCACCGCGAGCATGCGTTTCCGGTTGTCGGTGTTCCGAAGACGATCGACAACGATCTCTCGGGCACCGACTACACGTTCGGATTCGACACGGCCGTGACGATCGCCACCGAGGCGATCGACCGGCTCCACACGACGGCGGAGTCGCACAACCGCGTCATGGTCGTCGAGGTCATGGGCAGGCATACGGGCTGGATCGCGGTGATGAGCGGGATCGCCGGCGGCGCAGACGTGATCCTCATCCCCGAGCAGCCGATGACAGTGGAGCGCGCGTGCGCGGATCTGTTGAAGCGCCACGAGAGCGGCAAGGACTTCTCCATCGTGGTCGTGAGCGAGGGGTACGAGCTCATGTTCGAGTCGGGCGAGCAGCGGCTGGTCGCGGGCGAGGCGCGGCGCACCGACCAGTTCGGCCACGTCGTACTCGGCGGCGTCGGCGACGCCTTGGCCCGAGAGATCGAGCAGCGAACCGGCTTCGAGACGCGCGTCTCCGTGCTCGGGCACGTTCAGCGCGGCGGGACGCCGACGCCGCGCGATCGCATCCTCGCGACACGATTCGGGCTGAAAGCCGCCGATCTCGTCCACGAAGGTCAGTTCGGGCGCATGACCGCGCTGCACGGCGACGCGATCGTCGACGTCTCCCTCGAGGAGGCGACGAGGCAGCTGAAGACAGTGCCCCCCGAATGGTACGAGGTCGCGCGGGCGTTCTTCGGTTAGCGGTCGGTCACCGAGGGCCGGGCTACGATCACCTCGGCCGGAGTGGCGGAACTGGCAGACGCGCGGGACTCAAAATCCCGTGTCCTTCGGGACGTGTGGGTTCGACCCCCACCTCCGGCATCGGTGCAAAGCGTGTAGGCATGCGGAATCCGTCTTGCGCCCCCGTGGCCGGGCAGCTCGCGAATCACGAGAGGGCAACACAGAGGGCAACACGCCCGAACGGCTCGTCAGCACAGGTCACGCCGCCTCTCCGTCGAGCGCCGCGCTCGCGGCGAGCCGAGCTACGCTGCCGCGATGCCGAAGACGGAGTTCGAGAAGAAGATGGAGGCTCTGGCCGAGAAGTACGGCGTCGAGGTCACGATCTCGACCGCGCCGCCGAAGGCGACGGGCGAGATCGCCCTGCTGCCCGGCGTGCGTCCGCCCACGCCGTCGTCGTGAAGGCGACCCGCGCCGTCTTGCTCGCCGCCGGGGTCGTCGCGGTTGCGGTAGTCGCGAAGAAGTGGCTCACGCCCGGCGGCGTGTACGTCCCCGAGGTTCCGTCAACGACGAAGGAGGCCGCAGATGGCTGAGTCCCGACGCACGACGACAGACGAAGCCAAGCGAGTGGGCGACGAGATCGGTGTCGATTGGAGCCGCTTCGACCTCGAGCAGTTCCGCTTCGGCATGGACGTTGAGTACGAGCACGGCTCCCATGATCCCCAGACGGACGTGACGCACGACGACCCGATCCTGACAGGGAAGATCGCTCTGGCACACATGAAGGAGTTCCCCGACTACTACGAGCGCCTGGAGCGCATGGAAGAAGATGCCACGAAGGACTGGGCTTCCAAGTCGTTGTGAGCGCCGCTGCGCCCAGGCGAGCGTGCCCGGCATGAGGACGACCCGCTGGGCGATGGTGGCGGTCGAGGTGGCTGTTCTGACGATCGAGCGTGTTGCTGCGCTTGAAGTTCGTCACCGGCGTAACCGATGACGTGTGGTCGCGTGCCCCTACCCTTACAGAGACGTAGGCGGCGGGTCACCCCGGAACCCGACGATCCGGCGAAATCGTCGTCACCACGGAGAGAGGGCCCGCTTTCGCAGGCCCTCTGCTGATCTTCGGGAAACCGATTTCGCTTTCGTCCGTCTCACCGGGGGGACATTCGGAGATTCTTCCTGCTGCCCTCGCGATGAAACTTCGTCCTACTCGCGATCCGTGTCTCTCGCCGTCTTCGATACTGCCCCCAAGGCTCGGCAGGCGCATCCGGGGAAAGTACTGAGATCAGAGATGTCGGGCAGTTCATCGCTAGCGCCCGGGTTCGTACGCCCCGCGGAATCGTTGGCATCTGACCCCGTGTCATGCGGCATTGCTGCTCGAGCCGATTCCTCTGACAACTCTGTGTTCCCCGCCGAGAGGCGCAGCGGCTTACTAACGGCATGGGCCGCCTCGAAGCGGCCCATGCGCTGTTCCGGAGTGAAACGTCGACGCTAGACGAGCGCCTTCCAGAACACCTTGACGTCCTCTGCCGGGAACGTCTCCGTCTCGAACACCTCGAGCTTCGCGATCTTGCCGAGGACGCGGAAAGCCGTCTCGAGATCGGGATACTCGAAGATGCCGAGATACTCCCACGGGCCCATGACTGCGAGGAAGCGCTCGACAGTACCGCCCTCGCCCTCGACGATCTTGTAGATCTTGTCGAAGTACTCGGGGGTCTTCTCGAGGTGCTCGCGCGCAATCGGCGCGACCCTGAAGAGCCCGACATAGGTGAACATGAGAACCTCCGATTGTCAGGGGCATCGCTGAGAGCCCCTTCGAGTGCCAGTCTCTCTCCGCGCGGCAACGAGAGCATCAGTAGAAAGGCGCAGTTGTCGCGCGACATGCGGCCGCGCGTACGTGCGTCACGCGACACGCCTGTCATCTGACCCCTACGCCCATCCCTCGACGAAAGGTACGGCTCGAGACGGAATCTCCATCAGGCGTTGCGATTCCGCGTGCACGGTGCGCCGTGAGGACGACCCGCTGGGCGATGGTCGCCATCGCCGTGCTCTCGGTCGTGGTCGCTGTCGCGATCCCCGGCTACCAGATCTGGCTCATCGTCTTCGGCGGCGTGCTCGTCTCGTTCGCGGTCTTCGGTTTGCTCACCGAGTAGGGCATTCGCATGCACTGGCAATACGCGAATCCCCGGATGGCATAGCCCCCGTTGCATTCGTACGGTTATCTCATCCGATCCTCGACGGAAAGGAGCCGTATGAGCCGGAAGGTCAGGATCGCTGCGCTTCTCGCGATGATCGCCGGTGCCGTGCTACTTCCGGCGTCCGCTCAGCCCGCACATGGGCCGTCGGTCGTGAAGTACAAGATGGTCGAGTGGGACATCATCCCGCTGAACGCGTCGAAGTCGCACGGCCCGCTTCCCAAGGTGACGTTCGTCGTGCGGAACGCTGGCAAGTTGGAGCATGAGTTCGTCGTGCTCAAGACGACGATCGCGGCCGGGCAACTCGCGAAGGCGGGTACGAAGGACGCTCCTGAGAAGGGCGCGGTGGGTGAGATCGAAGAGATCGCGCCCGGGCAGACGAAGAAGTTGGCCCTCAAGCTGAAGCAGGGCCACTACGCGCTGATCTGCAACCTCACGGGGCACTGGAACAACGGCCAGTTCGTGGACTACTACGTTCACTGAGACGCAACGCGAGCGTCCGACATGCCAAGGCCCGCCAGCGGGGCCTTGGCGCGCTCATCGCTTGGGCGACGTTCGGGCTGCTGACCGAGGACTACCCGCTGTCGAGCGGGCAACAGAGCGGGCAACACGACCCACCGATTGGGCAGAGATCAGGTTCGGACGTTCCAGCCCGATTCGCGATAGCCGAGCCAAAACTCCGGATCAGCCGAGACCCACCGAGGTCACTGGCTCAACTCAAGATCCCGTGTCCTTCGGGACGTGTGGGTTCGACCCCCACCTCCGGCATGAGGTCCCGCTCGCGGTTGCGCATAGCGAGGAGAGTGCGGATACTCTCGGCACGCCGGCGGAGCCGGCACGCTAACTGTTGAATCGATGCAAGGAGGAATAGGTTGACTGGAAAGAAGAGTGTGCTCGCCTTGCTCGGACTGCTCGTGGCCGCGCTTGCGCTCGTCGCGGCCGGCTGTGGTGGCGGTGACGACGGAGACACCGAAGTGACCGCGTTGCCGTCGTCGTCGTGCACGGCCATCGAGTACGAGGGCGAGGGCGATCCGGATGTGTTGATCGCATCCGACCTGCCGATGCAAGGTCCCTCGCGCGTGGTGACCGAACAGATGGTCGCGGCCATCAGACAGATGCTCGACAACAACGAGTGGAAGGCCGGCGACTACAACGTCGCCTACCAGGTCTGCGACGACTCGACGGCGCAGGCGGCCAACTACGACACGGGCAAGTGCTCGCAGAACGGCAATGCGTATGCCGTCAACGACTCGCTCGTCGCTGTTCTCGGCACCTACAACTCGCCGTGCGCGGCGATCATGATCCCGCTCCTGAACAAGGCCGGAGGTGGCGAGGACGGGACGCCGAATCCCGAGGCGATTCCGATCTTCTCCGCGGCGAACACGTGGCCGTGCCTCACGGTCAATCTGGCGGGCGCGTGCGAGGCGAACGGGACGGACAAGTACTACCCGACCACGACGCGGAACTACCTGCGCGTCGCACCGTCGGACGACTACCAGGGCGCCTTCATCGCCGAGTACGCGAAGGATCAGGGCGTCACGAAGGCGTACATCCTGAACGACAAGGAGTCGTACGGCGAGGGCGTCGCCGGAACCACCAGGCGTGCCATGGAGCATGTCGGGATCGAGATCGTCGGCGACGAGGCCTGGAATCCGAAGGCGTCGAGCTACGAGGCCCTGATGAACAAGATCAAGGGCACGGGTGCAGACGCGATCTTCCTCGGCGGGCTCATCTCCGAGAACGGCGGCCAGGTGATCAAGGACAAGGTCGCGGTGCTCGGACCGAACGACGGCGCCGTGAAGCTGTACGCACCGGACGGATTCCAGTCGCAGTCGTCGATCGACGAGTCCGGAGGGGCGGCAGCAGGCGGGTTCTTCTCCAACGCAGGTGCCCCGGTCGACAAGATCACGGGGGCTGCGGCGGCGGAGTTCGGCGCCCAGCTGAAGGCCGGTGCGCTCAAGGACGTACCGCTCCAGGCCTACGCCATGTACGCCGGACAGTCGGCCGAGGTCCTGCTCGACGCGATCGCCGCCTCCGACGGATCGCGGGAGAGCATCCTCGAGGAGTTGTTCGCGACCCAGGTCACGGACGGCATCATCGGATCGTTCTCGTTCAACGAGAACGGTGATCCGCTGGATGCATCCGGTGCTGTCGTTGCCTTCACGATGTACAAGGCGACGACGGAAGTGATGGAGAGCGTCTTCACCGACTCGCCGAGCCCCGAAGTGGTTCAAGCGGCACAGGGCTCGTAGTACTCCGATCGGACGAAGTGGCGGGGACATTGATCCCCGCCACTTCGTGTTCTAGAGTCACCGTCGCATGTCGAGCACGGCGATCGCTGCGCTCCACCGCGTGCGAGCTTCGAGCCTGCTCGACGTCATCGGGCTGCTGCTCGTCGGCGCGCTGCTCCTCTGGCTGCTCGTAAAGTTCTTCGAGGATCCGACGCGGTTCCTCGACGTCACCGTGATCGGGGTCACGGTCGGCGCGACCTACGGCCTCATCGCGCTCGGGTACACGCTGGTGTACGGAATCCTGCAGCTCATCAACTTCGCGCACGGCGACGTGTTCGCACTGTCCGGTCTCGTGGCGTTCTCGATCATCACCTGGCTCGGTCTCGATGCGGACACGAGCATCCCGGTGGTCATCGGCGGCCTCCTGCTCGTGCTCGTCGTCACCATGCCGGGTTTTGCACTTGCGAATGCCGTGATCGAGCGCATGGCGTACAAGCCGCTTCGCAACGCGCCGCGGCTCGCCCCGCTGATCACGGCGGTGGGCGTGTCCTTCATCCTCCAGAACGTCGGTCTTGCGATCTACGGGCCTAGCTACCACACGATCCCGGACGTCATCCCGCGGACGGACGCGATCGAGATCGGGGGCGTCGCGATCCAGTGGAACGACCTCGCCGTCTTCGCGGTCGTGATCCCGCTGCTGCTCTTGCTCACGTGGTTCGTTCGGTCCACGCGCCAGGGCAAGTCGATGCGGGCCGTCGCACAGGACACCGACGCCGCCGCGATGCTCGGCATCGACGTCAACAGGACGATCTCGGTGACGTTCATGCTCGCCGGCGCGTTGGCAGCCGCTGCCGGGCTCATCTACCTCCTCCAGTTCAACATGCGCTACGACACCGGCTTCGAGCTCGGGCTGATCGCATTTACCGCCGCGGTGCTCGGCGGCATCGGGAACCTCCCGGGCGCGGTCATGGGTGCGATGGTGATCGGCCTCATCCAGGCCTACAACGAGGGGCTCGACGGTACTCCGGGCGGTGACTGGACTCGGACGATCGTGTTCGGGATCCTCATCGCCACGCTCGTGTTCCGGCCGGAGGGTCTCCTCGGGGAGCGGACCCCGGAGGGCGCATGAGATCCGTCGCCGCATCGCTCGATCCACGCCGCATGGAGCACGGCCGCATCGCTGCGGTCGTGCTCGTGGTGGTCGGACTGCTCTATCCCTTCATCCGCGAGTACCTCGTCGACGTCCCGCTGATCGGCGACTTCGTTCCCGGGATCCGCTCCATGGTCTACATCCTCGTCGTGACGATGATGGCGCTGGGTCTCAACATCGTCGTCGGCTATGCGGGCCTGCTCGACCTCGGCTATGTCGCGTTCTACGCCGCAGGCGCATACACGGCCGGCTGGCTCGCGTCCCAGCAGTTCAACGACCTCAACTTCCACCTCTTCTCCACGGCGAGGGAAGGGCTTCAGGGAATCCACATCTCCATGTGGGTCGTTCTCATCGCCGCAGGCGTCTTCACGACGATCGTCGGCATCCTGATAGGCCTGCCGACCCTTCGTCTCCGAGGGGACTACCTCGCGATCGTCACTCTCGGCTTCGGGGAGATCATCCCCCAGGTCGTGCGGAACGCCGACGAGCAAGGGCTCGGTTTCAACGTGACCAACGGCGTCAACGGAATCAGCCCGATCGACACGCTCGGGTTCCGAGGCTGGGTGTTCGACTCGGATTACTACTACTGGACCGCGATCGTGCTCGTTCTGTTCACGGTCTTCTGCTGCGTCCGGATGCGCGACTCGCGGCTCGGCCGAGCCTGGATCGCGATTCGCGAGGACGAGACAGCGGCTGCCGCAATGGGAGTCCCACTCATGCGCACGAAGACCTGGTCGTACGCCATGGGGGCCTTCTTCGGCGGCATCGCGGGCGCGTTCTACGCGAGCTTCAAACTCGGGGCGAACCCATCGGACTTCTACTTCAACTTCTCGATCTTCCTCCTGTGCATGGTCATCCTCGGGGGGATCGGGAGCATCTGGGGTGTCGTCACGGCTGGGTTGATCCTCGGATACCTGAACATCGAGGGACTCGCGAACATCGGCGCGAAGATCCAGGAAGCAGGCGTCGACTTCGACCCGACGCAGTACCAGTTCGGGATTTACGGGCTCATCATCGTCGCGATGATGCTGTTCCGGCCAACGGGGTTGATACCGGAACGTCGACACAAGATCGAGATCGAGGAAGGCGTTCACGACACGCCGTTCTACGACGTCCAGACCGAGGGCGCGCTGACCGATCGCGATAGAACCGACGACTGATGGAATCGACCGGCAATCTGCTCGTCGCGGACAAGGTGAGGAAGGAGTTCGGCGGCCTCGTCGCGACGGACGACGTCGACTTCACCATTCCGTGGGGCTCGATCGTCGCTCTCATCGGCCCGAACGGCGCGGGCAAGACCACGTTCTTCAACCAGATCACCGGTGTGTACGTGCCCACGTCCGGTTCGATCGTGTTCGACGGCACCGAGGTCGTCGGCAAGCCGCCCCACGCCATCGTCGAGCTCGGCGTGGGGAGGACGTTCCAGAACATCCGGCTCTTCGCACAGATGACAGCGGTCGAGAACGTGCTCGTGGGAATGCACTGTCGGCTTCGGGGCGGGATCGTCGGGTCGATCCTGCGCACGCCCCGTGTCAAGCGCGAGGAGACGGAGGCGCGTGATCGGGCTCGCGAGCTCCTCGTCTACTGCGGGCTTCCACGCCGCCACGAGGAGTACGCGGGGACGCTCCCGTATGGCGATCAGCGGCGCCTCGAAGTGGCGCGAGCGCTTGCGACGGATCCGAAGCTCCTGCTTCTCGACGAGCCGACGGCGGGCATGAATCCTCAGGAGACGGCTGAGTTCACGGCGTTCGTGCGTCGCGTCCGCGACGAGAAGAGCCTCACCATTCTCCTCATCGAGCACGACATGAAGGTCGTGATGGGCGTGTCCGAGCGCATCACCGTGCTCGAGTACGGTGCGGTGATCGCGGAGGGCACTCCTGCCGAGATCCGGGCGAACCCACGCGTCATCGAGGCGTACCTCGGGAAGGCCGCAACGGCATGAGCTCGCCAGAGCCAGTCCTGGAGTTGCGGGACGTCCATGTCTACTACGGGGCGATTCACGCCGTGAAGGGCATCTCACTCGAGGTCCGAGAGGGCGAGATCGTCACGTTGATCGGGGCGAACGGTGCAGGGAAGTCGACGACGCTCCGGGCTGTCAACGGCCTCAACCATCCCAAGCAGGGGACGATTCATTTCCGCGGGAACGAGATCACGGGTGCGACACCGCACTCGATCGTGCAGCGCGGTGTCGCGCAGAGCCCCGAGGGCAGGCGCCTCTTTCCGCGCATGAGCGTCACCGAGAATCTCGAGATGGGTGCGTTCCAGCGAGACGACAAGGAGAACTTCGCGGCCGACATGGATCGCGTCTTCGAGCTCTTCCCGCGCCTGAAGGAGCGGCGGATGCAGAAGGCGGGCACGATGTCCGGCGGCGAGCAGCAGATGTGCGCGATCGGGCGCGCGCTCATGGCGCGGCCCAAGCTGCTGCTCCTCGACGAGCCGTCCATGGGCCTCGCGCCGATCTTCGTCGAGCGTATCTTCGAGACGGTCATCGAGGTCAACAAGCAGGGCACGCCGGTACTCCTCGTCGAGCAGAACGCGCTCATGGCGCTCGACGTCGCGCAGCGCGGCTACGTCATGGAGACGGGGCGCATCGCCCTCGAGGGGCCGGCCGCCGAGCTGAAGACGAACGAGCGGGTCCGCAAGACCTACCTCGGTGAGGACTGACCCACTCGCGCGAGACTGAAGGCGTCCGCTCCGTGGGCGCGTGCTCGTCTGCTCGTCAACCCACGAGTAGCGGCGCGTACGGCGGCGCGAGGAGGACGCCGACGCGCGCATGACCGCCGGCGACACCGTGCGTCATCTCGAGCGCGCTCGCGACCGAGTGGCTCGGGACGAATCCCAGCGCGCGCGCGGCGATCGCGTCGCGGCTCCCCGCCACGATCACGCGTCCGAGCCGCGCGAGCGCCGGCTGGCAACTCGCCCAGTCCGCATACGGAAGCAACGGATGGCAAGCACGCCCGTCGCGATAGGCACGGAGTCCGCGTTGATCCGCCGCGGCAGACGTCTCGGCATCGACGAGCAGCTCGGCGTCGCCGGACCGCAGCGTGTCGAAGAGCGAGCGATACGGATCCTGCGTCGCGTGGGCGAACGCTCGCGTCAGCGAATGAACGAGCACGACGGTTCCTCCACTTTTCACGGGGAAGGCGTCCCGCCACTGCCGTAGCGCAAGGCCGAGGACGACGGCTGCCGACGTGATCGGGTTGAGCGGCTCGCGCGGGTAGTGCGACCCTATCCACGGGACGCCGACGACCATCGCGTCCAGCGGCTCGTCGACCCGCGTTCCGCGAAGCTCGACTACTCGAACCAGCGCCTCGGCGTGTGCGACCGACGGCCGGCCCGCGAAGGCGGCCGTCGTGGCGATGACTCGCGCCTGGTCGTTCAGGATGCCGCGGCGCACTGCGCCGGGCAGCATGGAGTACAGACGCCGGAACGGAGAGCGGGCGACATGCTCGAGCGCGGCCGGATCGTGCGGGTAGCCGCGGAAACGGCCGGCAAGTCGCGGATGGTCGAAGACCAGCGAGACGCCGAGAAGGCCGACTCGCTCGGCCACCGCCTCCTCGATTCCGAGCGCCAGCTTCCACACCGGCTCCCCGGAGGCCTGTACGAGCGACCGTGCCGCGGCGGCTCGTCGAACTGTTCCCGCGTCGCAGGCCGCGAGGAGCGTCCCCGGGCCGCCCTGGACGACCGTCTCGGCCGACGAGACGACGAGAACGACGTCGGCATCGACTACCGCGGGGTTGACCCGACTGTCGTCGGAGATCGCGACGAGGTCGGCAGCGGCGGCGTCGTGGACGACGACGCGACCGTGAAACACCCGTGCCCGGGGAGGCGGCAGGAGCCACTCGAGCTCCTTCCTGCCGCTTCGACGTGCGAGACCGCCGGCGACGAGGAGCGTGACGTCCTCGTCCGCGACGCCGAGCCTCTCGAGCTCGTCGAGAACGGTCGCGAGCGCAGCCGGACGCGGATCGACCTGTGCGCCGGGCAGTGGGAGCGAGGGAGGCTCGACGACGACGGTGACGCGAGTCCTCGGACGCGCTAGCTCGTCGAGCGATCCGCCGGCGAGTGGGTACGCGAGGGCATCGCGAACGACCGCTGCGACGTCCACCACACGCGTCGGCGGCGGTGGGGGCCGCAGGATCACGGTGTCGGCGCCGACCGGGACGGTGACGATCCGCGAGCCCGAGAGGAGCGGGACGCCAGCCACGGGACCGCGGACGATAGCGTTGGGTCGTGAGCCCGAAGACGCTGACCGGCGAGGAGCTCGTCCTCGACGACGGTCCCGCACGCGACTCCGAGCTCTTCCTCGTCGACGGCAACAATCTCGCGTACCGCGCGTTCTTCGCGCTCCCCGAGGAGCTGCAGACGACCGACGGGCAGCCCACGAACGCACTCCTCGGGTTCACGAACATGCTCTTCAAGCTGCTCTCGGACTACGGACCGCGAGGCGTCGCGGTCGCATGGGACACGCGGCCCGTCCACCGCAAGGAGATCGACGCCGACTACAAGGCCGATCGTCGGCCGATGCCGGACCTCCTGCGCGAGCAGTTCATGCACTTCCGGCCGATCGTGGAGGCGTTCGGCTACGAGAACCTCGAATTCGAGGGGTGGGAAGCGGACGACGTCATTGCGACGCTCGCGACACTCGCCGACGAGGCGGGTCTCAAGACCTGCGTCGTCTCGACCGACCGCGACGCGTTCCAACTCGTCTCGGAGAACGTCTGCCTGATGATGACGCCGCGTGGTGTCGCGGACGTCCAGGTGTACACGCCGGAGCGCGTCGAGGCGCGGTACGGGATCCGTCCGCTGCAGATCCCGGACTTCATCGGCCTGAAGGGAGACACGAGCGACAACATCCCCGGCATTCCCGGGATCGGGGACAAGACGGCCGGGCAGCTCATCGCGCAGTACGGCTCGCTGGAGGACGTCGTCGAGCACGCCTCGGAGCTCTCGCCCGCACGCTCGAAGGCGATCGCCGAGAACGCGGAGCAGGCCCGAGCCTCGAAGCTCCTCGCGACGATGCGGCGCGACCTCGACCTCGGCGTCGATCCCGCCGGGCTCGTCCTGCAGCCCCCCGACCGCTCCGAGCTCAAGGAGATCTTCCGGCGGTTCGAGTTCCGTGCGCTGCTCGGCCGCGTCGACACGCTCGACGAGGCGCTGCCGGCGGCGGAGCGTCCGGCCACCGAGTCGGAGAAGGTGCACTGGCGCGAAGGCGATCTCACGGGCATCCGTGGTCGCGTCGGCGTCGCCGCCGACGCCGAACGCATCGCGGTCGCATCGGAGACGAGCGAAGTGATCGTCGTGCAGCGAGCGCCGAACCCCGCAGTCCTACGGAGCACGGAACTCACCGTCGTCGGTCACGACGCGAAGGCTCTCCGCCTCGGAGAGCCTGCCGCGGACGACACGATGCTCCTGGCGTACCTGATCGATCCCGGTCGCGCCGAGTACGAGCTCGACGACCTGATGGCCGAGTACGGCGTCGAGCTCGAGCCCGATCCGTCCGCAGAGGAGGAGACGGCCGCGCTCGTCCGGCACGCGGAAGCGGCGCGGCGCCTGGCCGGGCCGCTCCTCGCGAAGGTCACCGAACGCGGTTCCGAGCGGTTGTACCGCGACGTCGAGCTTCCGCTGTCCGTCGTCCTCGGCGCGATGGAGGACGAGGGCGTCCGCATCGACACGTACCGCATGGGGGAGATCACCGCGCGACTCTCGGACCGCATCGAGGAGCTGGAAGCGCGCGCCTACGAGCTCGCCGGCGAGGAGTTCGTCATCGGCTCGCCGCTGCAGCTCGGGCGGATCCTCTTCGAGAAGCTCGAGCTCACGCCCGGTCGCAAGGGAAAGACGGGCTACTCGACCGATTCGAAGGTGCTCCGTGCGATTCGCTCGGACCACGAGATCGTCCCCGTGATCGAGGAGTGGCGCGAGCTGACGAAGCTCGTGAACACCTACCTCGGGCCGCTTCCGACGCTCATCGGCGACGACGGCCGGCTGCACACGACGATCAACCAGACGGTCGCTGCGACCGGACGACTATCGACCTCGAGCCCGAACCTCCAGGCGATCCCGATCCGGACGGAGCTCGGTCGCGAGATTCGCTCCGCGTTCGTCGCCGAGCCCGGGCAGCGCCTGCTCTCCGCCGACTACTCGCAGATCGAGCTGCGCATCCTCGCGCACGTGTCGGGCGAGCCCAAGCTGCGCGAGGCCTTCGCGCGCGGCGAGGACATTCACACCGCGACGGCAGCCGAGGTGCTCGGGAAGGATCCGGCGACGCTCACGAAGGACGAGCGGAACGTCGCGAAGATGATCAACTTCGGGATCGTCTACGGCATCTCCGCGTTCGGGCTCTCGGAGAACCTCGACATCCCCAAGGATCAGGCGCAGGCGTACATCGACACATACCTCGCCCGCTTCCCGCTCGTGCAGGCGTTCATCGCGCGGACGATCGCGCAGGCCTCCGAGGACGGCTACGCGACGAGCCTGCTCGGGAGGCGGCGGCCGGTGCCGGAGCTCCGAGCGATGAACCGACAGACGCGTGGCTTCGGCGAGCGCGTCGCCGTGAACTTCGTCATGCAGGGCTCGAACGCCGACATCATCAAGGTGGCGATGGTCGCGATCCACGAGCGCCTGCGTGCGGAGGGCAGAGGTGCCCGCCTCGTGCTGCAGGTGCACGACGAGCTCCTGCTCGACGTGCCCGAGACCGAGGTGTCGAAGGTGCGCGAGCTCGTCCGCGAGGAGATGATCCGCGCCTATCCGCTGGATCCGGCCCTCGCGGTCGACATCGGGGTCGGCGACGACTGGGCGGAGGCGAAGTCGTAAGAGGGTGTTGGTGTCGGTTCACAGGTAGGCGAAGCGGGGATGCCTTAGGATCGGCGCCGTCAATCGGGTGAGGGGAGACACATGACTTCTGCTGTACGCGCGCTCTTCGTCATGCTCGCGTTCGGGCTACTGGTTCTGCCAGCCGCTGTGCACGCCCAGGGCGACCCGTCGGATCGCGCCGCCGATCGCGCGAAGATAACCGAGATCCAGATCCTCGGTCTGAACGACTTTCACGGCAACCTCGAGCCGCCAACGGGCTCGGGTGGTCGTATCGGCGGCACTGAGCCCGCCGGCAACGCAGGTGGTGTCGAATTTCTCGCGACACACGTTCGCGACCTTCGCGCAACGAACCCGAACACGTTGTTCGTCTCGGCGGGTGACCTCATCGGCGCGACGCCCCTCATCTCGGCGCTGTTCCACGACGAGCCCACCATCGAGGCGTTCAACCAGATGGGCCTCGACTACAACGGCGTCGGCAACCACGAGTTCGACGAGGGCGTCGATGAGCTGCTCCGCATGCAGGACGGCGGCTGCCACCCCGTCGACGGGTGCCAGGACGGCGACCCGTTTCTGGGTGCCGACTTCGAGTTCCTCGCGGCGAACGTCGCCTACAAGGACACCGGCAAGACCATCTTCCCGCCCTTCGCGATCCACCATTTCCCGGGCGTGAAGGTCGCCGTGATCGGGATGACGCTCGAGGGCACCCCCTCGATCGTGTCGCCCGCGGGCATCTCGCATGTGAACTTCTCCGACGAGGCCGACACCGTCAACGCGCTCGTGCCGGAGTTGAGGAAGCAGGGGATCGAGACGATCATCGTCCTCCTGCACGAGGGCGGCGCGACGTCCAACCCCCTGAACGCGACGACGATCAACCAGTGCGGAACGCTCACCGGCGCGCTGCCTCCGATCGTCCAGGCCATGGACGACGCGGTCGACGTCGTCGTCACAGGTCACACGAACTGGGCCGTCAACTGCCTGATCGACGGCAAGATCGTGACGGGAGCGGCGTCCGCCGGTCGACTCGTGACCGACATCGACCTCACCGTCAGCCGCGCGACGAAGGACGTCGTGTCGGCGCAGGTGGAGAACAAGATCGTCACGCGTACGGTCGACAAGGCGCCGGACCTCACGACGCTCGTGACGAAGTACAAGACGCTCTCGGCGCCGTTCGCGAACCGCGTCATCGGCAACATCACGGCGGACATCACGCGCGCGGCGAATCCGGCCGGTGAATCCGCGCTCGGCGACGTCATCGCCGACTCGCAACTCACGGCGACGACGCCCGCCGATCTCGGCAACGCGGTGATCGCCTTCATGAACCCCGGCGGGATCCGGACCGACCTTCTGTTCGGTCAGATCAGCGGTGGAGAGCAACCCGGTCAGGTCACGTACGGCGAGGCGTTCAACGTGCAGCCGTTCGGGAACAGCCTCGTCACGATGACCCTCACCGGTGCGCAGATCGACATATTGCTCGAGCAACAATGGTTCGTGAACCCGACGACGGGTGTCCTGACCACGAACATCCTGCAGGTGTCGAACGGGTTCACGTACGCGTACAACCCGGCTGCGCCGATCGGCTCACGCATCGATCCCGCGTCGATCAAGCTCGGCGGCACGACGCTGGGAGCCGGGACGTCGTATCGCGTCACCGTGAACAGCTTCCTGGCTGAAGGAGGCGACAACTTCTTCGTCCTGCGAGACGGGACCAGCCGGCTCGGTGGCGATGTCGACCTCGACGCGATCGAGAAGTACTTCACGGCGAATCCTGGCGGCGTCGCGCCGGGACCGCAGAATCGCATCACGCGTCTGTAGCTAGACCTCGACGGTCTCGCCGTCCCGGGGGATCACGACCTCCGGGACGGCGGCCGCGAGCAGTGCGCGCTCGAGGAAGCAGTGGTTGAGCGCTTCCATGTGCACTGCGACGACGACCGGCACGCGCTCCACGACCTCGCGCACATCGTCGGCGCCCATCACGATGAGGCCGCCCTCGACGAACTCCGCGCCGCCCGCGTTCACGACAGCGACACGCGGTCGGTGCCGCTCGATCGTCAGCTCGACCTCCTCGTACCAGACCGTGTCTCCCGCGAGGTAGAGGTCGCCCAGGACGAAGCCGCTCACCGGCGCGAGGAGCTCCGCGATGTGTCCGCTCCCATGGCGTGCCGGGGTCCGCGTGATCGTGAGGCCGTCCCACGTGAGCGCGTCGGCGACGGGGCGCGCATCGAGCCCGAGCTCGCGCAGCGCCTGCTCGTCCTCGGGTTGGCAGAAGACCGGCACGTCGCGTGGCAGGAGCTCCTCGGCGCGTGCGTCGAGGTGGTCTCGGTGCCGATGTGTGACGATGACCGCGTCGAGACCGCGAACGACCTTCTCGGCCGGGAACGGCAACGGCACGGTCGGGTTCGCCACCGGGTTGCGCGTCTGCTCGATCGGCGGTCGCGCACCCACGTCGTCGAGCATCGGATCCACGAGGATGCGGTTCCCTGCCAGCTCGACGATCACCGTCGCGCTGCGAACGAGCGTGATGCGCACGCGTAGGTTCTAGCTGAACGCGATTGACCGGAATTTGCGCTGCATCCGGCTATACTCCGCGATCCGATGGCGAACGACATCGCCGAAAAGCCTGCTGCCGCCGAAGAGGGTGTCTGGATAACAGGGCCTGACGGGGATCTCATCCCCGACTACGACGCTGCCTTTCCGGAGATCAACGAGGGCGAGGTCGTGCACGGCACGGTCGTTCGCGTGGACAAGGACGAGGTGCTCGTCGACATCGGCTACAAGTCGGAGGGTGTGATCCCGGTCGCCGAGCTGACGATCAGGCGATCCGTCAATCCCGCCGACGAGGTAGCGGTCGGCGAGGAGATCGACGCTCTCGTGCTCACGAAGGAGGACGCCGAGGGGCGCCTGATCCTGTCGAAGAAGCGCGCCCGCTTCGAGCTGGCGTGGAAGCGCATCGAGGCCGCGGCCGAGTCCGGTGAGCCCGTCAACGGAAAGGTGATCGAGGTCGTCAAGGGCGGTCTCATCCTCGACCTGGGCGTGCGCGGCTTCCTTCCAGCCTCCCTCGTGGACATCAGGCGCGTGCAGGATCTCGACGAGTTCCTCGGCAAGGAGCTGCGCTGCAAGGTCATCGAGCTCAACCGCTCGCGCAACAATGTGGTCCTCTCGCGGCGCGCGGTGCTCGAGGACGAGCGCAAGGAGATGCGCCAGGCGATCCTCGACCGGCTGAGCCCAGGTGACGTCATCGAAGGCCAGATCTCGAACATCGTCGACTTCGGCGCGTTCGTCGACCTCGACGGCATGGACGGCCTCATCCACATCTCCGAGCTCTCGTGGAGCCACGTGAACCATCCCTCCGAGGTGCTCGACATCGGTCAGACCGTCAAGGTGAAAGTGCTCGACATCGACCGCGACCGGCAGCGGATCTCGCTCGGCCTCAAGCAGACGCAGACGGATCCGTGGCAGCAAGTCGTCGAGAGCTACCGCGAAGAGGACGTCGTCGAAGGACGTGTGGCGAAGGTCGTCACTTTCGGCGCGTTCGTCGAGATTCTTCCCGGCGTCGAGGGCCTCGTGCACATCTCCGAGCTCGCCGCACACCACGTCGAGAACCCACGCGAGGTCGTCTCACAGGGCGACGCGGTGAACGTGCGCATCCTCGAGATCGACGGCGAGCGCCGCCGCCTCTCCCTCTCGCTCAAGCGCGTCGAGGAGGGCGACGAGCCCGTCCCGCGCGCCGACGGCGCCGAGTCGGTCCACACGATGCCCGACCTCAGGCTGTCCGAGGAGGCGTTCCCGACCACGACGGCTGCACTCCAAGTGGAGGGCGATGAGGCCGATGTGGAGGTCGAGGAGGCCGATGTCGAGGCCGAGGCGGAAGGCGACGTCGAGGGCGAGATCGAAGCCGGAGTCGACGTGGCCGCGTCGGAGGCGGTGGTCGAGGCCGAGGTCGAGGCCGAGGCTGAGGCCTGAGCCCGAGGACGTGGCCGAGGAGGTCGTTGCCGAGGTCGCGCTGGCCGACGCCGAGCTCGAGGAAGCGGCCGAGGCCGAGGACGAGGTCGCAGTCGAAGTCGCCGCCGAGCAGCAGTCCGACTCCGACTAGCCGCGCTCGTTGACCCGACCACTCGCGGTCGCGATCACCGGTGGGATCGGGGCCGGCAAGTCGACGGCCCTCGAGTCGTTCCGCAGGCACGGCGCCGCGACCGTGTCGAGCGACGAGATCGTCCACCACTTGCTCGCGTCCGACTCGGACGTGCAGCGCGCCCTCGTCGAGCGCTTCGGAGAGGAGATCCTGGGCGACGACGGAGCGCCCGATCGGGAGCGCATCGCATTCCGCGTCTTCCGAGACCGCGAGGCGCTCGACTTCCTCGAGAAGCTCCTGCACCCGCTCGTCTCGCGCGAGTACATGGCGTGGCGCGAGCAACTCGCGGCACTTCCGAACCCGCCGCGGGTGTGCGTGACCGAGGTGCCGCTCCTCTACGAGGTCGGTGCCGAGACGCGGTTCGACAAGGTCGTCGTCATTACCGCGCCGACCAAGCTCCGCGAGGCGCGCCGCGGTCGCGCGGACGACCGCGAGGCCCGGCTGTTGCCTGACCGCGACAAGGCGAAGCGCGCCGACTTCACCTACGTGAACACCGGAACGCCCGACCAGCTCGACGCGTGGGTCTCAGAGGTGATGGCTACCCTGGTCGCGGCGTCCTGACGCCGCAGCCGTGCGGTTCCTCGTAGCCATCTCCGTCGCGTTGCTCGCGGTCGCGGGGGCCGCGGCGTGGGTGGTCGACTCCGAGCCCGACTGGTACCTACGCGCGCGCTACCCACTCGAGTACGAGCACATCGTCAGCGCGCACGCGCAGAACTACGACCTCGATCCGACACTGCTCGCGGCGGTGATCTACGCGGAGAGCCGCTTCGATCCGGACGTGGAGTCCGAGGCCGGCGCCGTCGGCCTCATGCAGCTGCTGCCGGACACGGCGAAGGGCATCGCGGCCCGCACCGGCGGGGCGAGGTTCGTCGTCTCGGATCTCCGCGACCCGGAGATCAACGTTCGCTACGGCTCGTGGTACCTCGACCACCTGCGCGGGCGGTACGAAGGTGACCTGCGGCTCGCGCTCGCCGCCTATCACGCGGGTCAGGGGAATGTCGACCGCTGGCTGGCGGACGGCGGCGGCATCGCGTTCCCGGAGACGCGGGCATACGTCGACGAGGTCGAGCGCGTGCGGCGCGTCTACGCGAAGGCGTACCCGGACGAGCTCAGGTCGTAGGCGGTCCGACCGCGCTTCGCACGAATGCGACGAGCGTGTCGACGTCGCGGATCGGCTCGCCGCTTCCCAGCTGCACTGCGATGCCGTTCGCGACGATGCTGACGAAGCCGGCAATCTTCTCGGCTGGCACGTCCCCGCGGAGGTCGCCGCGTGCCTGCTCTTCTCGCACGTGCTCGATGAGCGCGGGCGCGAGCTCCTCGGCCTGCGTGCGGTGCAGCCGGCTGAGGTCCGGATTCGTACGCGCCTTCCGGCTCATTTCGAGATAAACCGCGATCCAGTCTGGATCCTCCTCGACGACCTCGCGCAGCGTCGCCTCCCAGCCCTTCTCCATCCAGAGCTGGATCAGGGCGCGCTCAGCTTCGGCCCGCTGCTCGCCATCGTCGCGCTGCTCGGCTGTTTCATGGCGCCGTACTTCGCAGCGCAGCGGACGATCCTTCCGGAGCTCGTCGGGGAGGACGAGACCCGGATGTCGCAGGCGAACAGTTCGATCGAGGGCGGCAACGCCCTCGCCGCGCTCCTCGGTCCGGCTCTCGCCGGTGCGCTCATCCCGTTCATCGGCGCCTCGAACGTGCTGTACGTCGACGCCGCGACGTACCTCGTCGCCTTCGTGCTGGTTCTCGCTTTCATCCCGCGCCGGAAGCCGGTTGCGTCTGCCGTGCAGCACGGTGTGCTCGCCGGTCTGCGCTTCGTGCTCTCCGACAAGCTGCTCGCGCCGCTCGCAGCCACTACCGTCGTCTTCGGCTTTCTCGCAGCGGGGATGTCCGCCGGGCTTCCCGTGTACGCGTACGACGAGTTCGACGGGCGCTCCTGGATCGCCGGTCTCTTCTACGCCGCGCTCGGTGCAGGCGCAGTCGTCGGGAGCGTGTTCGCGGTTCTCGCGGTGAAGAGGGCCGCGCCGTTGCGGCTCGCTGCGCTCGGGATCCTCGCCTTCT
Source organism: uncultured Gaiellaceae bacterium (assembly GCA_963740105.1). Lineage (GTDB taxonomy): Bacteria > Actinomycetota > Thermoleophilia > Gaiellales > Gaiellaceae > GMQP-bins7. The sequence continues at coordinate 188,362 of CAVUCT010000004.1, forward strand.
CGGTTCCTCTGTGGGTGCTGCCGTTCCTGCCTCCATGGCCAATCGTCTTCGCTTCTCTGTTCGCGGCCACGCTCTTCACGCCGCTCGTGAACGGGCCGCTCATCGCAGTGTTGACGTCACGGACCCCGACGGATCTGCGCGCCAAAGTGATGACTGCGGTGATCTCGGCGAACACGCTCGCCGCGCCGCTCGGCTTCCTCGTCGCGGGTCAGGTGCTCGAGAACTGGGGCGTCGTGCCGCTCTTCACCGCCGTCGTTCTCGGAATCACGTGGATGGCGATCGTCTTCGCGGCGATCACCTGGCGGCACAGCGACGGCGAGCCCCTGACCGAGCTCGCCGTGACGTAGAGCGACCGCCGGCGCGGGACGAAGTGCGCGCCGGCGGTCGTCCTCCCTCCCCTATCTCAGGAGCGAAGTGTTGCCGTCCATCTGATCTCGCCGGACGAGCAGCGGAGCGCCGAGCCCTGGTAGCGGAGCCCGTAGTTCATGACGATCGTTCCGCTGACGGACGTTGCGGTGTCGAATCGTCCAGCGATTCGGCCGTCCCAGTGCGTGAACTCGACGTCGCCCTGAACGATGGAGCCGTCCCAGGTTCCTTCGGCTTCGAACGTTCCGTCGTCCGTGATTCGGAACCTGCTGTCGCCGAAGTCCTCGCCGCCGGCCAGGGAGCCCCCGCCATCGCAGGCCGCGGGAAGATCGTTGACTCGCAACCCGGTGAACGTGCGATCGGCAGACACCGTCAGGAACACGAAGTTGCCATTCTGCGTCTGTCCCTGATACGAGCCGGGGGTGACCGGTGAGACCGGCGGTGGGGGTGGCGGCGGCGGAGGCGGAGGAGGCGGCGGGGGAGCCTTCGGAGGAATCCCCTTCACGACCTCGCAGTCGGCTCCGGCCTTGTCTTGAGCGTCGCCGCGCACCGTGTCGCGCCCTGCGCCGCACGTGAGCCGATCGGCGCCGGGGCCCCCGACGAGGAGGTCGTTCCCGGCTCCGCCGACGAGCACGTCGTTGCCCGCGGCGCCGTAGAGGTTGTCGTTTCCGCCCTTCCCATCGAGCCTGTCCGCTGCCGCGCCTCCGCGGAGCGTGTCGTTGCCCGCGGTGCCCTTGATCGTGGCCGCGCCGACGGTTGCGGTCGCGATCAGAAGCCCAATGCACATGAGAGAGGCGGCGAGTGTGGAACGCTTCGTACCGTTCATCGTCGAACCTCGCTTCCGTTTCGCCGACCGTCCGGTCGGCATTCGTAGTGACGGGCGGAGCATCCGAGTCATCGCTCAAGAAACGCTCAAGACCGTTCTAGGGCGTCGTCGCGGTGACGGTGACCCTGCCGAGCGCGCCCTTGCGCGTCACGCGGAGGAAGAGCGAGCGTTCTCCGCAGAGCGTTCGCGTCATCGTCTTCATGGTCATCGACGACCAGAGGCCCTTCTGCAGCACGGTTCGGCGATCGGCGGCGAGGAGCGTGACCTCGTGGAGGCCGCCCCGCGGAAGCGCGACCCGAACGTCGAGGATGCCGTCGAGCGGCGTTGCGAGCGGAACGAGCCACGTCGCAGGGCCACGCCTCGTGAACGCGCGGCGGAGCACCTGACGCCGGCCTGATGTCCACGGCTGGGCCACGTCGCGCTCGGCAGCCTGGAGGGCGGTCTCGCTCGGATAGAAACTCGAGTCGATGATCTGCCATCCAGTTCCGACCGCACCGACCCTTCGCTCGTCGAGGAGGCGGTAGGTCTCGGCCCACGCCTCGCCCGGATTCAGCGAGTAATGGTCTCCCTCGTCGCCGGGATAGGCGGTTCGCGCATCCGCGCGCTTGCAGACGTCGACCGCCGACGACCAGTTCTTCGGGCCCCAGTCGATCGCGAGCCACGGCGCGTTCGTGCGATGGAAAGCGACGTGGTGGCCGTACTCGTGGCGCACGACCTCGGCCGCGGTGACGCCGAACATCGTCTCGCCCATCGAGACCATACGGTTGCCTCCGTAGCAGCCGAGCGCCCTCAAGCCGCACACCTCCTGCATTTCGTCGAAAGCCGCGATGTACGCCGTGAGGGCCGCGAGCTCAGGTCCGTGGACGAGGCCGGCGAGGAAGTCGGTCCACGTCTGAGGCGTTCCGAGCTCCGTCGGCAGGGCTGCCGAGACGTATACCGTCACGGACTCTCCGGTGCTCGCCGTCGTCGTGCCGCCGACCCAGGCGATCGAGCTCTGAGCGAGACGAGCCGACGAGAGCGGTGCGCCCGGGTGAGACGCCAGGCGGGCCGTGACGGTCGTCTGCGTGGGCGGCTGGACGTTCGCCCCCCGTGCGGCGCCGCCGGCGAGATTCACCGCGGCCGCCGCGAGGAGCAGCAGCGGCCAGCGGTGACTCGACCACATGAGCGCGAGCTTCACGTGCTACCTCAGGCAGACGGCGTAGAGGCCGCCCGACTGCGTCCCCGGAGCGTCGGAGGTCGTCAGGTACACGCGCCAGCCGCTGCCGTCAGGCGTGGGACGGTCGTCCCAGCCGTGCGCCCAGCCGCCGGGATCGTCCCAGCCTCCGCCGATCGCCTTCTGGCCGGCGTCGCACGAGATGACGAAGTCGCCATCGCTATCGCCCGAGAGCGACCAGCTGCCGGTCTTGATGCTCACGAGGCCCGCGGCCGTGCTCGCCGGCCCGGGCCGCGAGGCAGCGGCGGTTGCGATCTGCGCCGACGTCTGACCGCCGACCTTCTTCGCGTTGTCGGCGACGAGTGCCCGCTGCGCGAGCGGAACGGCTGCCGTGACGACTGCGCCGGCCGATCCGCCGAGCGCGACGAACAGGGCGACGGTCGCCACGACGAGTGCTGGGCTCGGTCGCCGCATCTTGAGTCCGTTCATTTCGAACCTCCCTCCCTGTGCGCCGTCCGTCAGGTCCGGCGCGTCGCGTGATGGACATGACCTTGCGCGACGCGTCTCAAAGAACGCTCAAGGATTCAGGCCTCCACGAACTGGATCGCCGCGCGGCTAGAAAGGATCAGGCGCCCGCCGTCGTACCAGCGCCCGGTGAAGTCGTGCCAGCCGACGGGAAGCCCGTCGGGAAACTCGGCGATATTCGTCTTCCGCACGGGGAGATCGGAGTCCATGTGCGTATCGGTCAGCATCGAGACGGGCTCGCCGTCCACGTCGAGCTCGAAGCGCGTGGAGACGTCCTCGAGGTCGGCTCCGCCAACCACGTCGGCCGCGAACCCATAGCCCACCCAGAACGAGGTGTTCGCGGGGTACATCGCCGTCGTGGCTCCGCCCGGGAAGATTCCGATACGCCCTTCCTTCGCTCCCACACGGTTCGCGGGCGAGACGTTGACGACGATGGCAGCCATGGAGACCTCCGTGGTAGTGGTTTGGATGGCTGCAGCGTGCGCGCGGACTCTCAAGAACGGCTCAAGACGGGATGCATTCCCCCGGCGCTCGTGAGAAAGTGCGACAGCACACGAGATCGAGGGACGACGAATGGACGGAGCGAGCGGGGCAGGCACCCCACAGCTCGACGTACGGCTCCTCGGCCCGATCGAGGCGGAGCGGGACGGCGCGCCCATCGCCCTCGGAGGGCCGAAGCCGCGGACCCTGCTCGCGGTGCTCGCGCTCGAGCCTGGACGCGTCGTTTCCGTCGATCGGCTCGTCGAAGCGCTCTGGCCAGGAGACCCGCCCGAAACAGCGCCGCATGCCGTCCAGGTCTACGTCTCGCAGCTCCGAAAGGCGCTCGGGCCCGTGATCGCGACGCGCGCGCCGGGGTACGAGCTCGAGCTCGCCCCGGAGCGCGTCGATCTGCATCGCTTCGCGCAGCTCACGCAGGACGGGCGGGCAGCTCTCGACGGGGGAGATCCGGTCACGGCCGAGGGGGCGCTGCGGGAGGCACTCGCGCTCTGGCGCGGGCCGGCGCTCGCGGACTTCCTGTACGAGCCGTTCGCCCAGTCCGAGATCGCCCGGCTCGAGGAGCTGCGCACCGTCACGCTCGAGGAGCGGATCGAGGCTGATCTCGCGCTCGGACGTCATGCCGAGCTCGTCTCCGAGCTCGAGGCACTCATCGCCGCGCAGCCCCTCCGCGAGCACCCACGCGCGCAGCTCATGCTCGCGCTCTACCGCTCGGGACGGCAGGCCGACGCGCTCGCCGCCTACCGCACCGCGCGTGAGACGCTCGTGGAGGAGCTCGGCATCGACCCCGGCCCCGAGCTCCGCGAGCTCGAGGCCGCGATCCTCCGCCAGGACGACTCGCTCCTGCTCGAGGAGGCTCCGCTCGCCAGGCCGGCGATGCAGTTCCGGCGGCTCGTCACGATCCTCTTCGTCGACGTCGTCGAGTCGATGGCGCTCGCCGAGGCGCTCGATCCCGAGGCGCTCGGGCGCGTCCTGCTGAGCTACTTCGAAACGGTCTCCGCCGCGATCACGCGACACGGCGGCACCGTGGAGAAGTTCGCCGGCGACGCAGTCATGGCGGCGTTCGGCATCCCGATCTCGCACGAGGACGACGCGCTGCGCGCCGCGCGCGCCGCCCTCGACATCCGCGTCGGGATCGCAGCGCTCAACGAGCAGCTCGCGCAGCAGCACGGTGTCGGGCTCGAGATCCGGATCGGGATCGAGGCGGGCGAGGTCGTCGCCACTCCGACGGACGCGCGCCAGCGCCTCGTCACGGGAGAGGCGGTGGGCATCGCCGCGAAGCTCGAGGCCGCAGCCGGTACGGACGAGATCGTCGTCGGCGAGCTCGCCGGCCGGTTGATCGATCACGTGGCGACCCTCGAATCTCTGGGGCCGCTCGAAATCAAGGGTAAGCGCGAGCCCGTCGCTGCATACCGCCTGCTCGAGCTGAGCCCGGTCGCACCCGCGTTCGAGCGAAGCCAGGACGCGCGGCTCGTCGGTCGCAAGCGTGAGCTCGCCGCGCTGCGCAGGACGCTCAAGCGCTCGCTCGATGGCCCCGCCGTGCGCGTCTCCGTGGTCATCGGATCTCCGGGCGTGGGCAAGTCACGGCTCGCCGGCGAGCTGACGCGGCGCGCGAAGGGCGTCACGACGCTCTGGGGCCGCTGTCTCTCCTACGGCGAGGGCATCACGTACTGGCCGTTGCGCGAGGCGCTCGAGCAGGCGGCCGAAAGCGAGGAGCGCAGCGCCGTGCTCGACGCTCTCGACGCGGAGACGCCGCCACCCGCACCCGAGATCGCCTGGCTATTCCGCCAGTTCTGCGAGGAGGCGGCGCGCAAGCGGCCGCTCGTCCTCGTCTTCGACGACGTTCACTGGGCGGAGCCGACCTTTCTCGAGCTTGTCGAGCACCTTGCGGACAAGGGAACGGGGCCAATCTCGGTCGTCTGTCTGGCGCGCGACGAGCTCCTGGAGGAGCGGTCGGCGTTTCTCGAGGAGCGCGCCAACGCGGACCGTGTCGTGCTCGACGCGCTCTCTTCGGAAGAGACGGACACGCTGCTCGAGGGTCTCGGCGGGACGATCCTCGAGTCCGACCAGCGCGCTCGCGTCGTTGCCGCTGCAGAGGGGAACCCGCTCTTCCTTGAGCAGCTCCTCGCGCTCGCGTTGGAAGGCGGCCTCGCCGAGCGCGCGCTGCCGGAGACGATCCAGGCGCTCCTCGCCGCCCGTCTCGACCGCCTCGGGCCAGGCGAGCGCGCCGTGCTCGAGCGTGGAGCGGTCGTCGGAAAGGAGTTCACCGCGGACGACGTAGTCGCGCTCCTCGAACCGGATGCGGCACCGACCGCCCATGCCCACCTGCAGACGCTCGCGGGTCGCGGCTTCGTTCGGCCGCGAGGCGATGGGGCGTTCGGCTTCCGGCACGTCCTCGTTCAGGAGGCCGTCTATCGCTCGGCGCCAAAGCGCCTCCGGGCAGAGCTCCACGAGCGCTGCGCCGACCGGCTCGACGAGACCTCGCCGGAACTCGCCGAGCTCGACGAGTTCGTCGGATACCACCTCGAGCAGGCGTATCGACTGCGATCGGAGCTGGGGGAGACGGATCGACGCACCGAGCGACTGGCAGATGAGGGCGGACGACGACTCGGCGACGCCGGCATCAGGGCGCTGAAGCGTGGCGACATTCCCGCGACCATCAATCTACTCGGCAGGGCAACATCCGCCATTCGCTCGGAACGAGCAAATCGAAGTCGCCTGCTGTCGGAGCTCAGTATTGCGCTGCTCGCGTCGGGTGATGCGCAAGGCGCCAAGCGAGTCTTGGACGCCGCGATTGCTGACGCAGAGCAGCTCGGCGATCGTGGAGCAGGGCTTCGAGCGAAGGTCGAGCTCGCGTATGTTCGCGCCGAGACGGAGCCGGGCGAGACGACCGAGCCGTTGCTGGTCGTCGCCGATGAGGCGATCCCCGTATTCGAGGCCTTCCAGGACTTCCGCTCTCACGGCCGGACGTGGCTCTACGTGGGATTTGCGAAGGGAAGCGTGCGCGGGAGAAGCGAGGAGCGACTCGCTGCAGCGGAGCGAGCGCTCGTCAGCTACAGGCGCTGTTTCTGGCCAATCGAGACGTCTGTTGGCGAGATCGCCGCGGCGCTCTACTTCGGCCCGACGCCCGTTCCGCTTGCAATTGCCCGCTGTGAGGGGCTGCTCGACGAGGAGCCGGACAGAGCCTCGCTGGCCGCCAACATCAACGCCTTCATGTGCGGGCTATTGGCGCAGCGCGGCGATGTCGTTCAGGCGCGTGGATTGCTGTCCACGACGCGCGCATTCTTCGTCGACGTGGGGCAGCATCGGAGCGTTGCCGACTGCGACGCGATGCACGGTGACATCGAGTTGCTGGCAGGCGACGCTGAGGCAGCCGAAGCTGTCCTGCGGACAGTGTGCGACGACCTCGAGCGCCTAGGGATGACGAACAGGCTCGCTACGAAGGCAAGTGATCTCGCGGAGGCACTGTGGCGACAGGGAAAGATCGCCGAGGCCGAGAAATGGACGAAGCGCAGTGAGTTGATTGCCGGCGCGGACGACATCGGTGCCCAGACGTTATGGCGCTCCGTCAGAGCGAAGGTTCTCGCCAGGCAGGACGACTTCGAGCAAGCTGTTCTCCTCGCGACCGAGGCGACGAAACTTGGCGATGCGACGGACAATCTGAATCGCCGCGCGGCCACATTCCGCAACCTGGGTCAGGTGTTGCGCATAGCCGACAGGCCTGATGAGGCGACCATTGCCCTGGATCAAGCAGCCGCGCTGTTCGAGAACAAGGGGAATCTCGTCGGTGCGGCGACGGTAGACGGTCTCCGGGCCTTCGTGACCGTGTAACGCTGCGAGGCCCGCCGGAGCGGGCCTCGCAAGGTGCGTGTCATCGTGTCTAGCCGGGCTTCGGGCCGCCATCGCCTGCGTAGGCGATGAGCGGGGCCGCGAGCGCGAGCAGACCGACTGCGAGCACGACGAGCGTGCGATGCATGCGCGTGACCTGGTGCATGGAGTCCCTCCTCTCGGGTTCTCGGGTGCACCGGTCACGCTCGGTCCGACCCCTAACCGCCCGACCACAGGCGACTAACGGGTCACCAACGAGTCGCGCTCGCGCATGCCGCACCTGCGCGCGCCAGAACCGCCGCGTCGCGGCGGTTCTGGCCTATCGATCGCGCTGCGCCTGGATCACGGAGAGCCGGGCGCGAGGAGCGTCAGTTCGACCGCTTGACGCTCACCTTCGTGACGACCTTGCGACCGTACGAGCTCTGATCCCAGAGAGCGCCGGGCTGGCAGCCCTGGTAGTCGCAGGGGTTGATCAGCTCGATCTCCACATCTGCCCCGCCGGGCCCGAACGCGACGGGCCAGGACGTGATCGTCGTCGTCCACCGAGTCGGGGTTGCGGAGCACTCGCTCGAGACCTGGGTGAAGCCGAAGGCGTTCAATCGTCCTGCAAACGTCTGCCTGACGGTGATGTACGCATTCCCGCCTGCTGGGCGGGAACACGCCACGGTGCCCGACAGCGTGAGGGCCCCGGCCTTGTCGGTGGTCGCCTTGCTCGCCACCGGGAACGCCACCTCGAGCGGGCGCTGCACGGTGACGTAGTAGGCGCCTCCGTCGGTTCCGCCGGAAGTCCCGACCATGAAGTACACGGGCTCTCCTGCCTGTGCGTCGAACTCGACATGGGGCTTGGGATACCCCTGGACGAGTAGGGAGTCGTCGCTGCAATCGAGCTGGCTCAGGTCTCCGGGGGACCCGGTGTACGCCGACAGTGTGAAGTCGGACGGGGTGTCGGGGTACGGGGGCTGCAGTGCCGCCTCGAGGCGCATGTCCTCGGTCGGGACGAACACGTACCACACTGTGCTCCCGCTACCGAAGCAACTCGGATCGTCGGACGAGGTCGTCGCGTACGACGAGTCGCCACTCGAGTCCGTGTAGTACACGCTCGAGATCGGCCTCGCCGTCTCGATGGAGTCGTACTCCGGCGGCGGCTCGAGGTGTACGTTCAGGGTTACGTCGCCCGCGACGAAGCCGTAGAACGAGCCAGCCTGGAAGTAGTACGTGGTCCCGGCTCTGAGCTTCTCCGTGAAGAAGGAGTAGTAGATCGCGCAGTCCTTCGACGTGAGCCCCGCAAGACCCGGGCCGGTTGCCTCCCACAGTACGACGTACGAGCCGGGGACCGTGCTTCCGACCGTGTCGGCCCGGACGACGGTGTCGACGGCGGGCGTATAGGACCACCACGCTGTCTGGCTCGGTCCGAAGCAGCCGGCCTGCTCGCCGACCTCGACCGTCGCATCGGTGACCATGACCGTGTCGGTGAACGGGACCGCCGGGATCGAGGTTGCGTTGGCGAACTCGTCGTTCCCCGGCGGTGCGGCTGCTGCCGTTCCCGGCACGAGCAGGGCACCGAGCCCGATGACGACCGCAAGTGTGGTGCGCATTGCGCGCCTCCTCCTGATCTAGTGGACGCGCCGATGCTCCTGCGGGTCGCTCAAGATCCGCTCAAGGCGTGCGACTCACGCCGAGCCGCGGTCGTGCAGAGATCGAAGCTCGGCGTCTAGCCCTGCAGCTTCTCGGCGAGGCCGTCGACGCCGTCGCCACGGCTGACGCGGATGCGACGGAGCTCGTACGGCTCCTCGGGCGACGCGAGGCCTTCGATCGTCGTCGTCGCGCCCAGGTACCCGGCCTGGCGGACTGTCCCGACGACGCGCGCGTCGTAGCGGCCGGCGGGGTAACAGAAGAAGTCGACCGGGACGCCGAACTTCGCCCGGAGGATCGCTCGCGAGCGCGACACCTCGCGCGTCAGACTGCGGGCATCGAGGCCCGGCAGGTCGGGGTGGGTGAGCGTATGGGAGGCGAGCTCCCACCCGTCCGCGACGAGCCGGCGCACCTTGTACTGGCTGATCCCTCCGGAAACCTGCAGGTTCTTGACAGTTAGGTTGAGCACGCCGGGCCACGACCGCCGCTGGAGGTGTGGCCACGCGGCCTCGGCGACGCTCCGGTAGCCGTCGTCGAACGAGATGACGACCGGCTTTGGTGGGAGCGCGCCACCGCGATGCCAATGGTTCCAGACCTGGCGCTGGGTGACCGCGCGGTAGCCGTGCCGGGCGAGCCACCGCATCTGGCCGGCGAAGTCGCGCTCGCTGACGTACAGCTGCGGGTATGGCGCATCTGCCGGCGGATCGGCGATCACGTGGTACATGAGGATCGGGACGGGCGTGTGGGACGGCTTCGTGTCGGTGGCCGAAAGGCCGGACGACACGAAGGCGAGGGCGGCCAGCACGGTCGCGGCTGAGGTGAAACGGTAAGAAGTCATGACCGGCACGGTCGGAGCGGTCTCCAACCGGCCGGCAACGGGCGGCTAACGGCTCGCTAACCGCCCGTTCGTCGGACCTGGTGTGTCAGCGATCACTCACGTCGAGCCGGAATCGGGCCCGACCCGCATTCCGACGCGTGTCGCTGACTGTGACCTCGACGATGTATCGCCCAGGCCGCAGGTCGCGCGCCAGCACCAGGCGGTAATGCCCGGGAGCGCGCACGTGGTTCTGCATGACTCCGTCGGCCCAGACGTCGTCGAAGACAGACGCGGACGGGATCGTGAGGCGGAAGTCCGCAAGCGTCGTCCAGCCTTGGATCGTGCGCCCCTTCGCGTCGCGGATGCGGCCGCGCACGAGCGCCGGCATGACAGGGAGGTCGTGCCAGGGCCGAGGGACGGCGAGAGGCGTCTCGTCGTAGGCCTCGACGACGAGCTCGCCGGACTGATCGACGACCGCCGAGCGGACGCTCGGCCGTGTCTCGTCCGAGAACGGCCCCAGCGCACCCGGGCGAAGCGGGTTCAGGTAGCGACCGCCGTGCTTCTCGGAGAAGTGCACGTGGCCGTACGGCTCCTCGATATGCCCGATCACGGTCCTGTACGCGGTCACGTGCTGGCCGCTCCGCACGACGGGGATCACGTGCCAGTAGCTGAACTCCATGTCATTCGACCCGACGATTGCGATGGTCGTCGAGTGCAACGCGTGGATGTGGGCGGTCCCGCTCATCGTCGCGTAGACCGGCGTGCCGTTCGGTGCGGAGATGTCGATCCCGAAATGGAACTGGCGCGACTCGCCCTGGTTGGAGATGCGCGGATCTCCGAAGAACCCGCGCACCGGGTGCTGCACGCGGAACGGCTTGACGGGCCAGGCATAGGCATAGCGGTCAGCCGGCTCGGCCTGGCGAGCTTGCAGCGGCGCGCTGTGCGCGTCGCGAGCCGGTGAGACGGTGGGCGCGCTCCCGGCGCCCGACGGGGCGATCGACGAGGCGAGCGCAAGAGCGGTGAGTGCCACCGCAACCGAGGTGGAGCGTGAAGTAGTCATGGCCGGCACGGTCGGAGGGACCTCCAACCGGCCGGCAACGGCCGCCTAACGAGGGGCTAACCGGGCCTTGAGCGAGCCTTGAGCCCGTTCGAGTGATCTGTGCCCACGTGCTGGACACGGCCCAACCCGACGTTCTAAGGTCGCGCGTGACGCTGGACTTCCGGATACTTGGGCCGCTCGAGGTCTCGGACGAGACCGGGCCGATTGCGCTAGGCGGCCCACGGCAGCGCGGGCTCCTTGTCATCCTCCTGCTCCAGGCAGGAAGAGTCGTGCCGACCGAGCGGCTTGTCGACCTCCTCTGGGGTGACGAGGCGCCGAAGACCGCAACCGCGTCGCTCCAGAACTCGGTCGGCCGACTGCGGCGGGTGCTCGGAGCCGACGTCCTCGAGACCCGGCCTCCCGGCTACCTCCTGCGCGCCGAGTCAATCCGAGTGGACGCGCGCGACTTCGAGCAGTGGCTCCGGGACGCGCGCGGGCTGCCTGCCGGCGAAAGGCGCGACCTGCTCGTCCGCGCGCTCGCGCTCTGGCGTGGTCCCGCGCTCGCCGAGTTTGCCTTCGACGACTTCGCGCAGGCGGAGACGCGCAGGCTCGAGGAGCTTCGCCTTGTCGCCCAGGAGGAGCGGATCGACACGGACCTCGAGCTTGGACGGCACGGCGACGTCATCGGCGAGCTCGAGGCGCTCGTTGGAGACCAACCACTCCGCGAGACCTTCAGGCGGCAGCTCATGCTCGCGCTGTATCGCGCGGGCCGCCAGGCGGAAGCGCTCGAGGTGTACCAGGATGCACGCGCCCGCTTCATCGACGAGCTCGGGATCGAACCAGGCCCGGAGCTCAAGCGGCTCCAGGCGGAGATTCTCCGCCACGAAGCGGGGCTCACAGTGTCAGACGGACCGGCGCCCTCGGATGAGGAGGGAGAGATCGTCAAGGCCTTGCTGTCCGGTCGCGTCGTGCCCGTCATCGGTCTCGACGGAGCGGGCGACCTCGCAGAGCATCTCGCCCGGGCATTCGCGGTACCCGACGATCGTCCGGTTGATCTGGCGCGCATCTCTCAGTACGTCGCGACGATGCAGGGATCGGGCCCGCTCTACGACGAGCTGCACGCCCGGTTCGAGGCGGCAGTGGAGCCGGGGCCGCTCCAACGGTTCCTCGCTCGGCTTCCGACGCTCCTACGAGAGCACGGTGCCCCCCACCAGCTCATCGTGACGACGAACTACGACCTCGCGCTCGAACGCGCTTTCGAGGAGGCCGGAGAGGAGCTGGACATCGTCTCCTATGTCGCAACGGGGACTCACCGCGGACGCTTCTGGCATCGAGCGCCAGGTGAGCCCCCACGCCCGATCGACGTCCCGAACACGTACGCGACGGAGCTCGACCTCGACCGTCGCACCATCCTGCTCAAGCTCCACGGCGCCGTCGATCCGCTCCCCGAGCGCGAGTGGGAGAGTTTCGTCATCACCGAGGACGACTACATCGACTACCTCGGTCGCTCCGAGCTCGCGGCGGTCGTCCCCGTCGCGCTGGCGGCAAGGCTCCGCCGCAGCCACTTCCTCTTCCTCGGCTACGAGATGGCCGACTGGAACCTTCGGCTCATCCTCAACCGCATCTGGGGCGAGCGACCGGTCGCGTACCGCTCGTGGGCGGTGCAGCGCTCACCGAGTCCGCTCGCGCAGGCGTTCTGGCGCCGGTTCGACATCGCCGCCCTCGACGTCGACCCGCTGTCGTACGTCGCACTTCTCGAGCGACGGCTCGAAGCCGCGTGAACGAGAGCCAGATACCCGAGTCGCCGTACAAGGGGCTCACCGCCTTCGAGGATTCCGAGCTCGACGCACTCCTCTTCTTCGGGCGCGAGCGCGAGACCGAGATCGTCGTCGCGAACCTCATCGCATCGCGGCTCACCGTCCTCTACGGGCCGAGTGGGGTCGGCAAGTCGTCGCTGCTCGGCGCTGCAGTGGCGCGCTCTCTCCGCGCTCTGCCCGAGCGGCCGCTGGTCGTGGTCTTCTCGAGCTGGAGCGACGACCCGAGCGTCGGTGTGGCAGAGGCGGTTGCGGAAGCTACGGGCGCCACGTCGACCGGCTCCGCTGCCGCGGCGCTTCGACACGCGCAGGCGGAGCGCGACGTCTACCTCGTTCTCGACCAGGCGGAGGAGTACTTCCTGTACCACGCCGACGACGGTGGTCCGGGATCTTTCGCTGAGGCGCTTCCGTCGATCCTCGCCGCGCCGTCGCGTGTCAACGTGCTCGTCTCGCTGCGTGAGGATTCTCTGGCGAAGCTCGATCGCTTCACCGGGCGCGTTCCGGGACTCTTCGCGAACACGCTCCGACTCGATCGGCTCGACCGCCAGGCTGCCCGAGCCGCGATCGTGGGGCCCGTCGATCGCTACGGCGAGCTGACCGGTGTGCGAGTCGAGATCGAGGCCGAGCTCATCGAGCGCGTGCTTGACGAGGTCGGCGCCGGTCGGATCGAGACCGCGCTCGTGGGACGCGGCTCGATCGAAGGCGTCGAGGACACCGCGCGCATCGAAGCGCCGTATCTCCAGCTCGTGATGCAGCGCCTGTGGGAGGAGGAGCGGAGAGCGGGCTCGAGCATCCTTCGTCTGTCCACGTTCGAGAGCCTGGGCGGCGCGCAGCGCATCGTCGAGGAGCACTTCGAGAGCGCCATGGACGCCTTGTCGCACGATCAGAAGGACGTCGCCGCACGGCTCTTCGACCATCTCGTCACGCCGTCGGGCACCAAGATCGCCCACGAGTTGTCGGATCTCGCCGACTTCGGGCGCGTCCCGCTGGACGAGGTTCGGCCCGTACTCGCGATCCTCGCCGATCGAAGGATTCTCCGGTCACTCGACGAGGGCGGCGCCGTCCGCTACGAGATCTTCCACGACGTCCTCGCGGAGCCTGTGGTCGCCTGGCGCGCGAGTCACGAGGCCGAGCGGGAGCTCGAACGGCAGCAGGAGGCATCCGACCGACGACATCGGCAACTGCTCGCGATCATCGTCGTGGGCGCCGTCCTGCTCGCGGTGATGGGTGCCGTGACGGTCTATGCGCTCTCGCAGCGGACGGAGGCGCGCGAGCAGGCGCGGGAGGCGAAGGCGAACGAGCTCGTCGCGAGCGCCGACGCCGAGCTCGATCGCGACCCCGAGCTCAGTCTCGTCCTCGCACGCGAGGCGGCTCGCGTCGTCCCGGGCGAGTCATCCGAGCAGGCGCTGCGGCACGCGCTGCTCCAGTCACGCGTGCGAGGCGTCGTGGACCTCGGCGCGCCGGTGCTCGCCGCCACTGCGCGCGGGCACGAGGTCGTCGCGGTCACCGAGGAGGGTGAGGTGATGATCGTGACCCCGGTCGACCGGGCTGTCGTCGACACGTTCTCGACGGGTGCTCGGGCGCGTGGCGCAGCGTTCGCCGACGACGGGACCTCCGCGATCACGGGCAGTGACGGTCTCGTGCGCGTGGTCTCGGCGGGCGGCGCCGTCACCACTCTCGCCGGTGTGAGCGATGCGATGGCGGCTGCGATCTCGCCCGATGCGACGATGGTCGCAGTCGTCCAGCCGGGTGGCGTGCACCTCGTCGAGGTCGCGACCGGGAGGACCCTCTACACGTACCCACACCCCGGCGCGCAGTCCGCCGCGATCTCGCCCGACAACCGACGCGTCCTGACAGGAGGCATCGACGACACGGTGCGCGTGTGGTCGGGCCAGAGCGGGCGGAGGGTGCACGTCTTGACGGAGCACGCCGGCAACGCGGTAGGGGTCGCGTTCAGCCCCGACGGGAAGTTCGTCGCGAGCGCGAGCACGGACGGGACCGGCCGCGTGTGGCGCACGGCCGACTGGGGACTGGCCTCTGCGCTCACCGGCCACACGAACGCTCTCAAGAACGTGTCGTTCAGCGCCGACGGCGAGCACGTCGTCACGAGCGGGAAGGACAACACCGCGCGCGTGTCCCACGCAGAGACCGGCGACGAGCTGTTCGTGCTCTCGGGACATCGCGGCTGGGTCGAGTCGGCCGCGTTCAGCGGAGGGGCGGGCAGCCCGATCGTGACCGCGAGCCAGGACGAGTCGATCAGGATCTGGGACGGCGTGTTCCAGCCGGAGCTGACTGAGCTCGCTCGGGTCGGCGCGCCGGTGACGGCGCTTGCGGTCGACGATCGCGTGACAGTTTGGACGAGCGAGGGTCGGAAGCTCGTTCTCGACCCTGCGACCGGAGACGAGGTGAGCACGGAGAGCGCCCCGAGGCGGAAGCCTCGTCGCGTGCCCGGCCCCGACGACAGCAGCGCGACGATGCGCGGGCGGATTGTGATCGTCCGGCAGGACGGTGACGCCGAGACCCTGACGGGGCACCGTGACCGCGTCACGTCCGCGGCGTTCTCGCCAGTCGGGACTCTCCTCGCGACGACGAGTCTGGACCACGTTGCCCGCATCTGGAGCCTTCCGGCAAACGAGCTCGTTCGCCCTCTCCAGCACAACACCGCGGTGAGAGACGCCGCCTTCAGCCCGGACGGTCATTGGCTCGTCACCGCCGCGAATCGCGCCACCCTCTGGGCCGCCACCGACGGCGAGTTGATCCTCCGACTCCAGGGCCACGAGGGAACCGTGACCGCCGTGGCGTTCGACCCGTCCGGGCGGATCATCGTGACCGGCGGTGCCGATGGAACTGTCCGCACCTATCGATGCGACCCCTGCGGAGACGTCGACGAGCTCGTCGAGCTCGCCGACCGCCGTCTCGCAGGGACGCATCGCGAGTTGACCGAGGCCGAGCGCGAGCGCTATCTGGGCGGATAATCGACTAGCGGCAGGAGTCGCGTGGCAGGAGCCCGACGGCGCACAACTCGGGCCTCGGCGCACCGATGGCGAACGCGCTGCGCAGGTCCTGCGTGAACCAGACGTGCAGCATCTCGCTTGCTCCCTGCTGGAGCCGGGAGCCCGCCGGACACACGCCGCTCGCGGGAGGCTTCAGGCCGCGTCTCTTTCCGTCCTTGCAGACGACGTGCGAGTGCCATCTCAGAATGGGTCCGGCCGGAGTAGGGCCGACCTCGCCGTCCCGGGTGCTCCACATCGCTCCGACGAGAACGAGAGGCCGTCCGGGGGAGTTCGCGTAGATGAGCGCCTTGGGACGCGTGAAGTCGAAGATCGATCGGCCTCGCGGTGCTTCGTGCCGTTCGGCGTGGAAGAAGAAGACGCTCGCGTCACCGGGTCGGCGCTCGCGGGCTCGTGTGTCGTAGCCCGCACGACTCGCCGCCAGAACGTCGTTCCACTTGCCGTGACGGGCCGCAGCGACAAGGCGATCGAGCACGTGTCTCGCACGCGCGCGCTGCCGAGGAGTCGCGAGCGAGACCGCCGGATACTGCGGGAGGTGACGGATGAGTCCGTGACGTGCCGTCGGCGGAAGCATCTCGCCGCTGTCGCGCGGCAGCTTGCAGACGAGTGCCGGCGGTACGGCTGATTGTGCGGCCCCGGACCCGGATGCTCCGAGCATGGCGACGGCGAGCGCCATCACCGCGGCAGAGCGCCGGGTCATGGTCGGATCCTAGTGACGTCGCGCACGAATGTCATCGCGCGAGCCTGGCCCAGAGGTTCTCGAGCAGCCGCCAGACGGCGTAGTCCGTCCCGACCGCGCGGGTGAGGTGGAACGCGCCTGCGGCGAACACCCTGGCGCCGGCTCCCGTCTCGTAATAGGTCATCTGGGCGGTCTTGCCCGGCCCGAAGATATTTGGGATCTCGGCGAGCACCTGGGTTCGGGGCGGAGAAGCTGAGGTGACGTGGTCGATCTCGACACCCCCACGGCCGAACCGTGATCCGAGACGCAGCCCGGTGCCCGTCAGGAGCCACCGACGCGCAGGGGTCTGCCGGGCGACCCACGGTCGACGTGGGGATCGTTGGTTCGCCCTGTACTGAACGCCGACGAGCGCGGACTCGGGACGACCAAGGTCTCGCCAACGCCCCGCCTTCTCGATGATCTTGCCCCGCCGGACGACCCGCCAGTAGTAGTTGTTCGCCGAGAGGAACATGAGGTTGCCACCCAGGTCGCGGTAGCGCTCGACGAGGTCGTACTCGCGTGTCGTCACGTACTCGTGATGGCCCGCGAAGACGATCAGGTCGTACGCGCGCCTGAGCGCATGGGGACCGCGTACGTGCTCGAGGTCCCACTGCGAGAGGACGTCGGCGCGCCTGTCCGTCCAGTTGAGCCAGTGCAGGAAGCCGAGGTGGAAGCGAAATCCGTACGGCACGCCTCGATCGAGGAACGCGCGGCCCGTCCGAACGGTCTTCGAGCGCTTCTGCGCGTACCACGTGTCGGCCCGCCCGTCGCCGTCGTCGTCCCGGAAGTTGTACGCCTGCCAGGTCAGGGTCGGCAAGACGACCGCCACGCGCTCGACACCGAGGCGGCGAGGCGCCACCACGAAGGGCGCAAATCCGATGCGCCCGTCGGGCGCTTCGAGCCTGGCGAAGTAGAGCCCGCTGCGCCACCTGCCTACGGGAACCGACAGGTGCCGGGGTCCGGGTCGGCGGGTCATCGCCTTGAGCCCCGTGACCGGAACGCCGGTCATCTCGATGTCGCTCGCGGTGGTGTCGATCTCCGGACCGGCTTCGAAGATCTGGATGGTCAGGTGCCGCGAGCGATCGCGCACGACGAGCCGCGCCCGCCGCCCGGGGCGATAACTCTCCTGCCCGAACGCCGCTTCGACTGCCGGGACGAGCCGTGTGTCGCCCGGCGCTCGTCCGTCCGGCACGGCGGTCGTGCTCGTGCGCGCCGGACCGACCACGAGCGGCAGGGTGACGAGGAGAGCGGTCGCAACGGAACGTGCGGTCATCTCGTCGAATCATGGGATCTCGGGCCGACAGTCATGCGTTCGCTCGGCGGCTACGCTGGGCTCCGTGCGCTCGTTCAAGGCGTCCGACCTGTACGCGCCGCTCGGCGACCAGCCGCGGGCGATCGAGGAGATCGCCGACTCCGTCTCCGCCGGCAACCGCTTCCAGACGATCCTCGGCGCCACGGGAACGGGCAAGACGGCGACGATGGCGTGGACGATCGAGAAGCTGCAACGGCCGGCGCTGGTCATCGCGCACAACAAGACGCTCGCCGCGCAGCTCTGCAACGAGTTCCGCGAGTTCTTCCCGGAGAACGCGGTCGAGTACTTCGTCTCGTACTACGACTACTTCCAGCCCGAGGCGTACATCCCGCAGGCCGACCTCTACATCGAGAAGGACTCCTCGCGCAACGACGACATCGCGCGGCTCCGGCTGTCTGCGACGTCGTCGCTGCTCACCCGTCGCGACGTCGTCGTGATCGCGTCCGTGTCGTGCATCTACGGGCTCGGCTCGCCCGAGGAGTGGCGTGAGCGCGTTCTGATGCTCGAGGTGGGGGAGACGCACGACCGTGACGACGTGCTGCGCAAGCTCATCGAGAGCCAGTACGTGCGCAACGACACCGTCCTCGGGCGGGGGCGCTTCCGGGTGAAGGGAGACATCGTCGAGATCCAGCCGGCGAACGTCGAGACGGCGTACCGCGTCTCGTTCTTCGGCGACGACGTCGAGCAGATCACGCACTTCGACCCGCTCACGGGGGAGGTCTACTCACACCTCGACAACCTCGTCATCTGGCCGGCGACGGAGTACGTCACCTCCAGGCCCACGATCGAGCGCGCAGTCGACGACCTGCGCGCGGAACTCGAGCAGCAGGTCGCCAAGTTCGAGCACGAGGGCCGGATGCTCGAGGCGCATCGCATCCGTCAGCGCACCGAGTACGACCTCGAGATGATGAAGGAGCTCGGGTTCTGCAACGGGATCGAGAACTACTCGCGCGCGCTCGAGGGGCGCCCGGTCGGCTCGCATCCGTTCACCCTGATCGACTACTTCCCCGACGACTTCGTCTGCTTCGTGGACGAGTCGCACCAGACGGTGCCGCAGCTCGGCGGCATGTACGAGGGTGACCGCTCGCGCAAGCAGACGCTGATCGACTTCGGCTTCCGCCTTCCCTCGGCGCTCGACAACCGCCCACTTCGCTTCGACGAGTTCCTCGGGAAAGTGAAGCAGCTCGTGTTCGTGTCCGCGACGCCGAGCGCTTTCGAGCTCTCGCGCTCGAAGGTCGTCGCCGAGCAGCTCATCCGCCCGACGGGCGTTGTCGACCCCGAGATGGAGCTGCGCCCGACGAAGAACCAGATCGACGATCTCTTGAACGAGATCCGTCATCGCGAGGAGGCCGGAGAGCGTGTGCTGGTCACGACGCTGACGAAGAAGATGTCCGAGGACCTGACCGACTACCTCCTCGAGGCCGGCGTCCGCGCGCGCTACCTCCATTCCGAGATCGACACCCTCGACCGCATCGCGATCATCCGCGAGCTGCGGCTCGGCGACTACGACGTCCTCGTCGGCGTGAATCTCCTGCGCGAGGGGCTCGATCTCCCCGAGGTGTCGCTCGTTGCCGTCCTCGATGCCGACAAGGAGGGCTTCCTGCGCGGCAAGACGGCGCTGATCCAGACGACCGGTCGCGCCGCGCGTAACACGGCCGGGAAGGTCATCCTCTACGCGGACAAGCGCACCGAGGCGATCGTCGGTGCGATGGAGGAGACGTCACGCCGCCGCGCGATCCAGGTCGCGTACAACGAGGAGCACGGGATCACGCCCGAGTCGATCGTCAAGGGCGTCTCCGACATCTCCGAGCTCCTCTCGCTCGAGTCCCCGCACGTTCCCTCCTCACGCCGCCGGCGCGGCAAGGCAGAGGTCGAGGGGATGTCGGGCGAAGAGCTCGAGAAGCTCGTCATCACGCTCGAGGAGGAGATGTACCTTGCTGCCGAGGAGCTCCGCTTCGAGTACGCGGCGAAGCTTCGCGACGAGATCAAGGAGCTGCGCCGCGAGTTGTCGGCGCTCGTACAGACGACGTAGGGAGGCCCGCATGTGCCGAAACATCAAGACGCTCCACAACTTCGAGCCACCCGCCACGGACGAGGAGGTCAGGGCCGCTGCGCTGCAGTACGTGCGCAAGGTCAGCGGCTCCGCGAAGCCGTCGAAGGCGAACGAGGCCGTCTTCGCCCGCGCGGTCGACGAGATCGCGCACGTGACACAGCATCTGCTCGCCGAGCTCGTGACGGCCGCTGCGCCGCGTGACCGCGAGGTCGAAGCGGCGCGGGCGCGGGTTCGGGCAGAGAAGCGCTTCGGCGCTGCCGCGGCGTAGGTCGGGCGAAGAGCTCGAACTCCGCGGTGTGGCCGTGGGCCGCGGCGCGCCGTGACGATCTCGACGGCGCCGTCGAGCTAGCGCCCGGCGAGCGCGGAGACGACATGCTCGGCGTCCTCGCCGACGCCGCAGAGGAGCGCAGACTTGCGCTTGTGAAGCCAGTTCACGCCCACGAAGTACAGCCCCTCGTGGGCGGTGGCGCCCCGCCGCTGAATCGGCCAGCCGTACTCGTCCGCGATGTCGAGGTCGATCCACGAGTAGTCCGGACGGAAGCCGGCCGCCCAGATGATGCTCGAGACGCCCGCGTCGTGGAGGTTCAGCTCGGGCATGTCCGAGATCGGCGACGCGCCCTGCTCCCGCGGCTCCGGGGCGGGCGCGTCGAGTCCGTGCTCGGCGATGTACCCGTCGATCCCACGCATGATCTCGCCTGCGAACGCGTCGCCGGCGGCGAGGGTCTGCTCGACGCCCCGAGCGAACGTCGCCCGGGTGCCGTCGATGCCTTCCAGGCGCCCGACGACGACGGCGCCTCGACCTGCGAGCCAGCGAGGATGGCAGTCATGCCCTCCGTCGTTGCCGGAGATCGGCGGATTGCACGCGAGTCGGGCGGCAGGGGACGGCAGCGTGTCGACGGTCTGATCGAGGAGCCCGAGGTCGTCGACCCAATCGAGGATGTCGCGCCCGCGGTAGCGCCGCGGAAACCAGCCACAGCTCCCGACGGCGAGGTACACCTCTCTGCCGGCGCGCAGGAGCTCGTCCGTGATCTGACACCCCGATTGGCCGCCTCCGACGACGAGGACGGCTCCGCCGGGAAGTTGCTCGGGACGCCGATACTCACTCGTGGTGAGATGCTCGACCGGCGCGGCGTCGACTCCCGGGAGAGCCGGTCGCGGCTGCTGGAACGCGCCAGTCGTGACCACGACATTGCGAGCTTCGATCGCGTCGTCTCCGACTTCGAGCCGGAACCGACCGTGATCGAGCCCCACCGCCGTGACTGGTGCGTACTCGCGAACCGGCGCGCCGAACGAGCTCGCGTACCCCTCGAGGCAGTCGATGACGTCGCCGAGCGGAGCGAACGCGTCGGGCTCGTCCCCCGAGTACTCCCACCCGGGAAGCCGCTGGGCGGAATGGGGCGTGTTCAGGAAGAAGCCGTCCCAGCGCTGCGAGCGCCACGTCTCGGCGATCCGTCCGCGCTCGAGGACGACGTGCTCGCGATCGTGCCGGGTGAGGAAGAAGCTGGTCGCGAGCCCCGCCTGGCCTGCGCCGATGACGGCCGTGTCCACGCGCTCCATCGGCACTCCTCAGGCGGGCGCCCGCGTCTCCAGCTTCTCGCCGAGGTAAGCGAGATAGGGCTGCGGGTCGATCGGGCCGCCGACGGCGCGCTCGATCGTCTCCGCCGGTGTGAACTTGCGGCCGAGCGCGTAGATGTTCTCCCGGAGCCACGCGTGCAGCGGGCCGAACTCGCCGCGCTCGATCTGCTCCTCGAGGTCGGGAATCACGTCGCGCACCCTGTTCCAGATCTGCACCGAGAGGACCGTGCCCAGGAGGTACGTCGGGAAGTACCCGAACCCCCCGTCCGACCAGTGCGCATCCTGGAGAACCCCGAGTGCGTCGTTCGGCACCGAGATTCCCATGAGCTCCTCGAACCGCGTGTTCCATGCGTCCGGGAGGTCGGCAACGGATAGCCGCCCCGAGATGAGCTCCTGCTCGAGCTCGAAGCGGAGAATGATGTGGAGGCCGTAGCTCGTCTCGTCAGCGTCCACGCGGATGAACGAGCGGCGCACGCGGTTGGCGGCTCGGTGGAAGTCGTCGAGCGGGACGTCGCCCAGCGGCCCCGGAAACGTTTCCTGCAGCCGAGGGTAGAACCAGCGCCAGAACGGGAGCGATCGACCGACGACGTTCTCCCACAGCCGACTCTGGGACTCGTGCAGCGTCGCCGAAACTCCTTCGCACAGCGGCGTTCGCTCGAGAGTCGGGCTGACGCCCCACTCGTAGATGCCGTGGCCGGCCTCGTGCATGGCCGTGAACAGCGAAAGGAGGTCGTCCTCGGCGTAGCGGCTCGTCAGGCGGATGTCGCCGAGACCGAGGGCCACCTCGAACGGGTGCACCGTCTTGTCGAGGCGAAACTGGTCCCAGCTGGCGCCGAACGCCTCGACGAGCTCGCGCGAGAGCGCCTCCTGTGCGGCGATCGGAAACGGCCCGCGCATGAACGGGTCGTCCTCCTCGCTGGCGTGCTCCGCGACGAGCGCGCGGAGTGCCGGAGTGAGCACCGAGAACACCTCGCGGATCTCCGAGGTACGCATCCCGGGCTCGTAGTCCTCGAGGAGCACGTCGTACGCGTCGTCGTACGGCGCGAAGCACTCGATGTACTGGCGCCGCAGATCGACGATGCGCTCGAGCGACGGTCGAAACGCGGCGAAGTCGGACGCCTCGCGCGCCTTCACCCACATCTCGTACGACTCGGCGGCTGCCTTCGCGAACTCGACCGCGAGCGCGGCCGGCACGCGGCGCGCGCGGTTCCAGTCACGCTGCGCCACCCGGACGAGCGCGGCGTCGTCGGAATCGTGGGGAAGGGAGGCGGCGTACGGCTCGAGCTCCACGAACAGCTCGCCGAAGCGGTCGTCGACGACGTGTGCGTGCGTGATCTCCTCCATCGTCCCGAGCTGAGCGGCACGCGTCGGAGCTCCACCCGGAGGCATGAACACGGTCATGTCCCAGGCGAGGAGTGCCTGCGTGCGGCGAAGGTCCGTGAGCTTGCCGAGGCGTTCCTTCAGCTCGGTGAGAGCCTGCTCCACGGCGGCTGACTCTACCGTCGCGAGAATTGGCGCTCGCCGACCTGCAGGAAACCGGTGCCGTCCCACGAGAAGGTTCGCACGGTGATCGTGGCGGCGTCCGCGTCGTAGACGTTGAGGCCGCGAGCCTCCTCCTTGCGTTCCGGCCGAGGACGACCGAGCGCGGCAGAAGTCGCGAGGACGAGCGAGCGCCTCGGTCCCTCCTCCAGAACCTTGAACTCGCGTCGCTCCGCGATTCCGGCCTGATGGACGTGGCCGCCGATCACGAGCTCGGCGCCGGCTGCCACGAGCGCACGCAGAACGTCGTCGCGCCGACTGAGCGGCAGCTTGCGCGCGACACGCCAGGGCGGCGCTGCCAGATGGTGGTGCAAGGCGACGACACGCAACGCATCGGGCGGGCCTTCCTGAAGGCGCTGCGTGCCGAGCGCCAGGCGGTCGTCGTCGACCGCACCTCCCTGTTGGCGCCACGCCCGGACCGAGTTGAGCCCGACGACGACGATGTGATCCGAGACGTGGAGCGGTTCCGTCGGGCCGAAGACGCGCTCCCACTCGTCGAAGGTGCGCGTGAATCGTGCCGGGAAGGTGTACGGAATGTCATGGTTCCCGGGCACGACGAAGAGGGGTAGCTCGAGCGCGCGCAGGAGCTTCGCTGCGATCTCGAGCTCTGTGCGCCGCCCGCGGTGCGCCATGTCCCCCGTGGCCACGAGGAGCTCGGGCTGCAGATCGGTGATGAGAGCGCGCAGCGCCTCGAGGGGCTCCCATGCCTCCGAATGGCCCATGTGCAGGTCGGAGAGGTGGAGAAAGCGAGCGGTCACCGCCGGGGCAGGCTATACACTCGAACCGTGGCCGAAGAGTCGCCGGAGCTGTTCGACGACATCTATCTCGGGCTTCGGGCCGGTGGGGCGGCTCGGAAGCAGCGGCGTGGGGAGCCTCTCTCGAACGAGGAGGAAGAAGCGATCAGCCGCTGGCGGCGCCTCTCACTCTGGCGAAAGACGATCGCCGTCGGTGCGTTCGCGCTCGGCACCTTCGGGCTCGGGTTCACGGTCGGCGGCCTCGTGTTCGGCCGCTCCCGCAAGGCCTGACCCACGCGTACGCACAGCGCCGTTCGGTTCGAGCCGTTTCGGGGTACTTGGCTCCGCATGAGCGTGAATGTCGACGAGACGCTGCACAGCGCGAAGCAGGCATCGCGCGAAGCCGCGGACAGCTCCTGGGTCGAGGGTCTCGCACGGTATGGGCTCGTCGCCAAGGGCGTCTCGTACGGGCTCGTGGGAATCCTCGCCGCGGCGCTCGCGCTTGCAGACCACGGGAAGGCGAGGAGCCGCGAGGGCGCATTCGTACAGCTTTCACAGGAGAGCGGATACGGAAAGCCGCTCCTGGTCGCGCTCGCGCTCGGCTTCATCGCGTACGCGCTGTGGCGGGTCGTGCAGGCGATCTTCGACCGCGACCGCGAGGGATCGGGCGCGACGGCGCTCGCGAAGCGCGCGGGCTACGCCGGCCGCGCGGTCGTCTATGTCGCACTTGCTGTCGCCGCGCTGCAGCTGCTCGACGGGACGGGTGGGAGCGGGAGCGCCGGCGTGGAGGAGCGCTCGGTCACTGCCCGTGTGCTCGAGTATCCGGCGGGTCGCTGGCTCGTCGGGCTCGTCGGGCTCGCGTTCATCGCAGCGGCGCTCTTCAACGCGTACCGCGCGTTCACGCAGAAATTCGAGGAGAACTGGAAGGTCGGGGAGATGTCGGCGGCCGAGCGGCGGTGGCTGCCGCGCGCGAGCTCGCTCGGGCTTCTCTCTCGCTTCGTCGTCTTCGGTCTCATCGGGGGCTTTCTCGTCAAGGCCGCCTACCAGCACGACCCGAAGGAGGCGATCGGGCTCGACGGTGCGCTGCGCAAGGTGATTCAGGCGAGCTACGGCCCCGTGCTGCTCGCGATCGTCGCGGGCGGCCTCCTCTGCTACGCGCTCTTCTGCTTCGCTGAAGCCCGCTACCGACGCGTCTAGTGCGGGGCGTTCTCTTCGTGAACCCGAACTCGGGCGCGGACAGTCCGTCCGTCGACGACCTCGCGACGGTGGCGGGCGATCAGGGCATCTCGGTTCATGTGCTCTCCGACGGCGAGGATCTGGTCGAGCTCGCGCGCTCGGCCGAGGCGGACGTTCTCGGCATGGCAGGCGGCGACGGATCGCTGGGCGCGGTAGCCCAGGTCGCGATCGAGCGAGACCTCCCGTTCGTCTGCATCCCGTGGGGAACGCGCAACCACTTCGCGGCCGACGCCGGTCTGCCCACCGACGAGCCGCTTCACGCGGTCGCGGCCTTTCACGGGACGGAGCGCCGCGTCGACGTCGGCCGGTTCGAGGATCGGATCTTCCTCAACAACGTCTCTCTCGGCGTCTACGGGAGGCTCGTCCACCGACGGGAACGACGTCGCCGCCGGGACGAGGCCTTCGCGCGACTGCGCGCGCTGGCGACGTCCGCGTGGACGGACCTGCGCTGGACGCGACGGTTCCGCGTGGACGGGCGCCCGATTCGTGCCAGTGTGGTGCTCGTCGCGAACAACGAGTACGTCGACGCGCTGACGGCTCGCGGTGCGCGAGAGCGGCTCGACGGAGGCTCTCTGGCCCTGTACGCGGCGCGTGGTATCCGTCGCCTCCACTGGACCGAGCGCACCGCGCTGCGGTTCCGGATCGAGTCGGGGCATCCCATGCATGCGGCCGTCGACGGCGAGCCTGCCCTCCTTGCCTCGCCGCTCGAACTCCGTGTCGATCCGGGGGCGCTGCGGCTGCTCGTCCCGCCGGAGCCGGACGTGGAGGTGGGCGCGGCGAGCGGGGTCGACGGTTAGCAGAACACTCAGACGCAGCTCTCGCCCGCGAAGTCCTCGTGCCCGCGGCCTTCGTGGCAGCGCAGCTCGCGGAGCGCGCCCGTGAGAATGTAGGTGCCGTCACCCGCTTCTTCGAAGCCGAGCGTCCACCGCTCGGTTCGCACGGAGTCGTCAGTGAGGCCGTCGAGCGTGACGACGACCGTCTGGCCGCCTTCTCCCTCCGGCCCAGCTTTCGCGTCGATCGTCGTTCGTACCGCCCGGCGCTCGTCGAGGCGCAGGAATACCCCTGCGGCCATCGCGGGCGAGCGCTCCCACGCCTCGTCGACCTCCTCCTGGAAGCCGGCGAACCCCTCGGTCGAAACGGCGCCTCCCGGTTCGGCGTCCGGCGGACCGCCCCAGACGAGCTCGACGTCGACGTCGGAGCCGCAGCCCGCAAGCGCGAGCGCGGCGCAGAAGACGAGGAGCCAGCGCACGGCGGCGTTGTAGCAGTCACCTACTACCGAACGTCTGTTCGCCTCGGTACAATGGCGCGCCTATGAGCCAGGCCGAGCAGCTCGTCGTCCACGGCGCCCGCGAGCACAACCTGAAGAACGTCACCGTTCGCATCCCGCGGAACGCGCTCGTCTGCGTGACCGGCCTGTCCGGCTCGGGGAAGTCCTCGCTGGCGTTCGACACGATCTACGCCGAGGGACAGCGGCGCTACGTCGAATCGCTGTCGGCGTACGCGCGGCAGTTCCTGCAGATGATGGAGAAGCCCGACGTCGACTCCATCGACGGGCTCTCGCCGGCGATCTCGATCGACCAGAAGACGACCTCGCGCAACCCGCGCTCGACGGTCGGCACGGTCACGGAGATCTACGACTACCTCCGCCTGCTGTACGCGCGCATCGGCCGGCCCCACTGCCCGATCTGCGGGCGCCCCATCGCCGGGCAGTCGCTCGACCAGATCGTCGAGCAGGTGCTGCGGCTCGAGGAGGGCACGAGGTTCACGGTCAACGCGCCCGTCGCGCGCGACCGCAAGGGCGAGTTCAAGGACATCCTCGAGGAGTTGCGCCGCGACGGCTTCACGCGCGTGAAGATCGACGGCGAGCAGCGGCTGCTCGAGGAGGACATCGTCCTCGACAAGAAGTTCAAGCACACGATCGAGGTCGTCGTCGACCGGCTCGTGATGAAGCCGGAGCTGCGCCAGCGGCTCACGCAGTCGGTCGAGACGGCGACGTCGCTGGCAGACGGTCTCGTCGTCGTCGACGTGCTCGACGGCGAACCGATGACGTTCTCCGAGAACTTCGCCTGCCCCGAGCACGGCGTCTCGCTGCCCGAGCTCGAGCCGCGGGTCTTCTCCTTCAACTCGCCGCACGGAGCATGTCCGAGGTGCACGGGACTCGGCGCGCAGCTCGAGATCGACCCCGACCTGCTCGTCCCGGACACGTCGCTCTCGATCGAGGAGGGCGCGCTCGTCCCGTGGACGATCGGAAGCCAGAGCTTCTACGACTCGGTGATCGAGGCGATCGCAGAGCGCTACGAGATCCCGGTCGACGTGCCCTGGCGCGAGCTGACCATGGAGCAGCAGAACCGGTTCCTCGAGGGAACGGACGGCGAGCGTATCTTCGTCACGTATCGCAACCGGATGGGCCGCAAGCGCCAGTACACGATGGCGTTCGAGGGGCTCGCGAACAACCTGCAGCGGCGCTACCGCGAGACCGACTCGTCGCAGCAACGCGATCGCATCGAGGAGTACATGAGCTTTCGGCCGTGCCCGGAATGTCACGGCGCCCGGCTCAAGCCCGAGGTGCTCGCAGTCACGATCGGCGACCTCTCGATCCACGGGTTCACGAAGATGTCCGTCACCCGGGCGCTGCGCTTCGTCGACGAGCTCGGGCTGACGAAGACGGAGGAGCTCATCGGTCGCCGCATCCTCAAGGAGGTCCGCGAGCGCCTGACGTTCCTCGAGAACGTCGGTGTCGGGTACCTCCAGCTCGATCGTGCGGCGAAGACGCTGTCGGGCGGCGAGGCGCAGCGGTTGCGGCTCGCGACGCAGATCGGGTCGCAGCTCGTCGGCGTCCTCTACATCCTCGACGAGCCCTCGATCGGGCTCCACCAGCGTGACAACGGCAGGCTCATCGACACGCTCGAGAAGCTCCGCGACGTCGGCAACACCGTGCTCGTCGTCGAGCACGACGAGCAGATGATGCGGGCGTCCGACTGGGTGGTCGACCTCGGCCCCGGCGCGGGCGAGCACGGGGGAGAGATCGTCGCGGAAGGTGTGGCGGAGACGATCGCCGACACGCCGGGCTCGGTCACGGGGGCGTTCCTGAGCGGCCAGCGTCGGATCCTCGTCCCGCCGCGGCGCGATGACGACGAGCGCGGCTGGTTCTCCGTGCGCGGAGCGGCGATGCACAACCTGAAGGGCATCGACGTCGACTTCCCGGTCGGACGGTTCATCGCGGTCACGGGCGTGTCAGGCTCGGGCAAGTCCACGCTCGTGAACGAGATCCTCTACAAGGCGCTCGCGAACCGGCTGAACAAGATGCGGACGAAGCCCGGCGATCACGACTCCGTCGACGGGATCGACTGCTTCGACAAGGTCATCGACATCGACCAGAGCCCGATCGGCCGCACGCCACGCTCGAACCCGGCGACCTACACCGACCTCTTCACGCACGTGCGGGAGCTCTACTCGCTCACGCCGGAGTCGAAGATCCGCGGCTACAAGCCCGGACGGTTCTCGTTCAACGTGCGCGGAGGGCGGTGCGAGGCGTGCAAGGGCGACGGGACGATCAAGATCGAGATGCACTTCCTCCCCGACGTCTACGTCCCGTGCGAGACCTGCCACGGTCGGCGGTACAACCGCGAGACGCTCGAGGTGCGCTTCAAGGGGAAGTCGATCGCGGACGTGCTCGAAATGTCGGTCGAGGAGGCGCTCGACTTCTTCGCGAAGATCCCGAAGATCCGACGACGCCTGCAGACGCTCCACGACGTCGGCCTCGACTACATCAAGCTCGGCCAGCCGGCGACGACGCTCTCGGGAGGCGAGGCCCAGCGCGTAAAACTCGCCTCGGAGCTCTCGAAGGTCGCGACCGGCAAGACCCTGTACATCCTCGACGAGCCCACGACGGGGCTCCACTTCGCCGACATCGAGAAGCTGCTCGAGGTGCTGCAGCGCCTCGTGGACAACGGCAATACGGTGCTCGTGATCGAGCACAACCTCGACGTGATCAAGCAGGCCGACTGGCTCGTCGACCTCGGGCCGGAGGGCGGCGACGATGGCGGCGAGGTCATCGCGACGGGAACTCCCGAGGATGTCGCGGAGATCGAAGAGTCGGCGACGGGGCAGTTCCTGCGCGGCGTGCTCGCGGAGCGCGCAGCCGCGGCCGCATAGCGCGTTCTAGGCCGGAACCTCGGCGCGTTTCCCCTGCACCGCGTCGACCCGCTCGAGCCAGGGCGTCGCCTTCAGGCGCTCGAAGATTCCTCGTGCCTCGTCCAGGAGAGAGGAATCGCCCGTCAGTTCCCCATGCTCGAGCAGCGTGACGGCGAGCCAGAACGGGATGTCGTATTCGCGGAAGCCGGCCGCCGCTGACTTGAAGCCCGCCGCGTCGTTGGACATGCGGGCGCGGAAGCGCTGCGTCTGCGCTTCGAGAAAGGGCGACCGCAGCCCCGGCGGGAGCGCCTCGACTGCCGCAAGCAGCTCGTCCGCGCGTCCGCGCTCGTCGAGGGCGAGCGCGGACTCGACTGCCCAGACGAGGCCCTGCTTCATGGCCTGCGGCACGCCCGAGACTCCGGCGGCGTATGCGCCGGCGTCTATGGCTTCGGCGAACCTGCCCTCGGCGTGGAAGAGCGCAGCCTGCGCCGCTATGTGAATGGCGCGACTCTGGTGGTCTTCACTCGGGACATAGTCAAACCACGCGTGGAGCTCGCGCGACCGCTCGATCTGGGCTCGATGGAGGAAGATCTCGAGGGGGCCGCTGAGCACGCTTGCGAGATTGGAGTCCGCGCGCAGCTGTTCCTCGGGCAGTTCGTCGAAGATCGCGACGGCCTCGTCCCAGCGGCCGGCCATGGTCAGCGCGTGGGTCGTCTCGCTGAGGGCGAACACCTCGGCCGCACGTTCTCCGCTTCGACGGGCGAGAGCGACGGCCTCGCCGAGCGCCTCGAGCGCCTCACCGTACCGGTCGCCTCCGAAGCAGCTGTCCGAGAGGTTGGCGTACTGGTTCGCTGCCTGTTCCGCGAGATCGTTCTCGAGCGCGTACCGAAGCGCATGCCGAGTGAGCGCGAGCTCCTCTTCGGGCCTCCCGGCCGCCCGAGCGAGGTATGCCTTCGTGCCGAGCCCGCGTACCAGCGTCTCCGGCAGTCGCAGCGCCTGAGCGACTCCGAGCGCCAGCTCGTTCGACTCGGCGGCACGCTCGAGCTCCCCTGCAAGGGCCAGGCTTCTTCCGAGACGAGACGCCAGGTAGCCGACGTCGGCGTCGGGCTCGTCTGCCGACACGACCTCGAACGCCTCCTCCATCCGCCGCATGCCCTGCTCTCCGCGGCCGGTTTGCACTTCGAGACTCCCGAGTCGTCCGGAGACGCGGGCCGCTGCGTGCAGCTCGCCCGCCTGCGTGAGGAGCTCCAGCGCTGCGCGCAGACCTTGCTCGGCCGCCTCGAATTCTGCGTTGCCCAGGGCCTTCACGCTCGCCAGCTCCAGGAGAAGCGCTCGCTCCACCGGCTCGTCCGAGAGCTCCGCGGCCTGCTCGTAGGAGCGGCGCGCCTCCCCGAGCGCGCCGAGCGATCCTGCGCGCTCCGCGGCGCGCGCCAGGAGCTCGCGTGCTCTCGCCTTGATCTCGCCCGCGTCGTCTGCCTCGACATGGGCCTCGTACGCCGCAAGGTAGTGAGCGGCGACGACCTCGGCGATCTCCTGCTCCGCAGACCCAAAGGTGCTCTCGAGCTGCCTCGCGGCGGCGAGATGCCTGGACTTGCGGTCGCGCCGGGCGAGCGTCTCGTAGGCGACACGCCGCACGAGGTCCTGCAGGAAGCCGTACTGCCCGCGCTCCGGTGAGCGTGGGTCGGCCTGTACGCCGAGCACCTCCTTCCGCACGAGGCCGGCGACAAGCGGATCGAGCTCGCTCACTGCGACTCCCGAGAGCTCGGCGAGGGCTTCTTTCGTGAAGGTCTTGCCGAGCACCGATGCGTCCTGGAGCAGTCTGCGCTCCTCGGCGGCCAGCCCGTCGAGGCGCGCTGCAATGAGGCCCTGCAACGTCTCCGGGACCTCGAGCTCGGCAACCTCGCCGTCCAGGCGGTAGGCGCCGTCCTGCTCGACGACCAGGCCGCGGTCGAGCAGCATGCGAACGGTCTCGACCGCATAGAGCGGGACGCCTTCCGAGCGCGCCAGAATCCGCTCGCGAAGCTCCTCCGGCAGACCGGGGACGAATCCGTCGAGCAGCCCGCGCATCGACCGCTCGGAGAGCGGAGCGAGCGAGAGCGTCGTCTGGTGCGAGCCATGCCCGAACTCGGGGTGGCGTCCCTGAAGCTCGGGGCGTGCGAGGCAGAGGACGAAGATCGGCTGCTGCCGGGCCCACTCGAGCAGGTGGGCGATGAACTCCACGAGCCCTGCATCCGCCCACTGCAGGTCCTCGAAGAGCAGCGCGACAGGCCCCTGCTCGGCCATGCGCTCGAAGAACAGGCGCCAGGCGCCGAAGAGCTCTTCCTTACCCCGCGTCGGCCCGTCCTCGAGCCCGAGAAGGTGGAGGAGGCGCGGCTCGACGAAGCCGCGCTCCTCGTCGTCGTGCACGAACTGGCCCACTGAGGCGCGAAGCTTCGACGCGGCTGACGCGAGCTCTTCTCCCTCGGTTATCCCGGCGCGCATCCGGACCATCTCGGCGAGTGCCCAGAAGACAACCCCTTCTCCGTAGGCGAGGCACCGGCCGCGGTGCCACCACACGCCCTCCTGGAGCCCGTCCATGTACTTGAAGAACTCCCAGCCGAGTCGCGACTTGCCGATTCCGGCGATGCCGATGACCGACACGAGATGCGCCCTGCGCTCGTCGGATGTCGCGTGGAACAACTCCTTGACGAGCCGGAGTTCGCGGTCACGCCCGACGAAGGGCGGCTCGAGTCCGGCGGACTTGAGCGCGCCTCCGCGCCCGGCAGTCACACGAAGCGCGCGCCAGAGCGAAACCGGCTCAGCCTTGCCCTTGAGCTCGTGCTCGCCCGCTGAGGAGAAGGCGATCGCCGCCTCGGTGGCGCGCTTCGTCGCTTCTCCGACGAATACTGCTCCAGGCTCCGCCTCGGACTGGATCCGGGCCGCCGTGTTGACCAGGTCGCCGGCGACCATCCCCTGGCCCTCGGCGCCGAGCGTGACCGCCGCCTCGCCCGTGAGAACGCCGGCACGCGCGTTCAGCGCCGCGTCGAGATCGGGGACCGCCGCCACGAGGTCGAGGCCTGCTCGAACCGCGCGTTCCGCGTCGTCCTCGGTGGCGACCGGCGTGCCCCACACGGCCATCACCGCGTCGCCGATGAACTTCTCCACCGTTCCGCCGTAGCGCTCGACGATCGCGCGGGCGGTGTCGAAGTAGCGGGAGAGAAGCTCGCGCGTCTCCTCGGAGTCGCGGCCCTCGGAGACGGTCGTGAAGCCGACGAGGTCCGCGAAGAGCACGGAGACGAGACGGCGTTCCGCCGCCGGCGCTGCAATCACTGCAGGAGAAGTAGCGGCGGTCTCTGCCAGCTGCGTCCCGCACTCGCCGCAGAACTTCATCCCTGGTGCGTTCGGCGCACCGCACGAGGAGCAGGCGCTCGCCAGCGGGTTCCCGCACTCGCCGCAGAACTTGCGCCCCGCCTCGTTCGCGGACCCGCACGCGGGGCACGGCGTGGTGTCGGACACGCGCTCCACTCTAGTGTTACGCCGCAGATCGCTCAATCGCATGCGGCTACGCTGCGCGCGTGGCGAGCGAGACCGTCGAGGCGCACGCCGGAGCTGTCCCCGTCGCGCGCTTGGTGGCTGCGCGTACCCGCTGTGCTGCTGAGCCCGCGCTCGGTCTTCTTCGCCCTTCGTGAGGACGACGAGGACGACGTCGCCGCCCGCTCGGAGCCGCTCCTCGCGATCATCTTGCTCGCGGGGATGGCGGCCGTGCTGGCGACGCCGACCGCGGCCGATCTCCTCGACAACCCCGAGTACGACGTCGTTCTCCTCGCGATCTGGGCGTTCATCGCGGGCGGGATGTACGGATCGGTCGGGTACTTCGTGATCGGCTTCGCGGTGTACTTCGGCGTGCGCTTGCTCGGAAGTCTCGGCGACTTTCGTCGCGGGCGGCAGACGTTTGGCTTCGCGCTCGTTCCGCTCGCTGCCTCGTTGCTCGTGACGCTGCCGTTACGCCTCGCGCTCTACGGCGGCGACACGTTCCGCGGCGGCGGCGCGGACGAGGGAGCGGGGGAGTACGTCCTCCTCGGCCTGCAGCTCGCCGCCGCTGCATGGTCGCTCGCCCTGCTCGTGATCGGCGTGCGCGTCGTGCACGGCTGGAGCTGGCTTCGGAGCGCTGCCTCGCTCGTCGCTGCCGTCGGGCTCCTAGCGGCGATCGTCGGCGTGTTCGCGATGATCTGAGGCGACCGCCGACTCGAACAGCGCAAGCTCGTCGTCGGGCATCGAGTACGTGTGCTGCTCCTCCGGGAAGCGGTGCTCGCGCACGTCGGCGGCGTACGCGGTGAGCGCTGAGCGGATGGTCGCTCCAATCTCCGCGTAGCGCTTGACGAAGCGCGCGGTGCGGCCCTCGTAGAGCCCGAGGATGTCGTGCCAGACGAGAACCTGACCGTCGCAGTCCGAGCCGGCACCGATTCCGATCGTCGGGATCGAGAGCTCGCGCGTGATGCGGGCGGCAACCGGCGCGGGAACGGCCTCGAGCACGAGCGAGAAGCAGCCGGCTGCTTCGAGAGCGCGCGCGTCGTGCAGCAGCCCAATCGCCTTCTCCGCCGAACGACCCTGCGCCTTGTAGCCACCGAGCATGGTTGCCGACTGCGGAGTGAGCCCGATGTGTCCCATCACGGGGATGCCCGCGCCGACGATCGCGCGGACGCGCGCGAGCATCACACCCGCACCTTCGAGCTTCACGGCGTCCGCGCCGGCTTCCTTCACGAAGTGGATCGCGTTGCGGACGGCGTCCTCGTCTGAGACCTGGAACGAGCCGAACGGCATGTCGGCGATCACGAGCGGCCTGCTCGCCCCGCGCGTCACCGCTCGGGTGAGCATCAGCATCTCGTCCATCGTCGCCGGGACGGTCGAGTCGTGGCCCAGCATGGTCATCGCGGCGGAGTCGCCGACGAGCACGAGGTCCGATCCCGCCTCGTCGGCGAGTCGGCCTCCGGGTGCGTCGTACGCGGTGACCATGACGATCGGCTGCTGCCGCGCCTTCATCTCGACGAGCTCGGTGATCGGGAGCTTCCCCGGCGCAGGCGTGGCCGGTGCGGGCTTCTGAGGACGGATGCTCACGTGGCGTCTCCTTCCAGCACGATGTTGTCGATGAGGCGGGTTGCGCCGACGCGGACAGCGCCGGCGAGAACGGGCGGATCGAAGTCGGCGGCCTCGAGGTAGTCGACCTCGAGGCCGTTCGTCGCACGCAGACGTGCGAGGGCCGTGTCGCGATCCCTCGTGGCGAGCGCGCGCGGCAGGGCGAGAGCAGCGGCTCGCTCATTCGGGGAAAGGAGCGCATTTCGCGACGAGAGGGCGAGACCGTCGGCGTCGCGCACGGTCGGCAGGACACGGAGCTCGACCTCGAGCGCGAGATCGCGGATCAGCGTCCGGATCACCTCCACCTGCTGCGCGTCCTTCTGGCCGAAGTACATGCGTGTGGGACGCACGATGGTGAAGAGCTTGAGGACGATCGTCGCCACTCCGCGAAAGTGACCGGGTCGAAAGCGCCCTTCCAGGATCGAGCCGAGCTCCGTCACGTCGACCCAGGTCTGGAAGCCGGGCGGGTACATCTCGTCGGGCGAGGGAGCGAAGACGACGTCGACTCCTGCGTCACCTGCCAGCTCCAGGTCTCGCGCCTCGTCTCGCGGGTAGCGGGCGAGATCCGCCGTCTCCGCGAACTGTGCGGGGTTCACGAAGAGACTCATGACGACCGTCTCGTTCTCGGCGCGCGCAGCGCGGAGGAGCGCGAGGTGCCCGTCGTGGAGCGATCCCATCGTCGGCACGAGTCCGAGCGTCCCGCCGCGGAGCGGCCCCAGCGCCGCGCGAATCTCCGCGATGGCGCGGTAGACCTTCACGCTGGAACCTCGTGCGGGTCGCGTCCTGCCACGCGAGCTGTTGCGGCTGCGAGGACGAGGTAGAGCTCGACGAGCTCTGGGCGCTCGGCGCGGATCACCGCGAGGTGACGTTCGACCGTCTCCCAGTCGCCGCGCGCGATCGGGCCGGTGAGCTCGAAGCCGGAATCCATGACGCCGCGGATCAGTGGATCGAGTGCCTCTGGAGGCGCCCCGGCCGCCTCGAGCAGCGACTGAGCCGCAGCTCGAAGGGTGACGAGGTAGTTCGACGCCATCGCGGCTCCCGCGTGGTACGCGGCGCGTCGGTCGTCGGCGAGGTCGAATACGCGCAGGCCGAGGATCTCGGCGAGCTGGCGCGCGACCTCACGAGCTTCCTCGGACTCGGCGGTCACCCCTCCCCAGACGCCGTCGAGCTGCTCCGCTCCTCGATCCTTGGAGAACGACTGGAGTGGGTGCAGGCCGAAGCGCCGGACGTGTGGATCAAGGGCGTCGAGCGGGGTCGCGCCGCTGACGTGCGCGATCCACGGCCCGAGCGGCGTCGCGCGGGCGACTTCCGCGATCGCCCGGTCGGGGACGCACAGCAGCACGAGCTCCGGGGTCGAGGCATCGAGCGCGACGCCGCGCTGCGCGAGCCGCGCGCGTACCGCCGAGCCGACGCGCCCGTGCGCGCCGACGATCTGAACGCTTTCGATCATGATGTGGTTGCTCCAGTTCCCGTTCGGGATACCGGGCACGAGGAAGTGTGCCTCGCGCGCCTACTTCTCGGCAAGCCGCGCTTCGAGCTGCGCCCGGACCACCGGCCACTCGTCGTCGATCACGCTGTACCACGCGCTGTCACGGTTCTCGCCCCCGCGGACGAGCATGTGGTTTCGGTGGACGCCCTCGAACGTCGCGCCGAGTGCCTCGAGGGCGCCGCACGAGCGCTCGTTCTCCGCGTCCGTCTTCCACTCGACCCGTCGGCAGTTCCAGGTGTCGAAGGCGTGCTGCATCTGGAGGAGCTTCGCCTCGACGTTTGCGCCCGTGCCCCAGACGGAGGGGTGGAGCCAGGTCCAGCCGATCTCGACCGAGCGGTGTTCCGGTCGCAGCGCGAGGAACCGCGTCGAGCCGACCACGCGGTCGCCGGCGATGGTGACGAACGGGATCTCCGTTCCCGCGTCGGCAGCTGCGAGCGCCTGCGCGACGAACGCGTGCCACTGGTCGCGGGTCTGAGGTTGCACGACGCTGAGCCAGCGCCACGTTCGCGGATCGCGCGACGCGAGCCACAATCCCTCCTCGTGCTCGGTGCGAAGCGGCTCGAGGCGGACGATGCGTCCCTCGAGGGTCGGTGCGGTCCACGCTTCCACCGCACGCGACAGTACACTCGGCTCGTGCCGATCTACGAGTACGCCTGCATGGAGTGCGAGTCGCATTTCGAGGAGCTCGTCCGTTCGTCGGATCAGGCCGTGACGTGCCCCGAGTGCGGTGCGGCGAAGGTGCTGAAGCAGCTCTCGAGCTTCGCCGTTCACGGCGCCGCCTCGAAGCCCGTCTTCAGCGGCCCGTCCGGTGGTGGCGGGGGCTGCTGCGGCGGCTCGTGCGGCTGCGGCTAGCGCCGACCACTGCGAGCGGCCGCATCCGGACGACGCCGTAGACTGGCGATCCGATGGATGCCGTCGAGCGCGCAGCAGCGCTTCGGCACTACGCCGAAGAGACGTCGACGTGCACGCGCTGCGCGCTCGCGCAGGGGCGGACGCAGGTGGTCTTCGGCTCGGGGAGCCCGAACGCGGACCTCATGTTCGTCGGCGAGGCGCCGGGGTTCCACGAGGATCAGCAGGGCGTCCCGTTCGTCGGACAGGCAGGGATGCTGCTCGACAAGCTCCTCGCCGGCATCGAGCTGACTCGTGCGGACGTCTTTGTCGCGAACGTCCTGAAGTGCCGACCCCCGGGAAATCGCGATCCGCTTCCGGAGGAGATCGCCGCGTGCGAGCCGCACCTCTTTCGCCAGATCGAGCTGATCCAGCCGAAGCTCGTGGCGACCCTCGGGAACTTCGCGACGAAGCTCCTCTCGGGCAAGCCTGCGGGCATCACGAAGGTGCACGGCTACGAGCAGGAGGTGACGCTCGGCGCGCGCTCGGTGCTGCTGTACCCGCTCTACCACCCGGCGGCTGCGCTCTACACGCCGTCCATGCTGAAGGTGCTCGAGGAGGACTTCGCGCGCATTCCGGTTCTGCTGGAGCGCACGGTCGACGAGTTGCCCGCGCCCGGTGAGCCCACCGTCGTCGAACTCGAGCCCGACCCCGAGTCGATCCAGCTCGGCCTGTTCTGACGTGCACATCGAGCTCGCCAGCGCCTCGGCGGGCGAGACCGAGCGGATCGCGGCTGCCCTCGCCGAGCGCCTTACGGTAGGGGACGTCGTCACCGTCTCGGGCGAGCTCGGAGCCGGGAAGACCACCTTCGTACGGGGAGCCTGCCGCGCGCTCGGGGTAACCGCGCCGGTGACAAGCCCGACGTTCACGATCGGACATCGCCACACCGGAGTCGTCGACGTCTCGCACCTCGACCTCTACCGGTTCGTGGAGGTGACTTCCGCCGAGTGGGGCGACCTGGAGCCGTACTTCGACGACGCGATCGTCTTCGTCGAGTGGCCGGAGGCCGGCGCGGTCGCTCTTCCTGCTGCGCGAGTCTCCGTGGCGCTCGAGCACGCGGGGGACGACCGGCGACGGATCGTGCTCGCGTCGCCCGAGACGGCGCTGCTACAAGGCATCTCCTGATGCTCGTGCTGGCCTTCGACACCGCGACCGACTTGACCACGAGCGCCCTCCTGCGGGACGGCCAGGTACTCGGCGAGCGTTCGGGCTCGGCCCGGGCGTTGGTCGGAGACGTCGACGACCTGCTCACGAGTGCAGCGGCGATCCCAGCGGACCTCGACGCTCTCGTCGTCGGTACGGGACCGGGCAGCTTCACGAGCACGAGGATGGGTCTCGCGTTCGCGCGCGGGCTCGGCCTCGCGCTCGAGATCCCGGGGGCCGGTGTGTCGACGCTCGACGCGCTCGCTGCCGGGCACCCCGACGCGATTCCCGTCATCGACGCTCGCAGGCAGGAGGTGTTCGTCCCGGGTCCGCGCGCCGTCTCTCCCGACGACCTCGATCTGGAGCCCGGGACGCTGTGTGTCGGGAGCGGCGCAGTCCGCTATCGCGCGACACTCGAGCGCCGCGGGGCCGTCGTGCCCGCTGACGACGACGAGCGCCACGTGCCGCACGCACGGCTCCACGCGGCGCTTGCGGGCGGCTACGCCGACCTGGAGAGCATCCAGCCGATCTACGTCCGCGCGCCCGACGCGGAGCTTCCCCGAGCGTGAACGTCGAGCTGCGCAGGCTGGAGCCCAAGGACCTGGCCGTCGTCGAGGAGATCGAGCGCGCGGCATACCCGACGCCCTGGTCCCGCTCGATGTTCGACGCCGAGCTTCGGAAGCCGAGCTCCCTGGCGCTCGGTGCGTTCGGAGAAGACGGCGTTCTCGTCGGGTACGCCTTCGTCTCGCGCTACGTCGACGCCTGGCACGTGATGAACGTCGCCGTCGCCGATGCGTTTCGCAGGCGCGGAATCGCCTCGGCTCTCCTGGAGCGCCTCTTCGACGTGACGTCGACGGATCCGCGCCGTGGGTACACGCTCGAGGTGCGCGTCTCCAACACGGGCGCGATCCGCCTCTACGAGCAGCTCGGATTCGAAGCCCGCGGCCTACGGCGCGGCTACTACACGGACAACCGCGAGGACGCGCTCATCATGTGGCGCGAGCCCGCGCCGTCCGAGCAAGCCTCGTGATCCTCGGGATCGAGACGTCGTGCGACGAAACCGCCGCTTCAGTCGTGACCGACGACGGGCGCGTGCTGTCGTCCGTGGTCTCGTCGCAGGCCGATCTCCATGCCCGCTTCGGGGGTGTCGTGCCGGAGATCGCATCGCGGAGGCATCTCGAGCTCGTGACGCCGGTCGTGCGCGACGCCCTCGGCTCCGCGAGCGTTCGACTCGACGAGATCGAGCGCGTCGCCGTGACGCAGGGGCCAGGGCTGATCGGCGCGCTCCTCGTCGGCATCTCGGCTGCCAAGGCGCTTGCGTGGGGGCGGGGGCTGCCGCTCGTCCCCGTGGATCACCTCGATGCTCACGTGGCGTCGCTCTACCTCGAGCCGTCGCTGGTCGAGCCGCCCTTCACGTGCCTCCTCGCGAGTGGTGGACACACGCTGCTGCTCGCAGTCCGTGAGCGTGGCCGCTCCGAGCGGCTCGGCACCACGCTCGACGACGCAGCGGGGGAGGCGTTCGACAAGGGCGCCCGCCTCCTCGGCCTCGGCTATCCGGGCGGTGCCGCGATCGATCGGCTGGCGCAACAGGGAGACGCGACCGCGTTCGACTTCCCGGTGGCGCGCGTCCCCGGTCTCGACTTCTCGTTCTCCGGGCTGAAGACCGCGCTGCTCTATGCGGTGCGCGGGCTCGGCGACGAGGAGGTCGCTGCGCGAAAGGCCGACCTCGCTGCGTCGTACCAGCGCGCGATCGTGCGCGCGCTCGTCGAGCGCCTCCACCGGGCAGCCGACAGCACCGGCTTCGAACGTGTCGCGGTCGTCGGCGGCGTCGCGGCAAACTCGGAGCTCCGCGCGGCCCTGCCCGATGCCGCTTTCGCTCCGCTCGAGCTGTGCACGGACAACGCCGCAATGGTCGCTTCATGCGCGAGATACGTCGAGCCGCTTCCATACCCTCGGTACCGTGACCTCGACGCGTATGCCTCCACTCGGTAAGTCGTTGCCGCTCGTCGGTGCGGCCGTTGCCGCGCTCGCGCTCGGTGTCGCTGGGGGTAGCGCGCAGGAGCCACCGCAGTCGGTCGACGAGGCCGGTTGGCAGGGCGTCCTCGGCGTGCGCGCTCCCGTCTCGACCGCGCAGCGGTACGTCGTCCTGCTCCGGCCCCCATCGCTGGCTGCGCGCGTGCGCGTAGCCGGAGGACGCGCGACGGAGAAGGAGATGCGCGCCTGGTCGGCCTCCGCCGTCGCTCAGCAGGAGCAGTTCCTCGCCAGACTCGCCGCAGTCGGCGCGAGGATCGCTCCCGAGTACCGGTACACGCGCGTCCTCAACGGGTTCTCGGCTCGCCTCGATCCCACATCCGCTGCGCTGCTGGATCGCGACCGCGAGGTCGTCGGCGTGTATCCGGTGCGGATCGCCTATCCCGCCCAGGCCGCCGAGCCGGAGAGCGGCGTGCTGCCCGCGGCGGTGGCCGATCTCGAGATCGCGGGGCTCGACGGGTCCGGTGTGACGGTCGCGCTCCTCGACACCGGCGTCGACCCGTCGCACCCCTATCTGCGCCGTCGAGTCCTTCCGGGCGTCGACGTCATCGACCCCGGGAGCGGAGGGATCGCCCAGCCCCACCCGACGATCCCGGGCAGGCCCGAACGGCATGCGACCGAGCTCGCAGGGATCATCGCCGGGAACGAGGGTCCGGGCGGGCTGCACGGGATCGCGCCGGGCGCGTCGATCCTCCCCGTGCGCGTCGGCGGGTGGCAGCCGAACGCCGAGGGCGGATACAGCGTCTACTCGCGCACCGATCAGATCCTCGCCGGGCTCGAGGCGGCCGTCGATCCCAACGACGACGGCGACGTGCTCGACGCTGCGCGGATTGCGCTGATCGGCATGGTCGAGCCGTACGCGGCGTTCGCGGACGGTCCGCTCGCGCGCGCGATCGCGGGTGCAGCGGATCTCGACATGCTCACGATCGTCCCTGCCGGGAACGACGGTCAAGCAGGACC
Organism: uncultured Gaiellaceae bacterium; assembly: GCA_963740105.1. Classification (GTDB taxonomy): domain Bacteria; phylum Actinomycetota; class Thermoleophilia; order Gaiellales; family Gaiellaceae; genus GMQP-bins7. Next base: position 228,792 of record CAVUCT010000004.1, read on the forward strand.
GGGCTACGGAAGCATCGCGGGGCCCGGCGGCGCGCGCGACGCGGTGACCGTCGGCGCCGCCGACGGGAGGGTCGCTGCGCCGACCGTGCGCGTGTACGTGCGTGCGGGTCTCCGCGTCTTGTACGAGGGCGACGTTCCGCTCGGCGGGGCTCCGACGGACACCGTGACCGCAGACGTGATCCTCGTCGATCGCCGGACGGCCGGGCGCGGCATCACCGGCCTGTTCTCCAAGAGGGGTGTGAGCTCGGTCGCCGGGCGCTCGGTGCTTCTCCCTCGTGCTGCGCTCTCGGACGACACCGTGGAGGAAGCGACCTCGGCGGGCGCGCTCTCCGTGCTCGTCGACGGCCCGCTGCCCGCCGGCGCCTTCAGTCTCGACGTCCCGGCCGGGGTGCCCGTCGTGGGCCTCGCGGAGAGCATCGTCGCGGAGATCCGGGCGATGCTCGCCTCGGGTGTTCCGGTGACGGTCGCGATCGGCAACGTCGAGGTCGCGAGACGTGAGGCCGGAGGGTCGATCGCGGCATTCTCGTCGCGAGGACTCGTCCTCGACGGGTCGCTCAAGCCCGATCTGGCCGCGCCGGGCGTCTCGGTGCCGACCTCCGAGCCGGGGCGGGGTGACGACGGGGAGGTCCGGTTCGGGACGATCAGCGGAACGAGCGCCGCGGCTGCGGTGACGGCCGGCGTGGCAGCGGTGCTCGCTCAAGGGCGACCGTCGCTGGGAGCGCGCGCGCTGCACGGTCTCCTCGTCGGATCCGCCCAGCGCGCCGACCTCGACCCGACGGCCTCGGGTGCAGGCCTGGTCGATCTCCGTGCCGCCGTCCAGCAGGAGCTCTTGGCCGAGCCGGCGCTCCTGTCGTTCGGGGCGGTCGCAGGACCTTTCGGAGCCGAACGCACGCTGCGGATCACCAACGTCTCGACCCGACGCCTCTCCGTCTTCGTCGGGAACACCGCGATTGCGCCGAAAGGCGTGGAGATCGTCGCCGATCCACAGCGGGTTCGGATCCGTCCCGGACGAACGGCGACCGTGGCCGTCCGCGCGGACACGGGACAGCTCTCCGACGAGGCCGGTGCGGCGACGGGCGAGCTCGTCCTGCGCGTCGGAGACTCGCCCGAGGTACACGTTCCGTGGGCTGTCGCCGTGCCTCCCCGCGTCGACCTCGTCACCGGGCTCTCGCTGGAGACGACCGGGACGCGGGTGTCGGACGCCACGCCCGCGGCGCTCTCGTTCGTCGCCGGCTCGGTTGCCGCGACCCCGGACCCACAGGTGCGGGCCGTCGAGCTGCTCGAGGTCGAGCTCTGGCGCGGCGACACCCGGATCGGGCTTCTCGCGCGCCGGCGCGAGCTTCTGCCCGGCCGCTACACGTTCGGGCTCACGGGGCGCAGCCCGACGGGCACGCGCCTGCGGCGCGGAGCCTTCGCGATCCGCGTCGTGGCGTACCCCGGGGACGGGACGCGCCGGCAGGCCGACACGATCGTGTTTCGCATCGGGTAGACGGTCGTATACTCGCGACCGTCCCGTCGAGCGAGGGAGGCGCTACTCGATGTCAACCGCCGAGGCGGAGTCTCATCTCCGCGAGAACCCCTTCGATCTGGCCAAGTCGCAGCTCAGTCGGGTCGGCGAGATCTTCGCCCTCGACCCGAATCTGATCCGGGTCCTCTCGCAGTGCAAGAAGGGGGTCGAGGTCTCGATTCCGGTCTCGATGGACGACGGGTCGATCGACGTGTACCAGGGCTACCGCGTGACGCACAACATCGCGCGGGGTCCGTCCAAGGGGGGCATCCGCTACCACCAGGACGTCACCCTCGACGAGGTCAAGTCGCTGGCGATGTGGATGACCTGGAAGTGCGCGCTCATGGGACTCCCGTTCGGCGGCGCGAAGGGCGGCGTCGTGTGCAATCCGAAGTCGCTCTCCCCCGGCGAGCTCGAACGGATGACGAGACGATTCACGAGCGAGATCATCAACGACATCGGTCCCGAGCGGGACATTCCCGCGCCGGACGTCGGCACGGACGGCCGGGTCATGGCGTGGATCTTCGACACCTACTCGATGAACAAGGGGCACTCCGTCCTCGGCGTCGTGACCGGCAAGCCGCTCTCCATCGGCGGCTCGCTCGGACGCGAGGAGGCGACTGCCCGCGGAAGTCTCTACTGCATCCAGGCTCTGTCCACGAAGCAGGGCCGGCGCCTGAGCGACTACTCCGTCGCGATCCAGGGCTTCGGGAACGTCGGCTCGAACCTCGCGCGACTGCTCCACGCCCAGGGCGTGAAGGTCGTCGCCGTGTCGGATTCGCAGGGCGGGGTGTACAACGCGGCGGGCCTCGACGTACCGTCCGCGCTCGCCCACAAGCAGGAGCACGGCGTGCTGGCCGGACTCGCCAACGCGGACGCGGTGACGAACGAGGAGCTCGTCGAGCTTCCGTGCGACGTCCTCGCGCCGTGCGCGCTCGAGCAGGTCGTCACCGAGGCGAACGCCGATCGCGTGAAGGCAACGGTGATCTGCGAGGGCGCCAACGGGCCTGTCACTCCGAGCGCCGACGCGATCCTCGAGGAGCGCGGCATTCTCGTCCTTCCCGACGTGCTCGCGAACGCGGGCGGAGTCGTCGTCTCGTACTTCGAGTGGGTGCAGGGTCTGCAGGAGTACTTCTGGCGGGAGGACGAGGTGAACGCGAAGCTCCACGACATCTGCGCCCGCGCGTTCGAGGAGGCGTGGCACACCCGGGAGAGCTACGGGACGAGCCTTCGCATGGCCTCCTACGGGATCGCGGTTTCGCGTGTCGCGGAGGCCACCACGACGCGGGGTCTGTATCCGTAGCCGCGTCGTCGTCTACCACGCGCCCGACTGCAGTCTCTGCGCACGTGCACTCGAGGTCGTCGCGCAGGTGCAGGACGAGCTCGCGTTCGAGCTCGAGCTGATCGACATCGCAGGACGTCCGGAGCTGGAGGCGCGCTATCGCGAGCTTCTACCCGCGGTCGAGATCGACGGCGAGCTCGCGTTCACGTACTTCGTGGATCCGGACGCGCTGCGCGCGCGTCTCCCGTCCTCGCAGGCGGTTCCTCCTGCGGCGGCGGAAGAGACGCAGGCAGAATCGTGACGCTTTGTCACAAACGTTCATCGACAGGGGGAAGACGTGACCGAACGCCTGACGGTAGGAGTCGCCGCACGACTGAGCAGGTACCTCCAGGTGCTGACGCAGGCGCGCAAGATGGGCAAGGAGCGGATCTCGTCGCAGGAGATCTCCGAGTACACGAACATCAACGCGACGCAGATTCGACGCGACCTCTCGGCGTTCGGGAAGTTCGGCAAGCGCGGCGTGGGGTACCGCACGGACGCGCTTCTCGAGGAGATTCGGCAGATCCTGCGGACGCAGGGCCAGCACAACATCGCGCTCGTCGGCGCAGGCCGGCTGGGAAGCGCGATCGCGAGCTCGCCGATTTTCGCGGAGCACGGCATCACCGTCGCCGCGGTGCTCGACAACGACCCGGACAAGATCGGTCAGCGCGTCGGCGACCTCACGATCAGCTCGATCGGGGACATCGGTGAGATCGCGCGCGAGCGCAACATCATCGTGGGCGTCATCGCCGTTCCCGCCGACACGGCCCAAAACGCGGCCGATGCCCTCATCGACGCCGGCGCGAAGATCATCTTCAACTATTCGGAAGCGCTCCTGGACGTACCGGCCGACGTCAACGTGCACACGTCGAATCCGGCCGGGGATCTGCTCTACGCGCTGTACTTCCACCTGGCGTAGCGACCGCGCGGTACCGGCTGCCAGTCGGACCGGCTGAGGCCAATGCTTCAACTACTGTAGTGCGCCGATGGGAGACGAACAGCGCGTTTCGCCGGACGAGCTGATCGCGCAGGCGCGCGCCCAGTTCGAGTCGGCGACGGATTTCACGATCGCCGTCGAGGAGGAGTTTGCGATCGTCGATCCCGAGTCACTCGATCTCACGAACCGCTTCGAGGACGTCCAGGCCGCGGCACGCGGTACGGCGCTCGAGGAGCACCTCGTCGGCGAGCTGATCGCGTCCGAGGTGGAGGTGCGGACGGGCAAGCAGGAGGCCTTCGCCGATGTTCCCGCCGCCATGGCCGAGCGGCGCGCGCAGCTGCAGGCGCTCGTCGAGCCGATGGGTCTTCTCCTCGGCGCGACCGGCACGCATCCCTGGGCGGACTGGAAGGCTCAGCGCATCATCGACACGCCGCACTACCGGCGAAACGACGAGCTCCTTCGCTACGTCGTCTGGCGCAACAACACGTTCGGGCTCCACGTGCACGTCGCGATCAACGGGACCGATCGCGCGATCGCCGTCGTCGCCGCGCTTCGGAACTTCCTTCCCGAGCTGCTCACCCTGTCGGCGAGCTCCCCGTTCGTCGAGAACGTGAACACGGGGCTTCACTCGGCGCGAACACAGATCTTCACGCGCTTCTTCCCACGCTGCGGTGTCCCGGACGCGTTCTCCTCGTGGGCGGAGTACGAGAGCTTCGTGCGGTTCCTCTACGAGACGGGTTCGATCACGGAGCACACGCAGCTGTGGTGGAGCGTGCGGCCGCACCTGGCGTTCCCGACGGTGGAGATCAGGATCTGCGACGGGCAGCCCGAGCTCGCGGAGGCCCAGTCGCTGGCAGCGCTCGCCGCGTCGCTGGCGGTACGGATCGCGCGAGCCTACGACGAGGGGGCGCCCGTCGAGCCGCTCCCCAACCGTCTCATCGAGGAGAATCTGTGGCGCGCAATCCGCTGGGGGCTTCCGGGCGAGCTCATCGACTTCGCCCGCGGCGAGGCCATACCGGCGAGGCAGCGCCTCGAGGAGCTGGTCGAATGGGTGCTGCCCGCCGCCGAGGAGATCGGCGCATCGCCGTACCTCGCGGTCCCGGAGCAGAACGCGGCGGAGCGCCAGATCGAGCGCTTCGAGGACGGTGCGACGCTCGCGCAGATCTACGCCGAGCAGGTGCGCGCGACCGAGACGATCGGTGGCTGACGAGTCGCAGCTTCCGGCGGAGGACGAGCTCCGCGAGGCGCTGGAGAAGGTCGGCGTCGCGGACATCCTCCTGAACGCGCTCTCCGCGGTCGCGTCGATCGGGTTCCATCGTGTGGCGCCCGACTCGCGAGATCTCGAACAGGCGCGTCTGGCGATCGAAGCGCTGCGCGCGCTCGAGCCGGTCCTCCGAGAAGGCGGTGTGGACGACGCGACCGTTCGAGACCTCGAGCAGGCGCGCACGAACCTCCAGCTTGCGTACGCGTCCGCCGTCGGTGGGGCTGGTTGAGCCGCGAGCGCGATCGCCGCTTGTGATACATAATCCGCCGCGCCTGGGTCACCGGGCGTTCACTTTGTAACGAGGGCGGGAGAACCGGAGGACCATGGACTTCTTCGTAGATCACGCCGTCGGGTTCGCGCTTGCGTGTGCGGCCGTGGCGGTTCTGTATGGCCTGTACCTCACCTGGTGGCTGCTCAAGCAGCCGGCCGGGAACGAGAAGATGCAGGAGATCGGGCGCGCGATCCAGGAGGGTGCCGCGGCGTATCTGCGCAAGCAGTACACGACGATCGCGATCGTCGCAGTCGTGCCGTTCTTCCTGCTCGGCTTCTACAACCAGCTCGGGTGGGGCACCGCGTTCGGGTTCCTGATCGGCGCCGTCTTCTCGGCGCTGGCCGGCTTCATCGGGATGAACGTCGCAGTGCGCTCGAACGTCCGCACCGCCGAAGCCGCGCGCGAGGGGTTGCAGCCGGCATTCAGGGTTGCGTTTCGCGCGGGCTCGGTCACCGGTCTCCTCGTCGTCGGGCTCGGCCTGCTCGGCGTGGCGGGCTACTACTGGGTGCTCACCGACTGGATCGGGAACTCGCCGGAGTCGGCGGTGCGCGACCTCATCGGACTGGCGTTCGGCGGCTCGCTCATCTCCGTCTTCGCGCGGCTCGGTGGCGGTATCTACACGAAGGCCGCAGATGTCGGCGCCGACCTCGTCGGAAAGATCGAGGCGGGCATCCCGGAGGACGATCCCCGGAACCCGGCCGTCATCGCGGACAACGTGGGCGACAACGTCGGCGACTGCGCGGGCATGGCGGCCGACCTGTTCGAGACGTACGCCGTCACGGCAGTCGCGGTGATGCTCCTCGGAATCGGCTTCGGCCAGGAGGACCTGTGGCTGTACCCACTCGCGCTCGGCGGCATCTCGATCCTCTCGTCGGTGATCGGGACGTTCTTCACGCGCGTCGGGAGCGGCGAGAACGCGATCATCAACGCGCTTTATCGCAGCGTCTTCGTCGCGACTGCCCTCTCGGCCGCTGGATTCATCCCGGTGACGATGGCGTACGACAGCGACCTGTTCAGCTTCTGGAATCTCTACGGCGCGGCGCTCATCGGGCTCGCGGTGACGTTCTTGCTCGTCGCGATCACGGAGTACTACACCGGCACGCGCTGGAAGCCCGTGAAGGACATCGCAAGCGCGTCGCAGACCGGCCACGCGACGAACATCATCTCGGGCCTCGCCGTCGGGATGCAGGCGACGGCGCTTCCCGTGATCGTCATCGCGGTGGGGGTCGTCGGTGCGTACTACGCCGCCGGCGAGAGCCTCTACGGCATCGGCGTCGCGGTCATGGCGCAGCTCTCCATGGCCGGTCTCATCGTCGCGCTCGACGCATACGGCCCAGTGACGGACAACGCGGGCGGGATCGCGGAGATGGCCGATCTGCCCGAGTCCGTGCGCGGGATCACCGATCCGCTCGACGCCGTCGGCAACACGACGAAGGCCGTCACGAAGGGCTACGCGATCGGCTCGGCTGGCCTCGCCGCGCTGATCCTCTTCGACGAGTACGGCCGGGGCCTGCGCGAGGACGGGCTCGACACGCTGTTCTCGCTCGACGACCCCTGGGTGATCGCAGGCCTCTTCATCGGCGGGCTCATGCCGTTCCTCTTCGCCTCGATGGCGATGCAGGCGGTCGGGCGCGTCGGCGGTCAGGTCGTCGAGGAGGTGCGCCGCCAGTTCCGCGAGAACCCCGGGATCATGGACTACACGGCGCGCCCGGACTACTCGAACGCGATCGGCATCGTCACCGGCTCGGCGATCAAGGAGATGATGGCTCCCGCGCTCATCCCGGTGCTGATTCCGATCGTGGTCGGGATCATCAGCGTCGAGATGCTCGGCGGGCTTCTCATCGGGACGATCGTCACCGGCCTCTTCCTCGCGATCTCGATGACCTCCGGCGGAGGCGCCTGGGACAACGCGAAGAAGACGATCGAGGACGGTCTCTACGGCGGGAAGGGTTCCGATGCCCACGCCGCGGCGATCACGGGCGACACGGTGGGCGATCCGTACAAGGACACCGCAGGGCCGGCGATCAACCCGATGATCAAGATCGCGAACATCGTCGCGATCCTCATGATCCCGGTGCTCGTCTCGATCCACGGGTAGCGCGTTCTGACATGACACACGAGGGGCGGCGTTAAGTCGCCCCTCTGTGTCTTGCAGGGGTTTCGTGACCTGAATAGGATGCGGACGCTTCAGGGGCACGGGCATGGCAGGTGCCGCAATAGTCGAAAGGGGAGAAGCACACATGAGAGTCAGACTCACGCGAGGTCGGCGCGCGTTCGGTCGCGTGTTCGGTCTCGGAACGATCGCGACCGTCGGCATGCTGGCGGTGGGCTCGGCGGTATCGGCGCAGACCCAGCCAGCACCGGACCGGACGGCCGCACGCGACCTTCCGGCGAGCATCGCCGAGCTCAAGCTCGAGACACCCGAGGCGTCGACCGCCTTCACGGTCGACGATCTCAGGCCCAGCGCCGTCGTCCAGAGTGGCGGCCGCGTTGTCGTCCGCCTGTCGGGTGAGTCCGGCGCGGAGGCGTTCTCCAAGGGCAAGAGCGAGACGGCTGCACGGGCCGCCGCTCGCGCACAGCAGGAAGCATTCCTCAGTCGTGTCCAGGGCATCGACCCGAGCGCGCGTGTACTTGCCCGCGTGCAGATGGTCATGAATGCCGTGTTCGTCCAGATCGACGCCTCGAAGGTTGCACAGATCGCCGCGGACCCCGCGGTCGTGCGCGTTGCGCCGGTTGCGAACTACGAGCTCGATCTCTCCGAGACGGTGCCGTACATCGGCGCGAAGGCCGTGCAGGACGCGGGAGTCACGGGGAAGGGCATCAAGGTCGCCGTCCTCGACAGCGGGATCGACTACACGCATTCGGCACTCGGCGGCGCGGGCGCCGCGGCGTACGCCGCGAACAACCCGACGATCATCGAGCCGGGAACGTTCCCGACCGCGAAGGTCAAGGGCGGCTACGACTTCATCGGAAGCGCGTGGACGGGTGGAACAGGGACGCCGGCCGAGGCGCCGGATCCCGATCCCCTCGACGACGGTGCGCTCGTGTCCTCCAACATCGGCGTCGGCCACGGGACGCATGTCTCGGACATCATCGGCGGCAAGGGTGGAGTCGCGCCCGGCGTCGATCTCTACGGAATCAAGGTCTGCGCAACGAGCACGTCGTCGTGCTCGGGTCTCTCGCTCATCCAGGGAATGGAGTGGACTCTCGACCCGAACGGCGACGGCAGCCTCAAGGACCGGATGCATCTGATCAACATGTCGCTCGGCTCGACCTACGGGCAGCCGTTCGACGACGACCTGTCGCTCGCCGTGGAGAACGCGACGGACGTCGGGATCTTGACGGTCGCATCGTCGGGTAACAGCTCCGACAAGCCATATGTGACGGGTACGCCGGGCGCGACGGACTCGGCGCTCTCGGTCGCCCAGACGGCGGTGCCGAGCGCGTTCCTGCCGCTCATGCAGATCCTCGCGCCGGCAAACATCGCCGGGAACGTCCCGGCCGTGTTCCAGCCATGGTCGAAGCCGCTCACGGCCCCGCTCCAGGGATCGGTGCAGTACGGCGATGGCGCCGGCGGCAATCTGAACGGCTGCGCGTCGTTCCCGGCCGGGTCGCTCACCGGGAAGGTCGTGCTCGTCGATCGCGGCGCGTGCGACTTCACGCTCAAGATCAGCAATATCGCCGACGGTGGCGGGCTGGTCGGGATCATCGGGCTCATCGCCCCGGGCGACCCGTTCGAGGGTGGCGTCGGGGCCGGCGATCCCAGCCGGATCACGGGCTTCATGATCAGCCAGCTCAACTCGAACAGGCTGAAGTCCGGGCTCCCGAACACGGTCGTCCGCTTCGATCCGAACGTGGGCGTGCCGCTCAGGGGCAGCATCACCGGCTCGTCGTCGCGCGGCCCGCAGCACGAGAGCACGCAGCGCATCAAGCCGGAGATCGGCGCGCCAGGCGCATCGGTCTCGGCAGTTGCAGGGTCTGGAACGGGTACGGAGCCGTTTGGCGGTACGTCAGGTGCTGCTCCGATGGTGACCGGTTCCGCGGCGTTGCTCCTCGAGGGCTTCGGCGGCGTCAAGACGACGGCGAAGGGCACGCCTCCGGGCCAGGCCATCGGTCTCGGCCTCAAGCCGGCCGAGGTCAAGGCCCTCCTCATGAACAACGCCGAGACGAACATCGTCAACGACCCGTTGACCGGCGCACTCGCGTCCATCACACGGATCGGTGGCGGTGAGGTGCGTGTGAACCAGGCGCTCGATGCGCCGATCGCGGCGTGGGACAGCGACGTGCCGACCGGAGCACTCGGCTTCGGCTTCGTCGACGTCACCGGAAGTGTCACGCTGAAGAAGACGGTGCGCATCCGGAACTACGACAACCAGCGGAGCACGTACACGATCACACCTACCTTCCGATTCGCGAACGATCAGGCGAGTGGCGCGGTGAGTGTGAGTGCCCCGGCGAACGTGACGGTTCTGCCCGGTCGCGGTCGTGACACGACGTTCGACGTCTCCATCACGATCGACGGCTCGAAGCTGCCCGCGAATGCCATGAACTCGGGCAGCAACGGCGCGGCTCCGGCTCCGCTCACGCTCAACGAGTACGACGGGTACCTAAGGCTGACCGACGGATCGGACACGCTGAACATCCCGTGGCACGTGCTGCCGCGCAAGGCTGCGAGCGTGGCTCCGAGCACGAGCACGATCGTCCCGGGCAGCTTCCCGCAGGTGATCGGCCTGAACAACACGGGTGTGGGCGCGGCGCAGAACGACGCGTACGCCCTTCTCGCGACGAGCCCGAACATCCCGGAAGGCCCGGTGGGTGGCCAGTCGCCGACGCCGGACCTCCGGGCGGTCGGGATCAACACGTTCCCGGTTCCGGCCGGCTTCTGTTCGGCGAGCGCCTCCTTCCTGTGGGTGTTCGCCGTGAACACACACGAGCGGCAGGAGCATCTGCTGCCTGTCAGCCATCAGGTGTGGCTCGACACCAACCAGGACGGAACGGACGACTACGTCGTTCTGAACCGCGATGCCTCCGGCCTCTCCACGATCACGGACGGTCGGCAGCTCACATGGGCGCTCAACCTGACGACGGGCGCCGCAACGGCGCTCTTCTTCGCAGAGCACTCGATGAATACGGGCAACACCGCATTGATCATCTGCGGTGAGCAGATCGGTATGAACGCAGCCAACCTGCTCGACACGAGCGTCGACATGGACGTCGTTGCGCAGGACTTCTACTACGGAGGCCCTGGCGACAGCGTCGAAGACCTCACCGTGACGCCACTCGGCGAGCGGTTCTTCGGCAGCGCGGCTGACGTTGCGGGTGGGTCCAACAACCCGACGGCGCTCGAGGTGTACGACTTCGGCGCCTTCCCCGGGAACACCCCGGAGCTCGGCCTCATGCTCTTCACGAACGGCGACCGCGGCGCTGGGAACCGCGGCGGCGCGACGAAGGACACCGAGGCGCTGCTCTTCAGAACGCCGTAGTTCGGCGCTCGACCGACTGACGAGGGGCCGGCGCGAGCCGGCCCCTCTCTCTTGCGCCAGGAGTAGGCTTCGCCGCCGTGCCCGGACGCCGGCGCAGGCGTGAGGTCGAGATGGAGCGGGTGCTCGGCACCCCGGCGCTCTTCGCGACCGCCTACGGCAACGTCGGCTCCTCGATCTACTACGCGCTCGGCCTCACCGCCGTCTACGCGCTCGGGCTGACGCCGCTCGTCTTCGTCGTCGCGGGCATCGTCTTCGCCGCGACGGCGGCGACGTACGCGGAAGGCACCGCGCGCTTCCCCGAGGCGGGAGGGTCCGCGAGCTTCTCGCGACACGCGTTCGACGAGCTCGTGAGCTTCGTCGCGGGGTGGGCGCAGATGCTCGTCTACGTCGTGACGGTGGCGGTCTCCGCGTTCTTCGTCCCGCACTACCTCTCGATCTTCTGGGAGCCCCTCAACACGAACCCGTGGGACGTCGTCGTCGGCGTCGATCGTCATCGTCGTTCTCGTCACGCTGAACGTCGTCGGCGTGCAGGAGGCGGCGAAGCTGTCGATCTCGCTGGCCGTCGTGGACTTCGCCACGCAGATCTTGCTCGTGATCGTCGGTTTCGCGCTCGTGTTCAGCCCCGACGTGCTCGTCGACAACGTGCACTGGGGCGTCGCGCCGACCTGGTCGAACCTCGCGATCGCCATTCCCGTGGCGATGCTCGCCTACACCGGCGTCGAGACCGTCTCCAATCTCGCCGAGGAGGCGCGCGATCCGGCTCGCACCGTGCCGAACTCGTACAAGCTCGTGGCGGGGGCGGTCTTCGCGATCTACTTCACACTGCCGCTCGTCGCGCTCTCGGCGCTCCCCGTGACGATGATCGACGGCGAGCTCACGACGCTGCTCGCGCTTCCTCCCGAGGAGGGCGGTTATGCGAACGATCCGATTCTCGGCGTCGTCGAGAACATCGGGCTCGAGGGCATCCTCCTCGACGCAGCCGAGATCTACGTCGGCATGCTCGCGGCCACGATCCTGGTGATCGCGACGAACGCGGGTGTCATCGGCGCCTCGCGCATCACCTACTCGATGGCGACCTACCGGCAGCTGCCCGAGGTGCTGCGGCGGCTGCATCCGCGCTTCAAGACGCCGTGGCTGGCGCTCGTCCTGTTCGCGGGCGTCGCGCCGATCCTCGTGATCCTCCCCGGCGACGTGAACTTCGTCGGGACGCTCTACTCGCTGGGAGCGACGCTCTCGTTCACGATCGCGCACGCGTCGATCGTCCGGCTGCGGATGCAGGACGCCGCCGATGCGGAGATCCCTTACCGCGCACGACCGAACCTCCGGATCGGCGCCACTGCCTGGCCGCTGTTCGCACTTCTCGGAGGATTCGCGACGGGCGTCTCGTTCCTCGTGTTGGTCGTGCAGAACCCGCTCACGCGCTGGGTCGGGCTCGGCTGGATGGTCGCCGGCCTCGTGGGCTACACGATCTACAGGCGCCGATTCCTGGACGTCGGGCTGCGTGTGGTCGAGAAGGCGCCGCCTGCGCTCGGGGCTGCTCTGGCGCTCGAGTATCGCAACCTCCTCGTCCCCGTCATCGCGGGGCAGTCTTCCGAAGCCGCCATGGACATGGCGTGTCGGCTCGCCGCGGAGCGTCGCGCGCGGATCGTCGCGCTGAACGTCGTCGAGGTTCCGCTCGACCATGCGCTCGCGGATCGTTCTCCCGAGCTCGAAGCGGCCGGCAACTCGAGGCTCGACCAGGCAGTCGCGATCGGCGACTCGTACGGCGTGCGGGTGCTCACTCGCCTCGAGCGCGCCCACGCCGCTGGGCCGGCGATCGTGGCCGAGGCCGACGCGCGAAACGCCGAGATCATCGTCCTCGGCTCGCCGCGTACGAGGCTCACCGCGCACCAGGCAGCAGTCTTCGGCAAGACCGTCGACTACGTGCTGAAGCACGCGAGCTGCCGTGTGCTGGTCACGGCGGCGGCCGCATGAAGCCGTACTCGGTCGCCGTGCTCGTGTTCGCCGCGTTGTTCGTCGCGATCGGCGTCGCTCTCATCGTGCGTACGACCGCGGCCGGAGGGGGCGTCGTCGGGTACGTCCTCGGTGCGCTCTTCATCGTCCTGGGCGTCGCACGCTTCACGATCGAGCGGAAGCGGCTGAGGTAGTGGCTCGCAAGCTCCGAGGGTTCGAACGCGTCCTCGACGCTCCGTCGCTCTTCGCGGTCGCATACGGAGAGATCGCGTCGTCGCTCTATATCGCACTCGGGATCGTCGCAGCGACCGCACTCGGCTTCACGCCGTTCGTTCTCCTCGTCACCGGTGCGGTCTTCGTTCTCGTCTCGCTCTCGTACGCGGAGGGGACGGCGGCACTGCCGGAGACCGGCGGCGCGGCGACCTTCGTGCGTCGCGCGTTCAACGACCTGGCTGGATTCGTCACCGGTTGGGTCCTCTTCCTCGACTTCCTCATCGTGATGGCGCTCTCCGCGGTCTTCGCGCCGCACTACCTCGCCGGCGCGATCGGCCAGTCGTCGCTCCGAGAGTCCCCGTGGGATGCGGTCGTCGGCTGCCTGCTCGTCGCCGCCATCGCAGGCGTACGGATCGTTCGCCGAACGCGCCTCCACCAGGGCGCGCTTGCCGTTGCGCTGCTCGACCTGCTCGTCCAGGGCGTTCTCGTGCTGCTCGGGATCGCATTCGTTCTCTCGCCCGAGGCGCTCGGCGACGGACTCGGCTTCGCGCGAGACCAGGACTGGAGCGACCTCGCTTTCGCGCTGCCGCTGGCGATGCTCGCGTACACGGGCCTCGAGACCGTCTCGAACCTCGCGGAGGAGGCGACCGAGCCGGGCCGCACGTTGCCGCGATCACTCTTCTCCGCGATCGGCCTCGTCGTGGTCGTGACGGTGCTCATCGGCGCGATCGGTCTTTCCGCCTACCCCGTGTCGGGGGGCGAGACGGCACTCGGAGAAGAATGGCTGGAGGCCCCGCTCGTGGGCATCGCGGCGTCGTTCGAAGGGTCGCTCCCCGGGCTTCTCGTGGACGCGCTCGAGGTTGCGGTGGGGATCTCGGGCGTGCTGATCCTCGTCGGCGCCGCGACGACGTCGTTCTCGGGCATCACCCGCCTCACGTACTCGCTGGCCGAGCACGGGTCGCTGCCTCGCGAGTTCGCGCGCCTCGAGCGCCGGGCCGTCGTGTCGAGCGAGGCCGTCCTCATCGCGGCCGCGCTCGCGGTCGGGCTCATCGTGCTGACGGAGCTCGCCGCGGGAGGCGATCCTGCCTTCCTCGCGAGCCTCTACTCGTTCGGGGTCCTCATCGCCTTCACCGCCGCGCAGCTTGCGGTTCTGCGGCTGCGGGTGCGCGAACCGGACCTCGAACGCCCGTACCGTGCCGGGCCGAACGTCTCGATCGGCGGGCACCGGCTCCCGGTAGCCGCTCTGCTCGGAGCCCCGCTCACGGGCGCGATCTTCGTGCTCGCGATGATCACGCACCCGGGCGCCCGCTATGCAGGCCCGGTCTGGCTCCTCGCCGGGATCGGCGTCTTCGTCGCGGTTCGCCGGAGGCGGAGGCGTGGGCTCTTCGAGCAGGTGAGGCCCGTCGGTGCGCTCACGAGCACGGAGTTCGAGCGGATCCTCGTGCCGATGAAGCTCGGCGACATCGGCGAGGAGATGGTCGCTACCGCCATCGCCCTTGCCAAGGAACGTGGCTCGGCGATCGAGGCGATCACGGTCGTTCGCGTCCCGCGTAGGTTCGCGCTCGAAGGAGAGCTCCCGGCCGACGTCGCAGCCAGGGTGGATGCATCGCTCGACGAGGCGCGCGCACTCGGTGCCGATCACGGGGTCGAGGTGCGCGGAGACGTCGTGCGTGCGCGCTCCATCGGCCACGCGATCGTCGAGGAGGCCGAGCGCCGTGACGCCGATCTCATCGTCCTCGGCTCGTCTCCGCGGTGGCGGCGTCAGTCGCGGTTCTTCTCCCCGACGGTCGACTTCGTCCTCCGCAACGCACCCTGCGAGGTTCTCGTGGTCGCATTCCCCGACGGAACGTTCGAGGAGTAGGCTGCGCAGCCGTGAACGCCGTGGTGATCGGGTGCGGGCGCGTCGGATCCTCGGTCGCGAGAGGTCTCGTCGCCGACGGGTGGGACGTCACCGTGATCGACGAGAACGAGGATGCGCTCGGACGACTTGGCCAGTGGACCGGTGGCTTCGTCGTCGGACACGGCATGGACGTCGCGGTGCTCGAACGCGCCGGCCTCGCGGATGCGGACGCGGCCGTGGTCGCGACGAGCGGCGACAACACCAACATCGTCATCGGGCAGGTCCTGACGACGCGGTACGACATCGGCACGGTGGTCGTCCGCGTGCTCGATCCTGCGCGAGCGAAGCTCTACGCCGATCGCGGGATGAGCATCGTCTGTCCGACCCAGACTGCGATCTCCGGGCTGCTCGAAACCGTCCGTGCGTCAGCGCCGAAGGAGTCCGAAGCCTGATGTACGTCATCGTCGCCGGTGGGGGAAAGGTGGGCTCGAACGTCACGCGCTCGCTCGTCGACCTCGGACACGAGGTGACGATGATCGAGCAACGTCCCGATCGCTTCGCGCGGCTCGAGGAGGAGTTCGGCCCGGTGGTGATCCGGGGAGACGCGACGGAGATCGCGGTCCTCGAACGCGCAGGCCTCGCACGTCCTCCCGAGCTGCTCCTCGCTGTGACGGGCGACGACGAGGACAACCTCGTCATCTCCCAGATCGCGAAGGAGAGCTACGGCGTGCGCAAGGCCATTGCGCGCGTGAACGATCCCCGCAACCAGCAGCACTTCGACCTGCTCGGAATCACGCAGACGGTCTGCGCGACGACCAGCATCCTCGGTCTCGTCGAGCACGAGGTGCCCGAGCACGGGCTCGTGCGCTTGCTCGAGCTGCAGAAGGAGGGACTCGTCGTGGTCGAGGTGCAGGTCATGGGCGACTCGCCCGTCGCGGGGAAGAAGGCGGGCGGGCTCGCGCTTCCTGCGGGTGCGCGGCTCATCTCCGTGTGGCGTCAGGGCCGCTCGGAGCTCGTTGAGCCCTCGACCGTGATGCGGCCGGGCGACCAGGTGCTTGCCGTTGTGCCCGCAGCGGCCACCGCGGACCTGCGTCGCGTGCTCCTCGGCGTGGCTCGCTGATCGCTAGAGCCGCCAGTAGTGGCGCGTTAGGAGAACCACGACGGGCAGGATCTCGAGGCGTCCGGCCCACATCAAGACGATCATCGTCACCTTCGAGAGGTCGCCGATCTCCGCGTACGAGCCCATCGGGCCAGTCGGACCCAGCGACGGCCCGACGTTCCCGATCGCGCTCGCCGAGATCGCGAGAGCGTCGATCGCGGGCACGTCGACGCCACTGAGGGCGGTCTCGATCGCGATGATCGCTCCACCGACGGCCCAGAGGCCGACGTACAGCAGGATGAACGCGGCGACGGCTCGGAGTGTCCGCTCGTCGACGGGCGTCCGATTCAGGCGCACCGGCATAACCAGCTCGGGGCTGAGCGTCTGGCTGATCTCACGACGCAGAATCCTTCCCAGGAGGAGGTGGCGGACAATCTTGATACCGCCGCTCGTCGAACCTGCGGATCCTCCGACGAACATCAGGCCGAAGATCGTGAGGAGTGACAGCACGGGCCACGTGGCAAAGTCGGCGGTCGCGTAGCCAGTCGACGTGATCATCGACACGACTTGGAACAAGCCGGTTCTCAGCGCATCCTCGCCTTCAGCGATCCCGTCGAGCCACAGCTGCGACGAGAGGAATGCGGCGGCCAGTGCGATGAGTACGAGGTAGAGCCGAAACTCCTCGTCGCGGACTAGCGTCCGCGGTCGGCGCCGGAGTATCGCTCTGTACATGAGCGCGAAGTTCGCGCCGGCGACGATCATGAAGACGACGATGACCCACTGGGTCGCGGCCGAGAAGGCCTCGATCGAGCGCGCCTGTGTCGAGAAGCCACCCGTCGGCATCGTCGTGAGCGCGTGGGCGACCGCCTCGTACGGCGTCATCCGCTCGTCGAGGCCGAGCCAGCCGATCACGGCGAGAGCAAGCGCTTCGGCAGCCGTGAGCGCGACGTAGAGCACCCACAAGCGCCGGGCAGTCGCACGAATACGCTCCGACAGCTGGGCAATCTCCGGACCGGGGAGCTCCGACTCGAGCATCTGTCGTCCTCCGACGCGGAGGCGGGGCAACACGGCGACGGCGAGGACGATGATTCCCATGCCGCCCAGCCACTGCGTGAATTGACGCCACATCGCGAGTGAGCGGCTGAGATCCGCGTAGTCCGTCACGACCGTCGCGCCCGTCGTCGTGAAGCCCGACATTCCCTCGAAGTAGGCGTCGATCGGGCTCGAGAGCTGCTCTCCGCCGACGAGCAGGTATGGAACGGAGGCGAACGTCGCAGCGAGGAGCCAGGTAGCGGAGACGACGAGGAACCCTTCGCGGACTCCGATGCGGTTCTCCGGACGCGACGCTGTTCGCTCGAGCGCCAAACCGAGCCCACTGGTGACGACGCAGGCTACGGCGAAGGGCCAGAACGGCTCTCCGTACCACAGCGCGACGGGAACGGGAAGCAGCGCTGCGAGACCGAGGTACTTCCCGAGCGTGCCGACGAGCTCGAGAGCTGCTCGAAGGTCGATTGCGGTCCGGCGGGGACCCCCGATCCGCGCGCCGGTCTCCGTCACCTCACAGTGCCTCGACGACCCACGGGGCGTTCGCGGCTTCCGTGAAGATGATCACGCGGTCCCCTGCCTCGAGGACGTCGTCGCCGTGCGGGAAGATCGCCGAGCCGTTGCGGATGATCGCGCCGATGATCGAGCCGTGGACGGGCATGTCCCTGAAGGCCATTCCGATGTAGCGGCTCGACTCCCTCGTCGTCACGTCGAGCACCTCGTAGCGGTTGCCCTCGATCATCGCGACCTGCTGGGTGCGCGGATCGTGGGCGAAGCGCACGATCTCCTCGGCGGTCACGGCGCGCGGATTGATCGAGACGTCGATGCCTGCCTGGTCGAATGCGGCCACGGAGACCGCCTCGTGCGCGATCGCGACGGTGAACGGGATCCCGTGTACCTGGGCGAGCGAGGCGGCGTATTGATTCTTGGCGTCGTCGCGCATGGCGAAGATTCCAGCCTGGGACTGTCCGATGCGCTCGCGCTCGAGGAAATCGGCATCGAAGCCGGTTGCATTGAAGACGCGCGCTTTGGGCAGCGCCTCTGCAGCGCGCCGCGCCTGCTCGCGTGAGGCTTCGATCATGCGCACGCTGATTCCCTGCGAGAGGAGGACACGCGCGATGGCAGATCCAACGCGACCAGCCCCGTAGATGACGACGTCGCGGACCGTGCCGCCTTCGGGCCACAGGAGCGTGCTCCACGCCTTGATCGCGCGCGGCGAGCCGATGACGACGATGCGGTCGCCGTTCCTGATCTCGTCGTCGCCGCCGGGGAGAATAGTCTCCTCGCCGCGGATGATTGCTGCGACCTTCGAGTCCTCGGGCATGCCGGCGTCGCGAAGTGGGACGCCCAGAACCGTCGGCGACGCATCCTCGTCCACGTCGAACTCGGCGACTTGCACCTGACCGTCGGCGAAGACGTCGGTCTGGCGTGCTGCCGGAACACCGAGGATGCGGCTGATCGCATACGCCGTCTCGAGCTCGGAGGAGACGACGAAGTCGACGTCGAGCTGGCCCTCGCGCCACAGCTCGACGTATTCGATGCTCGACGTGCGGATCACCGTCGTCGCACTCTCGGTCTCGCGTCGGGCGAACATGCCCGCGACGATGTTCACCTCGTCTCGCGACGTGCACGCGATCACGAGGTCGGCTGCGTGGATCCCAGCTGCGGCGAGATCCTTGCGGCTCGTACCGTCTCCCTCGAAGACCGCGACATCGAACCGGCTCGTCAGCGCCTGCAAGCGTGACTCCTCGGTGTCGAGAACGGTGATCTCGTGGTCGTCGTGGAGGGCCTCCACGATGGTCGAGCCGACCTGCCCCGCCCCGATGACGAAGACCCGCACGAGCGCGTAGCGTACTCCTGCGTCCTGCGCCGACAACCGTTGGCTACCGTGGCTCTGTGCGGATCGGCGTTCTCGTGCTCCTCGGTGCGCTGGTCGCGATGCTCACCGGCTCGGCAACCGCGGGGGAGAGCGCCTTCAGACCGGTGGTCGTGGCGCGCGGGCTCGTCGAGCCCGTGCAGGTCACTGCGCCGCGGAACGAGGCGCGGCGTCTCTACGTCGTCGAGCAGCGCGGAACCATTCGCGTCATCGATCGTGGGAAGCTCCGCAGCGGGTTCTTCCTCGACATCCGCATGCGCACGGCCGCCGGTGGCGAGCAGGGGCTCCTCGGGCTCGCGTTCGACCCGAAGTACGCCACGAACCGCTTTATCTACGTGAACTACACGGACACGAGCGGCGACACGAGGATCGTCCGCTACCGGACGAACGGCACACGGGCGATCCCGTCGAGCGCACGCCGGCTTCTCTTCATCGATCAGCCGTACTCGAACCACAACGGCGGCGGCCTTGCGTTCGGGTCCGACGGGTTTCTCTACGTGGGCACGGGCGACGGAGGTTCGGGGGGCGACCCGGAGAACCGCGCCCAGAACATGCAGAGCCTGCTCGGGAAGATGCTGCGGCTCGACGTCGGGCGGCCGGGATCTCCACCGGAAATCGTGGGGTTGGGGCTGCGCAACCCGTGGCGGTACTCGTTCGACCGGCTCACGGGCGATCTCTACATCGGCGACGTGGGGCAGGGTGCGATCGAGGAAGTCTCGTTCACGCCTCGGGGTAGCGCCGGCCTCGAGAACTACGGCTGGGACCTCTTCGAGGGTTCACGGCGCTTCGAGGAGAAGGCCGCAGGCCCCGGTCAGCTCGTGTTTCCCGTCTTCGAGTACGGGCGCAACAAGGGCAGCACCGTCACCGGTGGCCATGTCTATCGCGGAAAGGCGCGGCCCGCGGAGCGGGGCCGCTACTTCGTCGGCGACTTCTACACCGGCACCGTGTGGAGCTTCCGTATCTCGGGTGGCGAGGCGCGGGGTCTGCGCGTCGAGCGCTTCCGGATCTCCGGCGGCCTGAGCTCGTTCGGCGAAGACGCCGCCGGAGAGCTCTACGCGACCTCGTACGAAGGCACGGTGCTCCGCCTCTCCTAGACGCCTCTAGCTCGCGCGTCGTCGCACGCGCGGCGGCGCCTGCCCGAGTGCGGCGTACGCGAGGGCGTTCAGCGACTCCTGCAGCTCGTGCAGCTCGCGCGCGACGAGCGTGAAGCCGTCCTGGCGCTCGGTCGTGCGGTTCAGGCGTTCGAGCTCGTCGGCGATCCGGTCGAGACGCTCGAGCAACGCATCGAGCTGGCGGTCTCCGACGTCGCGCTGCTCCACGGGCCGAATTCTACGTCCGGCGCAGGAGGTCGTCGCGTGTGTGTACGACCTCGGCGCCCGCACCGAGCCCGGCAAGGAGCCGTTCGAGTGCTCCTGCTTCGGTCTCGAGCGTCGCGACCCGCCGCGTCGCACCGAGCTGGGAGAGCGCAACGCGCGCAAGTGGCTCCGGCGCGTCGGTGAACACGCCGAGCCGCGCTCCCGAGCTCGCGAGGGAGTGCAATGCCGCGCTCGTCGCCGCATCGCGACGCAGATACGCCGGGGCGTGGTCCTCTGCGAAGCGCTCCAGGAGAACCCGCCAGTTCCCGGCTCCCGCGGTGTCGAGCGCCGCAGCCGCTGCGGCGCGATCCGTCGAAAGCGTGCCGGGCTCCACGTCGAGGACGGCGTGTGCGGAGGCGAGCCACGCCGACCACAGCGGGCGTGTGTCCCCGAGTGCGTCGAGCTCGATCGCGATCGCTCGCGGCTGCGTCATGCGAGACGACGCGCGCGAACCGACTGCCAGAGAACGATCCCGGCGGCGACGCCGACGGCATCGATTGCGACGTCGAAGGGCGAGCCCAGCCGGCCGGGGACGAACGACTGGTGTACCTCGTCGCTGATCGCGTAGAGGACGCCGAGCGCGAACGCGACGCCAGCGCGTCCGGTCGCGCGAACGAGCAGCGCACCGAGAACCGCGTACTCGGCCGCGTGCGCGATCTTGCGCAGGACGAGATCCCATCCGCCGAGCCCTGTTCCGAGGTCGGGCACCGACGAGAGCGCGAAGATCAGCGCCGCCCAGGCGAGGACGGGGAGCCAGAGACGGACGAGAGAACCGGACACCGTCCGATGATAGGCTCGCCCTCAATCAGGAGCACGGTGAGGGAACCCGGTGCGAATCCGGGACGGTCCCGCCGCTGTAAGGGGAGACGCTCCCCCGCCACGAAGCCACTGGTGCGAGCCGGGAAGGCGGCGAGGGAGGGAGCCCCGAGTCAGAAGACCTGTCGCGCTCCTCATATCCGGAACCCCTCGCGGAAGGGAGGATTCAGGTGCTTCGCTCACTCGTCCTACTCGTCGGAACGGCGTTGGTTGTGCTCGCCGTCTCCGTCGCCGGCGCGTCCGGTAGTCCGGCCGCCACGGCCGCGTTCCCGGTCACCGTGATCGGCTCGAATGGCAAGGTCACGGTCTCCAAGCGCCCGGCACGCATCGTCTCGCTCTCGCCGACGGCGACCGAGACGCTCTTCGCCATCGGCGCCGGCTCGCAGGTCGTCGCCGTCGACGACCAGTCGGATCATCCGAAATCCGCTCCGCGAACGTCGCTCTCGGGCTTCACGCCGAACGTGGAGGCGATCGCCGGCTACCGGCCGGACCTCGTCGTGATCGCGTACGACCCGAAGGGCCTCTCCGGAGCGCTCGGACGCCTCGGAATCACGGTGCTTCATCAGGACGGCGCCAAGAGCTTCAAGGGCGCGTACCAGCAGATCCGCCAGCTCGGGCTCGTCACGGGCCGCGAGGCGCGTGCGAGGACGCTGATCGCCTCGATGAAGCGGAAGATCGGAACGATTGTCGCCGACGCTCGAAAGGGAAGACAGGGCCTCTCCGTCTACCACGAGCTCGACCCCACGCTCTACTCGGCGACGTCGAAGACTTTCATCGGGCAGGTGTACGCCTCGCTTGGCCTCCGCAACATCGCGGACGAGGCCGACTCGCTCGGCTTCGGCTACCCGCAGCTCGCGTCCGAGTACGTCGTCTCGTCGAGCCCCGATCTGATCGTGCTCGCCGACACGGTGTGCTGCGGCCAGAGGGCGTCGACCGTCGCGGCGCGCCCCGGCTGGGACCGGATCAGCGCGGTGCGAACCGGGTCGATCGTCCGCATCCACGACTCGATCGCCTCGCGCTGGGGGCCGCGGCTCGTGAACTTCTATCGCGCAATGTCGTCGGCGCTCGCGCGACTCCGCCAGTAGCACCGTGACCGTCGCCGCGGAGCACGCCTCCGAGGTTCGCGCCCGCGGGCTGAGCCCGCTGTGGGCGTGCTCTGCCGTCGCTTTCCTGATCGTGTCGCTCGTCGTCGGGGTTCTCGCCGGGCCGGTCGATCTCGGGGTCGGAGCCGTGCTGGAGTCCGCTGCGGCACGACTTCACGTCCCCGGCTTCTCCTCCTCGCTCTCGCCGACCGAGGAAGCGATTCTCTGGGAGATTCGCGTGCCGCGCGTCGTGCTCGCCGCGCTCGTGGGCGCGATGCTCGCGCTCGCGGGCGCGACCTACCAGGGCGTCTTCCGCAATCCGCTCGCGGATCCGTATCTCCTCGGGGTCGCTGCCGGAGCCGGGCTCGGCGCGACGATCGCAATCGCGTATCTGCCCGACGGCCTGCGCGGGCAGCGGCTGCTCCCGGTCGCAGCATTCGTCGGTGGCTCGATTGCGGTGATGCTGACGTACGCCGTGGGTCGTTCGGCGCGGCGGGAGCGCGACGCGGCGACGCTGATCCTCGCCGGCGTCACCGTGACGGCGTTCTTCACCGCCTGGCAGACATTCGTCCAGCAGCAGAACTCCGAGACGCTGCAGGAGGTCTACTCGTGGATCCTCGGCAACATCCCCAGCACGGGCTGGTCGGACGTCGTGCTGATCCTCCCGTACATCGCCGTCGCAGGCGTGGTGATCGTCGCGCTCCGGCGCGTCGTCGACGTGCTCAACCTCGGCGACGACGAGGCGGCGAGCCTCGGGGTCGACGTCAAGCGGGTGCGGCTCGCCCTCGTAGTGGCCGCGACCCTCGGGACTGCCGCGGCCGTTGCCGTCACCGGGCTCATCGGCTTCGTCGGGATCATCGTCCCTCACACGATCCGCCTTCTGACCGGGGTCGGCTACCGGACGCTGATCCCGCTGTCGGTGGTGGTCGGGGCCGGGTTCCTCGTGCTTGCGGACGTCGTCGCTCGGACCGCGCTCGCACCCGCGGAGATCCCGCTCGGCGTCGTGACCGCGTTCTTCGGGGCGCCGTTCTTCGCGCTCGTGCTCCGTACGACGCGGGGAGGCGCGGCGTGATCGAGCTACGCGGCGTCACCGTCGAGCTCGGCGGCAAGCCCGTGGTCGACGGGGTCACTGCCGCCGTTGCGGACGGGGAGTGGCTCGGGCTCATCGGTCCGAACGGCGCCGGGAAGACGACGCTGCTGCGGGCGATTGCCCGGCTCGTTCCGTTCACGGGCGAGATCGCGCTCGGCGGGCGTTCGGTCGAGGAGCTTCCGCGTGCCGAGCTCGCGCGTCTCGTCGCCGTCGTACCGCAGGAGCCGTCGACGCCGCCATGGATGACCGTGGCGGAGTACGTGCTCCTCGGCCGGACGCCACACCTCGGGCCGCTCGCGAGGGAAGGCACACGCGATCGCGAGGCAGCAGCTCGCTCGCTCGCACGGCTCGACCTCCTGCCCTTCGCGGATCGCCGCCTCGGAACGCTGTCCGGCGGAGAGAAGCAGCGTGTCGTCGTCGCGCGCGCGCTCGCCCAGGAGGCGCAGATCGTTCTGCTCGACGAACCGACTGCCGCGCTCGATATCGGGCATCAGCAGCAGGCTCTCGACCTGCTCGACGGGCTCCGCGAGGAGTCCGGGCTCACGCTCGTCGCCGCGATGCACGACCTGACGCTGGCGGCGCAGTACGCCGACCGAATGCTCCTGCTCGACGCCGGCCGCGTTGTCGCGGATGGCTCGCCCGCCGACGTCCTCACGGAGACCGCGATTGCGCAGCACTACGGCGCTGCGATCGACGTCGTGCCCGTAGGCGACAGGATCGCGATCGTCCCGCGGCGGACGGCTCGACCTACCTGAGCGACGGTCGTGGCCTAGAGACTGTGCGCGATCGGGTGCCGCGGCTCGTAGACGAGGATGTCATCCGTGCCCGGCACCTTCAGCATGGCTCCGCGCCCGAACCCCATGTCCTCGATCACGCCGGCGAACTCGGCGCCCTTGGCCTCGAGCTCGGCCTTCGTCGTCTCGATGTCGTCGCACATGAGCGAGATCGAATGGTGCGTCGGATAGGAGTACGTCGTGCCCTCGTATGCGCCTCTCGTGGGGTGGACTCCTAGCTCGCTGGGCCCGGTCTTGAAGATGAGCCAGCCCGGTGCCGACTCCGGGTGCTCCACGTATGGGCAGCCGAGGACGTCCCGGAAGAACGCTCTCGTCGCCTCCGCGTCGTCCGAATAGATGAGCGTGTGAATCGCCGTGATCATGTGTCGATCGTAGACGCGAAGCGCTGACCGGAGTCCCCCCGCAGCGACGGCTAGCATCGGCCGGTGAGCGTCGCGGCCCCGGAGAGCTACCTCGCCGACCTCAACGAGGCCCAGCGAGAGGCGGTCCTCGCGACCGAGGGGCCGCTCCTCGTCGTCGCCGGAGCGGGCTCCGGGAAGACGCGCGTTCTCACGTACCGCGTCGCCCACCTCATCCGCGCGTGCGGGGTGAAGCCGAACGAGATCCTGGCGATCACGTTCACGAACAAGGCGGCGGGGGAGATGCGCGAGCGGCTCGAGCGCATGCTCGGCCAGACGGCGCGCGCGATCTGGATCCTCACCTTCCACGCGGCCTGCGGCCGGATGCTGCGCCGCGAGGCGCAGCGGCTGGGCTACACGTCCAGCTTCACGATCTACGACGACCAGGACCAGGTGCGACTCGTCAAGGCGTGCCTCGAGGAGCTCGGCAAGGATCCGAAGCGGTTCGCGCCGCGAGGCATCCACGCGCAGATCTCCCGCGCGAAGAACGAGCTCGTCTCGCCCGAGGAGTACGCGGCGAGGGTCGCGTCCTTCTGGGATCAGACGGTCGCAGAGACCTACGAGCTGTACCAGCGCCGCCTCCACGCCTCGAACGCTGTCGACTTCGACGACATGCTCATGCTCACCGTGCAGGTCTTCGAGCGCTTCCCCGAGGCGCTCGAGCGGTGGCGCAAGGCGTTCCGCTACGTCCTCGTCGACGAGTACCAGGACACGAACCACGCGCAGTACCGATTCCTGCAACTCCTGGGCGGCGAGCACGGGAACGTCTGCGCCGTCGGGGACCAGGATCAGTCGATCTACAGCTTCAGGTCCGCGGACATCCGCAACATCCTCGAGTTCGAGAAGGACTTCCCCGGGACGCAGGTCGTCACGCTCGAGCAGAACTACCGCTCAACGAACACGATCCTGCGCGCCGCCAACGAGCTGATCGAGCAGAACACCGAGCGCAAGCCGAAGCGGCTCTTCTCCGAGCTCGGCGAGGGAGATCCCGTGCGCGCGATCGAGGTCGAGGACGAGCACGCGGAGGCGCGGTTCGTCGCGGCGGAGATCGCGTCGCTCATCGCGAACGGCTACTCGGCGAGCGAGATCGCGGTCTTCTATCGGATGAACGCGCAGTCGCGTGTGCTGGAGGACGTGCTCGTGCGCCAGGACGTGCCGTACCAGGTCATCGGCGGGCCGCGCTTCTACGAGCGCGCGGAGATTCGCGACGCGACGGCGTATCTCGCCGTGCTCGTCAATCCCCAGGACGCCACGTCGCTCCTGCGCATCGCGAATCGCCCGCGCCGCGGCATCGGCGACACGTCGCTGCAGCGCCTCGTCGCGCATGCAGAGAACACCGGGCGCACGCTCTTCCAGGCGATGGCTGATCCCGAGGCTGCAGGCGTCACGGCCGCGGCCTGCCGTGCCGTCCGCGGCTTCCACGCGACCATGGAGTCGCTCATGGCGCTGTCGGCCGATCTCCCTGTCGACGAGCTGCTCGAGCGCGTGCTCGAGAAGTCGGGGACCCTCGACGCCCTCGAGGCGGAGCGCACGATCGAGGCACGCGGCCGGATCGAGAACCTCCAGGAGTTCGTCGGCGTCGCGCAGGAGTACCGACAGCAGGCCGAGGAGCCGTCGCTCGCGACGTTCCTGCAGGAGATCTCGCTCGTCTCCGACCAGGACACGATTCGCGACGAACGCGGCCTCGTCACGTTGATGACCCTCCACAACGCGAAGGGCCTCGAGTTCCGTGCCGTCTTCATGATCGGCATGGAGGAGGGCCTCTTCCCGCACGCGCGCTCGATCGAGGAGCAGGGGGTCGAGGAGGAGCGGAGGCTCTGCTACGTGGGCATGACGCGGGCGATGGAGCGGCTCACTTTGACCCACACGCTCGCGCGCACGCTGTTCGGGCGGCGTGAGTACAACCTCGCCTCACGCTTCCTCGACGAGCTGCCGCAGGAGGTCGAGCGCGAGCGCCTGCGGCCCGCGTCGTGGAGCGGCTACGGCTCTCCGACCGCAGCGGCGATCGAGCCGCGACCCGGCATCGCGCTCTCGACGGGCGACTCCGTACGGCACGGCTCGCTCGGCGAGGGCGTCGTCACCGGGATCCAGCCCGGTGGAGTCGTTACGGTTCGCTTCGCGTCGGACGGGACGGAACGGAGGCTGATGGTGGAGTACGCACCCCTGGAGAAGATCGCGTGAGTTTCAAGGTCAAACCGTGCACGAACCTCGAGGAGTTCGGCCAGGCGGTCTTCGCGATCGGCCAGTACTTCGGCATGGAGCCGACCGAGGAGCGTTTGGAGCGCTTCTCGAAGAACCTGCCGATCGAGCGCATGCACGCCGCGAGCGAGAACGGCACGATCGTCGGTGGCGCAGGTGCGTTCCCGTTCGAGCTCACCGTTCCCGGCGGCACGGTTTCGACGGCGGGCGTCACCGTCGTCGGCACGTTCCCGACGCACCGTCGGCGGGGGGTGCTGCGAGCGATGATGCGTGCGCAGATCGACGACGTGCATGCGCGCGGCGAGCCTGTCGCGCTGCTGTGGGCCTCCGAGGACACGATCTACGGCCGCTTCGGCTACGGCATGGCCTCCCAGTGTGCGGAGGTGTCCATTCCGAGGCACCGGTCGGCGTTTGCGCGACCACTCGAGCGCGAAGGGACGCTCCGCATCGTCGACGCCGACGAGGCGCTCATGCTCTTTCCTCGTGTGTGGGATCGCGTGCGCAGGCAAACGCCCGGGATGCTCGCGCGCACGCGCACCTGGTGGGAGCTCCGCATCCTGTTCGAGATACCCGGCGGCGGAGGTGAAGGCGGCCCGAAGCGGTTGGTCGTCCTCGAACGTGATGGTCGCCCCGAGGGGTACGCGATCTACCGGCACAAGCCGAAGTGGGAGGAGGGGCTCTCGAACGCCGAGCTCCAGGTCGTCGAGGCGGTCGCCCTCGACGGGCGTCCGACGGCAGAGCTCTGGCGATACCTCCTCGACATCGACTGGTCCGAGCGGACGACAGCGAGTCTCCTGCCGATCGATCATCCACTCTGGTGGCTCCTCGCGACCCCGCGGAACATGCGGCAGCGTGTCGGCGACGGCATCTGGGTGCGGCTCGTCGACGTGGGTGCCGCCTTGTCGGCACGGAAGTACGCGTCGGACGGCGCCGTTGTCTTCGATGTGATCGACGAGTTCTGTCCGTGGAATGCCGGTCGCTGGCGCGTCGCGCGCGGCCACGCGAAGCGGACGACCTCGGCTCCGCAGCTCCGGCTCGACGTGGGCACGTTGGGCAGCGCCTATCTCGGTGCGTTCTCCTTCTCGGGGCTCGTGCGAGGGGGCAGGGTGGAGGAGCTGCGGCGCGGTGCCGCCGCGCGCGCGGATGCGATGTTCGCCGCCGAGCGCGCACCGTGGTGTCCCGAGATCTTCTGAGCGATTTCACGTCGCCCGGCGGCGCATAAGGCATCCGACGAGCGCTTGACACTTCCGGCGTGCTGCTCGCCGTCGAGTTCCCACCCGAGTCTGCAGAGTGGACATTCTTCGTCGCCGCCGCCGTCCTGCTCGCCGGACCTGTCGTCGCGGAGCGGTTTCGCCTCCCGGGCCTCGTCGGGATCGTCCTCGGCGGCATGCTCGTCGGGCCGTTCGTGCTCGACTGGCTCACGCGAGAAGGCGTCGTCGAGTCGCTGGGCGAGCTCGGCCTGCTCTTTCTCATGTTTCTCGCGGGGCTCGAGCTCGACCTCGACGAGTTCCAGCGCAACCGCAAGCCGGCTCTCACATTCGGCGCGCTCACCTTCACGCTGCCGTTCGTCCTGGGACTGCTGCTCGTCCTCCCGTTCGGCTACGGGCTGGCGACGGCCGCCCTCTACGGCTCGCTGTGGGCATCGCATACCCTCATCGCGTATCCGATCGTCCAGGACCGCAAGCTCACGCGGCACCGCGCGGTGGGCATGGCGAGCGGTGGCACGGTCATCACCGACACGCTCGCGCTCTTCGTGCTGGCGGTGGTCGTGGGCTCGGTCGAGAGCGACGACCGCTCCTCGGTCATCCTGGTGAAGTTGCTTCTCGGGCTCGTCGTACTCGTCTTCTACTGCGCGTTCGTCCTGCCTCGGATCGGCCGCTGGTCGCTCGCACATCTGGGCCACGGCCGGGTGCCGACATTCCTCTTCCTGCTCGCAGCGCTCACGTCGGCTGCGCTGGTCGCGGATCGCATGGGCCTCGAGGGAATCGTCGGCGCGTTCTTCGCCGGACTCGCGCTCAACCGGCTCGTGTCCTCGCGCGCCGAGGACAAGGAGCACTTCGAATTCATCGGGGCGGCACTCCTCGTCCCGTTCTTCCTCCTCTCGACCGGGATGCTGCTCGACCCGAGGCAGTTCACGGAGCTCACCGTCCTCGCTCTCGCGGGTGCGTCACTCGTCATCGTCCTCGTGGGAAAGGCGACTGCGGCCTACGTCAGCGGACGGCGTTCGGGATTCGGCTCGTCGGAGATCAAGCTCGTTTTCGGCCTCACGGTGGCGCAGGCGGCTGCAACGCTCGCCGCGGTCACGATTGGTACGGAGGCCGGAATCTTCGACGAGAACCTGCTGAGCGCGACGCTCGTCGTGGTGCTCGCGACGGTCATCGTCTCGAGCATCGTGACCCGAATCGCCACGCGGGAACTCGATCCGTCGCCGTCGCAGTAGCGGCTACAATCGCCGCCCCGAGGGCGGTTAGCTCAGTTGGGAGAGCACCAGCTCGACAAGCTGGGGGTCACTGGTTCGAGCCCAGTACCGCCCACCTCAGAACCCGCTGGTAACGGCGGGTTTTTTCTTGCTCGGAGTGTGGACGGGGTGTGGACGTGGTGACCCGAAGGGCCGTTCGTGGTGACCCTACGGGCGAACCTTTGCGTGCGCGGACCGAGCGCGAGCTCGCCCGTGTTCAGCGGCACGATCACCGGCGGGAACCCGTTCTACCTGACGTCGCCGAACCCGTACTTCATCGCGAAGGTCGTTGACAACGGAACGCCTGGAGCTGGAGCGGACAAGATCGCGGTTTACGCGAACCATGGGGACGCCTGCTCGGGTGACGTGTTCGGCACAGACCTTGCCGACGTCACAAGCGGGGACATCGTCGTCCACTAGGCGTAACACTCGACCGTCGGATCCAACCGCGCACCACCAGCAACCAAACCCGCAACCACCTAGCGCCCCCGGCTTCCGCAGCGGGGGCGCTTGACCTTTCTGTGCGCTAACGCACCTTGCCGAGGGGCACGAATATCTCTTCGAGCGGGACGACGTTCTCTGCGTAGAACTCGATGTTCGCCCACATACGTTCGGAGTAGACGTAAAAGGGGGTGACTCCCCAAGGGGCAACGGGTTGATCGCTGACGATCCGCGCCCAGCCGAACAGGGGAGGCGTGCCTTTGCTCTGGACAAAACGGGTCGATTCTCGCGGATCGAGGTCGAAGGATTCCGTCTCAACCTTCGATCCGGAGTCCCTGAACCAGGTCACCTCAACATGCGCCTTCGAGGCCCCCCTGTTGACGACGCCAATGACGGGACGGTCTTCTAGTCCTTGTTCCCAGCGTCGCGCCATCCATAGAGCGGCTGTCCAGGTAGTCGCAAGACCGCTCATCGAAGCCCTCCTGTGCCGATGTCCGCGACCCTAACGGGCCAAGGCGGTGGGACTCTGACGCCGCGACAGCGCATAGCTGAGGTCACGGGCCCGAGCCCGTCCGTCCCGCAACTCTCAGGCATCGCCTTCCTGTCAGGTCACGCCTATCGGCTCGGGGCGGGCGACCAGGCAAGCCAGAATTCGTCCCACGGGCTGCGCGTTAGATTCCGCTGCCCGCTCCCGTCGGGATTCATGACGTAGATCTCGCCGGCGCGACCGAAGGCGATCTTCCTTCCGTCGGGCGACCAGACAGGTCCGTGATCCCATGTCGAGTTGCGCGTCAGCCTCCGCTTCCCGCTCCCGTCGGCGCTCATGACGTAGATCTCCTGCCGGCTCGCGAAGGCGATCTTCCGCCCGTCAGGCGACCAGGCGGGATCCGACGGCGATGCGTTGGGCGCCAGCGTCTGCAGCCCGCTGCCGTCGGCGTTCATGACGTAAACCCCCCAGCTGCCTCCGCGCTTGCTCAGGAAGGCGATCGTCCGCCCGTCGGGCGACCAGTCCCAAACGCTGTCGCTCGCCGGATTGCGGGTGAGGTTCCGCTGCCCCGTGCCGTCGGCGTTCACGACGTAGATCTCCCAGTTGCCGTCGCGCTTGGTGAGGAAGGCGAGCGTCCGCCCGTCGGGCGACCAGGCAGGGGCTTCGAGGGAGGCGTCGAGCGTGAGTCTCCGCTGTGCGCTTCCGTCGGCGTTCATGACGTAGACACCGGACGTGCCGTCGCGCTCGCGTAGGAAGAGCGATCTTCCGCCCGTCGGGCGACCAGGCAGGTCTTCTAGTCGTCCGCCGCGTTGCGCGTCAGTCTCCGCTGCCCGCTCCCGTCGGCGTTCATCACGTAGATCTCGGAGTTTTCTGGGCCGTGGCGCCCGCTGACGACCGCGATCTTCCGGCCGTCGGCGACCAGGCAGGAGGGCCTGTCGCGTTGAGCGACAGCCAGCGCGGCCCGCTTCCGTCGGCGTTTGCGACGTAGAGGATTCCGGCGGGGCCGAGGAGGCTGACGAACGCGATCTTCGCGCGTCCTTGCGCAGAGCCCGCGGCGAGCGGAGGCTCCGCGCAAGCAGGACTCTCCCGACGGGCGGGGAAATCCAGGAAAGCCGCGGTCCGAGACGACGGCGACGCGGTCGCCCCCCTCGCTCGCGCTGACGTGCGTCTCGTAGTCGGGGAACATGAAGCCGTCGTGGCCCCAGGCGGGCCCGCACGGCAGCTCGGTCGCGAAGATCCCGAGCCCGGCACCGTAAATCGTCTTCTTCATCGTCGCGAGGGAGGCGTTCGACAGGATCCGTCCGGAGAGGAGGGCAGAGTAGAAGCGGGAGAGGTCGCGTACGTTCGAGACGATCGCGCCCGCCGCCCAGGGGACAATCGGGTTGATGCCGGCGTCGTCGAGATCCGGGAGGCGGCGCGTGCCCGGCAGCTCGGTGTGCTCGAGCCCGAGCGGACGGAAGATGCGCTGCTCGAGCTCCTGTGCGTACGTGGCCCCTGTCACCTTCTCGATGACGAGCCCGAGCGCGATGTAGTTCGTGTTCGAGTAGCTTGGCCTGCTGCCCGGCTTGAACGCCAGCGGCTTGGAGGCCGCGAAGCGCAAAATGTCGATCGGGTGAAGGGAGGGCGATCGGAGCGCCCGCTCGAGCCACGACGGGTAGTCGGTGTAGTTCGCGAGCCCCGAGCGGTGCTGGAGCAGATGCCGGATGGTGACCTCGTCCCCGCGGGGGACGACCCCCGGCAGGTAGTCGGCGAGAGCCCCGTCGAGCCGAAGCTTCCCCTCCTCGACGAGCTGGAGCACGACCGTCGCCGTGAAGGTCTTCGTGACGCTGCCGACGCGGAAGCGCTGATCTACCCTTGGACGGCGGGAACCCGCCGTGGCCACGTACTCCTTGCCGTCGTCGGAGACGAAGACGATCACGCTCTTAGCGCCGGACTGTGCAAGCTCTTGCGCCACGCGCCCGACCGCGGGAGGCGGGCTGGACTCGCCGCCTCCGCCCGGCGCGGACGCGGCCCCGGCGGTCGCGACTAGTCCGATCGTCACCAGGACGTCGACAACGCTGAACCCGAGTTGAGAGTGCACGCGCATCAGTCTTGTCGCTTCAATCGCGTAGCTTCCGTTCGCCGCTCCCGTCGGAGTTCATGACGTAGACCTCGCTGTTACGGTCGCGGTTGCTGACGAAGAGGATCTTCCGCCCGTCGGGCGACCAGGCCGCTGGAGGCGCGCTGGACTCGTCGCCTCTTCCCGGCGCGGACGCGGCCCCGAAGGCTACGGTCAGGCCAACCGCGACGAAGCCGATGGCGCTCAGGTGTTGGCGCAACCCTCGTCGCGGCCCGAGCGCTCATCGGCCGCCGCCCCGGAGCAGGAACTGGCCGTCGGGGAAGTACGGGTCGAACGAGATCCACGTTGGGTTCAAGTTGTCGACAGCTTCAGCCACGTGGTACACCAGGCTGAGGGCCACGGGTCCCGTTCGAGCCCGGAGACAGCGTCGGCGACCTCGCGAGCCTCCCCGGTCGTCAGCTTGGAGCAGTAGGTGACCGATCGGCCTAGAGACGGTGTACCCCTCGCGCCTTCGACCACTTCCCCGTCGAGCGGTGTCAGGCTCTTGCCGCGGAGCACGTCCGCGGCCCGCGTCGGCAGCAAGGACAGGAGCTGAGACGCATCCTTCGGCGGCGAGGTGTCGATGCACACTGCGTAGTGCGACGGCACGTACGCCCTGACCTCGCGAACGGCCCACGCGCTCGACGGCAGCACCGACGCCGGGTCGGTGAGCAGCGCGTCGACTCCGGCGGAGAGCCGAAAGCTGCTCCGGCGTCGCGATCGTGCCCTCGACGTTCTCAGGTCCAGGCTTTCCTTTGCGTTCGCTCCGACGGCTATCCAGTCGAGGCGGACGAGCCGGTCGCCGTCGCGTACTTCCACTGACCCCCGCCGGCGTAGTCTCTCCGGAACGAGAGAGCCAAAGCCGCTGAACGGGCCCGGCCGCGGATCGTCGTCGGGGACAGTCTCGAGGGGAGCTGCGACTGCGATCGAGGAGTGCGACGACCTCCGACCGCAGGAGCTCGACGCCCTCCGGCGTGAGTCGTTGTTCCAGGTAGCCGGACATGAGCTCGTTCGCGCCCTCGGGAACCTGCCCGTCCCGCCACCAGATCATTCGCCCGTCGGCGTAGATCCAGGTGCGGCATAGGGCGGCAGGAATCCTCCTCTCCCGTAGGGTCTCTTGTAGGTCTCGCTCTTTCCCACCAATGGAGGACGAGCTCTCCGCTCTCCGGGGCGCTGGGCGTCGCTCCCACGGGCGGCAGGCCGATGAAGCCCTTGTCGAGGAAGAAGACGCGAACGGCCGAACGCAGCGGCGCTGACCACCGCGACGAGCGCCGACAACCGCGAGCACCACGACGAGCCGGCGCCGACGTTGCCTGAACGTGCCAGGGTGCCCGAGCCGCCGACGGCCCTTGCGAGCGCGCCACCCTGCCGACGACGTCAGCCCAGTCGCCGGGGAGCGGCTCGGGCGCCAGCGCGGCGAACCGAGCGGCCAGCAGATTGTGTTCGTACGTGCTCATGCCATCACCTCATTCGCCGAAAGCTCGGCGCCAAGCTGCCGGTGCGCCTTGGACAAAGTCGCGGCGACCGTTCCTTCGGCGATGCCGAGCACCTCGCCGATCTCGGCGTAGGACAGATCCGCGAAGTAGCGCAGGAAGACCGCCAACCGTCGCTGCGGCGGCAGTTGCCGCACCGCGGCTGCGAGCGTCGGATCGCGGCTCTCCTCGACGAACGCCACCTCGGGCACCTCCTCCACTGCGAGCTCGCGCGATCCCTTCGATCCGATCGCGACCCGGAACGCGATCCGCCACACCCACCCCTCGAGCGATCCCTCGCCGCGGAATCCGTCCTGGTCGCGCAGTGCCTGGGCGAACGCCTCTTGCACGACATCGCGCGCGCTCTCGACACTGCCCGTTACCGAGGCGAGCATGACCTGGAATGCGCCATGACGGCGCCGGTACAGCTCTTCCAGATCGGACTCGAGGCCACCCATGCTCATAAGGGCGCGATCGCCGGCGAATCCTTTATCGGGCCTGGCGCATTGCATCGTGAGCCGATCATGACCGAGAGCTGCCGACCCAGTACCACCGCAGGGTTCAGCGAAAATGGAGGCGGCGGGATCGAACCCGCGTGATATTCCCGCCGCCCTACCGGCGCCCGAGTTCGAATCCCGTATGGGCCTTTCGGGGCCGCATGGTTGAGCCGTTTGGCTTAGCTAGGCGGGTCAGATGTGCCGGGGATGTCGCGAAATGCCGTGCTCGTGCACACCCCCGTGCACACCCGCAACGGGTGCGGGGACCGGCCCTCTCCGACCGATCCCCGCTCCCGTTCCTAGCCGGTGCTTGTGCCCGATGCTGCAAGAGTGAGAGACTGGAGCCGTCAACGATCCAGGGGGGTCTCATGCGAAGAGTTGGTCTGCTTCTTGCGGCGGCACTGGCGGCCGCGGTCTTTGCGTATCCCGCGAGCGGCGAGCGCGGCTCGTGGAACAACTGGCACGTACACGACGGCACTGCGGTGCCTTACACGGATGCAAGCGGCCTCACGGCACCGCGGCGCAGCGTTCTTTCCGGCGGATCTTCGGCTCGGGCTATCTTCGGACCCCGTCCCTATGGGCGTACTGCACCGACGCGACAGACAAGGCGCTCGTCGGTGGAGAAGGTGGCGCAAAAGAGGCCGCGGGCCAGTGTCAGAACGAGTCCTCGATCATCCACCTGAAGGTCCTCGCTAGCGAAGCACAGGCACCAGGAGGGAACTGGACGGCGCTGACGCCAAGTGGGGGCTTCACGGTCTACTACTTCCTAACGCCACGCTGACACTCCACGCGGTGAGAGGAGGCAGGCGTCGTCCTTGCAAGGCGCCGCCTCCTCTCCGACGAGTCGGAAGTCGACTACGACGTGCTCATCGGTGCTCGCACCACGCGGCCGCGCTTGCAGTCCTTGCACACGCCCCCATTTTGCGGGATCGTCACTGGCATCTCATCGAACCGTATTCGGGATGCGCGGGACGGGTGTAGCGATTCCGTGAGGTCGTCGTGTCGGTCGGACCGCGACTCCGCCCTGTCTGGTCGCCGTGATCAGTCGATCGCGAATGCGGGTGTACGCAGGCGGCCAGTCCTTGTTCGACACCAGCTCGAACGCGATCTTGCGCTCGTCGTAGCGCTTGAACGTGCCGTTACGCTTCATGTAGCGGTAGGCGAAGTTGACGCCTGCGCAGTTGGCCGTGCTCTCGTTGTGAACGCCGCGCATGTGCGCCGCCTCATGCCCGATAACGATGAGGCCGAGCATCGCACCCTTGCTTAGGTCCCCGGTCTGCCACCAGTCGGCGACGGCGTAGCAAAGCTTCCCGTCGATGCGAACCTCGCGCGTGTACGAGTTGGCGACCCCGAGCACGTTGGACTTGAGATTCCAGTTGCACGTGAGGCGAGTCGGGCCACCGTACGCGGCCTTCCACGCCGTCCTGACCGCGGCAGGCGGTGCATCGGTCGGTGCGGCACTTGCGCTGGGCGCCGTCCAACAGGCTCCGGTGGCCGCGACCAGCGCGAGAGGATGAGGAGCTTCGCCTTCATACGCTCAAGCTAGTGCGGAATGCCAGCCGTCCGCTAGACCCAAACGTGTCAACGAACCGCGGTTCTCTGATCCGAGCCCGACGACGACGATCTCGAACGGCCTCTAGCCTGAGGCATGGGCGAGCGGAGCATCCACCACGTGCGGATCGGGGAGACGATCTCCCGTGGTCCCAAGAGCGCGAGCTCTTGCTCTCAGAGCTTCGGAAGGTCGAGGAGATGCGTGAGGTGGTACGAGCGTTCGAGGCGGTCGGAACGTCGCGGCCAGTCGAACTCTCACCGGAGCAGAAGGCCACGCTCGCGACCGTGATCGCGGCCTGGGCGGACGCGTCCGAAGGCATCCTCGAGCTCGGGAACACGCTCGACAGGATCTGAGAGCCAGCTGTCGTCGCCTAGCCCTGGGACGCGAACGGGCCGAGTCGTCGAACGCTGGTCATGGTCGCGACTCGCGGTGGGCGACGACCGAGGCGGACCTCGGTACCCCGAGAACAGGCCCCAACGTCCGAGCGCCTCGCGAGGGGAGGAGTGGCGGGCTGGACGCGACTCCGCTGCGGCGGATGATCCCGTCACATGCGCGACGATCTTCCGGCCGGCACCGTCACCTTCCTCTTCACCGACGTTGAGGGCTCGACGGCGCTC
This sequence comes from uncultured Gaiellaceae bacterium, assembly GCA_963740105.1. Classification (GTDB taxonomy): domain Bacteria; phylum Actinomycetota; class Thermoleophilia; order Gaiellales; family Gaiellaceae; genus GMQP-bins7. The sequence goes on from CAVUCT010000004.1 coordinate 264,956, forward strand.
CTGCACGAGCTCGGCGCGAGGCGTACGCGGAGGCGCTCGCCAAGCATCGTCGCGTCGTCCGGGAGCTGCGCGGGCCAGGGTGGCGTCGAGGTGGACACGCAGGGGGATGCGTTCTTCTTCGCCTTCCCGTCGGCTCCAGGAGCGATAGCCGCGGCCCAGGGGTTCACGGAGGCCTCGCCAGGGCCCGATTCACGTGCGCATCGGCCTGCACACCGGCACACCGCTCGTCACGGACGAGGGCTACGTCGGAGACGCCGTCACCTCGCAGCCCGTATCGCTCCGCCGGCCACGGCGGCCAGGTGATCCTCTCGCAGCACCGCGCGGGCTCGCCGACGGGCTCTCGCTGACCGACCTCGGCGAGCATCGCTTGAAAGACATCGAGGAGGCGGTCCCCATCTACCAGCTCGGAGACGGACCTTCCCTCCGCTCAAGACGATCTCGAATACGAACCTTCCCCAGCCAGCGAGCTCGTTCGTCGGTCGCGAGCGCGAGCTGGACGAAGTTGTACGTGCGCTCCAGGAGTGGTGCACGACTGCTCACGCTCACCGGCCCCGGCGGCTCAGGCAAGACCCGCCTCGCGCTCGAAGCTGCGGCCACCTCGTCCCGGCCTACAAGGCGGGTGTCTTCTGGGTCGGGCTCGCCGCTCTCCGCGAGCAGTCACTTGTGACGGAGACGATCCCCCAGACACTCGGAGCGAAGGACGGACTTGCCGCCACATAGGCGACCGGGAGATGCTCCTCCTGCTCGAAACCTCGAGCAGGTCATCGCGGTTGCACCCGAGCTCTCGGAAGCTCCTGCAGACCTGTCCGAACCTCGGCCTGTTCGTGACGAGCCGTGAGCTGCTGCGCGTGCAGGGGGAAGTGGAGTACCCGGTGCCTCCGCTCACCGCGTCCGATGCTGTCGCACTCTTCTGCGAGCGCTCCCAGCTCGAGCCTCGGGTCGAGATCGCCGAGCTCTGCGCTCGCCTCGACGAGCTCCCGCTAGCGGTCGAGCTTGCTGCTGCGCGCACGAAGGCCCTCTCTCCCACGCAGATCCTCGACCGCCTCTCTGATCGCCTCGACCTCCTGAGGGCGGCAGAGCCGCCGCGACCCGACAGCAGACGCTCAGGGCGACGATCGATGGACATACCGCCTCCTCTCAGAAGAGGAGCAGCGTGTCTTCCGAGGCCTCGCAGTCCTCGTGGGGGGCCGCACGCTCGAGGCCGCCGAGGACGTGGCCGACGGCGAACCTCGACGCCGTGCAGTCACTGGTCGAGAAGAGC
>CAVUCT010000005.1:0-157291 GCA_963740105.1 uncultured Gaiellaceae bacterium
GCGCTTCCCCGCCCGCAATAGGATCATCGCCGGCCTGTGCCGAGCGACGGTCGTGATCGAGGCGCGCGAGCGCAGTGGCGCGCTGATCACCGCCGACTTCGCGCTCGAGGAGGGGCGCGAGGTGCTGGCGGTGCCCGGCGAGATTACGAGCACCCTCTCAGCGGGGACGAACGCGCTGCTCCGGCTCGGTGCCACTCCCGTGACCTCCCCGGCGGACGTGCTGGAGGTCTTCGGGATGGAGCCTGTGAAGCTGACGACTGCGTCGCTCGGGCCTGTCGCCGAGACGCTGTACGCGCGACTGAGCGAAGGGACATTCACGGCAGACGAGCTCGTACTGGACCTGCGCCATCGATCCAGGCCAGGGAGCCGCTGCGCTGGTGGAGCTGGAGCTGGCGGGACGGGTGACGATCGAGGACGGCACGTATCGCGCGTCGATCTAGCGAGCGGAATCCCGCGAACGGAGCCAGAGGAGTGCGAAGGCGGTCGTGGCGGCCGCGGCGACCCAGAGCCCGGCTTCCTCCGCGACCCAGCCGGCCGATTCCGGGACGATTGCCCCGACTCCGTCCTCGACCGCCACCAGTGCGATCACTCCCACGACCAGCCCGATGACGCCTGCAACGACCTTCACCGGGAGCGAGCGGCCGCGTGCAGCGGCCACACCGAGCGCGACGAAGGCCACGACCATCGCTCCGAAGCCGAGCCAGAAGAGGATGTCCTCGAGCGGAGTCTTGTCGAGGCCGCCCGCGATCCAGATCGCTATTGCCTTCACGGCCCAGCTGACGGCTGCGCAAACGGCGGCGATGGCGGCTACGCGGTTCGCCGTCATCGTGCGATCCTACCCGCGCGTTTCCAGCCTTCTAGGATCGTCCCGCGATGGAGACGACCCCGTACTGGCTTGCCGAGCCCACCGAGCCGCTACCGCACGCCGATCTCGAACGCGAGGCGGATGTTGCAGTCGTCGGGGGCGGCATCACCGGCTGCTCGTGTGCACTCGCGCTTGCGGAGGCCGGAATGCGTGTGCGCCTCTTCGATGCTCGTGAGATCGCCGGAGGTGCGAGCGGGCGAAACGGCGGCTTTGCGCTGCGGGGCGGCGCGGCGCCTTACCCGGTGCTCGCCGAGTCGATCGGCGACGACGCGACCGCTGCGCTCTGGGAATGGACTGAAGCGGAGCTCGTGGAGTTGGCGGTCCTCGCCGGCGACGCGTTCCGAGCCACGGGCAGCCTCCGGCTCGCCGTGGACGACGAGGAGCGCGACGAGCTGCGTGCGGAGTACGAGGCGCTGCGTGACGCAGGGCTCGCAGTCGAGTGGCGCGAGGATCTCGCGGGATCGCTCTCTCGGTACCCGGCTGCGCTCTTCCATCCGCCCGACGGTGTGCTGCAGCCGGCTCGGCTCGTTCGACGCATCGCTGAGCGCGCCGCCGCTGCCGGCGTCGAGATCCACGAGCACACGCGCGTCGACTCGATCGACGGTCTCCAGGCTGTGAATGTCGTCGTGGCGACGGACGGGTATCCGAGCGGCCTTCTCCGTGAGCTCGAAGGGCTGATCGTCCCGACGCGCGGCCAGGTGATCGCGACCGAGCCGTTCGACGAGATGTTGTTCGAAGTCCCGCACTACGGTCGGCACGGCTTCGACTACTGGCACCAGCGCCAGGACGGCCGCATCGTCGCCGGGGGCTTCCGAGACGTCTCGCTCGACACGGAGTTCACGGCCGAGGAGGTGACGACGGCTGTTGTCCAGGACGCCCTGGAGCACTTCGTCGAGGAGCACGTCGGACGGCCATTGCGCATCGACTACCGCTGGGCCGGGATCTTCGGGATGGTCTTCGATTTCGTCCCGGTCGTCGGGCGCGTGCCGGGCGACGAGCGGCTCTGGGTCGCGGGTGGCTACTCCGGCCACGGCAACGTCCTCGGCTTCGCCTGCGGCAGGCTCGTCGCGCGCGCGATCGTGGGCGACCGGGATCCCCTTCTCGACGTCTTCGAGCCCTCGCGGCTCCTCGTCCACTGAGCCACAGGGAGCGAGCTGCGCTCCCTACAACTCGAGCTGCTGGAGATCGAGCTCGCCGGCCTTCGCGTAGGCGACCTTCGCGATCGCGAGATCCTGGATCGCGAGCCCCGTCGAATCGAACAGCGTGATGTCGCCGGCGCTTCGGCGGCCGTCGGCGTCCCCTGCGAGGACGGCACCGAGCTCGGTGACGTCGTCGCGGCTGACGACCCCTGCATCGACGGCTGCCGCGAACTCGCCTCCGTGGCTCGCCTGCTCCCAGTCGTCGCAGAAGAGGTGCGCGCGGGGGAGCTCCTCGACGGCGACCTCGGCCTTTCCGGGTCCGTCGGCGCCCATGAGCGAAACGTGCTGGCCCGGCTCGAGAGAGCCGGTCGGATAGAGCACCTCGGCCCCCGGAGTCACGGTGATGACGACCTCGCACCCGAGCGCCTCGGCGGCGCTCGACGCCAGGCGTGCGCCGAATCGATCGGCGACGAAACCGCTCCGCGCCTCGTCGACGTCCCAGACCAGCGGCGTGACTCGGTGGGCGACGAGCATGCGTGTGGTCTCCGCGCCGTTCACGCCGCAGCCGATCACGGCGTACGACGAGGCCTCCGGTCGGCAGAACGTATCGGCGGCCAGGACGCCGGCCGCCGCCGTCCGCAGTGCGGTGACCGCAGCCGCGTCGAGCACGGCGAGCAGGCGTCCGTCTTCCGCGTCCGACAGGAGTACGAGCCCGGTGACCGTGGGGAGGCCGCGCGCCGGATTCCCCGGGAAGGACGTGACCCACTTGAGGAGGGCGTGGCCGTCCCCGATCGCGGGCATCGCGCGAAAGTCGCCCGCCGGGTAGTTCGACACGTACACCTTCGACGGCATCGACCACGCCGCCCGTGCGTGCGCCTCGAACGCACCGCGCACCGCGTCGTACGCCTCGTGCGGCGACACCGCGCGCTCGACGTCTGCGGCTCGAAAGACCGGGATCATGAGGGACGAGTGGGAGGCATGCTTCGCCCTACGAGGTCTTGACCGCGGAGATGAGCTTCAGCACGGACTCCTTCGCGTCGCCGAAGAGCATCGTCGTCTTCTCGTCGAGATAGAGCTCGTTGTCGATCCCCGCAAAGCCGGGGTTCATCGACCGCTTCATGACGATGATGCTCGCTGACTTGTCGACGTCGAGGATCGGCATGCCGTAGATGGGGCTCGCGGTGTCGCTGCGCGCCGCCGGGTTCGTCACGTCGTTCGCGCCGATCACGAGCGCGACGTCGGTTTGCGGAAACTCCGGGTTGATCTCGTCCATCTCGAGGAGCTGCGTGTAGGGGACGTTCGCCTCGGCCAGGAGGACGTTCATGTGGCCGGGCATCCGGCCCGCGACCGGGTGAATCGCGTACTTCACGTCGACGCCACGCTCCTCGAGCAGGTCGGCGAGCTGGCGGACGTCATGCTGCGCCTGGGCGACGGCCATGCCGTAGCCGGGGACGACGACGACCTTGCGTGCGAACGAGAGCTGGACGGCCACGTCGTCGGCCGTGGTCGAGCGAACGGTGCGTCCGTCGTCTGCGCGCGCCTGCCCGGCGCCGGCCTGCACCTGTCCGAACGCGCCGAACAGGACGTTCGCGATGGATCGGTTCATGGCCTTCGCCATGAGGAGCGTCAACAAGGTGCCCGAAGCGCCGACGAGCATGCCGGCGACGATGAGCACGGTCGAGTCGAGAACGAAGCCGGTGGCGGACGCGGCGAGTCCGGTGAACGCGTTCAGGAGCGAGATCACGACGGGCATGTCCGCGCCCCCGATCGGGAGGACGAACATCACGCCGAAGACGAGCGCCAGCAGGATGAGCGTGACGATCGCCCACTGCTCCTCGAGTCCTGCGACGATCGCGACGCCGAGCGCAGCTCCACCTCCGAGGACGAGGACGTTCACGACGTTCTGGCCGCGGAAGACGATCGGTCGCCCGCTCACGAGCTCCTGCAGCTTCGCGAAGGCGACGAGCGAGCCCGAGAAGGAAATCGAGCCGATGAGGGCCGAGAGCGCGATCGACAGTCCCTCGTCCCACGTGAGAACGCCGTCCAGCTCGTGGAACTCCGCGAGGGCCACGAGCGCAGCAGCCCCGCCGCCGACCCCGTTGAACAGGGCCACCATCTGCGGCATCGCGGTCATCTTGACCTTCCGGGCGCCGACGAGCCCGACGACGGATCCGATCGCTGCGGCGACGACGATCAGCGCCCAGTTCGAGATTCCCTCGATGAGCAGCGTGGTCGCGATCGCGACGAGCATCCCGACGCCGCCGAGCCAGTTTCCGCGCCTCGCATGCTTGGGCGACGAGAGGAAGCGCAGCGCGAGGACGAAGCAGACGATCGCGACGAGGTAGAGAAGACTGAGGACGTCGGGATCGGAGATCACGTGTCGTCCCGCTTCGGCTCCGGTCGACGCTTGAACATCTGGAGCATGCGATCGGTCACGAACCAGCCGCCGACGACGTTCGCGGTCGCGAGCACCATCGCGACGAAGCCGACGGTCTTCGTAAACGTGTCGTCGGCGAAGCCGAGGATGATGATCGCGCCGACGATGACGATGCCGTGGATGAAGTTCGTTCCCGACATGAGCGGGGTGTGGAGCATCGTCGGGACCTTCGAGATCACCTCGAAGCCGAGGAATGCCGCGAGGACGAGGATCGTCAGCTCGATGACGAACGTGAGCTCGCTCACTCCGCTGCCTCCGGACGGGTGACGCAGGCGCCGCGCGTGATCTCGTCCTCCCAGTCGAGCGTGAGCTCGCCGCCCGGCGCGAGGTGCGCGAGCAGCGCGCCGACGTTGCGCGAGTAGAGCTGACTTGCGTGGAACGCCATGAGCGACGGCAGGTTCGTCGTCCCGATCACCGTCACACCGCCGTGCACGATGTCCTCGCCGGGCACGGTGACCTCGCAGTTGCCGCCGGTCTCGGCTGCGAGATCGACGATGACCGAGCCCTTGCGCATCTTCTCGACCGCGCCACGTGGGATCAGCTTCGGCGCCGGCCTGCCAGGGACGGCCGCGGTGGTGACGACGACGTCGAAGTCGGGAATGCGTTCCTCGAGCGCTGCCTGTTGTTGCGCCTGCTGCTCCTGCGTGAGCTCCTTCGCGTACCCGCCGGCGGTCTCCTCCGAGCGCACGCCGAGATCCAGGAACGCCGCACCGAGACTCTCGACCTGCTCCTGGACGGCGGGTCGTACGTCGAACGCGGAGACGACGGCGCCGAGTCGACGCGCTGTCGCGATCGCCTGGAGTCCTGCGACTCCTGCGCCGATGATCAGCGCCCGCACGGGCGCGATCGTCCCGGCGGCGGTCATGAGCATGGGAAAGAGGCGCGGGACACGATCCGCTGCGAGCACCACCGCCTTGTAGCCGGCCACGGTGGCCTGCGAGGAGAGCGCATCCATGGACTGCGCTCGCGTGATGCGTGGGATCGACTCCATCGCGAAGGCGGCGACGCCGCGTTCGCGGAGCTTCCCGATGCCCTCTGCGTCCGTGAGTGGCTCGAGGAACCCGACGACCACGGTGCCCGATGACAGCGAGGCGACGAGCTGTGGCGCGGGTGAACGAACGCATGCGATGCACTCCGCGTCGGCCGCGAGCGTCGAACTGGTTGCGAGCTCGGCTCCCGCGTCCGCGTACGCCTCATCGTCGAACCCGGCCGACTCGCCCGCACCGCGTTCGACTCGCACCTGAAATCCCGGCCCGAGCTTCGCGACCGTCTCGGGGACGAGCGCGACACGGCGCTCACCCGCAGCCGTTTCCTTCGGGACAGCGACTCGCATGCGGTCGAGAACTCTACGGCGAGGGAATCGCGGCGGTGACCGGAACCGTCAGAGAGACGCCCACACTTCGAGCTTCGTCTTCGTCCGGCGTATGACCTCGTCGGTGAAGGCGATCGTGCCGGAATGGCCCCGGAGGTCGGCGGTCCGCACGCCGTCGGCGACCGCCTCGAGGCAGGCTTCGCGGATCGCGCGCCCCGCCGCCTGCTCGTTCTCGCTCTCGGCATGCGAGAGGAGCGCCGCGCCGGCGAGGATCATCGCCATCGGGTTCGCGACGTCTTTGCCCTCGAGCGCGGGAGCCGTCCCATGCGCCGCCTCGGCCATGAGCGCGCTCGGCACGTAGTCGTCGCCGAACGCGACGAGGAGCGACTCGGAGCCTGCGATCGAGCCGAAGAGCGGCAGCACGAGGTCGGACAGGATGTCGCCGTCTCGGTTGAGCGCCGGGATGACCATCGGCGCACCGCTCGATGAGACCAGCAGCGCGAAGGTCGCGTCGATCAACTGCGGTTCGTAGCGCACGTCGGGATGGCGCGCCGCGGCTTCGTCCATCTCCTCTTTCAGCATTCCCTCGTACGTCGGGCTGACCGTGTACTTGGGGCCACCGAAGACCTTCGCTCCCGTGCGCTCTGCCTGACGGAACGAGAACTCGGCGACCGCGTGGCAGATGCGTCGCTCGATGCGCTCGGTCCGGAACGCGACCTCGTCGTCCCCTTCCCCCTCGCGCCACTCCTTGGCGCCGTACGCATCCCCGACCGCCATTCGGACGACGGAGATCGGCGCATGCACGCCTCCGAACGGGACGACGCCGGGGATTCTCCTGCCCGTGCGAACGATCACCTTTCCGCCGATCTCCTCTCGCAGAATGCGGTTCGGCGAGCCGACATCGCCTGCTGTCTCAGGAGTCACCGTGGCCGCCTTCAGGCCGAGTCCGTGTTCCCGGATCGCCGCCGCGGCCTCGTGCACGACACGGTTCTGGGTCGCCCGGCGGCTTTCGAGCGAGAGGTCGAACCGGACGAAGCCGAGTTCGACTCCCGTCACATCCGGGGCGAGCGTCCGGAGACCTTCCTCGAGCAGCTCCTGCCCGGTCTGGTCGCCCTCCAACACGACGATCGTCGGCACGAGCCGGATCCTACTCGTGGGTGGGATGGGCAATTAGGCGACGGACTTTGCGCTTGCTTTTTCGTCGATGCTTTCTCTAGGATTCTGCGAGTCGATAGGACGAACGAAGGAGAAAAGGTGGCACGAAAGACCATCCTCGTGTGCGACAAGTGCAGCAAGGAAGTTCCGGAGAGCCGTGGTGCGGTGATGCGCCTGAATTACACCGATGCTCGGCGCGGGTCGAAACAAGCGGATCTCTGCGACGACTGTGCAGCCGGAATGCCTGGCCAGCAAGTGGCACGGCGTGGCCGCAGGCCGAAGTCCGTCGCGACGTAGTCCCATTCGGCCAGGTCCGGGGATCTGACCCCGGACCTGGTCCCTTCTCGACGACTTCGACGCACTTTGCACACAGTGCTGCAAGCGCGTACGAAAGCACGCGCGAAGCCGGGACTACGATGAACCGATGGGTCTCTCGCTCGTCGTCGGGCCGGCGCACGTCGGCAAGGTCGCCCTGCTTCTGGAGCGGTATCTGGACGTGCTCGAGCGTGATCCGTGGCTCGTCGTTCCGAACCGGATCGACGTCGATCGCGTCGAGCGAGACCTCGTGCGGCGACGACCTGCGCTGCTGGCGGGCATGGTCGGCACGTTCGACGACCTGTTTCGCCACCTCGCCGACGGAACGGGCCATGGAATGCCGGTTGCGTCGGACATTCAGCGCGCGCTCGCGGTACGCCGTGCGGTCGAGCGAATCGAGCTTCGCGAGCTCCGCACCTCGGCCTCGACAGCGGGTTTCGCGGATACCGCGCTCCAGGCGATCGGCGAGCTCGAGTCGGCTCTCGTGGATGCAGACGAGCTGGAAGGCGATCTCGCAGCGCTCGCAGCGGCGTATCGGGTAGAGCTCGAGGCCCTCGGCTTTCGAGACCGCGACGGGCTGCGCCGCCACGCCGTCGATCGGCTCCGCAGCGATCTCGATGCGTGGTCGGGGCAGCCGGTTTTCGCGTATGGATTCGAGGATCTGACCGGCGCCGAGTGGGCTCTGCTCGAGGCGCTGTCGGCCCGAACGGACGTGACGGTCTCGATCCCGTACGAGCCAGGACGTGCGGCATTCGCGACGCTCGAGCGGACGATGGACGATCTCGCCCGTCTCGCGGACGGAGCGATCGAGGAGCTGCAGGACGCGAGCACCCGCTCAGGACCGTCGGCGCTGGCGCACCTCGAACGCGAGCTCTTCTCCGACGAGCCGGAGCCGGGGCCGCAGCTCGATGGAGCGATTCGGTTCCTCGAAGGAGCAGGAGCTCGCGGCACCGTGGAACTGCTCGCAAGCGAACTGGCGACAATCATCCGAGGCGGGATGCCTCCGGAGCGTGTCGCCGTCGTTTGCGAGTCCGTCGATCGCTGGCGGGTGCCGCTCGAGAGCGCGCTCACGCAGCTCGGCGTCCCGTATTCCGTGGAGCACGGGCGTCGCATCGGAGACGCGCCGCTCGGCCGTGCGCTCGGCGCCGTGCTGCGCTACGCCTGGCTCGGAGGCGGACGCGGCGATCTCTTCGCGTTCCTGCGGTCGCCGTTTTCCGGGCTCGAGCGTCGGTCCGTCGATTTCGTCGAAGGCCGCCTCCGCGGGCGGGCCGTCTCCGACCCCGCGCGCGTTGACGAGGAGAGCGAGCGTCTCAGGGGGGCGCCGGTTCCCGCGCTCGTTGCGCTCAGGTCCGAAGAGGACGTGGTCGCAGCCACCCGGGATCTCGTGGAGGTCATGGTGCGGAACGCCTGGGGGCTCGACGCGCCACCCACTGCCGCCGACGCGCGTGTCGACGCCCGCGCATATCGAGCCGCGACGCGGACGCTCGACGAGCTGGCAGCGCTCGAGGCCGGGGGCGTCCGGCTCGCCGCCGACGATGTCGTGGCGGCGCTCGAGCGGACGCGTATTCCTCCGGATGCTCCCGCCGCGGGCTGCGTCGCCGTGCTCGACCACGAGCACGCACGCACGCGTGGGTTCGACGTGGTCTTCGTGCTTGGACTGGAGGAGGGTGCGTTTCCGCGACGCTCGCGACCGTCGCCGCTCCTGAGCGACGACGCGCGGCGGGAGCTCGGCGCGCGCCTCGAGCGACCCGACTCCGTCGCACGCGACCGCTACCTCTTCTACACGACGTGCACGCGGGCCGAGCAGCGCCTCGTTCTCGTGCGCGAGGCGGCCGGGGACGAGGGCACGCCCCGTGAGCCGAGTCCGTTCTGGGAGGACGTCCGGGCGCTCTTCGACGAAGCCGAAGTCCACCGCGCGACCCGACGCCGCCCGCTGTCCGCGCTCACGTGGCCGCTCGAGTCGGCACCGAGCCCGCGCGAGCGGCTGCGGGCGCTCGTCCGCCTCGCAACCGACGATGTCGAAGGCGCCTTCGCGCTCGCGGCTGCGAACGACTGGTCGCGTCGGCTCGATCGCGCTCGCGGCGCGTTCGAGCGAGGCACGGCGCTCCGCGCACCCGCCGTCCTCGAGCCGTTCGCGGCAAAGACGATGTTCTCCGCAACGGAGCTCGAGCGCTTCGCCGACTGCTCGTCGGCGTGGCTCGTCGAGCGCGTCATCGACCCGAAGAAGATCGACGCCGAACCGGACCCGATGCTCCGCGGCCAGGTCATGCATACGACCCTGCATCGCTTCTACGCGATGCTCCCACGCGAGCTCGACTCCGAGCGCGTGACGGAGGAGAACCTCGAGGCTGCGACCGCGCTCGCGCACCGCTGCCTCGACGCCGCGCTCGAGTCAGGCGTCCGGCTCGATCTCACGGATCTGCAGGCGGCCGAGCTGCGTCATACATTGCGCGCGGACATCGAGGGATTCCTGCGCGACGAGGCCGCATCGGACATCGGATTCCTCCCGCGCCGGCTCGAGGTCGCTTTCGGCTCCGAGCGCGCCGCTCCCGAGCTGCAGCGTGGTCTTCCGTTGGCGGACGACCTCTGGCTCTCCGGGAAGATCGACCGGATCGACATCGACCCGTTCAGCGCGCGCGGCATCGTCCAGGACTACAAGTCCGGCAAGGGTGCGCACACGGCCCGCGAGATCGATCGCGAGCTGCGCCTGCAGATCCCGCTCTACATCCTCGCCCTGCGGGACCTCGTGGGGGTCGAGCCGCTTGGCGGCGTCTACCGGGCGCTCGCCGGCCGGCGGCTGACGCGCGGAATGCTCCGGGACAGCGCGCGCGAGGATCTCCCGGGATTCGCGAGGGACGACTACCTCGACGAAGAGGCGTTCTGGAGCCAGATCGAGACGGCCCGCGAGCGAGCGGCGGACAACGCGCGCCGGATTCGCACCGGAGACGTCCAGCACGACCCGAAAGGGGATGGCTGCCCGTCGTGGTGCGACCTGTGGCCGATCTGCCGGGTGCCGCGAGCGTGACGGTCGTCGAGGTGGAATCGCTGCTGAACGAGGAACAGCTCGCCGCGGTCGAGGCCGAGGGCTCGGTCTTCGTGTCGGCCGGCGCGGGTACCGGGAAGACGTCGGTCCTCGTCGAGCGCTACGTGCGGGCCGTCTGCGACCGCGGAATCGACGTCGAGTCGATCCTCGTCATCACGTACACGCGCAAGGCGGCCGGGGAGCTCCGCACGCGCATCCGGGCGGCGCTGCGCGCGCGCGGGCGGCCGGATCTCGCGCGCGAGCTCGACGGCGCCTGGATCTCCACGATTCACGGCTTCTGCGCCAGGCTGCTGCGCGCCCATCCGTTCGCGGCCGGCCTCGATCCTCGCTTCCGCGAGCTCGAGGACGCGGGTGCGGCCGTGCTGCGCGGGGAGGCGTTCGAGCGCGCTCTCGAGGCGTTCTGCGCCGACGGCGAACCGGAGCGGCTCCGGCTCCTCGCGACCTATCGCGCGGCAGGCCTTCGTCGCATGCTCACGGGCGTGTACGAGACGCTCCGCTCCGCCGGACGGGACCTCGAGCTCGAGCTCGGTGAGCGGGCCGACATCGCCAGTGCGGTCTCGACGCTGCGCGTCGAGGCGGATGCGCTGGCGTCCGATGCGTCAGCGACCGAGACGCAGCGCGGCAACGCCAACGAGGCACTCCGCGTCGTCACGGACGGGTCCCTCCCGGAACGGCTCGTCGACCTCTCGGCGTTCGCGTCTCGAGGCGGGCGCGCGGCCTCGTTCGAGTCCGCACGCAAGGGCGTCGAGCAAGCGGCGCTCGAGGAGCTGGCTGCAGCGGATCGCGATCTCCTCCAGGAGCTGCTCGAGCGGTTCGGAGCCGAGTACGCGGCGACGAAACGTCGCGAGTCCGTCGTGGACTTCGAGGACCTGCAGCTCGCCGCGCGCGACCTGCTTCGCGACGACGCGTCGGTGCGCGAGGCGACGCAGCTGCGCTTCCGGATGGTCATGGTGGACGAGTTCCAGGACACGAACCGGCTGCAGTGCGAGCTCATCGACCTCGTTGCACACGCCGATTCGACGGAGGTCTTCACGGTCGGAGACGAGTTCCAGTCGATCTACGGGTTCCGCCACGCGGATCTCGAGGTCTTCCGCGAGCGCCGCGCGCAGGCGTCCACGTTGCTCGCGCTCACGCGCAACTACCGCTCGCGACCGCAGGTGCTCGAGGCAGTGAACCATCTCTTCGGCAATGCGTTCGGCGACGACTACCAGCCGCTTGCGGCATCCGCGGAGTTCGCGGATCCCGTGTTCGGGCATCCCGTCGAGCTGCTCGTCACCGACAAGACGAGCTTCGCCGATACGAAGGAGCACTGGCGCGCGGGCGAAGCCCGGCGGATCGCAGGACGTGTGCGCGAGCTCGTCGACTCCGGCGAGGCGGAACCCGGCGAGATCGTCGTGCTGTTCGCCGCGGGCACGGATGCGGAGCAGTACGAGGAGGCTCTCCGGCGCGAGGGTCTGCCGACGTATCGCGCGACCGGGCGGGGCTACTTCGGCCAGCAGCAGGTCGTCGACCTGCTCGCGTACCTGCGGCTCTTGCACAACCGCTACGACGACGTTGCGCTCGCAACGGTGCTCGCCTCGCCGTTCGTCGGTGTCTCGAACGACTCGCTCGTGCTCCTGCGGCGTAATGCGCAACGCCGTCCGCTGTTCACAGCGCTGGAGCGGGCGCTTCCCGAGCAGCTGGACGCGGGCGACGAACGGCTCCTGCGCGCGTTCCTCCAGCGCTACGAGCGGCTGGTTCGCGGCTCGACGCGGATCGGGCTCGAGGCACTCTGCGAGAGGGTCGTAAGCGAGCACGACTACGACCTCGCCGTTCTGGCGCGCTGGGACGGGGCGCGCCGGTTCGCGAACCTCCGGAAACTCGGCCGACTGGCTCGCGACTACGAGTCCGTGCGCGGCGCGGACATCGAAGGCTTCGTGCGCTTCGTGCGTGACCAGGGCGCGCTCGGCGCGAAGGAACTCGAGGCGGTCGCCGAGGAGGAGGGGGGAGGCGCCGTCAGGCTCCTGACCATCCACGCTGCGAAAGGGCTCGAGTTCAAGGTGGTGATCGTCGCTGACGCCGGGCGTGACGTCGGTGGACCACGCGGGCCCGACGAGATCGTCGCGCTCTCCGACGGGAGGTTCGGGTTTCGCATGGTGCATCCGACACGCGGCGACCGGCGCGGCGTGTTCGCCTGGGACGCGGTCAAGGAGGCCGCCGGGGATCAGGAGCGCGCCGAGCGCCTTCGCCTGTACTACGTCGCGATGACGCGGGCGATCGACCGCCTCATCGTCTCGGGAGCGATCGACCCCGATCGGGCTGCGGACCGCTCGACCCCGATCGGCTGGGTGCTGGAGCGCCTCGACGCCTACAGCACGGTGCTCGACGACGACGAGGCGCCGCTCGAGCTGGCGCGCGGCGACGCGCGCTTCGTGCTCACGGTCTCACGCCACCTGGCTGACGTCGAGACTGCACAGCAAGACGAGATCGTCGCCCCGGGCGAAGACCAGGGCGCCGACGAGCTGCAGCTCGCGCTCTTCGACGAGCTGCCGACGGGCCGACCGCGCCTCGGTATCGAGCTTCCCGAGCTTGCTGCGATCCCGATGCCTCCCGCTCACGACGTGCGCCGTCTGTCCTACAGCGCGCTCGCGCTCTACGAGCGCTGCTCGTACCGCTTCTACGCCGAGCGAGTTCTCGGGCTTCCGCCACGTGTGCGAGCCGCCGGAGAGTCGGGTGGCGGTGGCGGGCTCGCGGCGACCGAGATCGGCGACGCCGTCCATCGTGTCCTGGAGCTCGTCCCGCTCGACGCGCCCGTCTCTCCGCCGCGGGCCTCTCTGGACGAGACGGTTCGCGGCTGGTATCCGGAGATCACCGAAGACGAGCTCGAGCGCGTCGCCGGTCTCATCGACGCGTACTGCGCATCGCCTCTTGCCGCGCGGCTCGCAAGTCTGCGCGGCGCGCGCCCGGAGCGGCCGTTCACCTTCGAGCACGACGGCGTACTCATCCGTGGCCGGCTCGACGTCCTCTGGCACGAAGGCGAGCGGGCGCTGATCGTCGACTACAAGTCGAACGCGCTCGAAGGGCGAGACCCGCACGACATCGTCGAGGCCGAATACCGCCTTCAGCGACTCGTCTACGCACTCGTGTGCCTACGGGCCGGGTCGTCCGAGGTCGAGATCTCGTACCAGTTCCTCGAACAGCCGGACACCGTCGTGTCGACCACGTTCGCACGCGCTGACATCCCTGCGCTCGAGGCCGAGCTCTCCGGCGCGATCGCGCGCATCCGCACCGGCGACTTTCGACCGACGCCGAGCGAGTTCGTCTGCGCCGATTGCCCGGCGCTCGACCTCGTCTGCGCCGGGCCGCGGCTCCTCACGAGGGGCTAGTCGTGCGAGTCGCCGCGCTCTACGACGTTCACGGCAACCTGCCGGCGCTACACGCAGTGCTCGACGAGGTCGCGACGCAGAGCATCGACCAGGTCGTCGTCGGGGGAGACGTCCTGTGGGGACCGCTCCAGTCCGAGTGCCTGGCGACGTTGAGAGCGGTCGGCGCTCTCTTCCTTGCCGGCAACTGCGAGCGCGAGGTCATCGGCGCCGCGGGGAAGAGTTCACGCTGGTGCAGAGAGCAGCTCACCTCCGACGACATTGCGCTCGTCTCGGCATGGCCCGCCATCCTGGAGCTCGACGTCGACGGTCTGGGGCGTGTCACGTTCTGCCATGCGACGCCGCGCTCCGACGAAGAGAATCTCACGCGTATCACTCCGGACGACGAGGTCGCCTCGGCGCTTTCCGGCGTCGACGCGGACGTTGTCGTGTGCGGACACACGCACGTCCAGCTCGATCGCCGTGCGCCGAACACCCCGAGGCTTGTGAATGCGGGCAGCGTCGGGCTTCCGTATCAAGGCGAGACGGGAGCGTTCTGGACGATCCTCGGTGGAGACGTCGAGTTCAGACGCACGCCGTACGACGTCGAATGCGCGCTCGCGGCTCTCTGCGCGACCGGGTTTCCGTCGGCGGAGAACGTCTTCGGCGAGTCGCTGCGCGGCACGATCTCTGCCGACTCGGCGACGGCCCACTTCGAATCGAAGCGACGTGCCTCGTAGCTACGTCGGAGAGGCGCGGCGCGGCCTCGGGCGGCGCCGCCAGCGCATCGGCCCGATCATCGAGCGCCTCGCGAACGAGCATGCCGATGCCGAGATCGCGTTGCGCTTCCGCTCGAACCTCGAGCTTCTCGTGTCGGTGATGCTCTCGGCGCAGACCACCGACGTCAACGTCAACAAGGTCACGCCAGCGCTGTTCGAGAAGTACCGCACGCCCGAGGACTACCTGGCCGTTCCCGCCGAGGAGCTGGAGCAGGACATCTATGCGACGGGCTTCTTTCGTCAGAAGGCGAAGTCGATCCGCGGGACCATGCGCATGCTCATCGAGGACTTCGACGGCGAGGTTCCCGGGCGGCTGGACGATCTCGTGAAGCTGCCCGGCGTCGCACGTAAGACCGCCAACGTCGTCGCGGCCGAGCTCGGTCACGCGCAGGGAATCGTCGTCGACACACACGTGCGCAGGCTGTCGCAGCGCCTCGGGCTCACGCGGCGAGACGATCCGGTGAAGATCGAGCGCGACCTCCAGAACGTCGTGCCGCGCGCCGACTGGGCGCGGTTCCCGCACCTCCTCATCTGGCATGGGAGGCGCATCTGCGACGCACGCCGACCGCGCTGTGGAGAGTGCGTGATCGAGGGTCTGTGCCCCTCGAGTCGGCTCCGGCTGCGCAACTCCAGACCGTGAGCTTCGGATGGTGGTGATCGCTCAGATCCAGCGGCGCCAGCGGAAGATCGCGAGCTGGATGAGCGTCGAGACGACGACGAGACCGCTGGACACGCTGATCGACCAGAACGCGTCGTCGAACGCCGACTCGAAGTTCTGACCGAAGTAACCGACGATGAAGCTCGGGACGAGGACGAGGGCCGCGACGACCGTCAGCTTCTTCGTCACCTCGCCCTGGCCTTCGACGACCATCGCCTGATGATGATCCCGAACGCCGGCGAGCAGATCTCGCGCGATGTCCAGCTCGTCGGTCGCGCGGACGAGCGTCTCGTACGTGTCCGCGAACAGGCGCTCGACGGCCGGAGGGAAGAGCGCATGGTCCCCGACCTCGATCCGACCGTCGAGCACGCGGCGCACGGCGGAGCGGGTCGCCGCGACCGTTCGCCTGCTGTGGAGGAGCTCGTGCCGGAGATCCGCGAGCCGTTCTCGGACTCGCTTCGGCTCCCAGGTGTCGAGGCCGTCCTCCAGCTCCTCGATCTCCGCGTACACCGCGTCCAGCGACTCGAGATGCGACTCCGCGACCTCGTCGACAAGACGGTGGACGAGGTCGCCCGCGGCCGACTGCTGGTCGGCGGCCGGATAGAGCGCCGAAACGTCGAAAGGGTCTCCGCCGTCGCCCGGCGACTTCCGCACCGTGACGACGACGGCGGGCGTGGCAACGAGGTCGACCTCCAGGTAGCTCACCCGATCCTCGGGCGGAAGAGGGCGCGCCGCGACGAGAACGCCGAAGACATACGCACCGTGGCTCTCGAGCACGGGGCGCGGCTCGCGACCGTCCCGGGAAGGCGATACGAGCGCCTCGACGACGTCAGGGTCGACCTGGATTGGCAACGTGGCGAGGAGCTCCTCGCGGGACGGGTCGACGAGGTCGAGCCAGCGTGCGCTCACAGTCCGCGAGCGTAGTGAGTGGTGCGGTCGGAGACCGCTACGCCGTGACGGCGGTGACCTCGGGCTGGTGACGCTGCTCCTCGAGCCAGCGCTGCGCATCGAGCGCCGCCATCGTCCCGGACCCGGCGGCCGTGACAGCCTGGCGATACGTGTGATCCTGGACGTCGCCGGCAGCAAACACGCCAGGGATGTTCGTTCGCGTCGAGCGCGGCTCCGTCACGAGGTAGCCCTGGTCGTCGTGATCGAGCCAGTCGAGGAACAGCGCCGTGGTCGGGTCGTGACCGACGGCGACGAACAGACCGTCCGCTTCGATCTCGCGTGTATCGCCGGTCTCCGTATCGCGCAGCCGGAGACCTGTGACGTGGCCCGTGCCCTCACCGAGCACCTCGTCGACGGCCGCGTTCAGCACGAACTCGACCTTCTCGTTCTCCCTGGCGCGGTCGACCATGATCGGCGACGCGCGGAACTCGTCGCGCCGGTGGATGATCACGACCTTGCTGGCGAAGCGGGTGAGGAACGTCGCCTCCTCCATCGCCGAGTCTCCTCCACCCACGACCGCCACGACCTTGTCGCGGAAGAACGCGCCGTCGCAGGTCGCGCAGTACGAGACCCCGCGTCCCTGGAGGGTCTGCTCGGACGGGAGCCCGAGCTGACGTGCGCTTGCGCCCGTGGCGACGATGATCGAATCCGCCCGATGCTCTTCGGAGCCGACGTACACCCGGAACGGCCGCTCCGAGAAGTCCACGCGCGTCACGTCGTCGGTGACGAACTCCGCACCGAAGCGCTCGGCCTGGCGGCGGAAGTCGGCCATCATCGTCGGCCCCATCACGCCGTCGGCGTAGCCCGGGTAGTTCTCGACGTCGCTCGTGATCATCAGCTGCCCGCCCCAGTTGAAGCCCTCGATGACGAATGGGGCCAGGTTGGCGCGCGCGGTGTAGAGAGCCGCCGTATACCCGGCCGGGCCCCCACCGATGATGATCACGTCACGGACGTCGCTCACGGAGTCTCCTTGCAGAGGGTAGCCCCACCGCGTGGGGCGTCATCCGAGTAAACGCATCGACAATGGTCGATGTTCCCCTCAGGCTGCGTCACTGCCGGCCGCAACGGCCTCGAGCGTGGTCTGCTGCCCCGGCTCGACGAGCTCCGCCGCCGCGAGCGGGCGGGTCTGGCGCTCGATCGGCTGGAGCTCGGGTGGCTCGATACCGGTGATTCCGTGCTGCTCGAAGCGGCGCGCCTGCACGAGCACCTGGCGTTCGAGCGAACCGACGGTCTTGTTGTAGGCATCGACGGCACCGTCGAGCGTGCGTCCGAGCTTCGAGAAGTGCGCACCCATCGTCGAGAGCCGCTTGTAGAGCTCGCGTCCGAGCTCGGAGATCTCGTGCGCGCTCTGGGCGATCGTCTCCTGCTGCCAGGTCATGGCAACCGTACGGAGGAGCACCATGAGCGTGCTCGGAGAAGCAAGGATGACGTTCGAGCTCCACGCGTACTCCTGGAGCGAGGGGTCGTGCTCGTGGGCAACGCGCAGGTACGACTCGTCGGGAAGGAACATGACGACGATGTCCGGCGACGGGTCGAACTGGCGCCAGTACCCCTTCGCCGACAGCTTCCCGACGTGCTCGCGGACCTGCCGCGCGTGATCCGCGAACCGCAGCTGCCGCTCTGCATCGTCGGACGTCTCGAACGCGTCGAGGTAGGCGACGAGCGGCGCCTTCGCATCGATCACGACGTGCTTCCCACCCGGAATACGGACGACGAGGTCGGGCCGCAGCATGCCGTCGTCCGTCGGCGTCGTCACCTGCGACACGTAGTCGCAGTACTCGACCATGCCGGCGTACTCGACGACGTTGCGGAGCTGTGCCTCGCCCCAGCGCCCGCGAACGTGCGGGGTGCGAAGCGCGTTCGTAAGGCTGCCGGCGCGCTCGGCCAGCGTCGAGACCTGGGTCTTCAGGGCGCCATACGACTCCTGACGCACGCGCTCGACCGACTGGAGTTGACGATCCATCCGCTCGAGCGAGTCCTTGAGCGGCTTCACGTGCCCGGTGAGATGGGTCTCCGCGAGCTCGAGGAAGCGCGAGCTGTTCGCATCCAGCGCCTCGGTCGAGAGCTCCTTGATCTTCGCTTCGAGGCGCGCGTCGACAGATGCTCGCTCGACTCTCAGCTCGGCCTCGGCGGCCGCCAGCGACCGCTCGAGCTCGATGACGTCCTGGAGTCGCCGCCTTCGCTCGACGAGAGCGGGCCGCACGGCGAGGAGGACGCCGAGTGCGCCGAGAACGAGGCCGATGACGAGTGCGACGATGACCACTGAGCCGATGCACGGTAATCCGGTCGGCGGACGGCACCTCTTACCCGCCGGTTCGCAACCAGGGCTGAACAGGAGACGCTGGTACCCTCGCCCGCGGCATGGCTGACAAGCCCCGCGTCAAAGCGCCCAAGCAGCGCGCATCCTCGTCGACCGACGGTCCCTCGCGGAACCGTGCGTTCGTGATCGGCGCGGCAATCGCCGGCGTCGCGCTTGGCTTCATCGTCGTGGCCGTCCTCCTCGGCGTCGTCGGTGGGGGTGACGGAGCGGACGAGGAGGCAGCGCGCACGAGCCTCGAGGCCGCGGGCTGCACGGTGAGGACGGCGAAGGCGCTCGAGGGCGCGCATTCGATCACGCAGCCCGGCGGGACGTCGGGCAAGTGGAACACGGACCCGCCGACCACAGGCCCTCACTACGGCGTCGCCGCCATCTTCGGGATCTACGAGGACGAGCTCGAGATCGCGCGGGTCGTCCACAACCTCGAGCACGGAGGCATCTTCATCCTCTACGGCGACGAGGTTCCCGACGCCACCGTCGACGAGCTACGCGCGTTCTACGACGACCACAAGACGGGCACGATCATGGCGCCGCTCGATCGCCTCGGCGACGAGTTCGCGCTCGGTGCATGGGTCGTGGACGGCGACACCGACAGCGGCTTCCTCGCGAAGTGCACGGAGTTCGACGAGGACGCGACGTCCACGTTCTTCCGCTCGTTCCAGTTCCGCGGGCCCGAGCGCTTCGATCCGAGCGACCTCACTCCGGGTCACTAGCCCCGGAATACACTCCGCTCGCCGGGGTGGCGGAACGGGTGAGACGCGCCCGCCTTAAAAGCGGGTGTCCCTCAGGGGGCGTGCGGGTTCGAGTCCCGCCCCCGGCACCTCGGGAGCTATCTCCGAGTGACAGCGGAAGGGTTGTAGGATCCTCCGATCGCCCAGCACTGCGATGCAGTGTCCCACCCCACTCGAACCCGTGGAGGTAACCGCGATGAACAGCCGACTTCGGCGTTCCCTTGTTCTGACGACCCTCCTGGCCCTCTTGCTCGGTGTGTCCGGCGTCGCCGCACTGATCGGCCTTGCCGCCACCCCACCGCATACCAAGGTGGCCGGCATCGACGTCGATGCGACGACGATCCCGGAGCTCCAGGAGTTGATGGACTCGCGACGGATGAACTCCGTCCAGCTGACGAATTTCTATCTCCGGCGCATCCGCCAGCTCGACACGACGCTCAATGCGGTGATCACGGTCAGCCCGACCGCCCTCGCCGACGCACGAGCGGCCGACCGAGCGCGCCGCGACGGCGACGACCGTCCGCTTCTCGGAATTCCGATCATCGTCAAGGACAACATCAACACGACCGGCATGCCCACGACAGCCGGTTCCTGGGCACTTGCCGGGAGCACGCCCGATGACGCGTTCATCGCGGCGCGCCTGAAGGCCGCCGGCGCGATCATCATCGGCAAGGCCAACCTGTCCGAGTGGGCCAACTTCCGCTCCGGCCCGTCGTCGAGCGGCTGGAGCGGCATCGGTGGCCAGACGAACATGCCGTACGTCCTCGATCGAAATCCGTGCGGCTCGAGCTCCGGCTCAGGAGTCGTCGCGGCTGCCGATCTCGCCGTCGCCGCCGTCGGCACGGAGACTGACGGATCGATCGTCTGCCCGTCCGGCGCCAACGGCGTCGTCGGAATCAAGCCGACAGTCGGGTTGTGGAGTCGCGCAGGCGTCGTGCCGATCAGCGCCGACCAGGACACGGCCGGTCCGATGGCCCGCAACGTCACGGACGCGGCCGTTCTCCTCGGTGCGGCGACCGGGATCGACCTAAAGGATCCAGCGACCGCCGATCAGGCCGGCAACGCCTTCACCGACTACACCGTCTTCCTCGACGACGACGCGCTTGACGGCGCCCGGATTGGCGTGTGGCGCGCCGGTACCTTCGACCCTGCGCTGACCGGCCCCGTCATCGAGCCGATCCTCGACGATGTCGTCGACGCGCTGGAGGCCGAGGGCGCCACGGTCGTCGAAGGCATGGACATCGACCTGTCTGCGACGGGCGGCGAGTTCGCCGCACTGCTGTGTGAGTTCAAGACCGACATCGCGACATACCTCGAGACGTACGTCGACGGGACGAACCCGGTGACCGGCACGGCATACCCGCAAACCCTCGGCGAGCTGATCGCGTTCAATCAGGCGCATCCGGAGCTCGAGGGCCCGTGGAACGACCTCGTGTTCGAGCTCGCCGAGGCGACGAACGGCCGCGACCAGGACTGCGCCGACATCCGTGCTGGTGTGACGCCGCCCGTTCAGGATGCGATCGACGACCTCATGTCCGCGAACGAACTCGACGGGATCATCGCTCTCACGAACGGGCCGGCCTGGCCGACCAACGACAACCCGGACGAGGGCGACCTCGACGGCCACTTCGAGTACTTCGTCGGCTCGTCGGGCGCGGCTGCCGTCTCGGGTTACGCCGACATCACGGTCCCCGCCGGCTACATCGAGGGCCTGCCGGTCGGGATCACCTTCATCGGCGGCCGCTGGGCCGAGCCGGAGCTCCTCGGCTTCGCCTACGACTACGAGCAGGCGACGGAGGTTCGTGTTCCGCCGCAATTCATTCCGACAATCGGCGGCGATCTGTTCCCCGGCGCCCCGAACCCGCCGAATCAGGTGCAGGCGCAGCGGCAGCAGGCGGCGCAGGGTCAACTCAGTCCGGTCGTCCGCTTCCGCTAGAGGCACGTCGTCGAGCCAACGGAGCCCGGCCGTTCGGCCGGGCTCCGTGCTGTTGTCCCGCCGGTCGTCGGAGCTTGATCCGGGCGGGAGCCAGCTAGACTCCGCCGGCCGTGGCGAGCCTGCCCGAGGAGCTTGCCCATGCCCAGCTCGAGTGGGATACGCCGCTGTACCGCATGGCAGTCGCGCAGTTCGACCAGGCCGTTCCGGTCGCTGGCATCCCGGATGACATCGCCGAGCGCCTGCGCTATCCGGAGCGCTCGACGATCGTCTCGATCCCCGTTCGCATGGACAGCGGGAAGCGCGTCGTCTTCCCCGGCTACCGCGTGCAGCACTCGAGCATCATCGGGCCGACGAAGGGCGGAATCCGGTACGACCCCGAGGTGACGCTCGGCGAATGCGCTGCGCTCGCGATGTGGATGACCTGGAAGTGCTCGCTCCTCCGGCTGCCGTACGGGGGTGCGAAGGGCGGAGTCCGCTGCGATCCGCGCACGATGTCGTCACGGGAGCTCGAGCGCATGACACGTCGCTTCACGTCGGAGCTCCTGCCGATCATCGGTCCGAAGGAGGACATCCCGGCTCCCGACATGGCCACGAACGAGCAGACCATGGCCTGGATGATGGACACGTACTCGATGCAAAGCGGCTATGCCGTGCCCGAGATCGTCACCGGCAAGCCGATCTCGATCGGGGGCTCGGTGTTCCGCCACGAGGCGACGGGTGCCGGGGTCGTGATGGTGATCGCCCGAGCCTGCGACCGGCTCGGCTGGGCCGTCGCCGACCAGCGGTGCGTCGTCCAGGGGTTCGGCAACGTCGGCGGGATCGCCGCATCGGAGCTGGAGGCACTCGGCGCGACGGTGATCGCCGTGTCCGACGTGTCCGGAGGTCTGCACGCGGCCAGCGGGCTCGACGTTGCGGCGCTTCACGCGTACGCGAACGAGCACGGCTCGCTCGCCGGGTGCGACGCCGGCGCCCGGCTCTCGAACGAGGAGCTCCTCGAGCTCGAGTGCGACATCCTCGTCCTGGCCGCGCGCGAGGATCAGGTGACGGCCGACAACGCGCCGCGCATCCGGGCGCGCATGATCGCCGAAGGAGCGAACGGCCCGACCTCGCTCGAGGCCGACGCCATCCTCTGGGAGCGCGAGATCCCAGTGCTGCCGGACATCCTCACGAACGCCGGCGGCGTGACGGTGTCCTACTTCGAGTGGGTGCAGGACCTCGGACGCCTCTTCTGGACGCGCGACGAGATTCGCGCCAAGCTGGCCGAGAAGCTCTCGAGCGCGTTCGACCGCGTCTGGGATCTCGCGGACGAGCGAGACGTCAAGCTTCGAACCGGCGCGCTCGTCGCCGGGATCCGCGAGGTGTCGGACGCATTGCAGGCGCGGGGAATCTTTCCGTGAGCACGGTTCGCGAGGCCATGGTGTCGAATCCCGGGCAACTTCCCGCGAACGCGTTCGCGCAGGCGGCCGGAGAGCTGTTGCAGCGGCCCGAGGTTCGCGCGGTCTACGTGACCGACGACGAGCGCCTCGTCGGCGTCGTAACGCGGAAGACGCTGGTACGCGAGGTCGTTGCGCGTGGGCTCGACCCCGCATCGACGGAACTCCGCTCGATCGCCGAGACGCCGCACTTCACCATCGGCCCCGACGTGCCGCTCGAGGAGGCGTTCCGCTTTCTCGAGACCGAGGACGCCGAGCGCGTCCCGGTGGTGGACGATCAGCACCGCCTCGTGGGCGTGCTCTCGCGCAGCGTTCTGCAACGTCGGCTCGCCGAGGACGAGGACGACGACGACGACGAGCCACTCCCACCAGCGGCCTAGCCGCTCGTCGCTCAGCAGCAGGTGTAGGCGCCAGGCGGCGCCGCGCCCTCCTCCGGCTCGGGTAGCTCGGCGGCCGCGAATGCGGCGCCGTGGAGAACGTCGCGTTCCGACACCTCGATCTCTGCGAGATCGCACGCCGTCATCACCTCGCGCAGGACGATCACCCCCGCGACGATGACCGACGCGCGGCCCGGCTCGATTCCCAAAGCGACGCGCTCCTCGGTCGTCAT
The DNA here is from genome assembly GCA_963740105.1 of uncultured Gaiellaceae bacterium. Taxonomy (GTDB): domain Bacteria; phylum Actinomycetota; class Thermoleophilia; order Gaiellales; family Gaiellaceae; genus GMQP-bins7. The sequence continues at coordinate 23,020 of CAVUCT010000005.1, forward strand.
GGCGGCCAGCCGTTCGAGCTGCTCGTCGACGGAGGCCAGCGGGAGGCGATGACCGTGCGTCCGCTCCGGGTCGTACTCGGCGTCACCGAGGTCGATCGTCGCGAGCGTCGTCACCGTTCCGGCGACACCGATCGCAGCGGCCGCCTGGAGCGGTGGAAGGAGCGAGCGAACATACCCGCTCGCGGCTGCGAGCTCGGGCCGAGACGGCGGATCCGAGCCGAGGAACCGCTCGGTGATGCGTACGCATCCGATGTCGAGACTCGTCGCAGAAGCGACCGCGCCGTCGGCGGCCACCACGAGCTCGGTCGAGCCGCCGCCGATGTCGACGACGAGCACGTCGTCGAGCGGCGGCCGGCCGGCCGTGACGCCCCGGATCATCATCGCAGCCTCCTCGGCGCCCGACAGCAGCCGCGTCGTGAAGCCGTAGCTCCACTCGATCTCGCCGAGGAACGCCTCCCCGTTTTCGGCGTCGCGCACTGAGCTCGTCGCGATGCAGAGCGTCCGCTCGGCGCCGAGGGCCTCGAGCTCCTGCCGGTATTCGGACAGACAGTTCCGCACGCGCGCGATCGGCAGCGGGAGCAGGCGCCGGCGGCGGTCGACACCTTCGCCGAGTCGCGTGATCGTCAGCCGACGCGTGAGCTCCTCGAGGCGATCGCCGTCGACGTCCGCGACGAGGAGTCGGGTCGAGTTCGTCCCGAGGTCGACGGCTGCGACGCGGCTCATCGAACCGGGAGGAAGGCGCGCAGCCAGCGCGCCCGGCGCTGCGCCGTCTCGATCGACCCCAGCAGCACCTCGAGCTGTGCGCGCGAAATGCGCAGACGCTCGGTCGCCGCCTGTAGCTCCTGGTTCGAACGATCGGCGTCGGCGAGCAGCTGCTCGGTCCGCGCCGAGCGCTCCTCGAACAGCGCGAGCTCATTCGTGAACAGTCCACCCGTGCGCTTTCCCTGTCGCCAGAGCGCGAATCCCCGAGTGCCGACGACGAAGAGGCCGACGAGCGTCAGCGCGAGACCGACGAGAAACGTGGTGAGAATCACGGCAGAAGTCTAGAACCCACGCTTCAGCATCCCGAAGACTCCTCGCACGACCTCGCGTGTCAGCGCCCGGCCGCTCGACGACTGCAGGAAGTCGCCGATCGCGTCAGCGCCCTTCCCGGCTGCGGTCGCCGCGCCCTTCTGGCGCTCCGTCGGCGTCGGCTGCTTCTCGCCGGTGGGTGGAGGATCGAGCCGCTCCGCGAGCAGTTCCCGCGCGCTCTGGCTGTCGAGCCGCGTGCCGTACTTCGCCTGCAGCGGGCTTGCAGCGGCCGCGCCTGCGACGTCGTCTGCCACACCCATCCGGGAGAGCGGAGGCCGCATCCGTGTGTGCGCGACGGGCGTGGGGACACCCGACTCGTCGAGGATCGTCACCGCGGCTTCGCCGATGCCGAGCTGGGTGAGCAGTTCCTCGAGGTCGTAGGCGTCGGTCTTCGGAAACGTCCGCACGGTCGCGCGCAGCGCCTTCGCATCGTCAGGCGTGAACGCACGCAGCGCGTGCTGGACACGATTCCCGAGCTGCCCGAGGACGTCTGCCGGCACGTCCTTCGGGGTCTGGGTCACGAAGAAGACGCCGACGCCCTTCGACCGGATGAGCCGCACCGTCTGCACCGTCGACTCGGCGAACGCCTTGCTCGCCCCCTCGAAGAGGAGATGTGCTTCGTCGAGGAAGAAGACGAGACGCGGCTTGTCGCGATCGCCGACCTCGGGGAGCTGCTCGAAGAGCTCAGCGACGAGCCACATGAGCACCGTGGACCACAACCGTGGCTTGTCCTGGACGGCGGGCAGCTCGAGGCACGAGATCACGCCTCGTCCGTCCGCGTCCGTGCGCAGGAGGTCGGAGACGTCGAGCTGCGGCTCGCCGAAGAACTCGTTTCCACCACCGGTCTCGAGCGCGACGAGCGAGCGGAGAAGAACACCGACGGTCTGCGGCGAGAGGCCGCCGATTCCCCGCAGCTCCTCCCGTCCGCCCTCGGAGTCGAGGAACGTCAGCAGCGCGCGCAGGTCGGTGAGGTCGAGGAGCGGGAGGCCCTTCTCGTCGGCGTAGTGGAAGACCAGTGCGAGGCTCTGCTCCTGCGTCGCATTCGAGGCGAGCACCTTCGCGAGGAGAAGCGGCCCGAAGTCGGAGACGGTCGCCCGCACCGGAACCCCCGGGCCGATGCCACCGAGCGACAGGTACTCGACTGGGTAGCCGGTCGGCTCGTACGGAAGGCCGAGCTCCGTCGCGCGCTTCTTCGCAGGGCCGTCGCTCGAGCCGGGGACGGCCATGCCGGACAGGTCACCCTTGACGTCTGCGGTGAACACCGCCACGCCCGCGGCCGAGAGCTGCTCGGCGATGACCTGCAGAGTCCGCGTCTTTCCGGTTCCGGTCGCTCCGGCGATCAGGCCGTGGCGGTTCATCGTCGCTAGCGGAAGCCGGACGCCGGCTTCGGGCACGAGTGTGTCGTCGAGCTTTGCGACTCCGAGCTCGATCGCATCGCCCTTCGTCGCGTAGGCAGCAGCGATCTCGGCACCGAAGGTCGCGACGTCGGGTGCCGTCCGGACCATGGCGTCGAGCGTATAGCAACCCGCTTGTGGATCCAATCACACAGTCTTTCGGATCCAATCTAGGCGTGAGCAACCGTATTGACGGCATCCGGTAGACCATTTAGGATCCAATCTGGAAACGATTGCACACAATCGAGCGACGGAGGTGCGAGATGGGCGCGAGCGATATGAACGCGAGGTGGGCCGGAGTCGAGCGGCCGTACACGCAGGCCGACGTCGAGCGTATCCGCGGACGCTTCCACGTCGAGCACACGCTGGCGCGTCTCGGCGCGGAGCGGCTGTGGAAGCTGCTGCACTCCGAGGACTACGTCGCCGCGCTCGGTGCGCTCACCGGCGCGCAGGCCGTGCAGATGGTCAAGGCGGGCCTCAATGCGATCTACCTCTCCGGCTGGCAGGTCGCTGCCGACGCGAACCTCTCCGGACACACCTATCCCGACCAGAGCCTGTATCCGGCGAACAGCGCTCCAGCGCTCGTCAAGCGCTTGAACAGCGCGCTCCTTCGCGCCGACCAGATCGACTCCGCCGAAGGCAAGAACGGCACGTACTGGCTCGCCCCGATCGTCGCTGACGCCGAGGCCGGGTTCGGCGGCCCGCTCAACGCGTTCGAGCTGATGAAGTCGTTCATCGAGGCCGGTGCCGCCGGCGTCCACTTCGAGGATCAGCTCTCGTCGGAGAAGAAGTGCGGCCACCTGGGCGGCAAGGTGCTCGTCCCGACGAGCCAGTTCGTCCGCACGCTCGTCTCGGCGCGGCTCGCGGCGGACGTCCTCGACGTCCCGACGGTTCTCGTCGCGCGGACGGACGCACTTTCGGCGACGCTGCTCACGAGCGACGTCGACGAGCGCGACCGGGAGTTCACGACCGGCGAGCGCACGCCCGAGGGCTTCTTCCGCATTGCTCCCGGCATCGAGGCGCCGATCGCCCGCGCGCTCGCGTATGCCCCGTACGCCGATGTGCTCTGGTGCGAGACGTCGACGCCGGACCTCGAGGAGGCCTCGCAGTTCGCCGAGGCGGTTCACGCGAAGTTCCCCGGGAAGCTCCTCGCATACAACTGCTCGCCGTCCTTCAACTGGCGCAAGCACCTCGACGACGCGACGATCGCATCGTTCCAGCGCGAGCTGGCCGGGATGGGTTACAAGTTCCAGTTCGTGACCCTCGCCGGCTTCCACGCGGTGTGCAACTCGATGTTCGAGCTCGCGCGCGGCTACGCCGCGGACGGAATGAGCTCCTACGTGCAGCTGCAGCAGGCCGAGTTCGCGAACGAGGAGTTCGGCTACACGGCCACGCGCCACCAGCGCGAGGTGGGCGCGGGCTACTTCGACGCCGTCCTCGAAGCGGTCACGGGCGGGGAGTCCTCGACGCTCGCGCTCAAGGGCTCGACCGAGGAAGCGCAGTTCGAGGCGACGCCCGCTTCGTGAGCACGACGGCCGACGCGACCGTCTCCGCGCCCGACGAGGCTGGCGTCCTCACCCCGGAGGCGCTCGACCTCGTCGTCGCGCTCGAGCGCGAGTTCCGAGACCGGCGCGAGGAGCTGCTCCGCGCCCGCGCCGCGCGCCAGAAGCAGATCGAGGGAGGGGAGCTGCCCGACTTCCTCGAATCGACGCGCTCGATCCGCGAAGGCGACTGGCGAGTGGCGCCAGTGCCGGCCGACCTTCAGGACCGCCGTGTCGAGATCACTGGCCCGGCCGGCGATCGCAAGATGGTCATCAACGCGTTCAACTCGGGTGCCCGCATCTACATGGCGGACTTCGAGGACGCGAACTCGCCGACCTGGGCGAACGTCGTCGGCGGCCAGCAGAACCTCACCGACGCGATCGAGCGCACGATCTCGCTCGAGCAAGGCGAGAAGAGCTATGCGCTGAACGACGAGGTCGCGGTGCTTCTCGTGCGTCCGCGCGGCTGGCACCTGCAGGAGCGCCATGTCGTTGTCGACGGTGAGCACGTCTCGGCCGGACTGTTCGACTTCGGCGTGTACCTCTCACGCAACGCCGAGCGGCTGCTCGCGCGTGGATCGGGGCCGTATTTCTATCTCCCGAAGCTCGAGAATCACCTCGAGGCGCGACTCTGGAACGACGTCTTCTGCTTCGCCCAGGATCGCATCGGGATTCCTCGCGGCACGATCAAGGCGACCGTCCTCATCGAGACGATCCTCGCGGCGTTCGAGATGGAGGAGATTCTCTACGAGCTCCGCGAGCACTCGGCCGGGCTCAACGCCGGCCGCTGGGACTACATCTTCTCGGTCATCAAGAAGTTCCGCGACCGGCCCGAGTTCGTCCTCCCGGACCGCGTGCAGGTGACGATGACCGTGCCGTTCATGCGGGCGTACACGGAGCTCCTCGTGCGCACGTGCCATGAGCGCGGAGCCCACGCGATCGGCGGAATGGCCGCGTTCATCCCGAGCCGTCGCGATGCCGAGGTGAACGAGGTCGCACTCGCACGGGTGACGGAAGACAAACGGCGTGAGTCGGAGGACGGCTTCGACGGGTCCTGGGTGGCGCACCCGGACCTCGTTTCGGTCGCGATGGCCGAGTTCGACGCGGTGCTCGGCCAGCGCCCGAACCAGCTGGAGCGGCTGCGCGACGACGTGACGACGCAGGCAGCGGATCTGCTGGACGTCCCGGCCACGCCTGGCGAGATCACCGAGGCGGGCGTGCGGGCCAACGTCTCGGTCGGCATCCGCTACATCGCGGCGTGGCTGCAAGGGGTGGGAGCTGCCGCGATCGACAATCTCATGGAGGACGCGGCAACCGCCGAGATCTCGCGGTCGCAGATCTGGCAGTGGATCCGCCACGGCCGCGTCGAGCGATCCGACGTCGAGCGGATCATCCTCGAGGTCATGGCGGAACTGCCGGACGAGGCGGTGTATCGCGACGCGCGCGAGGTCTTCGAGAAGGTCGCGCTACACGAGGTCTTCGTCGACTTCCTCACGATGACCGCGTACGCGCAGCTCATTCGGAACGAGACCTGATGTCGGACGGGACGAAGGCCGACGACATCGCGCTCGCGCTCGAGGAGGCGATCGTGTCGGGCGAGATCCCGCCCGGCAGCACGCTCCGCCAGGAGCACCTCTCCGAGCAGTTCGAGGTGAGCCGCACGCCGGTGCGCGAGGCGCTGCGCCGGCTCGCCGCGCTCGGGCTCGTCACCTTCGAGCCGAATCGCGGCGTTCGTGTCCGGATGCTCTCGCGGGACGAGATCCGCGAGGCCTTCATGGTGCGTGCCGAGCTCGAGAGCCTCGCGACCGAGCTCGCGACACCGAAGATGACGGACGACGACCTGGCCGAGCTCGAGCGCGCCGAGCGGCGCTTCAGCCGCGCGACCGGAGCGCTCGTCGAGATGAGCCACGAGGGCCGCCAGGATCTCGAGGTCGCCCGCGACTGGCTGCATCTGAACCACTCCTTCCACGACGTCATCTATCGCGCGGCGGACGTGCCGCTCATCGAGCGGATGGCGAAGGCGGCGCGGCGCACCTTCCTCGTGAAGCCCGTCTGGGCAACCGGAGCGGATCTCGATGAGCTGTACCTGAAGAACGACCGCCAGCACCGCGCGATCCGCACCGCAATCGCCGCACGGAGCCCGGAGGGAGCTCGCGTGCTCGCGCGCGAGCACGTGCTGTCGTCCGGACGGCTGCTCGAGGCGATCCTGGACAAGGTGTCCACGCAGTCGCGCGACGCCTCCGGCGTCCGCTAGCGCGCCAGTGTGACCTTCGAGAGCCCGCGGGGCTCGTCGGGATCGAGGCCGCGGGCGCGGGCCAGGGCAGGCACGGCTGCGACACGAGCCACCCCCGGCTCGGGGCGTCGCGGGGCGTCACCGGAAGGTCAGCCGACGACACACGCGCGTCCCTCGACGAGCACCCGCTCGACCACGAGGTCGTCGCTGAGAACGACGACGTCGGCCGGCAGCCCGATCCCGATCCGTCCCGTTGCCGGCAGTCGAAGGACCCGGGCCGGGACTTCCGTTGCGGCTCCGATCGCGTCCTCGAGCGGTACACCGAGCGTGTGCAGGTTGCGAATGGCGTCGATCATCGTGAGCGTGCTTCCGGCAAGCGCGCCGGTGGCTCCGCGCGCGACCCCATCGGAGATCTCGACGCTGACGTCGCCGAGCCGATACGTGCCGTCCTCGAGTGCTGCGCCCGCCACGGCATCGGTGACGAGTGCAACCCGGCCCTGTGCGGCTTGCCACACCATCGCGGCGGTGACCGGAGCGACGTGCACCCAGTCGACGATCAGCTGCACCACGATGTCGGGTCGAGCAAGCGCCGCACCCGCGACACCTGGGTCTCGGTGATGAAACGGACGCATGGCGTTGAAGAGGTGCGTCACGCTCCGCACGCCGAGGTCGAACGCTGCGTTCGCCTGGTCGGCGGTGGCATCCGAATGTCCGCACGAGACGGCGATCTCTCGGCGCAGCAGCCGCTCGATGAGCGCGCTCGCCCCGGGAAGCTCCGGCGCAAGCGTCACCAGCCGGACAGGCCCCGCGTCGACAAGCCGGTCGAGCAACTCCAGATCGGGGTTGCGGCGAGAGGCGGCTGGGTGGATCCCGAGGCGAAGGGCTGACAGGAAGGGCCCTTCGAGGTGTGCACCCAGTATGCGAGGTCCGTCCGCATGGGCAGGCACCTCGCGGAGGGCGGCGAGGAGCTGCTCTTCGGGGGAGGTGATGAACGTCGGAAGGAAGGCGGTTACGCCAGTCTCGAGCAGCGCTTCTCCGGCACGGCGATACCCGTCGGTGTCGGCCGTGAGGAAGTCGATGCCCGCAAAGCCGTTGGCCTGAAGGTCGACGAACCCGGGCACGGCGATCCCGCTGCCGTTCGGCGATGCGAGACCGAACCCGGCGACTCGTCCACCGAGGATCTCGACATCTCCCGGGACGAGTTTCCGGTCCACGAGCGCGGCTTCGACGCCGAGCCTCATGTGGGTTCCTTAAGCGCGGCCGCCCTTGAGACGCAAAGGTCCCGCGAGGGCCGACGCCGGCGGCCGTTGCTGTGCAGATCTGGTACTCGATGACGAACTTCCAGAACGGGATCCTGAATCACGTGCTCACACAGTTGCACGCCAGTGACTACGCGCAGCACGACTGGTACGCCACCAGCTTCTCGAAGGTCGCAATGGCCACACTGCTCCATCGTGGGGAGCGCGATCCCATTCGTGACGATCACGATCTTCGCAGGCCGAGGCGCTATACTCGGGCCCGCGACGCGGGGTGGAGCAGTCTGGTAGCTCGCCGGGCTCATAACCCGGAGGTCGCAGGTTCAAATCCTGCCCCCGCTACTCGAAAAGCCCCGGAAACGGGGCTTTTCCGTTCTCACTGGCAGGATCGGCGGGCAGAACTTTTGCCCAATCTTTGCCTTTACGGATGCGATGCCGCCCAAATCTGAGGTCATGCGAGTTGCTTCAAGCGAGAGTCCGCTCGCACACATCGGAGACCCATCCCGGGAGCTGTGACAATTGCTTTCAGGCGCGAGCGAAGAGCCGCTCCCGCAGATCGAGGTCGACGACTTCCTCGCGTCGCCGGACACTTGACTGACACCAGCCGAACGGGCCTGCTCCCACAGTTCCCACGCGGGGTAGACACATGGTCGCATGCGCGATATATCTTCTCGGACGCCGGTGAAGAACGACAACCGCTATACGATTGCGGAAGCGAGCGAGCTTACCGGGCTCTCAAAACGCGCACTCGCCCGCCGCATCGAACGCGGCCAGCTTCCGGCGGTCAAGGACGGCGGGCTGCGCTACATCACAGCACGCGATCTTGCTGCGGCAGGCCTCGTGAATCCCCGGACGGGAGCACCGCCAGCCTGGGCGGGGAGGCGCGTCGAGCCATCAGTCGTAGCGAAGGAGGTCGTGCAGACGCTCGTCCAGCAGTCTGTCGAGCTCCACGACCTTCGCAGGCAGCTCCGGTCGCTGGTCGAGGAGTCGCGTCACGACGATCGAGAGTTGCGTGACGAGATCGAGCGCGCGCGGCGCGAGCGGCGGCAGCTCCGCCGGATGCTTGAAGGCGCTAGAGCCGAGATCGCGGATCTCCAGCAAACGGGCGACTAGCAATCACCCCATTGTGGTAACCACACGAGGCGTGTAGGCTCTTCGGAGGAAAGTGGCTGCCGTGACCTTCGACGGCGTCGGCAAGGTCTACGCCGACGGTACTCGCGCGGTATCGGGGATGAACCTGGAGATCCGCGATGGCGAGTTCATGGTCCTGGTCGGCCCGTCCGGGTGCGGGAAGACGACCGCACTTCGGATGGTCGCGGGGCTCGAGGACATCTCGGAGGGAGCGCTCAGAATCGGGGATCGAGTCGTGAACACCGTCCCTGCCCGGGACCGCGACATCGCGATGGTCTTTCAGAGCTACGCGCTGTACCCGCACCTAACCGTCTTTGACAACATCGCCTTCGGGCTCAGGCTGCGGAAGACGCCGAAGAGCGAGATCGACGCCCGCGTACGCGAGGCGGCTCGCGTCCTCGGCCTCGAGGAGCACCTCGACCGCAAGCCGCGCGCGCTCTCGGGTGGCCAGCGCCAGCGCGTGGCGATGGGCAGGGCCATCGTCCGCCAGCCTCAGGCCTATCTCATGGACGAGCCGCTGTCGAATCTCGACGCGAAGCTCCGCGTCCACATGCGCGCCGAGATCTCCGAGTTGCAGGACGAGCTCGGCGTCACGACGCTCTACGTCACCCACGACCAGGTCGAGGCGATGACGATGGGCGACCGCGTGTCGGTCATGCGCAAGGGTGAGCTCCAGCAGGTCGCCCCCCCGCAGGAGCTGTACGAGCGCCCCGTCAACCTCTTCGTCGGTGGCTTCATCGGCTCGCCGGCGATGAACATGGTGGAGGCCGCCGTCGAGCAGCGAAACGGCTCGGTTGTCGCCGTCGTCGGCAGTCACGCGCTGACGTTGCCCGACGGGCTGTTGCGGAGCCGCCCGGCGCTTGCCGGCTACGTCGGACGGAGGGTCGTGCTCGGCATCCGACCGGAAGGGCTTGAGGACGCGGCGCTCGAGGAGGACGCGCCGCCGGAGCGGCGCATCCAGGGAGTCGTCGTGCTCCGCGAGCCGCTCGGCTCGGAGATCGTGGCGCACTTCGAGGTCGACGCGCCGCCCGCGCTCACCGAAGACGTGCGCGAGCTGGCCCGCGATGTCGGTCAGGAGAGCACCGTGCGGGCTCCGGACGAGGGCGACGCGAAGACGACGATGGTTGGACGGTTCGGGCCGCGCTCGCGGATCCGGAACGGCGACGTGATCGACGTCGCCGTCGACCTGAGCGCCGTCCACTTCTTCGATCTCGACACAGGACTCGGCATCTACGGCCAGGGCTGACGCCCGGCCCAGGGAGGAGAGAGTGCACAGATGAGATCTCGATGGGTCGTGTTGGCAATGCTGGTCGCCGCCCTTGTCGTCGTCTCGGCGGGTTGTGGCGGCGACGGCAACGGTGGGTCGGTCGAGGGCAGCGAGGACGTCACCGGCGACCTCTCGGTCATGGGCATCTGGGGCGGCGCCGAGCAGGAATCGTTCCAGGCCGTGATCGACGGCTTCAACGAGCTGTATCCAAACGTGACGGTGAATTACACGTCGGGAGGCGACAATCTCGCACCGCTCCTTTCGAGCGCTGTGGAGGGTGGGAATCCGCCCGACATCGCGGCGATTGCCCAGCCCGGCCTGATCGCGCAGTTCGTCGAGCAGGGCGCGATCCAGCCGATCGACGAACTGCGCGACGCGATCGTCGAGAACTTCGGCGAGTCCGTGGCGGATGTCGGAGCTATCGACGGGACGCAGTACGGCGTCATGTTCAAGGGGAGCAACAAGGCAACCGTCTGGTACAACGTCGCCGCCTTCGAGGAGGCAGGCGTCGAACCGCCCGAGACGTGGGAGGAGCTCGTGGAGGTCGCCACGACGCTGAAAGCCGCCGGCATCACACCCTTCTCGGTCGGCGTCGACGTCGGTTGGCCGATCACGGACCTTTTCGAGAACGTCTACATCCGGACCGCAGGGCAGGAGATGTACGACCAGCTCGTCAACCACGAGATCCCCTGGACGGATCAGTCGGTGAAGGACGCCCTTGCCGTGATGGCCGAGATCTTCGGCGACCCGGCGAACCTCGCCGGGGGCACCGAGACGACACTCCAGACCGACATGCCATCGTCGGTGGCGAAGGTGTTCTCGGAGAATCCGGACGCCGCAATGGTCATCATCGGCGACTTCGCACCGGGCGTGAACGCCGACAATCCGCTCGAGCCCGAGACAGGCTACAACGTCTTTACCTTCCCCTCCGTAGACGGGTCCGGGCCGGCGGTCGTCGGCAGCGGCGACATCTTCGTCGAGTTCCGCGACAGCCCGGCGGCCGACGCGTTCCTCGAGTACCTGACGACGGCCGCGGCGGCTGAGATCTGGGCTGGGCGCGGTGGCTTCTCGTCGCCGAACAAGAACCTCGACACGAGCGTGTACCCGGACGAGATCACGCGGACCACGGCCGGTGGGCTAGCAGAGGCCGAGTCGTTCCGATTCGACGCGTCCGACCTCATGCCCTCGGCCTTCGGTGGAACGCCGGGTCAGGGCTTCTGGAAGGGCATGATCGACTTCGTCGCGAACCCGAACGACATCGACGGGGTCACGCAGCAACTCGAGACTGCGGCGAATCAGGCATACGGCAACTAGCTCGTGAGCGAGTCCGCAGCAGCGGCGGAAGCCCCCTCGTCCGGGCTTCCGCCCCGTGACGAGGGTGGCGCCGGCGTCTTCCAGCGCTATGGCGTCACCCTCGTCTTCCTGCTGCCGGCTCTCGTGCTCCTCGGTGTGTGGATCGTGTACCCGACGATCCGAACGATCATCCGCAGCTTCTACGACCGCAGCGGGGACGACTTCATCGGCCTCGAGAACTACCGGACGCTCTTCTCCGACGACACGCTCCTCACCGCGATCAAGAACAACATGCTGTGGCTCCTCGTCGTGCCGTTCTTCGTCACGGCGATCGGGCTCGTGTTCGCGGTGCTCCTCGAGCGGATCCGCTTCTCGACCGCCTTCAAGGTCGTGGTCTTCATGCCGATGGCGATCTCGCTCTTCGCCGCCGGAGTGATCTGGCGCTTGATGTACGAGAAGGATCCGTCCCAGGGCACCGTGAACGCGGCGATCGCGGTCGTCGCGGACGCCGTGTCGCCGTCCGGGGTCCTCGCATCCGCACAGCCCTCGACAGAGCAGATCACAGCTGCTTCGGACGGCGCGCTCGTCCTCGAGGAGCCGCTCGAGCCCGGAGGGGTGGCGCCGCTCGGGCTAACGGGTATTCGGGCATCCGATGTCCCCCCTGACGCGGTTCAGGCGGTCGTGCCGGAGGCGCTGTCGGGCGGGATCACCGGCGTCGTCTGGAGAGACTTCAGTCCCGGCGGCGGTGTCGCCGGAGAGGTTGAGACAGGAGAGCTCGGCCTGCCCGGCGTTACGGTTGAACTGCGCGGAGAAGGCGGCGGGAGCCTGGCGCAGGCGACCACCGCAGAGGATGGGGCGTTCGCATTCGAGAACCTCGAGCCAGGGACCTACCGAGTTGCGATCGGCGCCTCGACCTTCAGCGAGCCGTACGCAGGCGTGTCGTGGCTGGGGCAGAGCCTGATCACGCCGGCGATCATGATGGCGTACGTCTGGGTCTGGGCCGGATTCGCGATGGTCGTCATCGCCGCAGGACTCGCGGCCATCCCGCGCGACCTGCTGGAGGCCGCGCGCACCGACGGCGCGACCGAGTGGCAGGTGTTCCGCCGCGTCACGGTCCCGCTGCTGATGCCCGTCATCGCCGTCGTCTTCATCACGATGCTCATCTACGTCCTGAAGGTGTTCGACATCGTCATCGCGGTCGCTCCCGGATCCGTGCAAGACGACGCGAACGTGATCGCCCTGGCGATGTGGCGCACGTCCTTCGGTGGGGTCAACGACTTCGGCCTCGGTGCGGCGATCGCCGTGTTCTTGTTCCTGCTGGTCATTCCCATCCTCGCCCTCAACATCCGCCGCTTCCGGAGGGAGGTCTGATGTCCACGGCCGCGCAGCCGATCGATGCTTCGGTCGACCCGAGGGTTCAGGGCGAGTCGGCTTCGGGGCGGATCGTCCGGTTCATGGGAAAGACGCCCGTCTATCTCTTCCTCGCGTTCATCGGGCTCCTGTGGCTCGTTCCGACGCTCGGGCTGCTCTTCACGTCGCTCCTGCCGTCGTCGATCGTCAACACGACAGGCTGGTGGCAGGTCCTGAGCGAGCCGAGCCTCGCGACGCTCGACAACTACCGGGAGATCCTGGACAACGAGGCGATCACCTCGGCGGTCTGGACCACGCTCTGGATCTCCATCGGCGCGACGATCATCCCGATCTTCATCGCCTCGCTCGCGGCCTACGCCTTCGCCTGGCTCGAATTCCCCGGCCGCGACTGGCTCTTCCTCGTGGTCGTGGCGCTACTCGTCGTGCCGATCCAGATGGCGCTCATTCCGATCTTCTCGCTCTACAACGACCTGGGCCTCTTCGACACGATTCTCGGGCTCGTCCTCTTCCACACGGCCTTCGGCCTGCCGTTCGCGATCTTCCTGCTCCGCAACTTCTTCATCGGGATCCCGCGCGACCTTCTCGAGGCGGCGCGGATCGACGGCGCATCGGAGTTCCGGATCTTCTTCCGCGTGATCCTTCCGCTCGGCCTTCCGGCGATCGCGTCACTCGCGATCTTCCAGTTCCTGTGGGTCTGGAACGACCTGCTCGTGGCGCTGACGTTCGCCCGCGAGACACAGCCGATTACGGTCGCCATCTTCTCGCAGATGCGTCAGTTCAGCGCGAACCTCGAGCTCATCGCTCCGGCCGCGTTCATCTCGCTCGCGATTCCGCTCGTCGTGTTCTTTGCGTTCCAGCGCTACTTCGTTCAAGGGCTGCTCGCTGGCTCGGTGAAGTAGCAGGCTCCCTAAGCCCGAGTGAACGCCAGTCCGCTCGTAGTCCTCCAGGGATATTCCCGAACGCTTGCGCAGGCGAGCGTTCTCTGCTCAGAAACCTCAGATCGCATAACCCGGAGGTCGCAGGTTCAAATCCTGCCCCCGCTACTTGAAAAGCCCCGGAAACGGGGCTTTTCCGTTCTCACTATCAAGATCGGCTGGCCGAACTTTTGCCCAACTTTTGCCTTGGCGGATGCGATGCTTGCCAAGAATGGGGGGACATGCGAGCTAGAGCACGCTCGAACAGGCGAGCGCGGCCGCGGCTTACTGAATTCGGTTCGCGGAGCGGTCGGAGGAAACGCTCCTTGAGCGCCGACCTGCGACACTAAGTGACGGCAGGGAACGACGGTACGCCAGTTAGCGGAGCCTGCATCCAGCCCAGGGCGCTGTCGGGACACTTTCGGCCTGAGATCGAATCCGGAATCCACCATCTAGCAGGGGGTTGGGTCTGACTGGGCGACGCAGGCGGCTGGGCATGGGCTTGATGTTCTATCCGCGCGGTGGTTCGGCGCAGGTCGTCCGCTATCTCTCCCGTGCTCTCGTGGAGTCCGGCTGGGACGTGGCGCTCGCCGCGGGGTCGCTCGGGTCGCCTGGGGAGCAGACGCACGCTGCCACCTTCTTTGAGGGGCTGGATGTCGAGGTGGCGGACTACACGCCCGCGCTCGAGCGCTTCGGGCGCGGTGAGGATCAGCTGGCGGGGCCGGTTCCGTTCCACGGCTCCTTCGAGGATCGCGACGGCGCCCCCGACCCTGTGTTTGCTTCCCTAGGCCCGGAGCAGGCGGAGAGTCAGGTGTCAGTGTGGGATGGCGTGCTCGAGCACGCAGGCTTCGGGAGCTCCGACCTGATCCAACTCCATCACCTGACGCCGATGCACGAGGCAGCCGCCCGGCTATGGCCCCAACGCAGCCTCATCACTCATCTGCACGGCACCGAACTGAGGATGCTCGATCGCATCGCACGCCTCGACGCTGCGGCTGTCGCGCTGGGCACGAGCCTCGAGGGGCTTCCGGCCGCCGTCGCGTCAGGCGCCGATAGACGATTGCCGGAACGGGAACGCGACCTGCTGCAACAGACCAACCTGAGCCGATACCGCTACGGGAAGGACTGGGCCGCACGGCTCGAAGCGTCGGCCCGCCAAAGCGAGCGCATCATCTGCCTCTCCCCCTTGCAGGCGTCCGAGGCAGTTCGCCTTCTGGGCGTCGCAGACGACACGATCGAGGTGATGTCAAACGGCGTCGACACGGCTCTCTTCAATCGCTCAGCTCTCACGCGCGAGCAGCGTCTTGAGCTCCTGCGCCACTGGCTGGTCGATGACCCCCACGGCTGGGACGAAACGGGGCGCCCAGGGAGCATCCGCTACCCACTGGAGGCGATGGATCCCTTCACGGGTCCAGGGGGCGAGCCGCTTCCCCTTCTCCTGTACGTCGGCCGCTACGTCGACTTCAAGCGCGTCCCGCTCCTTATACGAGCGTATGCCCGGGCACGACCACGCTTCAAGACCCCGGCGCCACTCCTGATCTGGGGTGGCTCGCCCGGAGAGTGGGAGGGCGAGCACCCGCACACGGTTGCCAAGGAATTAGCAGTGGAGGGTGTCTTCTTTAGTGGCTGGCGAGGTCACGACGAACTTCCGCTGGGACTGTCGTGCGCGGATCTGTTCGTCAGCCCCTCCGTCGACGAGCCGTTCGGACTGGTATTCCTCGAGGCAATGTCATGCGGTCTGCCGGTGATCGCGACCTCCACCGGCGGCCCCCTTTCCTTCGTCAACACCGTCGCCGGAAAGCCGAACGGCTGGCTCGTGGAACCCGACGACGTCGACGCCCTAGCCGACGCGCTCGTCGAAGCCGTCAACGACGCCGCCGCCAGAAAGGAGCGGGCTGAGCGCGCGAGACAGCAGATCCGCGCCAGCTATTCCTGGCGGGCACTGGCAGAACGCTTCGACACCCTCTACACCGACATACTCGCCCGAACCTCCTGATCCATCACTCCCCCAATGTCAACCGAGTCGTCGTCGTGCGACATTCCCGAGCACTCGCGCAGGAAGCAGTGCCCTCTCTAGACGCGAGCGCATCACTGGACGCCGGGACCCGGCAGGCGGATGATCACGGCGCGTGCGAGACGACCTTCCGACCGGCACCGTTACGTTCCTCTTCACGGACGTCGAAGGCTCCACGAAGCTCCTGCACGAGCTGGGCGCCGAGGCGTATGCAGACGCGCTCGCCGAGCACCGGCGGGTCATTCGGGAGGCATGTACGGCGGCAGGCGGAGTCGAGGTCGACACCCAGGGCGACGCCTTCTTCTTCGCGTTCCCGACCGCGCCCGGCGCTCTCGCGGCTGCAGCCGCGCTCACGGAGGCGTTGGCGCCCGGCGCGATCCACGTGCGAGTCGGCCTGCACACCGGGACGCCGCTCGTCACCGACGAGGGCTATGTCGGAGACGACGTGCACCGAGCCGCACGCATCGCAGCGGTTGGACACGGCGGGCAGATGCTCGTCGCCTCCTCGACGGCTGCGCTCGTCGGTCTCGACGGCCTCGTCGACCTCGGCGAGCATCGTTTCAAGGACTTGGCGGCGCCCGAGCGCGTCTATCAGCTCGGCGACGCCGAGTTCCCACCGCTGAAGAGCCTCTACCGCTCCAACCTTCCGCTCGCCGCCAACCCCCTCGTTGGGCGCAAGAAGGAGCTTGCGGAGGTCCTGCAAGCCCTCCTCGACGGATCTCGGGCGCTGACCATCACCGGGCCGGGCGGCGTCGGCAAGACCCGCTTCGCACTCGCGATCGCCGGCGAGGCGGCACATGCCTTCCCTGACGGTGTGTGGTTCATCGCACTGGCCTCACTACGGGATCCAGCTCTCGTCCTTCCCACGGTTGCCGACGCGATCGGCGCCGACGGCGACCTCGCGCGGCACATCGGCGACAGCGAGTGCCTCCTTTTCCTCGACAACTTCGAGCAGCTCGTGGACGCGGCCCCAGAGCTCGCTGCGCTCGCTGGCCAGTGCCCCCGGCTGCGGCTCCTCGTCACGAGTCGCGAGGCGCTGCGGATCGCGGTCGAGCGCGAGTACCCGTTGTCGCCTCTTCCCGAGTCGCCCTCGGTCGAGCTCTTCCGGCAGCGAGCGAGCGCCGTCGCGCCCGAGCAAGAGGTCGAGTACGCGACGGCGAGCGCCATCTGCGATCGGCTCGATCGCCTGCCGCTCGCGATCGAGCTCGCGGCAGCCCGGTGCAAGGCGCTCTCTCCGGAGCAGATCCTCGACCGCCTGTCGGAAAGCCTCGACCTGCTGCGCGGCGGCCGCGATGCCGATCCGCGCCAGCAGACCCTGCGCGCGACGATCGAGTGGAGTTACAACCTTCTCTCCGACGCGGAGCAGCAGCTGTTCCGTGCGCTCTCCGTGTTTCGCGGTGGCTGCACGTTGCAGGCCGCGGAAGCGGTATGTGACGCCGATATCGACACGCTGCAGTCACTCGTCGAGAAGAGCCTCCTGCGGTTCACGCGAGAGCGCTACTGGATGCTCGAGACGATCCGCGAGTTCGCGCGCGAACGTCTGAGTAAGGCAACGGAGAACGATCGCCTCGCTCGCCGACACGCACGTCACTACCTCACGCGACTGGAAGAGATCGACCCGGTCATCCGCGGCCCGCGCACTGGCGAGTTCCTCACGTGGTATGCGGCCGAGGAGGACAATCTCCGAGCGACTCTTGAGCGCCTCGCCGCCATTTCGCCCGACGAGGCTGCCCGCGTCGCATACCTGCTGAGCTTGTACTGGGTCGCGCGAGGTGCCCTCGACGAGGGACGCGACCGCCTCCAGGAGCTCCTCGCAATCCCCTCGCTCGACGGTCTCTCCCGCGCATCTCTTCTACAACGCCTCTCAGACATCGAGGAGCGCCTCGGGAACCTCGATGCCGCCCAGTCGGCGGGAGAGGAGGCCGTGACGCTCGCGACCACCGCCAACGCTCAAGCGGTCCTCGTTGACGCGTTGTGGGGTCTTGCCTGGATCGCAGACCGGCGCGAGGAGTTCGACGACGCGATACGCCTCGGCTCACGCGCACTCGAGGAGGCGACATCCCTGGACGACACCCGACGGCTCAGGTGCCAGAGCGATCTAGGGTCGTTTCTTCGATCCGCAGGCCGCGACGCTGAGGCGCGGGCCATTTTCCGCGAGTCTGCCGAGGCCTATCGGCAGCGAGGAGATGCCATCAACGAAGCCATTGTGCTCTCGAACCTTGGAAGCATCGATCTCACCGCCGGAGACTACGAGTCGGCGTATGACACCTACGTGCTCGCTCTCGAGACATGTCGTGACCTCAACGACGAGTTCGCCGCACCGCTCGCACATCTCCGCCCTGGACTTGGGCAGGCGCTACTGGGACTCGGGCGCCGTGACGAGGCCCGCGAGCTGTTCGCTAGCGAGCTCTCTCGCACGGTCAGGGACGACCTGACCGTGGACAGTGCGCTGAAGCCCCATCTTGGAGTTCTGCTGTCGGGAGTCGCGTTGGCCTCGCGCCCGGAGGCCCGCCCGCAAGCGGCCCGGCTTCGTGGCGCAGTGATCAAGCTCTCTGGCGAGGGCGAGTTCCTTCACCACGAGCAGTTCTGGAACACACTCGACCAGGTCTTGATCGATGCACTTGGACAAGAGACTTGGCAAGAGCAGCAGGCGGCGGGAGCCGCAATGACTCTCGACGAGACAATCGCGCTCGCACGTTCGCTCGCCGACCGCTGACGCGTCCGTCTCAAGCGACATTCCCTAACGCTGGCACAGACGAGCGTGACTTCGCTCGACCTCAGATCGCATAACCCGGAGGTCGCAGGTTCAAATCCTGCCCCCGCTACTGAAAAAGCCCCGGAAACGGGGCTTTTCTGTTCTCCCGGCAGCTATCGAAGGGCGAAACTTTTGCCCGAGTGTTGGCTTGAGGATGCGGTAGGCGGGTCGTGTAGCCGATCAATGGCCGGGACGGGTTCCGAGGATCCGACCCGAGGATCAGCTTCGCCGAGCCACAGTTCTGCGTCGAACCGTGATCGATCTGCCATCCCGCGCAGCGGGCCGTCGGAAGCGGCGCCACTCATCGGTTACGCGTCGCCATCGGGCCAGGAGACAGTGATGTCCGCCCCCTCCTGACTGGAATCGGGCGCCTCGGTCTTCCTTGCTCGAACGTCCGTCACCCAGGTGTCGTTGGCTTTGACGAGCACGCCAGTCGGTCCGCGGACGTTTTCAGAGGTGAACAACGTGTCGAGGATCGGCTTGAGGAGGTTGTCGAGGTCAGGAGGCCCGGGCCGGTTCGGCCGAACGAAGAGGCGGTGCTCGACGAGGTGGAACACGACGGCGACCGCGAACTCGGTCCCCTCGGGAGGCATGAACGGCTCGGGGAATCGCTCAGCGACCTCCTGGGCGATCGCCATCCGCCACGCGGTCTCGCCCGACTTGATCGTCGACGGTTCAGTACCTCGAACCTCGATCGTGAGCCTCACCGAGCTCATGTCTCTGCTGATGGCCTCCGGCTTGCTGATGACTCGTTCAACCGGACGGCAAGCTACAGCCGGGCCGCAGACATTGGGCCGCGGCTCTCCCTCATTCCGTGACCAAGTAGGCGGATCACTGGCGCCTCGACCGAAAGCGTGACTCCGTCGATGTCGCCCGCAATCGATCGCGCGATCGGCTGGCAGAAGGATTAGAGATCTCCCGCCGCCAGCTCGCCCACTGTGCGTTCGGGCGATACTCCGGTCGGTAGCGTCACGGTTCGGCGAACGAGGTGGCAGATGAGAGGGGTTGTGTATTCCCGTACGGGTGGGCCCGAGGTCCTTCGCCTCGTCGAGCGACCTGTGCGCGAACCAGGACCTGGTGAGGTTCGAGTCAAGATCCGGGTCTCGGGCGTGAATCCCACCGACTGGAAGGCGCGCCGGGGGAGCGGTGCCGGCGCCGAGCTTCCGTTTCCCGAGCTCGTCCCCAACCAGGACGGCGCCGGGACGATCGAGGCCATCGGCGAGGGCGTCCCGACAGGCCGAGTCGGGGAGCGCGTCTGGCTTTGGGAGGCGGCGTGGCAACGCGCGGACGGCACGGCGCAGGAGCTGGTCGTCATCCCGAGCCGTCAAGCGGTGCGACTGCCAGATGCAGCCTCGATGGATGTTGGAGCGAGCCTCGGAATCCCCGCTCTGACCGCGCACCGCTGCCTCACGGTCTCGGAGCTCGGCCCGCGGAAGCTCGCACCCGGATCTCTCCATGGTCAGACCGTGTTGGTGGCGGGAGGCGCAGGGGCGGTAGGCCATGCGGCGATCCAGCTCGCACGTTGGGCCGGCGCCCGCGTGATCAGCACGGTCAGCAGCGACGAGAAGGCCGGGCTTGCCCTGTCAGCAGGGACGGAGCACGCCGTTAACTACCGGGCCGGCGACGCTGCGGACGAGATCCGGGCGCTTGTACCCAACGGCGTCGACGTGATCGTCGAGGTAGCGCCCGCCGGAAACGCCGTCCTCGATAGGGCCGTGCTCGCCCCGAACGGCACCGTTGCCGTCTACGCGACGGACGGCGGCTCCGAGCTCGAATTGAACGTGCGTGAACTGATGTCCCGCAACCTCCGCTACCAGTTCGTGCTCGTGTACACCGTGCCCGCCCCGGCAAAAGACCAGGCTGTTTCCGACGTCGCTGCGGCGGTCGAAGATGGCGCGCTCGAGGTCGGAGAGCACGTCGGTCTTACACTCCACCGCTTTTCGCTCGAGCGCACGGCAGACGCGCATGATGCCGTCGAGCACGGCGCCGTCGGCAAGGTTCTCGTGGACATCAGCTGACGTCGACTCGAACGGATGGTCTGGCAGGCCGATGCCGAGTCGCGTGTGTTCGCCGGCGGAGGGCCGTAGGCTTGTTGCGTGGAGGAGATCGGTCAAGGCATCTGGCACTGGGCTGCAGCGCATCCCCGGATCAAGATCCTGGTCCACTCATACTTCCTGCCCGCGGAGGGCGTGCTCATCGACCCGATCGCGCCTGATGACGGGCTGGAGTGGTTCGCGGAGCACGGGCCGCCGACCGACGTCCTCCTCACGAACCGCCACCACTACCGCTCGAGCGCGTCCTTCGTCGACCGCTTCGGCGTGACGGTTCACTGCGTGCGGCAGGGCCGCCACGACCTCGTCGGGCGTGGCGTCCAGCCATTTGAGTTCGGTGACGAGGTCTGCCAGGGGGTCGTCGCGCACGAGGTCGGCGCGATCTGCCCCGACGAGACCGCGTTCCACGTGCCCGCCCGCCGTGCGCTTGCGCTCGCGGACGGGGCGGTTCGCTGGGAGCCGGGTGGGCCGCTCACCTTCGTGCCCGACCACCTGATGGACGATCCCGAGCGGACGAAAGCGGGGCTGCGCACGTCCTACCGACGCCTGGCCGAGCTCGACTTCGACCACCTCCTGCTGGCGCACGGCGCTCCGTTCGTCGGCGCGGGACGGGAGGCGCTCGCCGCCTTCACGGCGTGACGCGGCGGAGAGGGATTGCTCGTGCCGAAGCTGGATGAGATGAGTCCATCAAACTTCGGGAAGGCATGGGCTGAGCTGCGGCTGGGACGTGACAGAGAAGGTGACAGCGGTGAGCTGATTACGGCCCGTCGCCGATCTAGGCCTTACCGTCAGCGGTGGCGGCCCCGACGGCCGGCAAGCCCCGGAAGTGAAGCCTGAGCTACTGACCCGCGGGATTAGAGATCTCCTGCCGGTCACGGGTGTCTGGGATCCTCAATCCATGCTGAGTGTCGCTGGCAACCCCTACCCCGGAGCCCAGGCCGGATCGAGGTCGATTCCTGACGACCTCGTGAGCCGAAGCTTGTTGCGTCCGTTGCTGTCGATCACGTAGAGGTCGCCCCGGCCCGTGCGGTCCGTCGTGTAGGCGATCGAGCGCCCGTCAGAGGCCCACGTCAGCGCCCCCCAAGCAGTCTGTGCCGGGGCATCGGAGGTGACCCTGCGGTCGTTCCGTCCATCAGCTCCGATTACAAAAACGCCCTCGCGGTCCTCCCGGCCGTAGAGGATCCTCCGTCCGTCAGGTGACCAGGCGAACCCGAACTCGTTGTATGCGTGCTTTGTGAGCCGACGGAGACCACTTCCGTCTGCATTCACGACGTCGATGTACGCATAGCGGTTGGGACTGTCTCCACATGCTGTGGCGAGCCGCTTTCCATCTGCCGACCATGCCGGCCCGTAGCAGGAGTTCGAGGCGCGCATGGGGATGCTCGTGGGACGGCCAAGGGTAAGCTCGTCAACCCGGTGAAGCTGGCCGCGGAGCTCATCGAATCGCTTCCCAAGGACAGCCTCTCGCCGGAGACGACTGAGGGGCGGGAAGGATTCGTTCATCCGAGCCGAATCAACGGCGATGCCGACGAAGTAGTCGTTCACTTCATCGTGCGCGACCACGAGGACGCGCGGCTTGCGGAGCATGTACAGCTTGTGCGCGAACTCGCAGCCGACGTGATGATGCGGGAGCCTAGGGCCGAGTTACGCGTGGAGGTTCGCGAGTCGTACCGAAACATTCGCTCGTGCATTGAGCAGCATCCGCGTGTCGTCGAAGCGGCGCTCGAGGCGATCAAACGTGCGGGCATCGAGCCGTCGCTTTCGATCATTCGTGGCGGTACCGATGGTTCGATCCTCGCTTCGCGAGGCCTGCCAACCCCAAACCTCTTTACGGGTGGACACGAGTACCACTCGCTGCGCGAGTGGTCGAGCGTTCAGGAGATGGCCGCGGCGGCTGCGACCATCGTCGAGCTCGCCGGCGTGTGGGCCGAGTGAGGTGTAGTCAGGTCGGCTGATCGGGCGGTGTTCGTCTCCGTGAACCCTCAAAAATGAATGACTCCTCTTCCGAACTGTCGAAAGCAGGGCATGAACTATCCCGGGCGCTCGGGCGTCAATAGAGCAGGCCACGGATTCGGCCAGAACTGTGACCCGACGCAATGGCGCGTCTGATTCCGCGGGCGTGGGTGGCGCAGCTCAGCGCGGCGCCGGGGTGGTCGACCGGAACGCCGGCTCGTGTCAACGGCGACGATCCGGAGCTCGCTCAGCTCGGTCCTACCTGGGGCTTGACGGGCGGGTGAAGCGGCTGCGGAGTCCATTACCTCACGCGCGTCCAATCGCCGGTGAGGATCACCCCGCGCTGCTTGCAAGCATCACCTCTGCCCGATTGCGTGAGCGTCAGCGTGCCGTCGCTCACCGACCACGAGTAGGTCGCCGCCGGGCCCCACGGCTCGCACACGCCGCCCTCGGCTGGATCGCCCGTCCAAACAGGGCCTCCGATAGTGATCGCTGCCGGGCGAGCGACATAATCGACTTTGACGTTCCCGGGAACAGGGCCGCTCATCCGCATGAAGCGCGGGTCGATGGTGAACCGAAACGTTCCCGGCGGGACCGTGATCTTCCTGTACAGCATGTTCCGGTCCGGCGGCACAGCCGTCTCGAGGATGCGCTGCCACGATCCTGCGAGCTGAGCCGGCGGAGCCTCCGCCGGCTGCACCCGGGCAACCACCGTCTTGGTCGCCGTGGCGTTCCTGTTCGCGCCGAGTCCCCGTGCGCGCACGGTGAACTCGTGCCTCCCCGACGAGAGCCACGACGTGACGAGGTAGCCGCTGTTCACCTTTCCCGTAGCCTCGTCTCGTCCGTCGCCGCCGAACGCATAGGGTGGAATCCGGTTGTCGAACACGAGCTTCCCGTCGATCAAAAACTCGACGCCGGGGAAGCGCACGCCGGCAGACGGATATGCGATCCAGCGGATCCGGTGCGGCAAGACAGTCTTGCCGTCGAGGCTCGACTTGATCGTGAAGGGCTTGGCGACGTGCTCGGCGGCCGTCGACGAAGCGGTTACGACGATCGCGAGCCCGGCGCAGCCGAGCACGAGCGCGATGAGTGTGGTCGCCCATTTCAACATCTGCTACCTCCGTTGGTGGCCACGACAAGCGTTGGTCTCCAGTAGATGACCGCGATGATCGAGCAGGCGGCTACCGAGGCGCTATCGAACGACTACGGTCCTCACGAATGCTCGAGTTCCGCATCCTGGGCCCGCTCGAGGTGGTCGGCGATGGCGGCCCAATCCGACTCGGAGGGCTCAAGCAGCGCGCGACGCTCGCGATTCTGCTGCTCAATGCAAATCGTGTCGTACCGGTCGAACGGCTCGCCGACGAGCTGTACGCGGGCGCGCCGCCGGTAACCGCGGTTACTCAGGTTCAGCGGCAGGTCTCGGAACTTCGCAAGGCGCTCGGCTCTGTCTCGGCCATCGAGACACGCTCCCCCGGATACACGATTCGCCTGTCCACTGAGCAGCTCGACCTCAACGTCTTCGAGCGCCGTCTGGAAGCAGGACGTGAGGCGCTCGACCGAGGCAACGCGCAACGCGCCGCCGATCTCATGCGGGATGCGCTCCACGCCTGGCGCGGAGCGCCCTTAGCCGACCTCGCTGACGAGTCGTTCGCTCAACTCGCGATAGAGAGGCTCGAGGAGATGCGGCTCGTCGCACTCGAGCTGCAGATCGAGGCAGGGCTGGCGCTAGGCCGACACGCGGACCTCGTGGGCGAGCTCGAGCTACTCGTCGCCGAGCACAGACTTCGCGAACGGTTCCACGGGCAGCTGATGCTCGCGCTCTATCGCTCGGGCCGACAAGCCGAAGCTCTTGGTGTCTATCGGCTGACGCGGGAAGCACTCGTCGCAGAGTTCGGCATTGAGCCCTCTCCCGCCCTCCGCGACCTCGAGCGAAGGATCCTCAGCCAAGAGCCTTTACTCGACCTCGAGCGGCCAGCCGTCGGCAGGGGTGCAGTGTGGGTGGATCCCGATCGAGCCGTACTCATCGTTCCGTCTGACGAGAATCAATTGGATTCGCTCGTGGCCATCGGCGAGCCCCTCGCCTCGCTGCCGGGGCGGGAGTTGATTATCGCCCGCTTGCTCTCGGACGACACCCAGCTCGCCGAAGCGGCCTCTGCCCTGAACGCACGACGCACGGAGCTGAAAGCTCCAGCGCGGTGTGCGGCTTTCACGACGCTCGAGCCAGCGCTGGACGTGGTACGCCTCGCGACTGCGTACGAGGTAGACCTCGTCCTGGCCGACATTCCGGGGAACCTCCAGGGCGACGGTCTTCCGAACGAGCTCGCGGTCATCCTTGAGCGCTCGCCTGCGGACGTCGCCCTCCTCGCAGGCAGGGTCGACCTCACGAACGGCGACGGCGTCTACGTGCCCTTTGGAGGAAGCACTCATGATTGGGCGGCACTCGAGATCGGGGCGTGGCTTTCTACGGCGACGGGCGCGTCACTTCGACTCGTCGGCCTCAGAGCGCGACCGGGCCGGCGCGATGCCAGCCGGTTGCTGGCGGATGCGTCACTTGCAGTTCAGCGGATCGTGGGACTCGAGAGCGAGCCCCTCCTGGTCGAGCCGAACGAGCTCGCGCTGGCCGCGGCTGTCGATCGAGCCGCGTTGGTCGTCATCGGCATCTCCCCACGCTGGACACACGAGGGCGTAGGCGCGGTCAGGCACGCGCTGGTCCGCGACGCTCGTCCGCCGGTCTTGCTGGTGCATGCCGGCCCGCGACCCGGCGGCCTTGCCCCGCGTGAGAGTCGCAGCCGTTTCAGCTGGTCGATAACGCGTGATGAGCCCGTCACGAGCACGGGCCGTCGCCGAGGGCATTGAACCCTGCTAACTGCAACGAATTGGAGTACACAGCGACTGCTGAGACGCGCGGAGCATCCGTCCTTTGGTCGACAGCGAAAAACAGGTGCGGTCCGACCGTGAATCCGGTCGGCTTGCCGTCGATGACGTTCGCCTCGACCACTCTCAATCTGGGACCGTACGCTCCGCTGAGTTCGTCGAGCGTCGAGCACGGTCCGACTCCAGCCTCGGTCCTGTCGTCCTTGTTCCACGTCGTCAATTCGACGGCGCCGACGAGGCCGTCCTGGATGGCCTCGGTGATCCCACTGTCGTAGTAGACGGCGACCTTGCGGGCCTCGAACGTCTGCTTGGCGTACTGGTCCGGATACTTGAGCGGGATGATCGCCCCCGGTTGACCCCAGGCTTGGGGGGACTTTCCGGCCAGGGTGCCGAGTTTCGCACCGCCAAGCGCCGCCTGCGAGATCGTCGGTGGTCGCTCAGACCCTCGCGTTAGTAGGACGCCGCCAATCGCGGCACTCACGGCGGCAAGCACGACGACGCCGGCGACCAGGAACCGCCGCAGACGACGCGTTCGACGTGCGAGCGTCTTCCCGAGCATCGCGGCGGATGCCGCCTTCGTCAGCTGCTGACATGTCGCGTAGCGGGCGTCGGGTGACTTGGCCAGGACGGTCTGGAAGACATCGTTGAACGCCTCGGGAAGGCCGTGTCTTGCATCGCACAGGCGCGGTGGCGGCTCGTTCAGGTGCGCGTATACGACTGCGAGCTCGCTGTCCCGCTCGAACGGGCGAGTTCCCGCCAAACACTCGTAGAGGACGCATCCGAGCGCGTAGATGTCCGCGCGGCCGTCGATCTCACCGCCTTTGATCTGCTCGGGCGGGACGTAGTCGATGGTGCCGACGAATCCGCGGTCACCGGTCAGGCTGCTGACCGATGTCACGTGGCGGGCGAGGCCGAAGTCGCACACGTAGGCGTGGTCGTTCTCGGCGACGAGGATGTTGCCCGGCTTCACGTCCCGGTGGACGAGTCCAGCTGCATGGGCCGCATCGAGCGCGTCGGCTACCTGCCCGACGAGCCGGAGTGCCCGCTCAGGCTCGAGGGGGCCGTCGCGGCGGAGGAGCTCGCGGAGATCCAATCCCGGGATGTACGCCATCGCGAGGTAGAGGACACCGTCCTCGTCGCCCGAGCCGAGGATGGGGACGATGTACGGATGCTCGAGGCTGGCCGCGAGCTGCGATTCCCGGAGGAAGCGCTGCCGGAATCGCTCGTCCTCTGCGAGCTCAGGCGCAAGGAGCTTGAGGGCGACCTTCCGGCCGTCAGATTCCCTGTCCTCGGCCAAATACACCGCACCCATGGCGCCTTGACCAAGGAGGGAGTCAAGACGAAATCCGGCGACGACGGAGCCGATGGCCACGGGAGACGACATCCCTGGCAGGAACAGTGGCACGAGTACGGGCATGTCTCAAGCGATACGGGCTGGTAGCTGTTCGATAGCGGGTCGATAGGGCTGCGTCCGATCATCGAACCGATCCGACCGCCGAAGCCCGCGCGGGTTGCGCTCTGTCGATCGCTATGCCCCATGGAACGAAAGGAGTCGACGATGAGAAGGACCTCTCTGAAGATACTTCTCGTATTGGCGTTCGCGCTCGTGGTGTCGGCCACGATCGCGGGTCCGGCACTCCCGGCCCCAGCTCAGCGCAGTCCACTTCCAGATCTGAGCTTCGTGTCTCCGAACGCCTGCACGGGCAACCTGACCACCTTCATGCTCAGCAACCGGATCATCGTGTTCCACGACGACGTCGATCCGACGGGACGTCAACACCTCGCGGGTACGGTCACCGGCGACATTTCCACGGCCGATGGCTTCTCGGGCCGGTTCGCCCTCACCTTCGGACAGAACGTGAGTGGTCCGGTGATCGTGGGTGAGTTTCGAGGCTTTCTGGCTCTAACCAACGCGACGTTCACAATTCAGAATGCCGACGGGACGGTGTTGCTCGCCCACGGCGTCTCGCACGTGACGATCCCCGGCGGACCGGAAGGTGAGCTCAAGGGCGAGGTTGAGATCCTCAGCGTGGAGTGCGTCGGGAAGCCGAGTTAACTCGTCCACACATTTCAACCGAACCCGCCTGCTTCGTAAGGAGCCTGGGCGGGTTCGGTCCACTCGACGACGACCCTCGGAGCGCGTCGGAGGAAATGGGTCGCGTCCTACTCCGCTCATCGAGCAAACGACTGTCAGATCGGGCGCGATCTGGCGAGGTGCGGCGATGCGTTCCGCATGACCACAGGGATCGCCGAGTCGCGACACGGCGGACACGCTCTAGGGGGCCTGCCGGCCTCGGCGACCAGAGCGCGCAGGACGATCATGGTCCGCTGGACAACGCGACAACCCGCTGTCACGGTTTCGGACGGAAGCGTGATCCGGTCATCAACTCGGGCGAAGGCACGCTCGGACATACCGTTTGGGGCGGGCGCGGCGATGTGAGAGATGTGTCCGGGACGGCAGGGATGTGCCCGGCACGATCTGACCGCTATGTCCCGGGAATGAACACCCGCGATCGGGCGGAACCTTTGGCCAAACTTTTGCCCACCTGAGCTGACCTCAGCTCACCACAGCCGATCGAGCGTTACGGAACCATGCCGTATTGACCGCAGTTGACCTAGAAAGCAACGTCTCATAACCCGGAGGTCGCAGGTTCAAATCCTGCCCCCGCTACTCAGGAAAGTCCCGGAAACGGGGCTTTTCTGTTCTCTCAGGGAAAATCGAACGGAGCGCGTGCACACAGATCTGCACACGTTTCCGTCGTCGCCCCTAGTTCGCCCGCACATCTCTAACGGAGCGGGCCTCGCGCTCGGGCCACCGCCTCCGCGGCCTATTGCGAGATGCCTTGGGCCGGGCCGTCCGCGAGAGACGAGGAGTAGTCGGCTCTCAGGGAAGCAGCGCCGCTCGGCCGATGATGACTCGGTCGGCGACTCGGCCGCCCGGTGCGCGTGAGGGGCGTACGATGCGCCATATGGTGACGGGCGCCTCGACGGGGTCGCCGTTCTTGTCGAAGCGGATGTCGCCGAGGAGGCCGTTCTCGACTCTCGTCTTGAACAACTCGCTGGTGACCGAGGGGCGGGTGCCGTCGGAGCGGGCGATCGCGTCGAGCAGGATCTCGGCTGACTGGGCGGCGGAGGCGGTGTAGAACTGGCTCGGTTTGCCGGTGCGAGCTCTGAGATCCTTTAGGAACCGTTTTCCGGCCGGCGGGAGGAGCGAGATGTCCGCGCCGGGATAGGCGAAGTACACCCCGAGGGCGGCGGGCCCAGCCACCTTGAACGTCGGCTGGAAGTCCTCGCCCCCGATCAGCGTCACACGGCGACCGAGGCCGGCGCGGAGATCGCGCAGCAGTGCGGGGCTCGTGGGCTCGAATGCCGCCAGCACGACCCCGTCGGCGCGGGTCGATGCGATCCGTCGAGCGAATCGATCGTAGTCGCGCGCCTCCGGGTCGTAAGGAGCGGCGCCGGCGATCCGGATTCCGAGGGACTGGGCTGCGCGTCCCGCGTCGGCGGCGTATTCGGCCCAGTAGTCGTTGCGCTCCCAGGCCAGGAAGAGCCGCTTGACGCCTTTCTGCTTCACGAACTGAGCCATCGCCGCGGCGGTCAGGTGGCCCGCGGCCGCGGTCCGAACGAAGTTCCGCTCACCGGTCGGGTACAGATGTTCGAGGTCTGCCGGGGGATTGGCACCGCGTACCAGCCGCGTGAGATCCGTGACCGTGCTCGCAGGGCTGATCATCGCCAGCGGCCCGTTCGGGGCCTGGTTCGCCACCGGGATCAATTGCCCCGAGCAGCCGGAGTTGTATGAGCCGACGATGCCGATCACGTCGGGGTTCCGCGCGTACGCGTTCGCGTTCCAGTAGCAGCGAAGGGTGTCGTACCCTCCGCCCTGGGCGGTCGAGTCGTCGCAGGACTGGTAGCCGATCGTGTACGCGCCGGCCCGGTAGTCACGCCGCTCGAGAACGAGCCGGATCGCCTCGACCATCTGGTGCGTGTTAACGATGTTGGCCGGGCCCTTCAACGGAAAATCGGAGACGATCAGGAAGCGCGGGTTGGCCTCTCCGCCGGAGGACATCGTGCTGCAGACCGAGGTCGGCAGAGCCGTGCCGGCGGGCGGCGGCCCGGCGACGCTGACCCAGGCGGCGCCCCCACCGACAGCGACCGTCGCGGGCCCGTCTGTCCGTCTGACGACATGCGCCTCGTTCGTGTTCGGGTCGATGCGGTACACGAGGCCGGCGAGCTCGTTCGTGGCCCAGACCGCCCCGGCACCGACGGCGACCCAGCTCACGCCGACGTCCAGCCGGATCCAGCGCGGGAGCTTCAGGCCGGGGTCGATACGCCACACGAGGCCACCGAACGGGTCCGCCGCCCAGACGTCGCGGGTGCCAACGGCGATCGAGCTGAGGCCTTCAGACGGGACTGGGATCCTCTGCGTGATCCTGTTCGTGCGCGGATCGATCTTCGCGACGCGGGAGTCCCCAAACTCGATCACCCAGACGCCGCCGCCTCCGGCGGCGATGCCCACGGCGTCGACGCCCTTCACCCGGCCGCCGACACGCTTGTTGGTTCGCGGGTCGATCCGGTAGACGCCCAGGTCGGCGCCGACCACCCAGACCGCATCGCTTGTCACCGCGATGTGCTCCCGCACCCAGGGGACACGTGATGCCACGTTGTACCGAACGACGCTGGGACGAGGAAGCCGAATCGTGGCAACAACGACGCGCGTCTCCGGGTCGACGCGCGAGACGCTCTCCGGGTAGCTCGAAGCCGGGAACGAGAGCTCGCGAAAGGCGTTCCCGATCCAGAGCGCCCCGCCACGTGCGGCGAGGTCGGTCGGGGTGGACGACGTGCTGAACGCACTTTCGCGCGACCGCGTCTCCGGGTCGATTACCGAGATCGTCTTGTCGTCGGCATCCAGCACCCAGACCGCTCCCGCCCCAACGGCGACGCTCGAAGGAGCAGCGCCGAGCGGGACGGTCGCCAGGAGCTTGCCTGTCTGCGGGTCGAGCGCCTCGGCGCCGGCGCCTCTGGGAACCTCTTCACCACCGTCTCGGACGAGCAGGGTCGCCGTCAACGCGGCCGCGAGGAGAAGAACGCCCCCGGCCGCCAGGAGCGCCCCGGAGCGCCGTCGCGCCACGCGTCGAAGTGCTCGTCGCGGCCCCTCGAGCGCGGGGTCGTGCGCGAGGATCGCGCGCTCGAGTTCCCTTAGCTCCGGGCCGGGCTCGAGACCGAGCTCGCTGTCCAGGAGCTGTCGTCCCTGCCGGTACGTTTCGAGTGCTTCCGTCTGACGGCCCGAGCGGTAGAGGGCGAGCATCAGGAACCCGCGCACCCGCTCCCGGTAGGGGTGCTCCGCGACCAGCGCTTCCAGCTCGGGCACGAGCAGCGATGCTTCTCCGGCCCCGAGGTCGGCCTCGATGCGCTCCTCGAGCGTCGCGAGCCGCAGCTCTTCGAGGCGTCTGATCTCGGGCTGGAGCGCCTCTTCGTAGCGCAAGTCGGCATACGGCGGACCGCGCCAGAGAGCGAGACCCAGGCGAAGCAGCCGGGCTGCCTCGCGCGGATCGGCCTCGTGCGCCCGGCCGCGGAGCTCTTCGAGCTCGTCCGTGTCGAGAGCCCCCTGCGGCACGGCAAGGAGATAGCCGCCGGGCGTCGTGGTGAGGATGTCGTTTCCGAGTGCTCCGCGGAGCCGCGAGACGTACACCTGCGCCGTCTTGGTGGCGGAAGCCGGAGCGCTCCCTCCCCAACTCTCGCTGACGAGCCGATCCGTGGCGACAGGCTCGTTTGCGTGCATGAGCAGCACGGCGAGGACCGTTCGCTGGCGTACGCCGCCGAGCTGGGACGACACACCGTCCACCTCGACCTCAAGAGAGCCGAGAACGCGAAAGCGGACCCTGGCCATCAAGTCGACCGTATCACCCTCTCCTCGGCCATAAGGAGCGGATTTCCGGCGTCTCGAACTGTCCTTGCAGCCGCTCTGCAGCCAGTATTTCTCTCCTTGCCGCCGGGACACACCAGGGTCTCTATGTCGGCCGCAGCCAGCGGCCCGAGCCCAAGGAGGTTCAGGTGTTCCGGATTCCCCTCATCGTCGCCGTCTTCCTCGCCCTCACGTGCACCGGTCTCGCCGCTGCGGCCGATAGTCCGAGTGCGCCCGCCGTCTCGCTGCGGCCCGACGGCCGACTCGGACCCGACATCCCGACCGCGGCCGACCTCCGCACCGCCGACACGCCCACCGTCATCTACGTCGACAGGGAGAGCACGGCCTCGTTCGATTGGCTCGACGCACTGATCGGAGGTCTCGTCGTCGCAGGCGTCGTGCTCGCGGTCGGTGGCCTGCTCGTCGTCCGCCAGCACAGCCCCACCTTGGCCCGCTGAACTTCACTTCTACGCCCGTAGGCGCGAGGATCGTCCGGCAAGACGATCCTCGCGCGATAGCTTCATCGCGATGGCCTCGCAGACCAGACTGCAGCGCAGTCGGTAGAGGGCGAGTTGCTCGATCTAGAGACGGCCGCCGTCGCCGTAATGGGGATCGGCGTTCTTGTAGGCAATCACGCGCAGAGACTGAGGCGTTCGCGCCGAGTTAGGACCCGAGCTCTCGGCGTCGGCCTAGCCCTCGACGCTCGGGGGTTTGGCAGAGCTCTCTCAGCTTCGATTTTCCTCTCGACGCTGAGAATCAGCTCGTCGAGCATCTCAGTTGGGAGGTACTTCGCCGCGAAGGCCGCGAACGCTGCACATCGACTGCCTCCTGTCCTTTGAGCGCGAGCTCCACGTCCTGGGGCGACCTTCCGAATCCCCGATCGGCGAGCCACCGCGCCGCCTCGAGCCTGTCAGTCGTGCGCGCCCCTTCATCCACCATGACCGCATGCATGAACTCGGCGATCGCCGAACCGTCATCGCCGACGAGCTTCCGTACCCGTCGCGTCAGACCCTTCGGCCTTCCGCCGGGATTGCCGCTCCTGCCGGGAACGAAGCCGCGCCCGGTCACACCACCTAGCGTTGTTCTGGCCTTGCTCTGAGCGTCGGTGGACACATGTTCACTGCGCCTGTCTCCGCGGACAACAGAAGCTCGTCGCCGAGCGGGTTGGTGTCGACATCGGCAACGCGGCAATGGTACCGAGGCCGTCTTCTGACGACCTCGGTACTCGAGCGTCCCTTTCAGGGTGTGGCGAAGTAGGCGCAGAGAGCCGCAACGTCGCCAGTGAACTGCTGGTGCGGGCCTGCGACGGTAAACGTCGGAGGATTGGTCGAGAGATCGATCACGATCTTCCCAGCATCGAGTAGCAGGCTCCCGGCACCGGGCACCTGGATGTTGTAGACGGTTCCGACGACTTTCACCTGCGACACGTCCCAGTCCTCGAAGATCAAGGCGCTGAAGTTGCTCGTCAGCGTCTTCCCATTCGCTTCAAGGATTGCGACGCCGTGCCGCTGGATGTGCAGACGAGTTGGCGAGAACGCGATGATCGTGTCGCGCTCCTCATTCGACTGGACGATGGTGATACCTGGACACGTCGTTGTGTCCGCAAAGCTGAAGCTCGAGAAGAATGTGTTCTTGCTCGGCGACGCAGCGAGAGCGCTCGAGACGAGGACGCTCGCGACCGCTACCACGACGAACGCGATGCTCAACTGCTTGCGCATGTCATGCCTCCTTGTGCTCTGGGCCTGGACATGGCACGGGCCTAACCCCGCGGCGCTTTCCAGGCCACCTTTCGAGTTGCAGTGCCGTCGGCATTGATGACGTAGAACGCCCACCTCGGCGTCGATGAACGGCGCTGAAAGGCGAGCTTCCGGCCGTCCGGCGACCAGGACAGCAACCTCTCGGACGAAGGCGTCAGTCGCCGCTGATCGGTGCCGTCGGCGTTCATGACGTA
Organism: uncultured Gaiellaceae bacterium; assembly: GCA_963740105.1. Lineage (GTDB taxonomy): Bacteria > Actinomycetota > Thermoleophilia > Gaiellales > Gaiellaceae > GMQP-bins7. The sequence goes on from CAVUCT010000005.1 coordinate 55,991, forward strand.
GAGGCCCTTGGAGCCGCCTCTGTTGCTCGTGAAGGCGATCCGGCTCCCGTCGGGCGACCAGAGAAAGCCACCCTCGCCGTCTCGCAGCGGGTGTCGCGTCAGGTTGCGGGGATCGCTCCCATCGGCGTTCATCGCGTAGACCTCGGCGTTCCCGTCGCGAGCCGTCTGGAACAGAATCGTCCTTCCGTCGGGCGACCACTGCGGGTTGCCGTCGAGGTCGGAACCGCTTGCAAGGATGATCCGCTGTCCGCTCCCGTCGGCGTTCATGACGTAGATGCCGCCGCCGTTGCGATCGCTGTCGAACGCGATCCTGCCGCCGTCGGGCGACCAGGAGCCCAAGCTGTCGTGCGTGCCTGGATATCGAGTCAGGTTCCGAGGCTTGCTTCCGTCGGCGTTCATGACGTACACGTCGCCCCTGGTCGCGCGCTGGCTGTAGAAGGCGATCTTCGTTCGATCCGGTGACCAGGCTGGGGAGCCGTCGAAGAACGGGCTGCGCGTGAGCCGGCGGGCTCCGCTTCCATCTCCTCGTACGCTGTAGATCTCGGCGTCGCGGGAGAGGCGATCGCTGCTCAAGCCGATCATCCATTGCCGGTCCGCAGACGTTGCTGCACCCGAGGACCCGGCGAGCCCCGCGAGTACGGCCAGGGCGGCGACGAGGACGGAGTGTCAGTGTCGAGCGGCGCATCGGTTTCTCCTTCCTGCACGGGCTAGCCACGGGAGCCCCAGTCGACCGAGCTCTCCCAGAGCGGCGTCTTCGTGATCGGGCGGATCCGGGAGCCGTCCGGCTTCATGACAACGAGATCTGCATGACCTCGTGGGCCGGCCCCTGGCGTCCGCGCGGACACGATCAGCTTTCCGTCCGGCGAGAAGCTGGACGACAGGTAGTGGTAGCCCCCCGCCTTTTGCTTCGTCAGGTTCGTGAGCCCAGCGCCGTTGGGGCGCACCCTGTAGACGTTCTCCGAGCCGTCAATTGGATGCCCGACGAACACGATCCACTTCCCGTCCGGCGACCACTCGGGATCACCGGCCGCGTTCAAACCCCAGGGGGTTAGCTGGACGAGGTCGTCCCCATCGGCGTCCACGACGAAGATGGCGTCGTGCTTCCGCTCGAGATCGACGCGCGTGAACACGAGCTTGCTGTCGTCCGGCGACCACTGCGGTTCGTCGTCCCAGGAGCTGCCGGGCGTGAGCTGGGTCACCTGACGCGTGTTGCTCCCGTCGGCGTTGGCGATCCAGATCGCTCGTTGCACATCGAGGCTGTCGTCGTAGTCCTCGTTGACGAGGCTGAAGGAGAACGCGATCGTCGAGCCCCCCGACGACCAGGCGGGCGTATGGGCGCCGACGCACGAGTTCGGATAAGGGCGGCTCGCGTCGAAGCTGCACGGCACGAGCGGCCTGAGCCGCGTACCGTCGCGCCCGACCGTGTAGACGAGGTCACAGGTGTTGTCGATCCCGTTTTTAGCCCCTGCCGCGGGACATGGGACCATGCGGTGGAAGACCAGCCTGTCTCCGTCCGGAGACCAGTCGGGGTACTGGTCGATCACGCCGCGCGAAGGGCGTGTGATCTGCCTCAACCTCGTTCCGTCGGGACGAATCGTGAAGATCGCACCAGTCGTTCGTTCGGCATCGAGGTACCGTCGGAACACGATGTCGCCGTTCTTCCCCGGCGGTGTCGCCCACGCGACGGTCGCCGCCGTGCCGAGCACCGCGAAGACCGCCAGAGTTGCAAGCGCCTTCTGCATGCGGAATCCCTCCTTTCAGGACGCCGCATCCGCTAGGCACCCGGAAGCGCCGCCAGCAGTACCGCCGAGATCGCTGCGACAGCACACGTGCGAAGGAGCCAGTTGCGGACGCGACGTCCTCTTGTCATTAGGCGAACGTGCGCCCGACGCCTCAACGGCGGCTCTCAATCCGCTCTCGACGGCCTAGCGGGACGGTGCTAGCGTCGTTCGCAACGAGCCCGGAGGGACACATGGAGTTCCGGCTGCTTGGACCGGTGGAGGCGGTTCGCGATGGCCGCTCGCTCCCGTTGGGCGGCTCGAAGCCGCGCGCGCTCCTGGCGCTCCTCGCGTTGAGCGCGAACGATGTCGTGTCGCGCGACCGCTTGCTCGAGGCGCTCTGGCCCGAGCGGCCACCGGGAAGCGCTGACCACAGCCTTGACGTCCACGTGTCGCGCCTTCGGAAGGCGCTCGAGCCCGACAAGCCGCTCGTCACGCGAGGCGGTGGCTACGTTCTTGAGGTCGACCCGGAGCGGATCGACGTCCGCCGGTTCGAGCGATTGCTTGCCGCGGGTCGCGAAGCCAACGCGGTAGGCAAGCCCGAGGACGCCCTCGTGGCGGTCGAAGCCGCGCTCGGGCTCTGGCGCGGAGATGCGCTCGGCGATCTCGCATACGAGGGGTTCGCGCGCGACGACGTCCCGCGACTCGAGGAGCTGAGGCTCGTTGCCACGGAGGAGCGCATCGACGCCGAGCTCGCGCTCGGGCACCAGGACCGACTCGTCCCGGAGCTTGAGGCGCTGATCTCAAAGCACCCGTTGCGCGAGCGGCCGCGCGGCCAGCTCATGCTGGCCCTGTACCGCGCGGGCCGCCAAGCCGAGGCACTGCGCGTCTACTCGGACGCACGGATGCGGCTCGTCGACGAGCTCGGGATCGAGCCGAGCCAGGCGCTTAGAGAACTCGAGCAGGCAATTCTCCGGCAGGATCCGGGGCTCGACCTGCCTCGCGCGGTACCGGAGACGAGACGACGTCGCACTCTCGTCGGCGCGGGAGCGCTCACGCTCGCCGCAGCCGCTGTCGCGGTCATGGTCGGGGTCACGCAGGGAGGTACGGAAAGCGCGCAAGCCCTCGCCGAGCCGGACTCGAACGCTTTTCTCAACGCAAGCAGCGGTGAACTCGTGCGCTCGGCACCCGTACGCGACACGGTACGCGTGGCATATGGCGACGGTGCGCTGTGGAGCCTCTCGGCAACGGGCGAGCTGACTCGACTCGATCCCACGACCGGGAAGGAGATGGCGAGGATCGGCCTCGGGATCAAGCCGAGCGGGCTCGAGGTGGGCGAGGGCTCGGTCTGGGTGACGGGCAGGACCTCGCCGACTCTGTTGCGAATCGATCCCACCGTTAACGAAGTCGATGGCCGATTCCCGCTGCCGATGAAGGGCGTCGAGACGGATCTGACAGGAGAGGTCGCCGTTGGAGCCGGCTCGGTCTGGGTCGGCCACGGGGCGTTCGACCCGGGGGCCCGAGTCGAGCGCCTCGACCCGGAGACGGGGCGGGTTCAAGCGCAGTTCTCGATCCTCGGGGGTGACGTCGACCATCTCGCGTTCGCCGAAGGCTCACTGTGGGTCGCAAGCACGCCGTCGGGCCAACTCCGGAAGATCAATCCGCAGACGAACGAGGTCGCCTTCGTGCGGAGGCTCCAGCCTCAGCTCTGCTGCGTCGCGGCGGGCGGCGGCTACGCATGGGCGGCGAGCAATCCCGCCGGGGTGATCTGGAAGGTCTCGACCGACGGGAGCGTGCTGCCGACAATCACGCTCGGGTCGGCAATCCAGAGCCTCAGGTACGCGGACGGCGCGCTCTGGGCCGCGCTTGGCGAAGAGGGAGCTGTCGTCCGGATCGACCCGACGACCGACAAGCCCCGCGCGTTCGACGTCGGCCACTCGGTGACGAGCGTCGATGCTCGCGACGGGCTGATCGCGGCGGGAGTGCGCCACAGGACCGAGGACGTCACCGGCGATCTCTCGGGCGACGTCGTATGGATCGCGCGGAAGGGGCCGGAGCTGTTCGATAGCGGAGCGCCCACCGACCCAGCCTTCACGTTTCCCACTTGGGACGCGCCGCAGGAGATGTTCCACTACACGACCTGCGCGAGGCTTCTCAACCACCCAGACGTCGAAGGGAGTGCCGGGCGCAGCATCGTGCCCGAGGTCGCCGAGGACCTCCCCGAGTTCTCCGACGGGGGGCGCACAGTCACGTTCACGATTCGGAGGGGCTTCGGCTTCTCACCACCGTCGGATGAGCAGGTGACAGCCGAGTCGTTCCGGCGCGCCATCGAGCGCGGGGTCGAACTCGCGAAACTCGACGGCGTTCCTCTGCCCGCGTCACTGGCCAACATCGTGGGCGCCGACAAGTACTACGCGGGCCAGAGCAGCCACATCTCTGGCATCTCGGCCGAGGACCGCGAGTTCGTCATCCGGCTCCGAGTGCCGGCGCCGGACCTGCCATGGCTCACGGCAGCATCGAGCTGCGCGGTCCCGGTGGACACGCCGGTCGTCGAGGGCGGCCTCGAGAAGCCGGTCGCCTCGGCCGGGCCGTATTACCTCGCGACGCTCACCGAATCGCTCGCGGTGCTGAAGCGGAACCCGCACTACGGCGGCTCACGACCGCAGCACCTCGATGCGATCGTCGTCGAGTTCAACGTCGCCCCGAGCGAAGCGGCGACGCGGATCGAGAACGGCACGCTCGACTACTTCCTGGAGTCGCAGAACCCGACGCTTCGTCCGAACACCGCGGCAGCGCGGGCCGCTGGCGACCGTTACGGGCGCACGCCGTACAACCGAATCCAGTTTTTCGCCTTCAACACCGATCGGCCGCTCTTTCGCGCTATTCGGATGCGCCGCGCGGTGCAGTACGCGCTCGACCGCAAGGCACTCGCAGACTCGGACCCGGCGGGAGGCCTGCCGGCGACGCGCCTGCTCTACCCGAGCATCGTCGGATACGACGACACGCCGCTGTACCCGCTCAGGGGCGACGTCAGCACCGCACGCAAGCTCGCCGCTGGGCGCACTGCGAACGTTGTGGTCTCCACCTGGGACGATCCGCCATACACCGACGCACTCAACAGGAGCCTGCGCAACCAGCTCGCCGCCATCGGCCTCGACATGACCATCCTGTCTTTGACGAACCGGGACTTCGCCAATGGCGGTGCCGGCTACGTGGCGAAGGCAACCCGTTCGGACATCTTCTGGGGTGGTCTGAACGAGCACACTGCCGACCCTGCCGCGTACCTCCAGCCGCTGTACCTTCCAACGCAGCAGCGACGCAACGAGCTCGCACGCCTGCTGAGGCGCAAGTCGCCAAAACGCGAACGCGCCGCATTGGCGATCGCACATAGGGTCGAGCGCGACTCGCTCTACGCCGTCTACATAAACGACGCGCTTCCCGAGCTCGTGTCACGGCGGCTCGGCTGCATCGTGCACCAACCGGAGTACGCCGGCGTCGATCTCGCCGCGCTCTGTCTAAGACAGAGATAGCGCTCGCGCAGGAGCTTGTCAGGGAGCCGCTCCCCCGAGAGAGCCGAGGCTCCCGAAGGACTTCCGCGCGCGAATACGGCAACCTCACTACGTCTCTCGGCGGCAGAGGTCGAGACGGCCTATGCAACCCGACTCAGGAACTCGGCGACGCGCCGATCCTCCCGCTGCGGCTCAGGGCGGTCTACGGCGTCCGCTCGAGCGCCGAGGCGAGCGTGCGCACCGTCCGCTCCGTTATTGGGTCGACAACAAGGATTGCCTCATCGGCGCCGGCGTCGACGAGGTCCTGGAGGTGTGCGGCGAGCGTGTCGGGCTCGATCGGCGCGACGTCGTGCGGGCGCTCGCCTTCGCCACCGGCCACGGCGACGAAGACGCACGCGCTCCGTTCCACTTCTCGAGGGTCACGCCCGACACGAGCGCAGATCGCACTGACCTTGTCACTCGCCTCCGCGAACCCGGCGACGGTGTTTCCGTACGGGCTGTACCAGGTGTTCCAGGCGTCTACGTGAGGAAGCGCGAGCGAGAGTATCCGCTCACCGTTTCCACCAAACATGAGTGGAATCCGCTTCGACGGACGCGGGATGACGACCGCGTCCTGGACGGCGACGAACTCACCCGTGAAACTGACGTGTTCGCCCGCGATCAGGCGGCGGACGACCTCGAAGGACTCGGCGAACCGCGACACGCGGCGGTCGTACGGAAAGCCGAACGCTTGGAACTCGGTTTGATTCCAACCGGCGCCGATCCCGAACACGAGGCGACCGTCCGAGACCTCGGCCACCGACGCCGCTGCACGCGCCAGCATCCCCGGCGCGTGGAAGGCAGTTGCGGCGACGAGCGGACCGAGCCGTACCCTCGTCGTCGCTGCCGCAAGCGCGGCGAGCTGCGTCCACACGTCCCAAGGTGCGCGCTCCGGCCGACCGTCGTCCCGGTAGAGCAGATGGTCACCGAGCCAGATGGAGTCGAACCCGCTCTCCTCGGCCGCGAGTGCGATCGCGCGCATCTCCGGCCAGCGCACGTTCCGCTCGACCTCCGGGAGCTGGATCCCGATGCGGAGCGACGCGGGCGGCATGCTCGGCACGTTAGCCGCGCTCCGCCGGCCCGGTATGGCGTCGCCCCGGCCCGCGGGGGCCGGGACATAATCGCCTCTTACGCGAGGAGGCGGCGGATGTCGGTGAGCGGCGACACCGATGGAGGCGAACGACCAGTGGTGTGAGAGTTGCGCCACGCGCATCCGGACATAGGCACTCGCGTGAGTCGCTCGTGGTTGCCTGGCAAGTGGCGATACGGGATGATCCCGTCGTCTGCGAAGCAGTCAGGAGGTAGCGATGTCAAGCGAGCTTCAGACGGACGTGGCGGTCGATTCAGAAGTGACGGAGGCATTCGTGAGCGGGGTACGCGGGGCCGTCCTGCGCCCTGGAGATGAAGCCTATGAGGACGCACGTGCGATCTGGAACGGACTCATCGACCGTCGGCCTTCGCTGATCGTGCAGTGTTCTGGGGCTGCAGACGTCGTCGACTCCGTCAACTTCGCCCGCGACCAGAACCTGCTCCTCTCCATCAAGGGTGGGGGCCACAACGTCGCTGGCAACGCGGTCAATGACGGCGGCCTTGTCATCGATCTTTCGCAGATGCGCGGCATTCACGTCGACCCGTCGACGCAGAAGGCGAGAGCACAAGGGGGCGCAACTTGGGGTGACATCGACCGCGAGACACAGCTCTTCGGGCTCGCAGTTCCGGGCGGCGTCGTCTCGACCACGGGGATCGCCGGTCTAACGCTCCACGGCGGCGTCGGTCACACTCGCCGCAAGCACGGACTTTCGATCGACAACCTGATCTCCGTCGACATTGTCACTGCCGACGGCCAACTCCGGAGGGCCAGCGCGACCGAGAACGAGGACCTCTTCTGGGCCGTCCGCGGTGCGGGCAGCAACTTTGGCGTAGTGACGTCCTTCGAGTTCCGTGCGCACCCGGTCGGCCCGATGGTCATGGTGGGCGCGGTCTTCTACCCGCTGGAAGACGTGAAAGAGCTCTTGCCGGCATGGCGGGACTACATGGCCTCGGCGCCGGATGAGCTCAGCTCGCTCGCGTTCTGCTGGAACGTCCCGGCGGCCGAGCCCTTCCCTCCCGAACACCACGGGAAGCCCGTCCTAATTGTGGCCGGCGTGTACGCGGGGTCAGTCGAAGACGGCGCGTCGGTCGTACAGCCGCTGCGTGAGCTTGCCCAACCGATGATCGACCTGAGCGGCCCGTGGCCCTGGCTCGGTCTGCAGAGCGGCTTCGACGCTCTGTTTCCGAAGGGGCAGTTGCGCTACTGGAAGTCACGGGCACTCGCTGAGTTGTCCGCCGCGGCGATCGACGTAATCGCGGATTTCGCGGCTCGCCGGCCATCCCCGCTCACAGACATCACGGTGTGGCACCACGGAGGAGCAATGAGCAGCGTCGGCGAGACGGAGACGGCCTACGCTGGTCGTGATGCCCCCTTCCTCGTGACCGGGGAAGCGAGCTGGACCGATCCCTCGCAGAACGACGAGGCGATCGCCTGGGGTCGGGAGTTCTGGGATGCGATGGGGCAGCACTCCACGGGCGGCCTCTATCTCAACTTCCCTGGCTTCGGCGAGGAGAAAGAGGAGCTCGTGAAAGCGGGCTACGGCGTCAACTACGACCGCCTCGCCGCGCTCAAGACCAAGTACGACCCCGATAATCTCTTCCGCATGAACCTCAACATCCCGCCCGAGAGCTAGTCGGCGACGCGCCGTTCTAGTGCGCTGTCATAGTCGCCGCGATGGACGAAAAAGGGAGGCCCCTTCGTTCAGACGTACCGTTCGGACGGCGGACCGACGACTTGCATCTGATGCGCCGCCGCAAGCCCTGCCAGCTGTTCGTCGTCAACATCATCCCGCCGAAGCGCGTCGGCCAGGTCGTCGAAGTAGCCGATCATCGATGCCGGGAAGTACAAGTTCAACTTCCGGCTAGGCACATCCCCAACGCGGAAGCCATGACGTGCGCCTTGCGGGATGAAGATGAATGATCCTGCGGGACAGACGTAGTCCTGGTCTTCCAGGTTCATGATGTATTCGCCGTCCAGGACGTAGAACGCTTCCGCGCAGTCGTGGTGTACGTGAACTGGTGGACCGAAACCGGGCGGTTCGGTGGCTTCTAGGACCGAAACGACGCCACCGGTTTCCGTTGTGTCCGCCTTGACGGTCATCGCAAAGTCGCCCAGGTCGATGGACCTTCCTTCGCCTGGTCCGAACACGTAAGGCTGTGAATGTGTCATGACAAACCAGGGTTGCAGGCAAGGGGAACCAGGTCAACGACCGCGCCGGTGCTCTGTCCAGAAACCGCTTCCCTGTCAGGACGGACGATTGACGATGGATGCGTGGCGGGTTGCCAGCGCCCATCGGGAATCGTCCTGAACCCAGACATCCGTGTAGCGGAACGTAAGCGCGAACGGCTCACCGTCGTGCGTGCCTTTCTGCGCTGATTCCGCAATGACGACGCCGACGGTCCCGAACCGCTGCGTTGCCAGCACACGCACGTCGAATGAATCCAGTGTCACGCGACTCGCCAATGAAGCAAGCCACGCGTCCTTCCCGACTGGTTCCGCTATCCATCCGGCGGTTGTGATCAGGAAGTCGTCACGAAGCAGCGCCGAAGCAGCGGTGCTGTCGCCGCGTTGTAACGCGGCCAGCAGTTCGCTTTCGATCCGTGCGAAGTCGTCGATGTCCGCACCCTAACCTCGCAGTCGCCAGGACCCACGTCCGTAGACGGCCATCAGCCGTTCCCGTTTTTAGCCCCGAACGCAGTCCCACGCCTGCGTGTCATTTCGTGGTGAACTCGCCCGCAAGCCGCGGCCACCCGTTCGGAAGAAATCCTCTCGGAGGGCTGTCTAGGAAGTAGTGCCGTTGGGCCTCGACGCTGCAGAGCGGAGAGGCCCAAGGCCGAACCTCAGGGTGAGTCTCAGGTCAGAATTGACTCTCGCCATTCGTTGGCGTCGTCGAAGGAGAGTCGTCTCCTGCAGGCGTCGAAGACCGCTAGTCGCCGTCGATGGAGCCGCGAACCACGGCCGTTTCGGCGACCTCCGACCCTCGGTCGGCGTCTTCTGAATCCACCGCTTTCGCGGGGGGTGGGTCAACGTTGCGTGCGGCTTCCGCGAGGCGCTCGCTCAGCGCCTTTGCACCCTTGACATCCATGCATTGACCTCCTGGCCCTTGTGGATGATCGAGACGAGTCGAGGATGGAGGGAGAGGCAGGCGGGTTCCCCCTCCATCGCGAGAAAGCGTGTCCTGTCCGCGCCTCGCCCGATAGGACACGTTTGGGTCAATTCGGACGGTTAGGGGTTGAGCTACTGGCGATCGCTCGCAGAGTGCGAGGTGATGAAGGCCCGTGTGTAGCCGCGAGCAGGTATCCGGCTCTGCTTGGTAGAAGAACAGCTGCGAGCCTGGAGCGCCGTTTGGCCCGGAGCAGTGCACGTTTGCGCGATCTGCGGTAGCCTGAGCCGAACGAAAGTCGGAGATTGCGGGTTCCAAGCCTGTCGCGGCTACTGAAAGCACCTGTTTCCGGGGCTTTCTCACGACTCACAGTGGGCAGCGAGGGAATTCGCAGCACGTTTTGCTCGTTAGAACTGCCGACGCGTGATGGGCGAGGTTCCGGCACCCGCAGCGGGTGTCAGCCCCACACGCGCGTCCGAAGGTCTTGTGGAAGGAGAACGCAGATGAAGGGCATTCACCCCGAGCGAACAACGACGAACGTACGCTGTACGAGCTGCGGCAACGCATTCACGACGCGCTCGTCGAAGGACGAGCTCGTCCTCGACGTCTGCTCGATTTGCCACCCTGCCTACACGGGTGTCGAGCGCGAGGTGGCGCGTGGAGGCCGTGTCGAGCGCTTCGAGCGCCGGCGCGCGCGAGCAGCAGCAACGGCAGCCGCCGCCTAGGACGAAGGGAGAGACGAGATCAGCACGATGACCGACAACCACGCAGTACTCACATTCATCGAAGGCGCCGAGGAAGAGGGCGTCGTCGACGAGCGCGCGCTCGTCTCGGTCGCGACGGAGCTCGAGCTCGACGAGGACGACCTCGCGGGGGTGCGCGCCGAGCTCGACGCCCGCGGGATCGAGATCGTTCCGTCCGGCGAGGAGACCGCCGACGACGAGCCCGTGCTCGACCTGCAGGCGGATGTCGTCGCGACGGCCGACTCGATCACGCTCTTCATGAACGAGATCGGGAAGCACGCGCTGCTCACCGCGCCCGAGGAGGTCGAGCTCGCGAAGCGGATCGAGCGCGGCGACATTGCTGCGAAGGAGCGCATGATCAACTCCAACCTGCGCCTCGTCGTCTCGATTGCGAAGCGCTACCGCGGTCACGGCGTCCCGTTCGGCGATCTCATCCAGGAGGGCGTCATCGGCCTGAATCGCGCGGCCGAGAAGTTCGACTGGCGGAAGGGCTTCAAGTTCTCGACGTATGCGACCTGGTGGATCCGGCAGGCGTGTCAGCGCGCGGTCTCGAACCAGTCGCGGACCATTCGCGTTCCCGCCCACGTGCACGAGCGCCGCGCCAAGCTGTCTCGCCTCGGACGTCAGTTCGAGGTCGAGCATGGGCGCGACGCGACGGTGGAGGAGCTCGCGGAGATCAGCGGCTACGAGCCGCAGCACGTCGAGGAGGCACTTGGCGCAGTCGAGGCGTCGGTATCGCTGAACCAGTCCGTCGGAGCCGACGGTGACGGCGAGCTCGGTGACCTGTTCGCCGATCGCAATGCGGTGGATCCGGTCGAGGAGGCGGGAGAGGCGTTGCGCCGCCAGGCGGTTCGCACGGCGCTCGGGACGCTCCCCGAGCTCGAGCGGCGGATCCTCGAGCTGCGCTTCGGCTTCGACGGCGAGCAGCAGACGCTCGAGGCGATCGAGCGAGAGCTGGGCGTCTCGCACGAGCGTGTCCGGAGGCTAGAGCGGCAGGCTCTCGCACAGCTCGGGGCGGAGCTGGAGGGCGTCGTCGAGGCCACCGACGACGATCTGGTCGACTCCGCCTGAGCGAGCTCAGATGTCGAGTCGCTGGTCCTCGAGATCGAGGTCGCGGGCGACGCGCAGCCACACGTCGTTGCTGATCGCGCCGCTCCGACGCAGATCGCCGAGGGCCTGCCGCTCGGCGTCGAGCAGCTCGCGGCGCAGGCGCTGGTAGTCCCGAGAGCGGTTTTCGATCATGCCGTCGTCTTCGTCGTCGAAGCGAGCGGTGAAGCGGGTCGTGCGGAAGCGATATGCGCCGCGCATGCGCTCGGCCGTGTCGTCGCGCACCCACTCCTCCGCTACCAGCTCCTCGAGTCGCATGAGGGCCGCCTCCGCTGCATGAATGCGCGCCTTCGCGTCTTCGCGGTCCTCGACCCCGTCGTCCTCGAGCCTGAGCAGCCGGATGATCAGAGGCAGGGTCAGCCCCTGCCCGACAAGGGTCGCGAGGATCACGCAGAACGTGAGGAAGAGGATCAGGTCCCGGCCAGGAAACGGGGTGCCTGCATCCGTCTCGAGCGGGAGCGCGAGCGCGGCCGCCAGTGATACGGCACCGCGCATGCCGGCCCACGACAGGAAGACGGCTCCTCGCCAGCTCGACACGCGTCGCGCCACCCACTTCGGTGCGAGGAGCACCACGAAGACCCACGCGAAGCGCAATGCGATGACGGTGAGGCTTATGAGCGCGGCATAGCCGAGGAGCCTGGTCGTCGAGAAGCCGCCGAGGGCGTCGACGACGACGGGAAGCTGAAGCCCGATGAGCACGAAGAGGAGTGCGTTCAGGAGGTACTGGACGATCTCCCAGACGGCGAGCCCCTGGAGGCGGACCTGGGCGCTCGTGAGCTCGGGCGTGTACCAACCGAGGTAGATCCCGGCGGTAACGGCGGCGAGCACGGCCGAGACGCCCATCAGCTCCGCAGGAATGAACGCGACGTACCCGGTGAGCAACGAGATCGTGATCTCGGCTGGAGGGTTGTCGAGTCGGCGACGGACCTGCCGAACCAGCCAGCCGACGGCGAGGCCGACCGCGATGCCGCCGCCTGCGCTGACGAGGAAGAGCCCGCCGGTGTAGTACGCGGAGAACGATCCGGTGACGACAGCCGCGACGGCGACGCGATAGAGGACGAGTCCGGTGCCGTCGTTGACGAGGCTCTCGCCCTCGACGATGGTGACGAGCTTGCGTGGAACGCCGAGGCGCCGCGCGATGGACGTCGCCGCGAGCGGGTCGGTGGGGGAGACGATCGCCCCGAGCACGAATGCGGCACCCCACGAGAGACCGTCGACGAACGTATGCGCGACCACCGCGACGCCGGCAGTCGTCACCACGACGAGCCCGATTGCGAGAAGACCGATCGGCTTCGCGCTGGCTCGCAGACCCGGGAGCGACGTGAAGAAGGCGGCGCTGTACAGAAGCGGGGGCAGCACGCCGAAGAACACGAGCTTCGGGTCGAGGTCGACCTCCGGCATCCCGGGCACGACCCCGATCGCAAGGCCGCCGATGACCAGCAGGATGGGATACGGGATGCGCAGAGCGGGCGCGATCGCGAGCAGCGTCGCCACCGCGAGGATGAGCCCGAGGGCGACGACCCCTTCCTGGACGTCGAGGTGCATGCGTCAATCGTGCACGAGGGCCCGTCAACGGGCTCCGCTACTCTCGAGACGAGAGCAGTGACCGACGCCGTGCGCACGTTCGACACCTCGATTGGGACGCTCGGCGTCGAATCGACGGCGACGGGGCTGCGTCGCGTGTGCCTTCCTGGCGGCGACGCGCGAAGCGAGGACTCGAGCGGCGACGCCAGCGCCGCGGTCGTCGCCGAGCGCTCGCTCGCCCAGCTCGACGAGTATCTCCGCGGCGAGCGTGAGGAGTTCGATCTCGAGCTCGACTGGTCGGGCGTCGAGCCCACGCATCGCCACGTGCTCGAGACGCTCCGCGAGATCGCCCCGTACGGAGTGACGGTGACATACGGCGAGCTCGGGCGCCGCGCGGGCGTCGACGACCCGCGAGACGTCGGCGTGATGATGGCGCGGAACCCGATTCCGCTCGTCGTGCCATGTCACCGCGTCGTCGCGGCGGACGGGCTCGGCGGGTACGGGGGTGGGCTCGAGCTCAAGCAGCGCCTCCTCGAGCTCGAGGGTGTCCTTCCGCCTCGGCTCGACCTCGATGTGTAACTAGCGTTCACGGAGATGGAGCTCGTTCAGCTCGGGGACAGCGGCCTTCGCGCTTCGCAAATCGGTCTCGGCTGCAACAACTTCGGCGGACGCGTCGACCTCGAGGGGACGCGCAGGGTCGTCGATGCCGCGCTCGACGTCGGCGTGACGTTCTTCGACACGGCCGAGATCTACGGGCACGGCGGTGACAGCGAGCGCTTTCTCGGCGACGTGCTGGCCGGGCGGCGCGAGCAGGTCGTCATCGCGACCAAGTTCGGGTGGGGGCGGGACACGGGGAACGGGTCTGCCGAGTACATCCGCGGCGCCATCGACGGATCCCTCGAGCGCCTGCAAACGGGCTACGTCGACCTCTACTACCTCCACAAGCCCGACCCGGCGACGCCGATCGCGGAGACGCTCGAAGGGCTCGACGAGCTCGTGCGGGAGGGAAAGGTGCGCGCGATCGGCTGTTCGAACTTCTCGCTCGAGCAGCTCGAGGAAGCCGATCGGGTCGCGCGCGAGCTCGGCACTACGCGCTTCACCGTTCTGCAGAACGAGTACAGCCTGCTCGAGCGCGGGGACGACGACGCGGTACTGCCGCTCTGCCGCGAGCTCGGCATCGCATACATCCCGTACTTCCCGCTCGCGAGCGGGCTCCTGACCGGGAAGTACCGGCGCGGTGAGCCTGCGCCCGATGGAACCCGGCTCGCGGGTCGCGAGATCGCGGACGAGCGGTTCGGGCGGGTCGAGGCGTGCGCTGCGTTCGCGGAGGAGCGCGGATATTCGCTGCACGAGCTCGCGATCTGTGCGCTGGCGTCGACACCCGGAATCGGCCCGATCATCGCGGGTGCCACGAAGCCCGAGCAGGTGCGTGCGAACGCTGCCGCCGCGGCAGCCTCGTGGCAGCTGTCGGGCGATGAGCTGGCCGCGCTCGCCAAGCTCTAGATCGAGCCGTGGTGGCTCGCGCTCCCGACCGGGTTGAATGCGTTGGATGCTGCTTCAGCTGATCGCGACGACGTCGGCTGACGTCGCGGCAACCTCTTCCAGACTCGCGAAGGTCGAGCGCATCGTCGCGTGCCTCCGCACCGCCGCTCCCGAGGAGGTGGCGGTCGCGGTCGCCTATCTGTCGGGTGAGTTGCCGCAGGGAACCGTGGGCGTGGGGTGGGCCGCGCTGCGCGACCTGCCCGAACCCGCGGACGAGCCGACGCTCGAGGTGCTCGAGGTCGACGCGGTCGTGTCGCGTCTGCGGTCCATCGCAGGCAAGGGCTCGCAGACGGCCCGGCGCGACGAGCTCGAGGTGCTCTACACGCGCGCGACTGAGCCCGAACAGCGCCTGCTCACGGGCCTGTTTCTTGGCGAGCTGCGACAGGGTGCGCTCGAAGGCGTGATGGGGGATGCAGTCGCGAAGGCGGCCGGCGTGCCGCTTGCGGACGTGCGCCGCGCGGCCATGCTCGCCGGCGACCTTCGGTCGGTCGCGGAGATCGCCATGCGTGAAGGGAGCGTTGGGCTGGCGCGGTTCCGGCTGACGCCACTGCGCCCGCTCGGCCCCATGCTCGCGCAGACGGCCGCCGACATCCCGGCCGGTCTCGAGCGGCTCGAGTCAGCGTACGTCGAGTGGAAGCTCGACGGTGCGCGGATCCAGGCTCATAGGGCGGGGAACGACATTGCGATCTTCACGCGCAACCTCGCGGACATCACGGATCGCGTGCCGGAGATCGTCTCCGCCGTCCGTGAGCTCGACGTCTCGGCGATCGTCCTCGACGGAGAGGCGATCGCACTTCGCGCCGACGGCCGCCCACACCCGTTCCAGGTGACGATGAGTCGCTTCGGTACGAAGGCCGTTGCAGCGAGTTCCCGGCCGCTGGCGCCGTTCTTCTTCGACTGCCTGCATCTGGATGGCGACGATCTCATCGATCTGCCAGCCCGCGAGCGCCTCGCCGCACTCGACGCGCGACTGCCCGTGGAGCACGTCGTCCCTCGACTCGAGACGACCGTCGTCGAGGAAGCACAGGCGTTTCTCGACGATGCGCTCGCGCGCGGTCACGAGGGCGTCATGGTCAAGTCGCTCGACGCGCCGTACGAGGCCGGGCGCCGTGGCGCCGGCTGGTTGAAGGTGAAGCCCGCGCACACGCTCGACCTCGTCGTGCTCGCTGCCGAGTGGGGGCACGGTCGGCGGACGGGCAAGCTCTCGAACCTCCATCTCGGCGCGCGGGATCCGGCAGGCGGCTTCGTGATGCTCGGCAAGACGTTCAAGGGCATGACCGACGCGATGCTCGCCTGGCAGACGGAGCAGCTGCTCGAGCGCGAGAGCGGGCGCGAGGGCCATGTCGTCCACGTCCGGCCGGAGCTCGTCGTCGAGATCGCGTTCGACGGCGTGCAGACGAGTTCGCGCTATCCGGGCGGGATGGCGCTGCGGTTCGCGCGGGTCAAGGGCTACCGGCCGGACAAGTCTCCGGACGAGGCGGACACGATCGAGACGGTGCGCGCTATCCACTCGCGTGCGGAGTAGTCTCGTCCGGTCAGCGACGTCGAGGAGGTTCGACATGACGCACTACGGAACCCTTCGGGCATGGGCGTTCATCGCCACGCTCGTCGGAGTCTTCGGAATGATCGCGGCCGGTATCGGAGCTGTCGTCTGGGCGTTCGAGGTCGAGGGCTTCTGGCAGACGCTCGGCGTGCTGCTCATCGGCATTCCCGCCGCGATCTTCATCGCGACGATCCCGATCGCGCTCGGCCAGGCGATGCGCGCTATCGCCGACGTCGGCGACACGGTGGCTGCTCGCTAGACGTGGCGGACGTCGTCTCGAAGAGCTTCGAGTCTCCCGACAACGTCGTCGAGTTCCCGAACATCCGGAGTCGGATCGTCGAGCTCGGAGATCTCACGGTCGGCGAGCTCGTCTCGGAGCCCGGTTGGCGCTGGTCCGAGCACGTTCGTCCTACGGTCGGAGGCGAGTGGTGTCAGGCGCGCCACGTGGGCTTCGTGATCTCGGGGAGCTTCGGCGTTTCGTTCATGGACGGAACGCAAGCGGTCTTCACGGCCGGGGACGTGTTCGACATCCCTCCGGGCCATGATGGCTACACGGTCGGGGACGAGCCGTGTGTGCAGGTCGAATGGATGGGCATCCAGGCGTGGGCGGGATTCCCGACCGGGATTCACAGCCGCGTGCTCGCGACCCTCCTGTTCACCGATCTCGTCGACTCGACGGTCATGGCCGCGCAGCTCGGGGACACGCGCTGGCGTGCGCTCCTATCGGAGCTCTTCCAGGCGAGCCGCCACGAGCTGGAGCGCTTCGGCGGCCGGGAGGCGAACACCACCGGGGACGGGATGCTGGCGACCTTCGACGGCCCTGCGCGGGCGCTGCACTGCGCCGCGGCGCTTCTCCGCTGTGCCGAGAAGAACAGCGTCCAGATCCGTGTGGGGGTGCACGTCGGCGAGGTCGAGCTCGTCGGATCCGACGTTCGGGGTATCGCCGTCCACGAGACCGCCCGGGTCATGTCCGCCGCGGCGCCTGGGGAGATCCTCGTTTCCGACATGACGCGTGCACTCGCGGGTGCAGCGGGCCTTCGCTTCGAGGATCGCGGAACGCACGTGTTCAAGGGGCTCGACGGCGAGTGGCGCCTCGCGGCCTACGTCTCGGCGTCATGACCGAGCTTCCCCTCATCTTCGCGGTCGACGAGGACGCGGAGGCGCTCGAGCGGATCACGGACGAGCTGCAGCGCTACGCGCGCGACTACCGCGTCGTCTGCGGCCCGTCGACCGAGGCCGCACTCAGGCAGCTCGAGGCGCTACACGAGGAGGGCGGCGCGGTGGCGATCGTCCTCGCGGCCCGCGGGACGGGAGAGCTGAAGGGCGAGGCGCTGCTCGAGCGCGTGCACGACCTCCACCCGCATGCGAAGCGCGCGTTGCTCATCCCGTGGGGCGGATGGGCCGACGAGGAGACGGCGAGTGCGATCAAGAGCGCGATGGCGCTCGGCCATATCGACTACTACGCGCTGAAGCCCTGGAGCTCGCCGGACGAGCTCTTCCATCGCCTGATCTCGGAGTTCCTGCAGGAGTGGCGCCGCCAGAACGCGCCCGGCAGGAGAGAGATCACCGTCGTTGCAGACCCATGGTCGCAGCGGGGCTATGCGCTGCGGAACCTCCTCGCCCGCAACGGCGTGCCGCACGCGTTTCACACTCCCGACTCCGACGAGGGGCTCGAATTCCTTCGCTCGTGCGCTCAGGAGGGTGTCGACGTGCCCGTCGTCGTGCTTCCCGACGGAACTCCACTCGTGGATCCCCGGCCCGAGGAGCTCGCACAGCACGGGACGGGCATGCGGACGGAGATCGATCATTCCGGTTCGTTCGACGTGGTGATCGTCGGTGCCGGACCGGCCGGCCTCGCAGCCGCCGTGTACGCCTCGTCCGAGGGCCTCGATGCGCTCGTCGTGGAGCGCGACTC
Source organism: uncultured Gaiellaceae bacterium (assembly GCA_963740105.1). Taxonomy (GTDB): domain Bacteria; phylum Actinomycetota; class Thermoleophilia; order Gaiellales; family Gaiellaceae; genus GMQP-bins7. Next base: position 73,824 of record CAVUCT010000005.1, read on the forward strand.
GATCGGCGGACAGGCTGGCACGAGCACACGGATCCGCAACTACCTCGGCTTCGCGCGCGGCCTGAGCGGCGCCGAGCTGGCGCAGCGCGCGTACCAGCAGGCATGGGTCTTCGGTGCCACGTTCCTCCTCACCCGCGACGTGCATGGGCTCGACGCGCAGAGCGAAGAGTTCACCGTCGCGATCTCGGGTGGTACCACGGTCCGCGCGCGCACGGTCGTCCTCGGGATGGGCGTTTCGTACCGGCGGCTGGACGTCCCCGCGCTGGCCGACTACGACGGCGTCGGCGTGTTCTACGGGTCGTCGCCTTCGGAGGCCAGGCAGTTCACGGGCGCGAGCGTGTTCGTCGTCGGCGGAGCGAACTCGGCCGGCCAGGCCGCGGTGCATCTCGCTCGTTATGCGAAGAGCGTCACGCTGACGTGTCGCAGCGCGCTCGAGAAGAGCATGTCGCGCTATCTCATCGACGAGATCGAGGGCAAGGGCAACATCCGGATCCTGGAAGGCGCCCAGGTCGTCGACGCGGCGGGAGGCGGCCGGCTCGAGTCGCTCACCCTGCGCAGGGCGGACGGCGTCGAGACCGTCCCGGCCGACGCGCTCTTCATCCTCATCGGTGCCGAGCCCCGGACGGAGTGGCTGCCAGTGGAGATCGACCGGGACGAGCGCGGCTTCGTGCTGACGGGCTCGGATTACGGGACGAGCGTTCCGGGCATCTTCGCCATCGGTGACGTCCGCTCGGGCTCCGTGAAGCGCGTCGCGTCAGCCGTCGGAGAGGGCTCGGTCGTCATCCAGCACGTTCATCGCTACCTCGAATCCATCGAGGTGCGATCGCACGCGGGGTAGGCCGTCTAGCTGGTGATGTCGGCGCACTCGGGCGATTCTTCGAGCGCGGTCTGAAGCTCGCTCCCCGCGTCGGCATTCTCGATCGTCTGGAGCGCCGTGGAGAACGCCGTGCCCATGGCCGACAACGAAGCCGTCACCGCCGTGATCGCGCTCGGGATCCCGGTGAGGCCCGAGATGCCTTCCACGGTCTCCTCGACGCTCGTTGACTCCGTCTCGAGCGTCGTCGAGAGCGTGTCGAGTGCCGACTGAATCTCATCGCCGCCGTCGGTCTCCGGAGCGCCGAGCCCCCGGACGTCGTCGACGAGGCTCTCGGTCGCGGCCCTGACGTCGTCCGACGCCGATTGAAGCCCGTCCTGCGAGAGATTCGACGTGTCGGAAAATTGTGACGTGACGGTCTGCAGCTCATCGGTCCACGTCGTGATCGCGCTGCAGAAGTCGCTTGCCCAGGCGGCCGTCGGATCGGTGTCCGAGTCGTCGTCGCCACCGCAACCGACGGCGACGAGTGCGAGTGCCGCGACTGCGGCAGTGAGCAGGATGCGCGTCCTCATCGACTGGAACCTACCTGCTGCGCGCGGCGACGAGCGCCAGAATGGGGACGACCGTCCAGGACGCGGCCTCGCGGAGCCCGTGGCGCGGGGTTGCGCGCTCGTCCGTCGGCACTATGCGGAGTGCGGTGCCCGAGCCCGCGAGCGCCGCGCGAACCAGGACCGAGGCCCGTCGCGCATGCCACCGCGACGTCACGAGCACGACTTCGTCCGCACCGACCGTCCGCGCCGTCCTCGCGATGCCGACTGCGTTGCCGAGGGTCGTCCGCGCACGTCGATCGACGAGCCGCGCCCGCGCGGGCGTCGTCCACATGCGCTCCATGAGCTCGGCCTCGGGCGCCGAGGCCGAGCGGCGTGCCCATCCCGAGAAGAGGACGACGTCGTCCGCGCGGGCCTCGGCCGCTGCACGCGCGAGCCGAGCTGCGCATATCGGGTGCAGGTCGGCCGTCGTCGCGTCCGAGTACCCGAGAATGGCGACGAGCCGTGTCAACTGCCCCTCCGCAGGCGTCTCCACACGCCGTAGAACAAGAGCGTGCTCGCAACCGTGACCACGAGCTTCACGGCCTTGCTCCCCCGCAGCTTCGAACTTCCGCTCGCGCGCTCGCGCATGTGGACGGGCACTTCGACGACGCGCAGACCGGCGTCGCGGAGCCGGAGGAGCGACTCGACCTCGGGTGCGCGGCTCGTATACGGGGCGCCGAGGACGGGCATTGCACTGCGGTTCGCCGCGTACATCCCGCTCGTGGCGTCGAGGAACGGGCGACCCAGCGCGGGGTGCATCGCGCGGCGGAGGACCGACGTTCCCACCCGTCTGCTCGCGGACGGCTCGTAGCGGTGCGCCTCGTAGCCCTCTCCCGTCGCGAATCGCGATCCGACCGCGACGTCGGCGGCGTCCGAGCGCACGAGCGCGATGAGGCGTGCGAGCTCGTCGACGGGGTGCTGTCCGTCCGCATCGACGCGCCCGACGTACTCGTACCCGCGTTCGTGCGCGAAGGCGTACCCCGCTGCGATCCCCTCTCGCAGCCCCCGGTTCTCGCCGAACGAAAGCACTTCGGCGCCGTGGGCGGCGGCGACGGAGGCCGTCCCGTCCGTCGAGCCGTCGTCGACGACGAGCACGGCGCAGTCCGGAAGCTCGGCGTGAAGCTCTTCGAGGACGGCGGGGAGGTTGGCCTCCTCGTTCCAGGCGGGGATGAAGACGAGCGTGTCGGAGTCGGCCACGCGTCAGACGTTAGATGACGTTGTGTTCAGGTCGTGGCAAGGAGTGGGCAAACCGGTCGACCGAGAGAGGCGCGACGTCGACGAACGGTTCGTTGTGGAGGACGAGGTCGCGCACGATCTCGCCGACCGCCGGGCCTTGGAGAAACCCGTGCCCGCTGAAGCCCGTCGCATAGAGGAAGCGGGACGCCGCCTGCGACTCGCCCACCAGCGCGTTGTGATCCGGTGTCACCTCGTAGTGGCCCTTCCAGCCTCCCGCGATGCCCATGTCGAGCAACGAGGGCAGTCGTCGTTCGGCCACCTCCAGCACTCTCTCGAGCCAGACCGGATCGGCGGGTACGTCGAGACCGGCAGGCTGCTCGGGGTCGGCCATTCCGAACAGGAGCCCGGGTCCTTCGCGATGGAAGTAGAGCCCGGACGAGAAGTCGACCGTGAGCGGAAAGCGCTCGGGAAGCCCGGGCGCCGGGCCGGTGAACCCCACCTCGCGCAGATACGGGACCACGGGGAGTTCGACGCCTGCGGCGCGCGCGACCTCCGGCGACCACACACCGGCCGCGCATACGACGGCTCCGGTCTCGATCGTGCCCCGGGACGTCTCGACGCCGCGAACCACGTGGTCGTCGAGGAGCACGTTCGTGGCCGCACAGCGGGTGAGAACCGATGCGCCGTGCGCTCGCGCGCCCGCGGCATATCCCTGCACCACGGCCTCAGGGCTCGCGTGGCCATCGAGCGCGCAGTACGTGGCGGCGAGAACCCCGTCGAGCCCGGCGAGCGGACACAGCTCCTGCACCTCGGCGAGATCGACGAACCGACTGGGTACTCCGAGCTCGTTCTGCAGCGCGACGCTGGACTCGAAGACGGCGACGTCGTCCTCGCGGTCGAGAAGGAACAGGTAGCCGACCTGGTGCAAGTCGATCTCGGCGCCCGGCCGCTCGCCGAAGCGAGTGAACGCCTCGATGCTGCGGAGCCCGATTGCGATGTTGAGCGGATCGGAGAACTGCGCTCGGAAGCCGCCTGCGGCGCGGCTCGTCGAGCCGCTCGCGAGCTGGTCTCGCTCGATGAGGCAGACGCTCACTCCGGCTTCCGCGAGGTGAAAGGCGACGCTCGTCCCGATCGCCCCGCCGCCGACGACGACGACGTCGGCAGTAGCCGGAAGCGAGCTCATCTCCGCACGAGGTTCTTCAGGAAGAAGCCCACATTTGCCGGCCGCTCGGCGAGGCGGCGCATGAGGTAGGGGTACCAGTCAGGCCCGAACGGCGACGCGACGAGCACCTTGTAGCCCTCGGCTGCGATCGAGCGCTGAAGTCCGGGCCGCACGCCGTAGAGCATCTGGAACTCGAAGCGCTCGCGCGAAATGCCTTTGCGCGCAGCGAAGGACTGCACCTGGCGGATGATCGATTCGTCGTGCGTTGCGACGGCGACATATGCACCCTCCTCGAGTCCGTGCTGCACGAGCTGAAGGTACGCGCGGTCGACGTCGCGCTTCTCGGGGTAGGCGATCGTGTCGGGCTCGAGGTACGCGCCCTTCACGATGCGGAGGTTCGGCGCACGCGGCAGGAGCCGCTCGAGGTCGTCGGACGTGCGGTAGAGGTACGACTGCAAGACGGTGCCAACGCTGTCGTGGCCGGCGTCGCGGAGGCGCTCGTAGATGCGCAGCGTCACCTCGACGTACTCGGACTGCTCCATGTCGATGCGAAGGAAAGTCCCCAGCTCGCCCGCGCGCGCGGCGAGACGATCGACGTTTGCGAAGGCGACCTCGTCGTCGAATGCGAGGCCGAGGTGGGTGAGCTTGAGCGCCACGTTCGCCTTCAGTTTCTCCGCGACGAGCCGTTCGAGGATCTGCTCGTACTGGTCCGTGATTGCCGACGCGCCCGCGGCATCGGCGATCGCCTCGCCGAGGAGCGTCGTGTTCGCATACAGCCCCGCGACGTTGAGCTTGCGCAGGACGGCGACGGCTTCGTCGAGCGTCTCGCCGGCGACGAATCGCGCCGCGCCGACGCGCTTGCCGTGGCGCTGCACGAGGCGCTGGAGCCGGGCGCTCTCCGCCGCATGGAGGATGGCTGCGCGAGGAAGCGCCGCGACGGTCTTCCCGGGGTCGGCCACGCCATGTCGAGACTACCTCTGCCCGCTTCGTCGATGGCCGGTGTTCGACGCCCGACCGTCCGGTGGCAACCAGGCCAGAGACAGACCTCGCGATGCGGACGTCAGTTGCGCGACGGGTCCGGCGGCATCGCGGCGAGGACGCCGAACGGGCCACCCTTGCGGCGCAGCACTCCGCTCCAGAGCTCGTCGGGCACGTCGGTGAACACGTCGTCGGCGAGTGCCGGCTCGACGATCCAGGAACCCTCCTCGAGCTCGTCGTCGAGCTGGCCGGGGCCCCAGCCTGCATAGCCGACGTAGACACGCGCGCGGCGCAGCGGTCCGAGAGCGTCGGGGTCGACCTCTGCGGGCAGGAACCCGACGGATTCGACGACGAGCGCATCCGCGTCCGGAGGTTCGGCGAAGTCGGCGAGCACGATGATGGCTGACGGCTGTACCGGCCCACCGACGTGCACGTCGCCCATCCCGCTGACGAGAGACGCGAGCTCCGGCACGGCCTCGCCGACGGGAGTCTCGGACGTGCGGTTCAGGACCACTCCTAGCGCACCCTCCTCCGAATGCTCGCCCACGAGCACCACGGTGCGCCAGAAGTTCGGATCGACGAGCCCGGGGCCTGCTATCAGCAGCTGTCCGCGCAGCGAGTCCATCGCCGTATCATCGCCGTATGGCTGACGTCTCACGCGAGATCCGCCTCGTCGCACGACCGCAGGGCTTCCCCGAGGAGGATCTCTTCGAGGTCGCAGAGACGCCGATTCCACGCCCCGCCGAGGGTCAGGTGCTGATCCGCAACGCGTACTTCTCCGTCGATCCGTACATGCGGCCGCGGATGAACGACGTTCGCTCGTACGTTGCGCCGTTCACGCTGGGCGAGGCGATGACGGGCGGTGCGGTCGGTCGCATCGCGGCGTCCCGCAACGCGCGGTATCCGGAGGGCGAGTGGGTGCTCCATCAGCTCGGCTGGCGCGAATGGGCACTCTCCGACGGCGCGGCCTTGCGGCGCCTCGACCCCTCGGCGGCCCCTCTCTCGACCGCGCTCGGTGTTCTCGGAATGCCGGGCTTCACCGCCTGGTACGGGGTGTTCGCTCTCGGGCTGCCGAAGCAGGGCGAAACGGTGCTCGTATCGGGCGCGGCGGGTGCCGTGGGCAGCGCCGCCGGTCAGATGGCCGCAATCGCGGGCTGCCGCGTCATCGGGAGCGCCGGGTCCGACGAGAAGCTCGAGTGGCTGCGCGACCTCGGATTCGACGCCGTCTTCAACTACCGGGAGCAGAGCCCGCACAAGGCGCTGGCGGAGCTAGCGCCCGACGGCGTCGACATCTACTTCGACAACGTCGGGGGAGACCACCTCGAGGCCGCGATCGGTGCGCTGCGAGCGCACGGACGCGTCGTCGCGTGCGGCTCGATCTCCCGCTACAACGATGCCGAAGCGGCGCCGGGGCCGCGGAACATGTTCATGGTGGTCACGAAGCGACTCCGTCTCCAGGGATTCATCATCACCGACCACTTCGATCGCTTCGGCGAGTTCGCGCGCGAGGCGACCGGGTGGGTGCGCGACGGCAAGCTCCAGTATCGCGAGACGATCGTCGACGGCATCGAGAACGCGCCGAAGGCCTTCCTCGGCCTCCTGCGCGGCGAGAACATCGGAAAGATGCTCGTCAAGGTCGGCCCCGCCGAGTGACGCGCGTCCGGTGAAGCTCCGCTGCCGTGTCTTCGGGCATCGGTTGCCCAGGCGCCGCCGACCGTTCTTCCTCACCGAGCGCTATCAGCGCTGCGAGCGGTGTGGGAAGCGCGTGCGGCTGGCCGATCGCTGATTCGCGGTCGAAACCGAATTGCGACGCCCCGACGGAAGGTGTCGAGCTGCTGCCTCGAACGGACTGGGACACGTCCCGTCGGTACGCTGGGCCAGTGGGGAACGCGGTCATCGTCTCCGCTGTGCGGACGCCGTTCGGGCGTCTCGGAGGCGGGCTCGCGTCGCATCCGGCGACGGAGCTCGGTGCGCACGCAATCCGTGCGGCACTCGATCGCGTCGGCCTCGAGCCGAGTGAGGTCGAGTACGTGATCATGGGTCAGGTCCTGCAGGCGGGCGTAGGCCAGGCCCCGGCGCGTCAGGCGGCAGTCGCCGCCGGCATCCCGAAAGAGGTTCCGGCGGACACGATCAACAAGGTGTGTGCATCGTCGATCCGCGCGCTCGAGATTGCCGATCTGATGATCCGCGCGGGCGACCACGAGCTCGTCGTGACCGGAGGCATGGAGTCGATGTCGAACGCGCCGTACCTCCTTCCGAAGGCGCGCTTCGGCTACCGGCTCGGCAACGGCGAGGTCGTCGACCACATGGTCTTCGACGGGCTGACGTCGTCCTTCGACGGAATGCACATGGTCGCGCAGGCGTCGCTCGTTTCGCGCGAGCTCGGTATCTCGCGCGAGGAGCAGGACGAGTGGGCCTACCGCTCGCACCAGCGCGCGGCAGCGGCGCAGGACAGCGGCCGCTTCGACGACGAGATCGTCCCGGTCGGCGAGGTCACCGCCGACGAGGGCGTGCGGCGTGACACGACGCTCGAGAAGCTCGCGTCGCTGAAGCCCGTCTTCGATCTCGACGGGACGACGACCGCGGGGAACGCGCCGGGTGTCAACGACGGAGCATCGTGCGTCGTCGTGTGCTCGGAGGCATTCGCCGCGCGGCGCGGCCTCGAGCCCCTCGCCACGATCCTGGCGCAGGGCTACGTCGCCGACGACTTCGCCTACCTCGCGCGCACGCCCGCGCGCGCCGGCGAGCAGGCGCTCGCAAAGGCAGGCAAGACGATCGACGACGTGTCTCGAGTCGAGATCAACGAGGCGTTCTCCTCGGTCGCGAAGAACTCGACCCGGATGCTCGGCGCCGACGAGGAGATCGTGAACGTCAATGGCGGGGCGGTTGCGCTCGGGCACCCGATCGGCGCCTCGGGCGGGCGAATCGTGACGACGATGATCCACGAGCTACGGCGTTCGGGCGGTGGGCTCGGGCTGGCCGCGATCTGCTCGGGAGGCGGGCAGGGCGACGCGCTCCTGATCGAGGTCTGAAGGCGCTCCTCGTCATCCCACTCGCTGCGCTCGCGCTCGCGAGTCCTGCGGCGGCATGCGTATGCGTGAACGCGCCGATGAACGAGCGGCTCGACGATGCGGACGCAGCAATCGTCGGCCGTGTCGTCGCCGAGCGGCCCGGCGAGCTGAACGGTCTGCGACAACGCTTCCTGACCGTCGAGGTCGAGCAGCGCGTCAAGGGCGATGTCGAGCGGACGCTCGAGGTGCGGAGCCCGTCCGGCACGGACTGCGATGTCGACGTCCCTCGTGACGAGTCGATCGGCCTCCTGCTCACGCGGGCTCCCGACGGCGTCTGGCTGGCCACCGCGTGCAGTGTGGTGAACCCCGGGCAGCTCGTCGTCGAAGGTGGCGAGCCTCGCGGCGGGCCGATCAAGGTCGCTATCGGGATCGTCATCCTCGCGCTCGTCCTGCTCTGGGCGCTTCGCCGGCTGCGAAAGGGCTCGCGGCCCGAGCTGCCAGGCGCCCCTGGGCAGTAGACGGGTGCGGCTTCGCGCACCATCGCCGTCGTCCTGACGTAGCCTGAGCCTCGTGCAGTTCGAGCACGTCGTGATCGTCGGTGCCGGCCAGATGGGCGCTGGGATCGCGCAGGTCGTCGCGGCCTCCGGTCGGCGTGTGTCGCTCCACGACGAGCTTCCCGGCGCCACCGAGCGAGCGCTGACGGCGATGGAGCGGAGCCTTACCAAGCTCGCGGAGAAGGGCGGCCCAGCCGCCGCGGACGTCCTCCCGCGCGTGACGCCGGTCGACGACATCGTCGGCGCCGATCTCCTCATCGAGGCGGTCGTCGAGAACGTCACCGTGAAGGAGGCGATCTTCCGGCGGGCCGACGCCGTGCTCCCGCCCGACGCGATCCTCGCGTCGAACACGTCCTCGATCCCGATCACCTCGCTTGCCGCAGCAACCGGTCGTCCGGAGAGGGTCATCGGGATGCACTTCTTCAATCCCGTCCCGGTGCTCGCGCTCGTCGAGGTGATCCGCGCGCTCCAGACCTCCGACGAGACCGCCGCGGCGATCGTCGCGCTCGCCGAGGATCTCGGCAAGACGCCGGCTCAGGTGAACGACTTCCCCGGCTTCGTCTCGAACCGCATCCTCATGCCGTTCGTGAACGAGGCGGCGTACGCACTCATGGAGGGGGTCGCCGAGGCCGAGGCGATCGACACGATCGCGAAGCTCGGCTTCGCGCATCCCATGGGGCCTCTGGCACTCGCGGACCTCATCGGACTGGACACGTGCGTCTCGATCATGGAGGTCCTGCACCAGGGTCTGGGCGACCCGAAATATGCTCCGTGCCCGCTGCTCCGTCAGTACGTCGCCGCCGGTCGCCTCGGGCGGAAGGCGGGCCGGGGCTTCTACGACTACGACCTATAGTCGGGACTATCGTGAACTGGTGCGGGTTTGCGGCGCACCGCGAGCGTAGATGTCACACCGGTGGCACACCGCCACAACAGAACAGGCCCCGAAGGGCCGTTCCGTACGGAATAGACCAGTTGTCTAATCGCTGAGCAGCGACACGAACCGTTCGGACGTGATCTCGTCGGGCGGCATGACGTGGCTGTAGACATCCAGCGACATCGACGGCTTGGAGTGCCCCATCCGCTCGGCAAGGTCGCGGGCAGACACGCCCGACTGATGCCAGATCGTCGCCCTGCGATGACGAAGGTCGTGCGGGTGGTAGTGCGGCACCGGGCCGTTCTGGTCCCGTCGCAGGCTTCCGGAAGAAACGGCTCGTGCAGTGGCACAAGCGAGAGTTGTCATTGCCTGCTCTGGGCTGTTGCGCCGTGATGCACGAGTCACAACGCTTCGGCGGTGTCATGTGGCGGTACTGGTGCGACGAGTGCGCTCAGAACAAGCGCAAGGTGCGAGGGCAGCTAAGGCGTCATGTGCATCGCCTGAACCAGAACTTCTAGATCACCGGGTCGCCAGCCATCGCCGAAGCTCGAAGCGCCGAGCGCCGCCATCGACTTTGCAAGCCTCAACACACGTCCTAGTCTGGAACACAGTGCTCCGGTCCCCATATGGCTGGAGACAAGGACCAAAGGGCTAGGAGCGCTGCGATGTCGAGCACTGCGAAGACGAGCACGAGGAGCGGCGGCCATCGCCGCAGCCGGGTTGTCGTCGTGATCCTCCATGTGCCGAGCCACGCCGCGACCGTGATGAGAGCGGCGACATAGACGCTCGCGTCCTGAGCGCCTTCTGTATGACTCGGCGGATACGCGGCATCCGAGATGAGATTCACGCAGTCAAAGAGCTCAAGCGTGGCGTAAACCAGTAGTAGCCGAGGAAGCCGACGCCGACGACGGCAGCTGTGATCAGCGAAACGATCACCCACGCGGGATGCGGTTCGACCACTCGGACGCGTGCCTGTTGTTCGGAGCGGCGTGGGTCTTCGTCGTCGGTTTTCACGTCTGGAGTGTCCACCCTTCTCCTCAGCGTCCGCTCAACTAGGCGACAACGCCGTCTCCTCGGCGTTGACGCCAAGCGCGTCTGCGACGGCCGCTGACGAATAGACCCAAACGTGTCCTATCGGGCGAGGCGAGGACTGCCCACGCTTCTAGGGAGTCGGCGATCACGGATTGCCTACTACACTCAGGGGAACCTGACGTGACCGTGGAATCGCCGCCGGCGCGTGCTGCCGGGTTCCGGAAGGAAACGACGGATGGCAAGAAGGACGCGGCTTACTGCCACGGCAGCTTTGGGCACGGTTGCAGCAGTGCTGATCGGTGGCGGGCTCCTTGCCGCTCTGTCGGGCAGGCTCGCCGTGGACTTCCGGCTGCACTACCTGCCCGCGGCTAGAGATGTCCTGCGCGGCGACTCGCCCTATTCGCTGGCGGACGCCACCCTGGGACACGCCTATGTCTATCCGCCACAGGTGGCGTTCCTGCTCACGCCGTTCACGGTGCTGCCAGACGATGTCGCTGCGCTCCTCGCGCTCGTCGTAGCCGGAGCCCTGCTCGTGGGCACGCTGGTCACTCTTGGTGTCCGCGACCTGCTCTGTTACCTGGCGTTGTTCCTGTGGGCACCGACTTGGCAAGAATTCGACATGGCCAGCATCACGCCCGCGTTGGCGTTTGCGTTGGCGATCAGCTGGCGCTATCGGAACCGAACCTGGCCGCCTGCGATCGCCCTCGGGCTCGCAGTGCCTGCCAAGTTCTTCCTGTGGCCGCTCGTCGTGTGGACACTTGCGACACGACGCCTGCGCTCGACGGCATACGCGATCGGAATCGGTGCCGCTCTCACGTTCGGGCTGTGGGCTGTCCTGGGTTCCAGGGGCTTGCCGACTACCCGTCGATGCTTCAAGCGTTGAGCGACGCCAACGCGGCCAAGCGCTATTCGTATGTGGGCATCGCCGCATCAGCCGGACTGCCCGCGACCTTCGGTTACGTAGCCATGCTGGTAATCGGGGGGTTGCTCCTGGGCGGCTGCGTCGTGCTCACGCGTCGCGGTGACGAACAGGGCGCGTTCTTCCTGGCGTTGGCCGCGGCGTTCGCGTTCACGCCAATCCTGTGGATGCACTACCTCGTCATACTGGCAGTGCCGCTCGCCATTGCACGACCGCGGTTCTCGCCACTGTGGCTGTTGCCGATTGCGCTCTGGTTCGGGCCACGAACGGTCGGCGTCGATGACACCTTCCCGGCGCTGCCGCTACTAGTAACCGCGGTGATTGCCGCACGTCTCGTCGGTGATAGCTATGCCGTCGCGCGCAGCTCCCGTCTTGAGCGCGAGATGGCAAACGGCGCACAGTTGCCAAACACGGCGGGCGAATAGCCTCACCACCTTCCGGCGGCGGGGACGGGTTACCACTCGCGAGAGGTCACGTTGCAATGCGGGGCAGCACGGTTGCAGCCGGGATGCTCAGGGCCTGTGTAGCGTGTTCTTGCATCTATTTCGCTGGAACACTGACTAGCGTGAAGCCTCAGGGGGGATACGGGGAAACGAGCGGGTGTCCAATCCGACCTCGCTCCAAAAACGCACACACCTACGCAGCCACGTCGAGGTGAGAGGGTGGCCCACCTGCGGCGGGTGGGCGGCTCCCCCCAGCGGGATTCCTGCTCACCAGGGATTCCTCTGACCTCCCCCAGGCCCACCCGCTGCGGCGTTCACAGCGTCACCCGACCGGGTCGATGTGCGAGGGTGCCTGTGCTGCTGCGGGCGGACAGTCACTCCGCAGTGCGCGTTACTCAACGGCTGCGCGGTCGTGCCCAACGCACCCTGAAAAGGCAGAAGCCCCACCGAGGCGGGGCTCCTACAGTTCTGGGGAGAACTGGGTTCCTATTCATCGGCGGGAAGCGGAAGTCCTGCATCACTCGATTAGGCGCGGGGCGCGGTTACGTGTCCCAGCGGTTCGGAGCGTCGTGTCGACCCCACCACAGCAGGATGCACAGGATGACAAAGCCCGCCACGGCGAGCCCAGCGCCGATCACCGCAGTGAGTTCCCAGAGGGACACTCAGGGCAATCATCCTCCCCGGCAGCCCTTGCTCCAAATCTCGCATGGCTATGCGCTTTTTAGGGAGCGAGACGGATTCCTGACCGCCAGTCAGGCCGTATCCCCCCTGATTCGTGACGATGGATGCGGATAACGGCAACTGCGGAAGCTGGTGCGGACTAGTACGACCGAGCGCGGGTATGGCTGGAAGGTTCACCAACGCCTCCGGGCGCGTCTCGATCCGGTGGTGAAATCGGGAGCCGCGATCTGCGTCAGGTGCGGTGAGCCGATCCTGCCCAACGGAGCCGTGGGATCTCGGCCATGACGACTTCGACCGGAGCCGCCACACCGGCCCCGAGCATCGCCGCTGCAACCGCGCCACCGCCGGTCGCAGGCCCAAGGGCTATCGTCTCGTCTGGTCGAGACGGTGGGTCGACGATCCAGCGCCGGGGACGACGGTCAACCTTGGCGAAGGACTTGTCGAGGTCCACGTCGGAAGCGGAGTCTGGGAGATCGTTCGCAGGCGAGACGTCGGCGACTAGCCGCGGGTGAAGACCCGCGATGGCCGCGAATCCACCCAATCGTCTAGGGAAAACCCATCCTTTGGTCAAGTCGAATCCTCCGTACGAGTGGTCGGTTGTGCGGCCTGCCACACCGACCATGAACGGCAGGCCCCGTCGACTCTGGCGAGGTCAATCACGAGGGAGTGCTCCTGGCACTCCAGACCGGAGGAATCTCCGAAATGACCGACATCCTGATGCGCCCGTTCGTCGCACTGCAGGTCGCAGTGCACGAGCTGCGCGAGCGTGAGGATGGCCAGACGACGACCGAGTACGCGATTCTGCTCGGCTTCCTCGCTATCGCCATCATCATCGCGCTCTTCTTCCTCGGAACGTTCTTCGCCAGCTGTTCTCGGATGCGGCGAGCAGCGTTTCGAACGCACCGGGCTAGAACCTTCTCTCAGGCCCGAGCGCAAGCGGCAGGCCCACCAGAAGCCCCCGTCGCCTCGGCGGGGGCTTCTGCCTGTCCGGGTGTTGCAGCGAAGGCCAGGCGCTCTTCTCGGCGACGGGCCTGTCGACACCTACCTCGGGAGTTGGGAGACGATCTCGGCCAGCGGCGTACGCACTAGTAGTCGGTCTGACCCCTCGACGACTTCACGCCGGGGGAGATCGAGGAACTAGCGCACGAGCGGCGGCAACGGCTTCGAGTCGGGAATTGACGCCGAGCGCCCGAAAGAGTCTGCGGGTGTGGTTCCTGGCCGTCTCGGTGCTGATGTGAAGTTCGGCGGCGATCTGCTTCGTCGAGCAGCCCCGCTCCAGGAGACGAAGGACCTCGACCTGGCGAGGGGTGAGGTGCGGGGGTGGCGCTGCGGGCGTGTCGTCGGGGCGTCCCTCGAACAGCCCGAAGACTCCGACCACTCGCTCGCCGTTCATCAGCGGCACCGAGCTGACCTCCACGGCCACTCGTGCGCCGGTGGTCGTCATGAAGACGCCGGTTGCGTCCGTGGGCTGGGTGCCGAGCACCTTCCGGGAGAACAACTCCTGGGCCCGCTGCCTGTCCTCGGGAGCAACGACGGAGGTGAAGTGGCGGCCGCGAACGTCGCCGACGAGTTTCTCGGCCGCCGGATTGAGCCAGCGGACGTATCCCGTCTCGTCGAGGACGTAGCTCGGGACGCCGACGCTTTCCAAAGCCTTCTCGACGTCGCCGCCGACTTCCAGGCCAGAGGCCATTCCCGAAGTGTGGCTGATCGGTGCTCCGAGCGTCATCGCTGAGTTCGAGAACGAGAGAGGCCCGCCGGAGCGGGTCTATTCGGGCAGCTCGCCGAGGCGAAGCAGTTCGGCGAGCGGCGCCGCGCCGTTTGCGCGGCTGGCGACGATCTCCATGTCACACCGGTGGCACACCAGCACCGCATTCGGCGACATCTACGGCAGTGACGACCGTGTAACCATGCGGGTTTCCGCTCCCCGCCTACCCCTCGGAGACTACGACCTATAGTCCGTCGCGATGGATTTCGAGCTCACGCCTGACCAGGAGGCGATCCGGACACTCACCCGGGAGCTCGCCGAGGCCGAGATCGTCCCGAACGCCGGCGAGTGGGATCGCGCGCACCGCTTCCCGGACGAGCTCTATCCCAAGCTCGCGGAGCTGGGGCTCATGGGTGTCTGCGTGCCCGAGGAGTACGGTGGCGCAGGAGCGGATTTCCTCTCGTACGTGCTCGTGCTCGAGGAGCTCTCACGTGCGGATGCGGGCGTCGGCGTGACCGTTGCGGTACACACGAGCGCCGCGACGCTGCCGATCCTCGCGTTCGGCACGGACGAGCAGCGCGCACGCTTCGTTCCGCCGCTCGCGCGCGGCGAGCAGCTCGGCGCGTTTGCGCTGACCGAGCCGGGAGCGGGCTCCGACGCCGGCTCGCTGCGTACCACGGCGACGCCGGACGGTGACGGCTGGGTGCTGAACGGATCGAAGCAATGGATCACGAACGGGTCGCGTGCGGCGACGTTCCTGCTCTTCGCGCGCACGGATCCCGCCACCGCAGGCGCGCGCGGTGTCTCGTGCTTCGTGCTCGACGCGGCGCATGTACGCGTCACACGCGAGGAGGAGAAACTCGGGCTCAACTCGTCGACCACGTCGGATCTCGCGATCGAAGCTGCGCACGTCGAGCGCGATCGGCTCCTGCACGAGGAGGGACGAGGGTTTCGCATCGCGATGGCGACGCTCGACGGCGGCCGCATCGGGATCGCAGCACAGGCGCTCGGGATCGCTCAGGCCGCCTACGACGTCGCCCGGGCCTACGCTCTCGAGCGGGAGCAGTTCGGACGCAAGATCGCAGATTTCCAGGCGATCCAGTGGAAGCTCGCCGACATGGCCACCGAGATCGATGCTGCCCGGCTCCTGATCTATCGCGCCGCGTGGCTCAAGCAGGAAGGTCGTCCGCATGCCGTCGAAGGCGCCAAGGCGAAGCTCTTCGCGTCCGAGATGGCTCGGCGGCAGACGGCGGAGGCGATCCAGGTTCTCGGCGGCTACGGCTACACGAAGGAGTTCCCGGTCGAGCGCTTCTACCGTGACGCGAAGATCACCGAGATCTACGAGGGCACGAGCGAGATCCAGCGGCTCGTCATCGCGCGCTCGATCCTCGGGCGCCAGCTGCGCGAGGATCAGGTCCCGCAGGGGACGCCGTCGTAGGACGATGCCCCGCGAACGTAACGAGCCGGTCCGGCTGACGAAGATCTACACGCGCGGCGGCGACGCGGGCGAGACGTCGCTCGGGGACGGCTCGCGAGTCTCGAAGCTGGATGGCCGTATCGCAGCGTACGGCACCGTCGACGAGCTCAACTCGGTGCTCGGCCTCGTCGTCGCCGACTCTGCGGGCGACATGCGCGAGGTGCTCGTCCGCGTCCAGAACGAGCTGTTCGATCTAGGCGCCGACCTCTCGGTTCCGCTCGAGCACGACGGGAGGCTGCGCACGACGCAGGAGCAGGTCGACGCCCTCGAGGCGGACTGTGATCGCTTCAACACGGAGCTCCCGGAGCTGCGGAGCTTCGTGCTTCCGGGGGGGAGCGAGGCTGCGGCCCGGCTTCACATGGCGCGCACGGTGTGTCGGCGGGCCGAGCGCGAGACCCTCGCTGCATCAGGTTCCCACTCCCTGAATCCACTGGCGCTCGTCTACCTGAACCGGTTGTCCGACCTTCTCTTCATCCTCGCCCGCACGGCGAACGCGGCAGGCGGATACGACGAGCCGCTCTGGGTGCCGGGCGGTTCGCGGTAGCCGCCGCCGCTCAGGCGACCGCGGGCCAACTCGCGCCGAGCCACTCGACGAGCTCCTCCGACCGGCGCGGGCTCGCGACGTAGAAGCCCTGCGCGAAGTCGCAACCCCACTCGCCGAGGACGCTCCACGCCTCGCGGGTCTCGACGCCCTCGGCGACGACCTGAAGCCCGAGCGCATGTCCGATGTCGATCATTCCGCGCACCAGCGCGGCGTCCGTCGCGTTCTTGCCGAGCCCATGCACGAAGCCGACGTCGATTTTGAGCTCGTCGAGCGGGAGCACGCGGAGTGCAGCGAACGAAGCCGCTCGACCGGCGTCGTCGAGCGAGAGGCGAACGCCGAGGGCGTCGAATCGGCTGAGCACCTCCTCGTCGACCTGCATCCCCGCGCCGGGGCCGGACGGAACGACCTCGAGAGTGACCTGCGGCTCCGTCGGATCGACCGTTCGCAGCAGCTCTGACAGGCCCTCGGCGAACTGCGCATCGTCGAGCAGGCGATACGGGATGTTGATCGCAACGCCGAGACTGTGTCCGGCCTTCGCCCACTGCTGCGCCGAGTCGAGCGCGTCCGCGACGACGAGGAATGTCAGCTCGCGGACGATCGGGGTGCGCTCGACGTGAGGCACGAAGTCGGCCGGCGGGAGGAGCACTCCGTCCGGCAGCGCTCGGCGGATGAGTGCTTCGGCGGAGCGGGGCGCACCGCTCGCAAGATCGAGGATGGGCTGGTACACGACGACCAGCTCGTTCTTCTCGAGCGCGGATTCGACATCGCGCACGATGCCGGCGTCGACGCCGCGGCGCATCAGCACCGACTCGTCGCTCGTGTCACGTTTCGTCGCGTACATCTGGCCGTCCGCGCGGGAGAGAAGCTCCTCGGCGGTCGAGCCGTCGTCGGGGAACACCGACCAGCCGATGCTGCCGTCGATCTCCACGGCCGCCCCGTCGACGCGAAACGGCCGCCGCAACGCGTTCCGCAGACGTCCGACGAGCGCTCCTGCGCGATCGTCGCTCCCCGTGCCCATCGAGAGGATGACGAACTCGTCGCCGCCCACGCGGGCCACAGTGTCCGTCTCTCGGACGATCGCCTCGAAGCGCCTGGCCAGTGATTTCAGCACGAGATCACCGGCGCGATGCCCGCGTACGTCGTTCACGTCCTTGAAGCCGTCGAGGTCGATCGCGATGAGGGTGAACGGCTCGCCCGAACGCCGCGAGCGGCGGAACGCCTGCTCGATGCG
Organism: uncultured Gaiellaceae bacterium; assembly: GCA_963740105.1. Lineage (GTDB taxonomy): Bacteria > Actinomycetota > Thermoleophilia > Gaiellales > Gaiellaceae > GMQP-bins7. The sequence goes on from CAVUCT010000005.1 coordinate 91,015, forward strand.
ATCGTCGAGCAGCCCACGGTTCGGAAGGCCGGTGAGTGGGTCGCGGAGCGCTTCCGAGTGAGCGTTTTCGAGGCGCCAATTGAGGACGACCCCTGCTGCGGCGGCGACGAACGCGAAAACGACGAGACCCGCCGCAACGTGGTCGGGTGTCTCGCGGAACACGGCCGTGAACAGGCTCGCGCAGAGTACGAGCGCGGCCAGGCACAGCGCCCACACGAACGTGCTTCTCAGTTGCCGCCGCCTAGTTCTGATCGTCACTCGTGCCGTTCTGCCCCGGTTTCGGGGCTGCCGCAGTTGATTCCGACAGTACTGCCGAATCGGCGCGCAACCACCCCCAGAATGAGTGATCTCTCACCCGAGGGAGGGGTGACCGCGCATCTCGGCGTGCAGAAGGAGCTCGTAGACGGTCGCGGAATCCCGGAGGATGAACCTCGCTGCGGGCCTCGTCGGGCTTCTTCTGGGCGCGCTCGTCGGCCCGGTCGCGGACCGGATCGCAACGAACGCGCCGCACCACGACCCGTTGCTGCGCAGCGTGCCGCGCTCGTCGCGTCTTCCGCTCGTCCTCCTCGGAACCGCTGCGTTCGGTGGAGTGTGCGGGCTCGTCTTCGGCTTCACCCTCGAGGCTCTTGCGGCAACCCTCTTCTGCTGGGTGCTCGTCGTGATCACGCGCACGGACTTCGAGCATCGCCTGATTCCCGACAAGGTGGTGCTTCCGGGAGCGCTGGCCATGCTGGTGCTGCGCACGATCGACGATCCGAGCGTCGAGTGGATACTCAGCGCCCTTGGGGCAGGGCTGGTGCTGTTTTTGATCGTGCTCGTCTATCCGCGCGGTCTCGGGCTGGGTGACGTGAAACTCTCCGCCTTCCTCGGGGCAGGGCTCGGGATCTCCGTGATAGTCGCCATGTTCGTCGGCTTCTTCGTCGCATTCGTCCCGGCCGCGGTTCTCTTCGCGCGACACGGAAGGGAGGCGCGAAAGTCTGCGATCCCGCTCGGCCCGTTTCTTGCGCTGGGAGGGGTCGTCGCGCTGTTCTGGGGCGACGCCATTCTCGATTGGTACCAGGGGATAGGCACCTCTTAGCGCGACACGCCGGTCTCTAGCAGCGGGCAGCGAGCGCCGATAACGCAGGCATGGAGTCTGCCTCTGCGGCTACGCGTGTCGTCCGGCCCATCGATGCCGGTCTGCTCGCCACGGCCGCGCACCGAGCGGCGGAACAGATCGGCGCCCACGACGATCCGGCCGCGGCGATCGAGGCCGCAATCGACACCTTCTACGAAGCTGTCGCCGGAGCGATGCCATCGGTCTTCGTGCTCGAGCACGGGCGTCTCTGGCTCGTGGCGCAGCGCGGCTACGCGGTCGTCCCGGACGGGATCACGATCGAGAGCGGGATCACCGGCCGCGCGGTCCGGCTCGCGGGTCCACAGCTCGCGACCAACGTGCACGCGGACCCGGACTACGTCGCGGCTCTGCCGGGCGTGACGTCGGAGCTCGCGATCCCTCTGCTCTCCGGCCGCGCAGCTGTCGGGATCCTCAACATCGAGTCCGAGCGAACGCTGCCTGACGAGGCTGCCGACGCGCTGCGTCCTCTCACCCGCGCCCTCACTCCGCTCGCGGAAGCCCTGCGGTCGCGACGGACGCTCGATCTCTCCGCGCTGGCACGGCTCTTCGTCCATCTCGGCAGCCTCCGCGACCCGCGCGACATCGCCGCCCTCGCCGCCGCATCACTTCCGCGCGTCCTCCCGCTGGAAGCCACGCAGATCGTGGTCTGGGGCGAGACGGGCACACCGACGGAGCTCGCTGCCTGGAGATCGGAGACCGGCACGCGGCCTCCGCTCTCGGCGGACGAGCTGGACGTCGCTCGCGCCGAAACGGACCCGAGCGTCGTCTGCCAGGTCCTCGAGCTCGGAGCCGCTCGCGGTCCGGGCAAGCGCTCGGTCGTCTGGCTTCCGCTCCGCGCCAATGCCGGCGAGCTCGGAGCGATGGTGGGAATCAGCGGCGAGTCGGCGCACGTCGATCCGGGCCTGCTGGACACCGCAGCGGTGCTCGCCGCGCACGTGGCAGCGACACTCGATGCCGCTTTCGCGCTCCAGCGCGAGCGTCTGAGCGCCGCGACCGATCCGCTGACGCGAATCCTCAATCGCCGCGGTCTCGAGGAGCGGCTCGAGCGCGAGCTCGCCTTCGCCCAGGAGCGGCGGCTGCCGCTGAGCCTCCTCGTCATCGACTGCGACGATTTCAAGGAGATCAACGACCGTGCAGGACATGAGTTCGGCGACACGCTGCTGCAGGAGGTGGCCGACGTTCTCGCCCGGTCGCTTCCCGACAAAGCTGCGGCAGCCCGTCTCGGCGGCGACGAGTTCGTCGTCATGCTGCCAGCCGCGGACTCCGACCTCGCCGAGGCACTCGGCACCGAGATTCGGACGCTCCTCGCGGAGGGGCTCACCGACGCGGGCTTCCCGCTCAGGATCTCCGCCGGCGTGTCGACGTACCCCTTCGACGGAGCCACGCCGACCTCGCTGCTGCGAGCCGGCGACCAGGCCCTCTACGCCGCCAAGTCAGCAGGAAAGGATCGCGTCGCCTCGTTCCGCGAGCTCTCGCTTCCGATCTCTTCGACCGCGGCCGAGCCGAGTCGCGGGCTAGAGGGTCGAGCACGTGAACGCTCCAGCGGCTCCGGATCCGTCCTGGCGGACGCGATGGCCGCCGCCAAGTCGATCGAGGCCGAGAGCTCGGTCGAGGGAATCTGCAGCAGGCTGTGCAAGACCCTCGTCTTCGTCGTCGGGGCGACCGCATGCTCCGCGTCGCGTGTTGTCGGCGAGTACGTCGTCGACGCCACCGATCACGCGCTTCGCGAGGTGTCGCTGGGCGACGACGCGGCGTACCGGATCGCAGACTTTCCGCTCACCGCCGAGGTTCTCCGCAGCCGTGAGGCGCGGACGGTGTCGTTTGCCGAAGGGGACGTCGACCCGTCCGAGGCATTCATCCTCCGGGACCTCGGAATGAACGCGCTCCTGATGGTGCCGATGCAGGTGCGCGGCAGCGCGTGGGGGCTCGTCGAGCTCTACGAGATGCGCTTGCGGCGCTTCACGGAGGAGGATGTCACCGTCGCCCAGTTTCTCGTGGCGCAGGCGGAGCGGCGGCTCGAGATCATGGGGGACGCGCCCGACGATCGTCGGCGCCCTGCTGTTTACGAGCTGCCTGGAGACGAGGGCTCTCGGCCGCGCACGCCGCGGACGAGATAGGCGCAACGCCGGCCGTCGCCGGGCAGCGGTGACCGGCCGATTCGTGCGACGACGAAGGTCTCGTCAGCGATCTCGAGCTCCAGGCCCGTGGTCAGCTCGACCGCATCCAGCTCGGCGAGAGCGTAGTTTGCCCCGGGAACGAACGCCAGCTCGACGGACTCCGACTCCGCCCGAATGGCGACGTCCGGAGCCGCGGCCTCGCGCTCTGCGACCTCCTGCTCGCGGACTTCGACGGCGCGCTCGCGACGCTCGACGGCGGCGCGCTTGAGCTCGACGGCTCCGAGCTCCTGGCGCCGGCGCCCGAGATCCGCTTCCTCCTCGGCGAGCGCCTTCTCCCGCTCGGTCAGCTCGCGGACGTAGCCGGTGAGCTCGTTCTCGCGTGCCTCGAGGTCGGACGTTCCGAGACGGAGCATCCGCTCGACCGAGGTGCGCGAGTCGCGGAGGAGCTCCTCACGTCGCTCGAGCTCTGCGATCGACGCGTGCAGCTGCTCGGCATGCTCGTCGAGCTCGCGACGACGCTGCGCCAGCAGCTCCTCGAGTCGCTCCTCGGGATTCGGCCCGGACGAGAGCACACGCCGCACGATGCCGCCGCGGCGATCGTCGTCACGACTCTGATCGGTGTTGGTCATTCGGGCTCCACCGTCACGTGTGCTGCCGGCGGATCGATCCTAAGCCGTCGAGTTTGGAGCGATCCGCCGGCACCACGCGACTTCGTCGAGGCTCGTTGGAGTCCTTCAGCATGAACATCTCCTCGGAGGTTAAAGACTTTGCCTCGCGAAACCGATATGCGACGTATGGACACCCAGGGCGCACGACTTCTCGCGGCTCGCCTTCGGGCCGGCGTGGCAATCGGGGCGAGGATCGAGCTCGTCGAGGCGCCTCGTGACGATTCGGGATTGTGCGCGGGAGACCGTGGCATCGTCGACCAGATCGACGAGCAAGGCCGGGTCGTCGTGTCCTGGGATCGCGGCTTCGCCTCGGAGATCGACCCGAACGCGACGCCGATCCACACGCTGGCTGCGTAGCCCGGCGCGACCCTCACTACTTCCCGCCTCAGCCCTCCCGGAGACCGAAGTCGGCGGTGACCACGATCGCCTCGGTGCCGCCGAAGGTCGGCGGTGCCTTCGGGTCGTAGTACACGCCTATCCCCGTGTCGCGCCAGGTCGAAGACAGCACGATCGTGCGGTGCGTTGGCGAATCGAGCCACGCTGCAACGATCGCCTGTGCATCCATCGCGTGACCCTGGCCCGCCATCAGTGCCTCGCCCACCGACCATCGCGTGAACCCACGATCGGTGTAGTAGCGCCTGATCCGTTCGTTGAACGCCGTCCCGTCAGCCGACTCGTGGCTGAAGAAGTCATGCCTCAGCATTGCCTCCGAGTGTCCACGCGCGGCGGAGCGCAGCGCGGGTGCGGCACGGAGTGGACGCAGGCCGCGCATGGATCGCACACGATTCATCTCGCGCACGACCGCCGCCTCGAGCGCAGCACGACGTTCGACCTTGGTCGGCACGTTCGGGGCGGCTAGGGGCGACATGACGAGCGCAGCCGTCGTCAGCGCTGCGAGTAGAACGAGGAATCGCATATGTGGGAACGAGATCGGTCGTTCCCGAGTGAGTGCCCTCCCTCGTACGAGGGAGGGGCGAGGACGCCGTCAGCGTTCCTTCGGCCCGCCCGCGTTGTCGCCCGCGCTCCCGTTCATGTTCTCCTTTGGCGCGGAGTCGCCCGACGGGGGAGTGGACGCCGGCTCGACCTCCGACGCGACGGCTGACTTCTTCGGCGACGAATCCTGTCCGGCGCCGTTCGGGGAGCTCGGGGTAGTGGACCCGGACGAGCGTGCGGCCTTGTCGACCTTCCGCTGCGCAGCGGCGGCGCGCCGCTGCGCCGCAGCTCGTTGCCGCGCTGCCGCCCTCTGCTCTGCGGCGGCCTTCGCCCGTGCGGATGCTCGTCGCTGAGCGGCTGCCTTACGCTTCGCCGCGCTCACTTCCTGGCCGCGCGCCTTTGCCTTCGCCCTCTGACCCTGCGTGCTCTCGCGCTTGGTGTCGGCGGCCCTCGTCTGCCCGGGAGCCGACTCCTTCCCCCGAGCGACGCCGTTGCCGGGCACGGTGACTCCACGCGGTGCCACTTGTCCGAGGCGCAACCCGGGCTGCTCGGCTGCCGGACGCGTTGGCTTCGCCTGCTTCCCATCGACCTCGCTCGATCCGGCTACGCCGACACCCCCGGCGACCCCGGCCGCGGCAACCGCGGCGGCGACCTTGAGCCCGAGGCCACCTGCGAGCACTCCACCCGTCGTGCCCGCTGCGGTCGCACCCGTGCCCACTCCCGCACCGACGGCAACAGCACCTGCGCCCGCGCTGACGGGCACGATGGCTGCAGACGCGGTCCCTTCGAGACCCTTGAAGAGCGTCAGCGAGAGCGGGATCGGAACGAGGGCGAGACCGCGAAGCGCGGAGCGATGGCGCTGCTGCAGCCGCGCGAAGCGCGCGCAATCCGGGCATTCGGCCAGGTGATCGCGCAGGCGGCGGCGCTCCTTTCGGCCGAGCCGGTCGTCGACGGACTGCGACACAGCGAGCTGCGCCTCCGTACACGTGAGCTGATCTTGGAGCTCCTCGGCGAGCGACCGTCGCGCCCGAAAGAGAAGCGTCTCGAGCGCGGAGGTCGAGATGCCGAGTATCTCGGCGATCTCGTTGTAGGAACGCCCCTCGAATTCGCGCAGCACGATCGCCTGCCGCTGCTGCGGTGGGATCTTCGACAGCGCGGTGAGGAGCTCGCCGACGCTGGGTCCCTCGTCGTCCTCGTCGTCCGTTCCGGCCTGGGCGATGCGCTCGTCGAACTCGACCTGACGCGGCCTCGACTGTTCCTGACGGAAGCGCTGCTTGATCGCGTTGCTCGCGATCGTGAGCAGCCAGTTCGTCGGCTTGCGAGGGCGGACGCCCTGCTCGAGCGAGCGGTATGCGTTCAGAAAGGTCGTCTGCGTGACGTCCTCGGCATCGGCATGGTTTCCGAGCACCGCGTACGCGTAGCGGTAGACCTCGGCGACGTGCGCGCGGTAGAGGTCGTCGATCTCGCGCGATGCGAGATGGCCGGACTCGGTGACGGCCATGACTGGAACCGTCGTCGCGCAGCGACGGGGCCGCAACCCACCTCACGAATTCTTAACACTCTCCCGCGCAAGTTCTGGCTCCCGTGGACGTCTTCCTGACATTGGCGCGTATCCCCGACCGGGAGCTGACATGACCAGGACACTCATCGTTATCGCCGCGTTCCTCACGCTGTCCGTCCCGGCGGCCCTTGCGGTCCCGCCGGCAGACAAGGGCAAGCCCGAGAATCCCGGCAAGAGCCAGTCCGCACCGGGTCAGTCGGCCGAGAAGAACGCTGCGAAGGCGTGCAAGACGGAGCGTGGAACCACGGCGCAAAGCATCGAGGCGTTCAAGCAGACGTACGGAACGAACGCCAACAAGGCAAACGCTTTCGGGAAGTGCGTCTCCGGCAAGGCGAAGGCCAAGAAGGAAGCCGCAGCCGAGGACGCAGCCGAGGAGAGGGCCGAGGAGAACGCTGCCAAGAAGTGCAAGGCGGAGCGTGGAACCACGGCGCAGAGCATCGAGGCGTTCAAGCAGAAGTACGGAACGAACGCCAACAAGGCGAACGCGTTCGGCAAGTGCGTCTCGAAGCTCTCGAAGCAGGAAACGTCCTGAGCTGACGTCGACAGGATCCGCAACGGGGCGGCGGCACCGGTTGCGGCGGTAGGGGGAAGAGACGAAGGAGGTCGGGAGGCCTCCTTCGTCGCGTCTGGGGTCGCCGTGGAGCCCAGCGCGAGTGTGGCCGCGCCGCGACGAGGCGATCCGGGCTAGCCGGGGTTGAGGGGCTCCCAGCGCGGGAGCGTGAGCTTCAGCGAGGTGGGGCCGCCGGGCTGGCTCTCGAGCTCGAAGGTGCCTCCGACCATGCGAACGCGCTCGCCGATGCCGACGAGACCGAGCCGGCCGCGCTGCGCCGCCTTGGCGAGCGCGCGCTCGACCTCGAACCCCATCCCGTCGTCGACGATCTGGAGCTCGATCGCGCTTCGGCGCGCGCGTACGCGGACCGAGACGGTCGTCGCGCTCGCGTGCTCGCGCACGTTTGCGAGGGCCTCCTGGATCGCGCGGAACACCGTGATGCGCTGTGCCGAGGAGAGCGAGTCGGGATCCCCGCGGATCTCGAGTTCGGCCTGCGATCCCCGTCCGCTCGGCGAAGTTGTCGACCTCGCGATGCAGGATCTCGCCAAGCGGCCGCGAGATGACGCTCTTCGTCTCGAGCGAGTGCGCGATCTCACGCAACTGGCGATCGAGCTCGACGAGCCGCGACGAGAGGTCGTCGAAGCGGCCGTGTGTCTGCTCGCGATAGTCATCGAGGATGAACGGGTGGACCTGCCGCTGCAGGAGCTGGACGTCGGCGGCGAGCGCCAGGACGTCCTGGATCGGCCCGTCGTGGAGGTCGAACCCGAGGCGCATCAGCCGACGCTCCGCCGACGCGATGAGTGTCCGCTCGCGGCTCGCCGAATAGTCGAGGAGATGCTCACGCTCGATGACATGGCTCAGCGACGCCGCGCTCTCCTGGAGATAGGCGTCCGCAATGCTCTGCTCGACAGACCCGACGCGCCCGACGATCGCCGCATAGGCCTCGCCGAAGCGGAGCACCGTCGCCGACCGCAGCTGCGAACCCCCGAGGAGCGAGAGCCGCGAGCGCTGTCGGAGCGTCGCCTTCGCCTCCGCGCGCGTGCGGCGACTCGGACGGCCGTCGTCGCCGAGCGTGACGATGCAGTCGAGCCCTCCCGGCGTTCGTACCCACAGCGTCACGTCGCTGAGCACATCGAGGCCGAGGAGCAGCCCGAGCTGGAGCTCGACGGCCATGAGCGGTGGCAGCTCGAGCAGGCGCGGGTGTCTCACCACCTCGCGGAAGAGCACGTATCGCGCAGATGCAAGCGGCAGTGCGCATGCCTCGGCAATGGCCGCGCCGGCACCGCGTACGTCGGCCTCGTCGAGCTCCAGCGCCGCGCCCAGTTCGACGATCGCGGTCGCCGCGTACCAGACCGACGCCAGGCCGTCTCCGACTTCGTCGTCGGCGTAGCCCGCGTGCACGCGTCGTGCGTCGGCGAGAACGGACTCGAGCACGGGGCGGATCTCGTCCGTGCACCCCTCGAGGAAGTACGCGTGCAGGCGCTCGAGGCGCGCCTCTGGTCCGCGATACGCCTGGCGCTCCGGCTGCGGCGAGCGGGGGAGAGGGGCTGACCCTCCGGGGCCGATGTTCGTGCCTGCCTCGGTCATGTGCGAGCTATCGCCTCATCTTCGTGAGTTCCCGCACCAATGCAACGTTCCTTCCCCCTCGCCTCCGGTCATCGCGCTGGTGGAGCGGCGCCCGCGACTCGCTCGGAGAGCCGTCGCTCGATGTCCAGGAGTAGCTCTTCGGTCTCGTTCCAGCGGTCGAACACGCGGATACCGGACGGGCTCTTACCACCTGTGTCCGCTGCGATGATCACCGGGATCTCGGGTCGGCGCGCCCTCGTCGCATTGGCCGTGCGCAACGCGTCGGCGACCGAATCGGCGCCGTCGAGCACGGCCAGGTCCACAGACGGCGCGAGAATCGCCTCCGGCAGGCGTTCCGGTGTCGTGAGCTCCTCGACCTCGAGATCGCGTCCTCCCAGCAGGAAGCGAGCCAGTCGCAGGAAGCGCGGATCGCTGCTTGCGACGAGGATGCGGGCACGCGGCTCGTCGACCTCGTCGTCGAAGGTCCTGTTCGCGCGCTCCGTTCGTGCGTCCGCGGCACTGCGCGATGCCCACGCGACGCGGTCTCCGACCTCGAGCCCGCGGCGGCGACTCTCTCCCGCCGCCATCTCGACGACTTCGCGAGCGCCGCGACACGACACCGTCCGCCACGGGCCGACCTCGTGCTCGATCCGGATGACCACCTGATCGGCATCGAGGAAGATCGCGTCGATCGGGAAGCGCATGAAAGCCGTGTGGATGCTCCAGCCGGGCCGGAGCACCATGCCCTCGCCCTGCCGCAGGTACTTCCGGCCGAGGAGACCGCGCATCCGACGGTGAGCCCGGTCGGCGACGACGACACGCTCGCAGACGATCCGGCCATCCTCCCGGCGGAGCGTCAGCGTGGCCATGACGGAGCCTCCCTCTCTAGGCGATCAGCCGAGCGCGTCGACGATGCTGATGATCATCGGCGTGAGAATCACGATGAAGAGTGCCGGGAAGATGAAGAAGATCAGCGGGAAGAGCATCTTGATCGGCATCTTCTGCGCGCGTTCCTCGGCCATTGCCCGGCGCCGCTTCCGCATCTCGACCGAGAGGTTTCGCATCGTGGTGCCGATCGAGACGCCGAGCCGCTCGCCCTGCGTGATCGCGCGAACGAAGATGCTCACGTTCGTGGAGTCGCAGCGGCGACCAAGGCTCTCGATCGCCTGACCCACCGAGAGTCCCATGCGCTGCTCCTGCAGCGTGAGGCGGAGCTCCTGCCCGAGCGGGTCGGACATGCTCTCCGAGGCGACTCGCATCGACGCGAGAATGCCGAGACCGGCCTCGATCGTGACGACGAGCAGGTCGATCATGTCCGGCATCTGCTTGTCGATCAGCTCCATCCGCTTGCGGCGCTTGAGCTCGATGTAGTAGACGGGAGCGAACCAGCCGCCGACGCCTGCGGCGACCGCGAGTACGACGGCGAAGATGATCGAGCCGCCGCCTGCCGGGATCGAGCCACAGCACCGAGCAGCGAGAGCGCGATCGCGGCGAGCACCTGATAGCCGAGGATCTTGCGCGGCGTCGTCCCGTACATGCCGGCGGAGACGAGCTTCTCGCGAATCTTCGCCTCGCCGAAGCGGTCGGAGCGGCGCGCCGACCCAGTCGCCGAGACGTCCGGCGATCGAGTCGAGCGGGCGACGCGCGGCCGACTCCGCCTCCGAGCCGCCGCTCGTCTCGGCGACGTAGCCGTACGTCTGGATCTGGTCGATCGTGGCCGACGAGCCACCGCGGGCCTTGCCGAGGTTCACGACGAGGATCATGACTCCGGCTCCGAGGAGCAGCACGCCTGCGATTGCAATCAGTTCGAGACCCATGTCACACGTCCAGCTTCGAGATTTGCTTGATCCACAGAGAGCCGATCAGCACCATGACGCCTCCAACGACGAGCATGATCTTCCCGACGAGCGAGTCGAACATCGGCTGGAGGTAGTCGCCGCCCGTGAACACGAGGATGAGGAGGACGAAGATCGGCAGAGCCGGTGAGGATCCAGCGCGAGATCCTGGCCTGTGCGGTGAGCACGTCGACGAGTCGCCGGAGCTCCATGCGGCCGCGGATGACCTCGGCCACGCGGTCGAGAACCTCGGCCGTGTTACCGCCGGCCTCGCGCTGCAGGCGCATGACGAGCGCGATCTGCTCTGCGTCGTAGCTCTGCATGCGCCGCGCCATGACCATGAGCGCGTCGTCGAGCGGAACGCCGAGCTGCTCGTCCTGGAGGACTCGGCGGAACTCCGTCTTCGACGGCTCGATCGCGCTGTCGACCATGACCGAGAGAGCGCCCATGGTCGAGTGGCCCGTGCGCATCGCGCCGGCGAGCACGTCGAGGTTGTCGGCGAGTTGCTCCTCGAACGCCTTGCGCATCTTCTTGACACGGCGCTACGACGATAACCGCGTCACGAACGGTGCGGCGAGACCGGCAAGGAGGCCCCAGAGCGACTGGAAGTAGACCGCGACCGCGAGCGACGCAACGATTCCGCCGACGATCGTCCAGCCGGCGATCGCGAGCGCCGAGAGCTTGAACCCGCCGAGCTCGACGTCCGACTCGAACCGCTGCCACCAGCGCTGGTCGCCGACGGCCCGCTGCGCAGTGTCCGCGAGGATCGCCGCGACCTCTGCGCGTCGGAGGCGCGACTCCTCTTCGCTCGGCACGGTGACATAGGCGGACATGCGACGCCTCAGCGAGCGGTTGCGCACGTCGATCGCCGAGAGGATCGCGAATCCCACGAGGGCGAGGATCGCGACGACGACGAAGATCATGAGCCACGGCGACGTGATGATTTCGTCGACCCAGCTCTGCTCGAACGTCCCTTGCGGTGTGAAATCGAGTGCCGGCGTCGTGTAGTTCGCCGTTGCCGCCGCGAGGCCAGAGGCGACTGCGCTGACCGTGGCCTTCACGTTCGGCGGAAGGAGCGAGCGATAGGAGACGACGTACTCGTTCGAGAGCTGCTGACCGATCGTCGTGAAGATCGGCTCGAGCTGCTCGGGCGTCGCGCTCTCGACGTAGGTGCCGCCCGTCTGCTTCGCCGCGCTCCGCAGCGTCTCGGCGTCGTACTCGGGCGACTGCAGGCCGACCGAGATGACGCGGACGTTGGCAGCGTTGAGCGCCGCGATGGTCTCCTCGCGCGTCGCCTGGACACCACGCCGATGCCCGTCGGAGAGGAGGACGGCAGTCGTCCGCGCGTAGCCCGCCTCTTCGGCGAGGCGCGCGGCCTCGATGAGCGCGTCGTAGATGCGGGTGCCTTCCGCCGTTGGCGGGGCCTTCGCGACGGCCGCCGAGAGCTCGCCCTTGTCTCTCGTGAAGTCGGTGAGAACCGTGATATCGGGGTTGTAGGCGATGACCGCGACGGGAAGCTCGTCCTTGCGCTGCGCCATGAATGCTCGAGCGGCAGCCATGGCCGCCTCGATCGGCTCGCCGGCCATGCTGTTCGACGCGTCGATGAGGAGGATCGCGCCGCTGGACTTCGACCCGCTGTCGACGGACAGGCCCGAGACGAGCCCGCCGTTCTCGGTGACGTCCAAGCCCTCCAGCTTCGTGGCGGTCGGCGTGCGGTAGAGCCAGACGCGATCCGGGAACTCGGAGTCCTGCGCCTCCGTGAGCGTGGGGGAGCCGCCTCCCTGACCAGCAGCGAGGGCCGGAAGTGCGAGCGCGGCCAGAGCCGCGCACGCGATTGCGATCCGCAGGCCGAGCTTCACGCCGTTGCGCCCCGGCGCTCGTCGAGAGAGTGGAGCGCGCTCGCCGAACATCGCCTGCGGCAGCTCGATGCCACGCTTCCGGAACTTCTCGAGGAAGACGGGGCGGAGACCGGTGGCCTTGAGCCCGCCCGTGATCGTGCGATCGGGGGCGACGGAGTCGATCTCGAACTCGAAGATGTCCTGGAGCTGGATCACGTCCGACTCCATACGCAGCACCTCGGTGATTGCGACGACACGCCGTGAGCCGTCCTCCATGCGGTCGATGTGCACGAGGAGGTCGAGCGCGGCGGCGATGTGCTGGCGGATCGCCCGCAGCGGCAGGTCGTAGCCGGCCATCATGACCATCGTCTCGATCCGGTGGAGACCGTCACGAGGCGAGTTCGAGTGGACGGTCGACAACGAGCCGTCATGTCCGGTGTTCATCGCCTGGAGCATGTCGAGCGCCTCGGCGCCGCGGCACTCGCCCACGATGATCCGGTCGGGCCGCATGCGCAGCGAGTTGCGGACGAGGTCCCGGATCGGGATGTGTCCCTCGCCCTCGATGTTCGGCGGGCGGGCCTCGAGCCGGAGCACATGGCGCTGGTGGAGCGACAGCTCGGCAGCGTCCTCGATCGTGACGATCCGCTCGTTGTTCGGGATCGACGCCGAGAGCGCGTTCAGGAGCGTCGTCTTGCCGGAGCCCGTGCCGCCCGAGATGAGCATGTTGCACTGGGCCTCGATGCAGCGAGAGAGGAACTCGACGGACTGGTCCGAGAGCGATCCGATGTTGACCATGTCCTCCATCGAGAGCCGCCGGCGGCTGAACTTCCGGATCGTCAGGAGCGGGCCGGAGAGGGACAGGGGCGCGATGATCGCGTTGACGCGGCTCCCGTCGGGAAGGCGCGCGTCGACCATCGGCGACGACTCGTCGATGCGCCGGCCGATCTGCGACACGATCTTGTTGATGATGCGGCGTAGATGCGACTCGTCCGTGAAGCGAACGGTCGTCTCGTAGAGCTTGCCGCCGCGCTCGATCCAGACGTCGTCCGGACCGTTGCACATGACCTCGGTGATCGAGTCGTCGGCGAGCAGGCGCTCGAGTGGCCCGTAGCCGAGGATGTCGTCGAGGATCTCAGACGTCAGGCGTTCGCGATCCTCACGGGCGATCCCCGCCTCGTCGTTCAGGAGCCGGCGCACGTCCGCGGTCACGCGGTCGCGGAGCTCGTTCGGATCGACGGCGATGTTGAACAGCTGCGGGCCGAGCTCGGAGATGACGCTCATGTGGACGCGGTTCTTGAGCTCTGCGAACGGCTCTTGCTCTCTGACCGGGCCGCGCTGGCTGGAGATTCGCTCGTGGAGTTCCATGACTAGCCCTTTCGTCCGAAGAGCCGACGGCGGGAGGAGGGTGCAGAGGAGGCATCGGCAGAACCGGCCCCTGCCATGACCGGAACGGGCTCGGCGGCCTGCTCGGCGCCCGCTGAGCAGCGTCGCGAGACGGCCGAATGCCTCGGCCGGCTCCGACTGCGGGCGAGCGACGACGATCGGAATGCCCTCGTTCACCGTGCGCGGGATCTCGCGATCGGACGGGATGAAGACATCCGGCGTCCGTCCCAGCACCGCTTCCACGTCCGACTGGCTGATGCCCACGCGGCTGTGTGCGCGGTTCAGGAGGAGGTAGATGCGGTCGGGGTCGTACTTCATGAGCTCGAGCGTCTCGAGGCCGAGCTTCGTGTTCTTGAGCGAGAGCGAGTCGAGCATCCCGACCATGACGATGTCAGTCGAGTGGTCGATCGAGGTGATGACCTCGGCCGTGAAGCCCGGAGGCGTGTCCACGACGACCCAGTCGTAGTTCTGGCGCAGGATCGCGTAGATCTCACGGAGGAGCTCGGCTCCGACCGCGCTCGCCTGATCGGGCCGACGCGGCGCGATGAGCGTGTGCACGCCAGACGAGTGGTGCGCCATGAACGCTCCGAGCTTGTCCCAGTCGAGCGCACCCGGAGACTGGGCGAGGTCGTACACCGTCTTCTCCGGCGGCAGTCCGAGACACAGGGCCACGTCGCCGAACTGGAGGTCGAGGTCGATGAGCGCCACCTTCTCGCCGCGCTGCGCGAGGCTCACGGCGAGGTTCGTCGAGGTCAGCGTCTTGCCGGTGCCGCCCTTCGGACCGAGGATGCAGACGAGCCGCGAGTTCTCGTTCTGCAGGGGCGTATCCGCACCCTGCTTGCGGGCCATGAGCTTGTGGATCTCGAAGCGGATCTGCTCCGGCGTCGCGGGGAGCATGACGATGTCGTCTGCGCCGGCCTCGAACGCGCGCCTGAGGAAGCCGTTGGGCGACCCGTGGCCCAGAACCATGACGTTGAGATCAGGGTTCTGGCGGGCCACCCCGTCGAGGAGCAGCAGGGCGCGGTCCGAGTAGCCGGCGCAGGCGACGAGGAGCAGATCGGCGATGCCGCCGCGCAGCCAGCTCATCGCCTCGTCGGCGCCGGTGACGACGGCGACGACGTTGAAGTCCTCGCCGCCGGGCAGCGAGTCCTTTACGTCCTCGGCGTCGACACCGGGCTCGACAGCGAGAAGTGCTTGTACCGGGCGGCTCGGCATCAGTTGATCCTTCTCTACCTCAGCACCGTCGCCGCGGTTGCCTGCGACGGCTTCGTGGGCTTGGCGCCGACGACGGGCCGGAGGACGAAGATCAGAACTGCGTGTTGTCGGCCGCGTACGCCCACGTGGCGGCCTCCCCGGTCTCGATCCGGAGGACGAGGTTGCCGCCGCCGGCCGGGCCGGGGAACGTCGGGGTGGTCAGCACCTTCACGTTCGGCTCGGAAGAGCTTCACGACGCCCGCGACGGCCGTGTAGACGTCGACCGAGTCGCCGGGCATGCACCTGCGACGAGCTGACCCGTGGACGCCGTCGATCGAGATCGAGATCGCGCGCTGCGTGCCCGTGATCTGCGAGTCGACGGACGCGGTGTCGCTCGCCGCGAACGACTCGGCGGTGAGCTGGGATCCAGGGAAGATCTCCGCGGCCGCCGCGCGGCCGCTCAGGTAGGCGGGATCGGAGATTGCGCCGACGACGACTTCCTTCTGCGGAAGCGTCGTCGGTGCGTACATCGACTGGCTCGCGACGAGCGTGCCCGGCGTGCCTGCCGGAATCAGCTGCTTCGCGACGAGCACCGGCGTCGGGGCGTTCTCGCCGCCGACGCGAGCGCGATAGCGATCCAGGTAGACGACGAGAAGGATCGCAGCGAGCACGACGGCGCCGATGCCGAGGGCGATCGCCCATCCGCGCGACGACATCCTGCCCGAGACCTTGCTTGTAAGCGTATTCGACATGGCTTCCTCTCCTTAGATCCTTTCCGTGCTGCTCCTATGTCGGCACGAACGAGGGATTACATGAGATTCGATGTTGCGATAGCACAGCACGTGAAGAGGACGGTGCCGACGGATACTTGATCACTCGACCAGTACGGCAACGCACGTATCGGTACTGGCACTCGTGAGCGTGCACAAATCCTCGCTCGGGTTCGCCGACGATGAGAATTCGACGAACTTGACAAAGTGGCCCCACAAGTCGCCGTTGTCTGTGCTGATGTTCGTCACGCCTGCCAGACACCCAAGGATAGGGTGGGCGTCGTTGTTAGGAGCGCCACAGGTCCCGACGCCCGGCGGATAGTCGTAACAGCCCTTGGGCTTACCCGCGCCGTTGTTCGTATCCCAGCCTGTGACATAGAAGCCTGCGAAATACTTGATCGGCTCCGCGACGTTCGGCGCTGAGAATGCCGTGTTGTCAGTAACCACCAGCGTGACGAATCGAGGATCGTCTGTGAAGTCGTGTCCGCCTTCTTCCACCGGCTTGAAGAATTGGTCTGCTTGGGCTTGCGTCGTCGGCCAGTGGTTGGGGGTGCACCCGCCGTATCCGTTGGCGGGGGCTTCGAACCGGTTGTAAACGCCCGCCTGAAACGCTTGCACCTGGCCGCCCTTCGCTGCGACGCAGATCGGGGGTGGGTTGTTGACGGTGCTCAGCGGTGGAAGGTCGCTCGGGGAGTAGGCGCTGCACAGCACGTCCTTCCAGCAGAATGCGCCAGGCGAGCACGTTGGCGTGATGGCCGTGCCCCACTTGTCGTAGTTCAGCCCGTACGTCGTATAACAGCCGGTCGTGAACGTTGCCTCGAGCGTTCTTCCCCGGTCGCAGAGCAGCGACCCGTTCAGGTTCGCCGTGCCGCTCCCACCCTTGCGCGCGGCCTTGCTAGCGAAGCGCATGACGAGACTCGGAGTGCTCCAAGGCACCAATGCGAGCGGTCGGTCGAGGCCGACAGCCACGGTGTAGCAGAAGTTGCCACGTTCTACTGAGTTCGCGTCGCTCACGGTACTTCCACCCGGACAGGACGTACTCCCGTTTGGGCCGGTCGCAGTGAGTTTCACGAACCCGACCGGCCCGCTGGCGTCGTTTGCCGAGTACGACATAGCCCCTGGGCTTGCCAGTGCACCTGAATTGTTCGGGCTGTTGCAGTTCTGGCTGCCCGCAGCCGGCGGGAGAGGGGCAGTCTTGTTGCGGTACGTCAAGTTGAGAATCTGCGGACCTCCCACGGAGGGCACCGTCATGCTGCCCCTCCAGGTCGAGATCGTCCCGCTCGTGCTCACGTAGGTCAGTTGCCCGGCGTTCGAGTTGACCTCGGCGCAGATACCAGCTGGGGTCTGATCCAGGCCGGGTCTCGGGTCTCCGGTCACGCCGAAGTCGACTTTGACTTCGAAGCCGACACTGCAGTCGGCGTCGTCGTTGATGAAGTACGGGGGCGAAAGATTCCCTGCGCCGATACCACCTATGCAAACGGTAGCGCCCAGGTTGACATCGCGCAGGAGCGGGTTTGCGGGGTTGCCGGTGCTCGTTGCGAAGCTGTGGATGAAGGCGAGACCCTGACCGTTCGCGGCGCCATCGTATGCCGCACCCGTGCCTGCGTAACACTGAACCAGCTCCACGGGCGTCTGGTTACAGATTCCGTTGAGCGTGCCGCTCGTTGATGGAGGCGTGTCGTCCTTCGACACGAGGATGACGACACCCGTCCCGTCGCTGAACGTAGCATCTGGATGCACGCTTACCGACTCGTTGCCTGGAACGGCCACCGACGAGCGAGTGACCCAGGTCGAGTAGAGGAAGCCCGAGCCTCCGTATGTCGGAGCCTTCGCAAGTTCTTGAACCTTGATCGGGACCTGCGTCCCGTTCTCTGCGTAGTCGACGAAGATGGCGTACGCGTAATTCGGGTCGATCTCCGGCACGGCGAGTGGAAGGAAACCCATTGCCTCGCGCACCCTAAGTATCTCGACCTTCGCGTGAGTCTTGATGTCAGGGAAGATCGCGAGGAGGCGGAACAGGGAAGGTACGTCCTCGTCTGTCGCCTTCGCGTCCAGCGAACTGATCGAGCACGGGTAGCCCGCGCTGTTGTCGCCAACCGGGTCGGTTGGCGTTCCGTATCCGTTTAGTGTCGGCACTGCCGGGTCGCCTGCATTCCAGTAGCGCTGACTGTTCAGGGTGACTCGGACTGCACCCGGCTTCTGAATCTGCTGGTTGTTGGTGGTGGGCTTGCGTGCGGTGTCTCCCGCATAGGAGAGAGCCGTACTCGACACTCCGGCATTCGCGATCGCCTGGTCATGAAAGCACCCGCTGAAGCTCGGAGCAGACGCGAGAACCGCAGCATCTACCTGCGTTTGAAGGTGTCGCTTGTGCACGTACCAGTTCCCGACATTCATGACGATCATCCCGATGCCGAAGATGACGGGCAAAAGGAGGCCGAAGAGCACCGCGACCTGACCGTGCTCGCGACCGCGTAAGCACATGCGCGTTATGTGCATGCAACTTCTCCGGTAATGACGCCGCCTTTCGCTGGATCCTGTGTCTGCTCGAGCCGCATCGTGGCCTTCGCCTTGAGATCGAGCGTTCTGACCCCAAGGATCGGTACGAGTTTGAACGGAATCGCGAGCTGGACCCTCACCGGATCCCCTCTGTCCTTGGTGCCGGCGGGGTAGCAGAGTTGGACTGTGACACCAGCTTTGAGGCCGGCGCTAAGCGCTTGGCGCTTGAGCGACTCCTGAAGGGTATTCGGGGTGGGGCAGGACGCCGACCCTCGGGGACAGTCAGGCGGCCAGTTGTTCACCGCCGCCCATCGAGCTCCTGGTGCGCGCCCTGGTTCGCGATGCGCTGCATGTCGAGCCAGTAGTTCGAGCGCGATCCCGAACTGGATGATCCCGGCGACGAGGAGGAGCAGCGGGAAGAGGATGAGCGCGAACTCGACCATCGCCTGACCGCTCTCGCGGTCGTGGCGATGGCGCGCGCAGGGGTGACATCGAGTAGTCTCACGAGGCCTTCAGAGCTCCTATCGGAACGATGGGGTCGATCCATGAGCGTCTGTCTCCCTCCCCCGGTCGACAGTTGCGGAGCTTGACGTCGTCCGCTCATTGTGCCGCCGAATCTCCATTTCCGAAAGGGTGATTCATGCGTCGGTCGAGACGGCGGTCACAAAGACGTATGCGCCGGCCCGGTCGAGGGGGTAACCGGGCCGGCGCACACCTTGCTGCCTAGGCCGTCGACGCTCGACGGCCGGCATCTCCGCTCCGGACTAGCCGGGGGCGTTGGAGACGCTGCTGGCCGCGCTCGAGAAGAGCTGGCGCAGGACGTTCCTGAGGAAGAAGAGCGCGATGATGATGGCGATAGCGAGGAAGCCGAGCAGAATCGCGTACTCGGTCGTCGTCTGGCCATCCTCACGCTCCCGCAGATCGTGCACTGCGATCTGCAGTGCGACGATCGGGCGCATCAGGATGTCGGTCATGTTGGAGGTCCTCCTCCTGTCAGAGGGGCTACACAGCCCCTGCATGTGACTGGTTGCCCGTCTGACTTCGCTGGGCCCACTCAGATTCCTCACGAGTGCCGTTTCCCACAACCGGCCGATGGGTGGGTTGTGGCTAGACCTTCGGAAGAACGCATGCGGCCCGCTGGATGCGGGCCGCATGCATGTTCGACGACGTGATGACGCCTCTAGCTGTTAGGCGCGTTCGAGACGCTCGACGCTGCGCTCGAGAAGAGCTGGCGCAGGACGTTCCTGAGGAAGAAGAGCGCGATGATGATGGCGATAGCGAGGAAGCCGAGCAGAATCGCGTACTCGGTCGTCGTCTGGCCATCCTCACGCTCCCGCAGATCGTGCACTGCGATCTGCAGTGCGACGATCGGGCGCATCAGGATGTCGGTCATGTGGAGGTCCTCCTCCTGTCAGAGAGGGGTCGTGGGTACGAGCCCCTGCACGTGATTGCTACCCGGCTGATGTCGCCGGGCACACGAAGGTTCCCAGACGGGTCGGCTCTTACAACCGGCCGATGCGTGGGTTCGGTCCAGACCTTCGGGAGAACGCATGCGGCTGCGCGCTGGAGCGATTGACAGCGAGACAAGCCGAACGATCGGATCGTGCTCGGCCTGCGCCGGCTGAGATGGTCGTAGGCGGCCCGCTCGTTCGAGTGGGCCGCCTACGCGGCTCGGGCGACGGTCTAGCTCGGCGCGTTCGAGACGCTCGACGCTGCGCTCGAGAAGAGCTGGCGCAGGACGTTCCTGAGGAAGAAGAGCGCGATGATGATGGCGATAGCGAGGAAGCCGAGCAGAATCGCGTACTCGGTCGTCGTCTGGCCATCCTCACGCTCCCGCAGATCGTGCACTGCGATCTGCAGTGCGACGATCGGGCGCATCAGGATGTCGGTCATGTGGAGGTTCCTCCTCCGGTCAGAGGGGTGCGGCTGACACCCCCGGGGTGGCGATCAGGGCTCATGAGGCGTCGGCATCGTGAGCTGTGCAGCCCAACCGGCCGAACGAGGGATTCGATCTCGACCTTCGAGGGTCACGCTCCCGCCGCTGCAGCGGCCATCATGCGCTTCATGAGGTCGGCCGCCGACGCAGCTGGAGCGTGGACCGAGAACGGGCGCTCCTCGCGCCCCGGGCTTGCGACCATGGCGCTGGTCTTCCTGGCTGTTACTGCCATGCTGGGCCTGACGGCATTGAGCGCGGCCGAGGGCCTGCTTGCATGGGACGTGCGCTTTGCGTATCTCCCGGCCGCCGAGGCGATCCTCTCCGGCGATTCTCCGTATCCGGCGCTCGACGATCCGATTCTCGAGGAGCAGAAGGGGTACGTCTATCCGCCGCAGCTCCTCTTCGCGCTCGTTCCGCTGACGCCGCTTCCGGCGGGCGTCGCTTCGGCGCTCGTCGCGGCCGGGCTCGTCGCGTTGCTGCTGCTGACGCTCCGCGTGCTCGAGATTCGAGACATCCGCTGTTACGCCGCTGCGCTGCTCTGGGTGCCGTCGATCAGCGGCGTGCTGCTCGGCAACGTCTCGATCCCGCTTGCCTTTGCGCTCGCGCTGACCTGGCGGTACCGCGACCGCGTGTGGCCACCCGCCGTCGCGCTCGGCCTGTCCGTGTCGGCCAAGCTGCTCTTGTGGCCGATGTTCGTCTGGCTTGCCGCGACGAGGCGGCTTCGGACCGCCTTGCTGGCGTTGGCGCTGGGTCTGGTCGTGACGCTTGCGTCCTGGGCTGCGATCGGGTTCGCCGGGTTCACGACCTACCCGGACCTGCTCCGCGAGCTTTCGAAGATCCAGGCAGAGCGGAGCTACTCGTTCCTCGGGATCGCGGAGGAGCTCGGACTCGGTTCCGTGGTGGGGAACGCGTTGGTCTTCGTCATCGGCGGCGCGCTCCTCGTCGGATGCGTGCTGTTCGCGAGGCGCGACGACGACGCGCGCTCCTTCACGTGCGCCGTGGCGGCAACGCTGGCGTTGAGCCCGATCGTGTGGCTCCACTATCTGGTAGCGCTGCTCGTTCCGATGGCGATCCTCCGGCCCCGCTTCTCGCTCCTCTGGCTGCTGCCAGTGCTGCTCTGGGTCAGTCCGAAGCCCGGCTACGCGGAGGGCCTCCCGACGGTGATGCCCGCCCTCGCGGCCGCGATCATGGTGACCGTGCTGCTTGCTCGGCCGCGCTCGGGCGGCGAGGTCGTGAAGGCTCCGGCGTGACCGCCGGCACCGCGACGCTTCGCCAGCCTCGGGCCCGCGCCGGATGGGAGTGGCTCGCGTCTGCCGCGCTGCTCGTCGCGGTTGCAGGCGCATTGCTAACGGGCCTCTTCACCGCGTACGCGTCGGACGATCCGGACAAGCTGGGCTGGGATTTTCGCAGTGCATACCTCCCGGCCGCCGAGCTCGTCGCCGAAGGCCGCTCGCCCTTCCCTGCGGATCCCGGCAATCCGCAGTCCGGGGAGCTGACCAGCTACCACTATCCGCCGCAACTCGCAGTCGCGATCACTCCCCTCACTCGAACGTCGGACGACGTCGCAGCCGTGATCGCCGTGCTCATCTCCCTGGCGGCGCTCATGGGGGCGCTGGCTGTGCTCGGAGTTCGAGACGTTCGCTGCTATGCCGTCGTCGTCATCTGGGCGCCGGGTTGGAATGCCGTCGAGATGGCCAACGTCTCGGCATTGCTGGCCCTGCTCGTTGCCGTGGCCTGGCGGTTCCGCGACAGGCTCTGGCGACCCGCGGCGATGCTCGGCGTGGCGATCTCGATGAAGCTCTTTCTCTGGCCGTTGCTCGTGTGGGCGCTGGTCACGCGCCGCGTCGGCCCTTGCTGGCGCGGTGGTTCTTCTCGGAGCGACGCTGACATTCGGCTCGTGGGCGCTCATCGGCTTCGCAGGTCTCCTGGCGTTCCCCGAGCTTCTCTTGGAGATCACCGGCGAGTACAGCTACTCCATCGAGGATGTCCTGGCCGCACAGGGACTCGGATGGAGCGCGAGCCGGATCGGCCCGCTGGTCGTGGGAGTGCCGCTCCTCGTTCTGGTCGCCCGGTTCGCTCGGAAGGGCGACGACGAACGGTCGTTCTTCGCCGCGATCGGAGCGGCGCTCGCGTTGAGTCCGATCGTGTGGCTGCACTTCCTCGTGCTCCTCGCCGTTCCGCTCGCCATCGCGCGGCCGCGCTTCTCGCCGCTGTGGCTGCTGCCGATAGTGCTGTGGGTGTGCCCGCGGTCCGGCAATGGCGACGGCCTCGAAACGTTCCTGCCAGTGGCGGTGACGGCGATCGTGCTCGGGCTGCTCCTCGTTCGTCCGCGTCGCGACCACGAGGCTGTGGTGGCGACGTGATCGGCGACTCGCAAGCGGCACTCGCGGGTGCACAGCCGCCGCTTCTGGAGCGGGTCAAGTGGTACGCGTCGATCGTTTTCTGCGGCGCGCTGCCTGCCGTCGCGCTGATCGTCTTCTACGAATCGATGACGGCGGACGGCACGCTGGCATTCGATTTTCGCCCCTTCTATCGAGCCGCCGGAGCGATCCTCGACGGCGAGACTCCGTACCCGGCGGCCGACGATCCGCTCACCGCGTGGACCGGGCCGTACGTCTATCCGCCGCTCGGGGCTCTCGTTTCGATCCCGTTTCGGGCCGTGTCCTTCGACGTCGCGGGCGTGGTGGTCATGCTGCTCCTCACCGCCGCTGCCGTCGCGATTCCCTACGTGCTCGGTGTACGCGACTGGCGCTGCTTCGGCGTCGTCTTCCTGTGGCCGCCCGTCTGGAACGCCATCCAGACCGGCAACATGACCCTGGTGCTCGGTCTTGCGGCCGCGGTCGCCTGGCGACTCCGGGACGTGCGATCGGCGAGCTCGGCGGCGGTCGGCGTAACTCTCGCGGCGAAGTTCTTCCTCTGGCCGCTCGTCGTCTGGTTCGCAGCCACGCGACGGATTTGGACGGCCGTGATCGCGACGGCGATCGGCGGGCTGCTGCTCGTCGTCTCGTGGGCCGCGATCGGCTTCGTCGGTCTCGCGGACTATCCGGATCTGATGCGCCGGCTCCAGGACGCGGTCGGTGACGACTCGTACACGCTGTACATCGCCGGGCTCGACCTGGGTCTCCCGTCGCCTGCTGCGCGGGCACTCTGGCTGGCGGTCGGCATGGGTCTCCTCGCGGCAGTGGTGTGGGTCGGTCGCCGGGGCGACGAGCGCTCCGCGTTCATCCTCACGGTGGCGGCGGCCCTGGCGCTCAGCCCGATCGTGTGGCTGCACTACTTCGCCCTTCTGCTCATCGTCGTCGCGTTGGCGCAGCCGACGTTGGGTCTCGTCTGGTTCATCCCGCTCGCGATGGTCGTGACGCCGGGGAGCGGGCATCCGACGCCGTTCGAGACTGCCGCGACGTTGGCCATCGCATCGCTGACGATCGCGATTGCATTGCGGACGTCGCTATCGCCGTCGCGATCGGCGTCTGCACGCCCATCCGATCCATCCCCCGTCGCGCGGGCGGCATGACGAGCCCCACGGTTACACAGCCCGGCGCACTGGTCAGATCGGACGGGCTCGTCCGTGCTCGGACCTGGGATCTGGTGATCGCTGCGGCGATGGTCGGATGGACTGCCGTGCTCTTCGGCCTTGCTCGCGATGCGTTCGTGAGCTTCCGCGTCGGGCGGTTCGACCTCGGAAACATGGTGCAGGCGGTGTGGAGTACGTCCCAGGGCAGGCCGCTCGAGTCGACGCACGGCGCCACCGGCGAGCAGATGGTGCGCCTGGGTGGTCACGCGGATCCGTTTCTCGTGCTGCTCACGCCGCTGTGGATGCTCTGGCCGTCGCCGCTCTCGCTCGCGTTCGCGCAGATCGCGGTGGTGTCGCTCGGGGCACTCCCGGTGTTCTGGCTCGGCCGTCGCCACCTCGGCGACGATCGTGTCGCAGGGCTTCTGGCGCTCGGGTACCTCGCCTACCCGTGGGTCGCGACGAGCGCGTTCGCAGCGATCCATCCGGTGACGTTCGCGATCCCGTTGTTCCTCTTCTGCATCTGGTTCCTGGACACCGATCGGCTCGTTCCGTTCGCCGTCTGCGCCGTGCTCGCGATGACGACAGGTGAGCTGATGGGGCTGCCGATCGTCGGGCTGGGAATCTGGTTCGCGGTCGCGCGCGGACGTCGTGCGGCCGGAGCCGTCATCGCCCTCGCCGGCTTCGCCTGGACCTTCGTTGCCGTCTACGTCATCGTTCCTGCGTTCGCCGACGGCGACAGCATCTTCTTCGGCTTCTACGACCAGGTCGGCGGCTCGCCACAGGGCGTCATCCGGATGCTGTTCACGGACCCCGGGGCAGTGCTCGGCGCGCTCGTCGAGGGCCACGACATCGTCTACCTCGTCTGGCTCGGGCTGCCTCTGCTCTTCCTGTTCGTGCTCTCGCCCGCGCTGGCGCTCGTGGCGATTCCGCAGCTGCTCGCAAACGCGTTGTCGGACTTCCGATCCATGACCGATCCCCGCTATCACAGCGTTGCAGCGGTGATCCCCTTCCTCATCGCCGCGACGGTCTTCGGCGTCGCTCGCGTTCGAGTCTCACGGAGGGCTCTCGTCGCGGCCGGCGTGCTGGTCTGCTCGGCCGTGCTCGCGGTCGCGATCGCCCCCTGGAGCCGAGCCGTCGGCGCGACGCCGCTCGGTGGGCGCGAGAGCGTTCCGGCTCCGCGAGTCGCAGCGCTCACCGCGGCCGTTTCGTCGGTACCGGACGATGCGGCAGTCGTCGCGTCGAACACGGCGGGAGCACACCTCTCGGCGCGCCGCACCATCTACTCCGTCCCGAACCTCGGCCGGGCGACGTGGGCGGTCGTCGATCTCGGCGATCCGTGGACCGTGAGCCCCACGTCGCCCATCCTCACGCGGCATCCAGAGATCGTGCGGGCCTTCGTCGCTCGCCTCGACGGCGATCCGCTGTGGGCGAAGGTGTCCGAGCGAGAAGGTGTGCTCGTGTTCCGCCGTCTATCCGGCTGACTCGGCTCGCGGCCGCACGACGAGCGTTATCTCGTCGTCGCGGTAGGTCGCCCGCGTGCCCGGCTCTGCGAGAAAGTCCGAGGTGTGCGACTTGGTCGTTTCGTCCACGAGCACCAGTCGATAGCCGTCGGCGAACGACTTCCAGCTCGTGCCGGTCTCGAAGTTGTAGTCCTGGAGGTCGTTGTAGAACGCGGCGTCGTACAGCTCGAAACGCACGTCGTAGGCAATGCGACCGCGAAGCTCCGGGATCTTGAAGAGCATCCAATCCGAGAAGCGGTCGGGGGCGAAAACGCGATCCTCGGGTTCGAGCTCCGCGCGCACCGCCTCGACCGCCTCGCGCGGCCAGTACTCCTCGAACCACGTCTCATCGCGCAGGAAGAGCGAGCCCGCGACCGCCAGCACGGCGATTGTCAGGCCGACGGCGATCCCGACGTTCAGTCCTCGCCGCGGCTCACCCGGGCTCTTGCTCTCGAGCTTGTGGCCGATCGCGACCGGGACGAAGATCATGCAGGCGAGTGCGAACCAGACGATGCCGCGGATCGCATTCACGGCTCCTGCGAACGTGAGCGCGAGGACGGCGATGTCGAAGAGCATCAGCCGTCGGCGGCCCAGCCAGACGAGTACGACTGCGAGTGCGGCGAGGGCGTAGAAGAACATCGTGTCCACGGCCGGGTCCGACCACGTCCACTCCGTGACGCGCCCGGCGAAGGGCGGGTCGACGAGGAGCAGGTGGTAGTAGCGGGCCGTCTCGACTGGGCCGTACGGGGTCGCGAGAACGGCGAGCGGGGCGAGGAGCAGGAGCGCGAGGCTGCGCGGCCAGGTCGCTCCGCGCCGCGCGACGAGCTCGTACGCGCCGAGGAGCATCACGAGCAGCGCGCCGAGGGCGACGCTGCCGTGGACGTTCGCCCAGACGACGAGGAGCGGGAACGCGAGCCAGATCCGCCGTGTCGGGCGCCGCGCCTCCGAGGCGAGGAGCCAGAGCAGGCCGGTGTAGAGGGGGAGCGCGAGCATCTGCGCGCGGATCGACCACGCCCACGGCGCGGCGACGAGGACCGGCAGGAACATCACCCAGATCGCGCGCGCTCCGGCGCCGAGCTGGCGCGCGGCCGCAGCTGCGAGGGAGAACGCCGCGACGACGAAGGTCGCCGTGGCGACCGAGAGGAGGGCGAAGCCGCCGAGCGAGTAGATGCCGTACATGAAGATCTGCGCGAGCCACTGCTGGTCGGTCCACGTCGCCCCGAGGCCGTACACCGTGATCTCGTCCCGGCTCGGGAGGCCGTTCTCCACGACCTCGCGCCCGGCCATGAGGTTGAGCCAGCTGTCGTTGACCACGAGCGCCGGCGGAAAGATCAGCAGGAAGATGAGGCCGAACCCGGCCAGGAGGACGATGAGGATGTACTCCTCCTCGGCGATGCGGCGGATGCGCTGCACGCGTTATTCGTCGGCGTAGATCGGGCTCTCCACGAGCCCGTGCTGGTAGGCGATGCGCGTCGCCTCCGTGCGGTTCTTCACGCCGAGCTTGCGGTAGATGTTCGTGAGGTGGAATTTCACCGTCTGCGGCGCGACCCAGAACTCCTTGGCGATCTCGTCGTTCGAGAGACCGCGGGCGAGGGCGCCGAGGATCGTGAGCTCGCGCTCCGTGAGACCGAGGGCCTTCGCGCTCGCGCGCTCCCCCTCCTCACCGCCGACTGCGGTGTGGACGTTCCCCTCGAGCGCCTGGCGTAGCGTGGCCGGCAGGTCGTCCGGGTTGACGGTCTTGATCACATAGGCGGCCGCGCCACGCCTGAGTGCCGACTCCACGAGCTCGGGATTCGCGGAGGCGGACAGCATCACGACCTTCACGGCCGGGTGCCTTGCGCGCAGCTGGTCGAGGCACGCGAGCCCGTCCATGTGCGGCATGCGCACGTCGAGCAGCACGAGCTCGGGGTTCGTCTTGCCGACGAGCGGAAGCACCTGGGTCCCGGACTGCGTCTCGCCGACGATCTCGAAACCGCCGTCGGCCTCGAGCGCTCGCTTGATCCCGTCGAGGACGAGCCGGTGGTCGTCGGCTATCACAACGCGCACGCCGATCAGTGTCGCACAGGCCGCTGACGCTCCCCCGAAGGCGCGACGCAAGGGGCCCCCAAAGAGGTCAGCTAGGTCGGCCTGAGCGTCAGTTCAGACCCTCGATCCAGGGATTTACCGTGCCCCGAACGGGGGCTACGGTGCGAGCCAGTCACGAAATCGAGTCCCGAATGCGCTTTGAAGCTCGAGGGGGAAGCACACCGGGTTCTGGTCGAGTCTCAAGGAGCGAAGGGAGAACTGGAAATGAGGAAGGTGGGTGCCCTCAAGCGGCTGGCGGTCGCGCTCGTCGCGACAACGGCGCTGTTGGCGATCGCGGCCGTATCAGGCGCGGCGCCAGGAACAGATGCCTCGGTAACGACATTCGACCAGTGCGCAAACGGCGGTCCGCCGAGCACGTCGACAGCGTGCCCGGAGAACTGGATCAACGGGATCCTCAATGCCAACAACTCGCACTACGCCGAGGACGAGGTCACGCCCCAACGCGTGATCCTCGAGCTTCCGAAAGACAGCCCGACGACCGGGCGCACCGTCGAGATCTCCTACCTCACCCGCAAGGGTGGGGTACACGCGTACGACTCCCTCGCAACCTGGAATCACACGCAGACGACGGCTGATCGTTGCGCGAACCTGAATGCGGCGGACTGTGTTCCGGATCCTGCATCGACCGTTCCCGTTCCGAGCGACCCCACCGTCGTCGCGGACAACGACGGGGGCGGTAGCGCAACCTCGGGCCATCAGCTCGGGGGTCAGGTCTTCACGATGTACGGCGGAGAGCTCACGGGCGCGTCCTCGTACACCCACGACGACGCGAGCGGCTCCAGTGACTCCTACGCGCACATCACGCTGACCTATTCCGTGCCGTCGACGGACGACGGCGCGAAGGTCATGCTCCTGTTCGGCGGGCACATCGCCGCCGGTCTCGGCTCGCGCGGCTGGGGCCCAAGTGTCGGCGCGGGCTCCATCTCCGGCGGCCCGTACCACGTCAGGATCACGGCAGCCGACGGCGCGTCGGTCGGTAACCGCGACAACCAGATCATGTCCGGCGCGATCCTCTCGCCCGCGAACATCGTGATTCGCAAGAACACGGTCGGCGGCGACGCCACCTTCGGCTACGCAGCGACTGGCGGCATCGCGAGCAGCTTCGACCTCGCGACGAGTGGCGGCACGGCGAGCCAGTCGTTCACGAACATCACGGCCGGCTCGTACACGGTGACCGAGTCGACGCTGCCGGCGGGTTGGGACTTCACCAACCTCGTCTGCGTCGACGAGGACTCGGGCTCGACAGTCGATCTCGCAGCCCGCAAGGCGAACATCGACCTCGACCCGGGCGAGACCGTGACGTGCACGTTCACGAACACGAAGCGCGGAAACATCATCATCGAGAAGCAGACGCAGCCGGACGGCTCGGCGCAACTCTTCACGTTCGCGCGGAGCTACGGCGGAAACGTCCAGCTGTCCGACGGCCAGCAGAACGACTCGGGCCTACTCGCTCCGGGCTCGTACTCGGTCTCCGAGACGGTTCCGAGCGGCTGGAGCCTCACGTCGTCGTCCTGCGACGACGGATCGAGCCCGAGCGCGATCTCGCTGGCAGCCGGTGAGACTGTCAAGTGCACGTTCAACAACGCCAAGGACGCGACCGTCATCGTCAAGAAGGTCATGGTCGGCGGTACAGGCACGTTCGCGTACACGGGGACGCCTTCCGGCTCGATCGCCGTGAACAACGGCACGATCACGCAGAACGTCGCTCCCGGCGCCTACTCCTCGGTCGAGGGCGCGGCGACGGGCTGGGATCTCACGAGCATCGCCTGCGACGACTCCAACTCGACGGGAAGCGTCTCGACCCGCACGGCGAGCTTCAACGTCGAAGCCGGCGAGACCGTGACCTGCACCTTCACGAACACGAAGCTGGGCAAGGTCATCGTCAAGAAGCTGATGGTCGGCGGCACGGACACGTTCTCCTACACGGGAACCCCGGCAGGTGACATCTCCGTCAACGAGGGCACCATCTCGGCGGACGTCGCACCCGGTCAGTACCTCTCGACCGAGGCCGCCAAGGCGGGCTGGGACCTGACCGCCATCGCGTGCGACGACGCCAACTCGACCGTCTCGCTGGCGAACCGTCGGGCGACCTTCAACGTCGCCGCGGGCGAGACCGTGACCTGCACCTTCACGAACACGAAGCTGGGCAAGGTCATCGTCAAGAAGCTGATGGTCGGCGGCACGGACACGTTCTCCTACGCGGGAACCCCGGCAGGTGACATCTCCGTCAACGAGGGCACCATCTCGGCGGACGTCGCACCCGGTCAGTACCTCTCGACCGAGGCCGCCAAGGCGGGCTGGGACCTGACCGCCATCGCGTGCGACGACGCCAACTCGACCGGCTCGCTGGCGAACCGTCGGGCGACCTTCAACGTCGCCGCCGGCGAGACCGTGACCTGCACCTTCACGAACGAGAAGGACGCCAACATCGTCGTGCAGAAGCAGACCGATCCTGACGGCTCGACGCAGCTGTTCACATTCACGCGCAGCTACGGCTCGAACGTGCAGCTCGCAGACGGGCAGTCGAACGACTCGGGCGACCTCGATCCGGGCACCTACTCCGTGTCAGAGGTCGTGCCGGCGGGTTGGGACCTGCAGTCGG
The DNA here is from genome assembly GCA_963740105.1 of uncultured Gaiellaceae bacterium. Lineage (GTDB taxonomy): Bacteria > Actinomycetota > Thermoleophilia > Gaiellales > Gaiellaceae > GMQP-bins7. The sequence continues at coordinate 120,679 of CAVUCT010000005.1, forward strand.
CCGTGTGCTCCGACCAGAGCGCTCCGAGCGCGATCGGCCTTGCGGCCGGCGAGACCGTGACCTGTGTCTTCACGAACAAGCTGCGTCGCGGAGAGATCATCGTCTCGAAGCAGACGAACCCCGACAACGATCCGCAGTCGTTCGCCTTCTCGGCGAGCTACGACGCCGGCGGCTTCTCGCTGTCGGATGGACAGTCGAACGAATCGGGCGATCTGCTCCCCGGCACCTACTCGGTCTCCGAGACGGTCCCGGCGGGCTGGGATCTCGACTCGGCGACGTGTGACGACGGCTCGGCTCCGGGCTCGATCAGTCTCGCCGCCGGCGAGACGGTGAGGTGCGTCTTCACGAACGAGAAGGACGCGAGCATCGTCGTCCAGAAGCAGACGAACCCCGACAACGACCCGCAGTCGTTCGCCTTCTCCGCGAGCTACGACTCGGATGGCTTCTCGCTCTCCGACGGTCAGTCGAACAACTCGGGCGACCTCGACCCGGGCACGTACTCGGTCTCCGAGACCGTGCCGCAGGGCTGGGATCTCGAGTCGGCGGTCTGCAGCGACGGGTCCTCGGCGAGCTCGATCGGCCTCGGCGCCGGTGAGACGGTGACCTGCGTGTTCACGAACGAGAAGGACGCGCGCATCGTGGTTCAGAAGGTCACGAACCCGAGCCCCGACGCACAGCTGTTCGCGTTCAGCGCGAACTACGACGGTGACGGCTTCTCGCTCGCGGGTGGGCAGTCGAACGACTCGGGCGACCTCGACCCGGGGACGTACTCGGTGTCCGAGAACGTGCCCGCGGGTTGGGATCTGACGTCCGCTGTGTGCTCGGACGAGAGCGCCGCGAGTTCGATCGCGCTCGCTGCCGGCGAGACGGTCACCTGCGTCTTCACGAACACGAAGCGCGGCACGATCATCGTCGAGAAGCAGACGGCGCCGGACAACGCGTCGGGAAGCTTCTCGTTCAGCGGCGCCGCGGCGGGTTCGATCGGCGACGGCGGACAGATCGTCGTTTCGAACCTCGCGCCGGGGACGTACACGTCGACGGAGGCGGACGCCCAGGGCTGGAGCCTGACGGCGATCTCCTGTGACGACGCCAACTCCACCGGCAGCCTCGGCAGTCGGACGGCGACGTTCCGGCTCGAGGCCGGCGAGATCGTGAAGTGCACCTTCGCGAACGCCAAGCTCGGGCAGGGCTCGATCGACGTCTCGAAGTCGGTGAGCCCGACCTCGGTCAAGGAGCCCGGCGGCCCCGTGACCTACTCGGTGACGATCACCAACACGTCCGCCGACGTCATGGTCACGATCGACAACGTCGTCGACGACAAGTTCGGCGATCTCGACGACTCGGGCGGCAACGGGTGCTTCGACGTTCCCATCAACCTCGCGCCCGGTGGCAAGGTGAACTGCACCTTCCAGAAGACCATCACGGGGCCGGGTGGCACGTCACACGTCAACGTCGTCACCGCGACGGGCACGGACGAGGCTGGCAACCCAGTCTCCGATTCCGACGACGCGAGAGTCGACATCACGCCGCGGCTCATCGACCTCGTCATCGTCAAGGAGGCGACCTCGCCGACGCCGCTCAACGGCATCGTCAAGTACTCGCTGACCGTCACGAACAAGGGTCCGGACACGGCGACGAACGTCCAGCTCGCCGATCCGGCTCCCGCCGGCATCACGTACCTCACGGCGAACCCGTCGCAGGGCACGTGCAACCTGAGCCCGGCGCTGATCACCTGCAGCCTCGGCTCGATCGCGCCGGGTCAGACGGTGACGATCGCGATCACCGGCCGCGCGACCTCGGTCGGGTCGCACACGAACACCGCGACCGTAACGGGTGGCGGCGGGCGAGAGACCAACCCGGCGGACAACGTCGACTCGGCCGTGACGGTCGTGCCGGCGCCGCTCAAGCCGCCGACGGTGAAGCCGCAGCCGAAGCCCCAGCCGGAGCCCGAGGTGTGCCTCACGCTGACGGTCTCGCCGAAGATGATCAAGGCCGACGGCAAGCCGGACAAGGTCACGGCATTGGTCACCGCCGGCAAGAAGCGCGTCAAGGGCGTCAAGGTCGGCGTCAGCGGTGCCGGTGTCTCGAAGGCGGCGCGCACCAACCGCAAGGGCGTGGCTGTCCTCCGGATCAACCCGCGCAAGCCGGGGATCATCACGGTCACCGTCGTCGAGACGAATCAGAACCTCTGCGGCCCGAAGCGCATCGGTGTCGTCGGAGTCTTCCTCCCGCCGCTCACGGGCTAGCGGGAGAGGGGGCGCTACGCCAGGGGTCGAGGAGCACTGCGGTCGCTCCTCGACCCTTGTTCCACCGAGAGCCATGCCAACCGTTCAGCGTGAAATGACGAATCCCATCCACTCCAGTCGTCTGATCGTTGCCGCAGCACTCGTCGTGCTCGCAGCGGCGATCGCGATCGCCTTCGCACCCGGCGCAGGAGCGCGAGCGACGAAGCCCTCCGAGGTCGACGTCGTCGGCTCGGGAACGATCGTGTGGCGGCAGGTAGCTGCGCTCGCGAAGCCCAGGCCCGGCGCGACGCGGATCGCGGTGCTGAAGCAGTTCCGGCCCGACTTTCGACCGCAGTACGTCCTTGCGCTCGACGTCCGACGGACGACGAGCGGGAAGCCATCCTGGTACCGGATCAGCATTCCGGGTCGCCCCAACGGGCGCACCGGCTGGGTCCGTGCGGCGGCGCTCGAGCTGCAGCCGGTCGCAAAGCGCGTCGTCATCTACCGCGGGGCGAGGAAGTTCGAGTTCTGGGATGGTGAGCGGCTCGTACGTACCGGGAGAGTGGCCGTGGGTGCGCGCGGAGCGGAGACCCCGCTCGGCCTCTTCTACGTCACCGACAAGTTCAGTCCGGCCATCGACCCCGATTGGGCAATCCTGGGCACGTACGCCTTCGAGACGAGCGCGTACTCGAAGCTCACGGACTGGCCCGGAGGCGGCATAGTGGGCGTTCACGGAACGCCGTGGCCGCATCTCCTCGGGCAAGCTGTCTCGCACGGCTGCATCCGGCTCCACAACGACGACGTCTCGTTCCTGCGCAACCGGGTTCCGCTCGGGACGCCGGTCAAGATCGTTCGCTGAGAGCGGGATACCGCCTCGGGCGTCGAATCGGTCGCCGATGAGGTCGTCGTGAAGGAGGCGGTCGCGGAGCGCTCGGAGTCGAGGCTCACCGGCGCGGTTACAGCGCTCGATCGCGCGTTCCCGCTTCTATGGATCGGGCTCTATCTCCTCCTGCCGGTGAGCGGCTGGGCATCCGAGATGTTCGACTCCTGGTTCGACCAGCAACGAGATCTCGAAGCGCTTCGGTCGCTGCTCGCAACCGGGAGAGCGGACGCGATCGCCGACAGCGTGATCGGCCCGGCGTACATCGGAGCCGCCGCGCTCGTCCACGAGGTCTTCGGCCTCAGCGCGCAGGACTCGCTCGTTGCGCTGACGCGGGCGTCCTACGCCCTGTCGGTCGCAGCGGGCCTCCTGCTGGTTCGGGTCGTCGTCGGACGCCTGACGCAGGCCCCGCCGATGATCTCTCTCACGTCGCAGCTCGGCTTCGTCGCGCTCGTGTTCGCGGCCGGCACGTGGTACTGGTCGGACGTTCCGTGGAGCCACTTCTTCGCGGCCTTCCTCGGAGTCGCCGTGTTCGCGGCGAGGTTCGCCCCCGCGCGCCGATCGGCCTGGTCGGCCGGGTTGGCGGGCGCGCTGCTCGCGTTGCTCGCAGCGACGCGGAGCTTCGAGCTCCTGGCTCTGGTGCTCGCGTGGGGGCTCGCCGCGGTCGCGTTCGCAGCGCTGCGGCTCTCGGCTCGCTCGTGGAGTGCCCCACGGATCCTCGTCGGTGCTGCCACGTTCGTCGCGACTACCGCGGCGGTCTACCTGGCGACGGGCAAGCGGGATCTCTTCTTCCTCTACGGAAATCACCTCGACCGCCAGTCGGGCGACGTGCTCGGTGCGGAGATAGCGGAGACCCCGACGCTCAGCTTCGGGACGGTCCCGGCGAAGCTCGTTCAGCTCTTCGTCGATCCGTGCTTCTACGCCGTGTGCTCGATCTCGGATTACAAGACGGGTGGCGGCGACGGCAGCAATCTCGATCTCTGGAGTCTGCCGCTCGCGGTTCAGCTGCCCGCGCTCGTGTTCCTTCCGCTGTGTGTGATCGGGGTGGGGGCGCTCGTGCTGCGCGCCGTGCGCCGTCGGTCGAGCTGGGCCGGCCACACGCGCGAGCTCCGCCTGCTCGTCGAGATGACCATCGCGTCGTGCGGGCTCGTCATCGGGTACGCCGCCAGCACCCTGTCGGGCTCGCCTCACCTGCGCTACGGGTTCGCCCGTGACTTCCTGCTCGCCGCTCTTCTCGCGACGATCGTGGTCGTCGCGCTCGCTGCGATTGCGCTGTGGCACGTGCTCGAGCGACGTCCGAGCGCGCGGTGGGCATCATCGGAGACCGTCTTCGTCCTCGCGACCGTCGCCTCCGTTGTCGTCGTGGTGGCGGCGAGCGTGTACACGCGGTCGAGCGGGCTGCCGCGCCTGGAGAGCCGCCACCTGGCCGCGGTGAGCTACGTCGCGCGTTGCACCGACGATCGCTGCGCAATCGAGGTCGACGCTCGCACTCCGGCCGGCAGTCGGATCGCGATTCCGGAGGCATCGACACTGACGTTCGGTTGCGGAAGCGAGCGCCCCGAGCTGAGCCTCTACGTCTCACGACTCTCCGGCGGCGTTCGCGTTCCTCCGTCCTGCAAAGACCCGCGGCTGGTCGCAGCCTGGCCGACCGTCATGGGACTCCCGCCCGGCAGTACGGAGCTCCGCGCGATCGGCGTCGAGAACGCCTAGCCTCGCTATCCGAGCGAGGACGCTGCGAACGCGTACGGCAGGACGGACTCGCTCGTCAACGTGCGATAGATGCCCGACGTGGCCGGGGCGGCGGCGAGATCGTGGAGCGAATGCGGTGCCGTCGAGGAAGCGGTGTCCGGAGACGAACGGACGCCACGAGCCGCCGCCACCGTACGAGACGGACACGCGCTCGAACCGGAAGCCGAATGCGTTGCACGCCGGCGTGCCGGCGTTCCAGCTCTCGGCTGTCGCGATCGGCGCCCAGCGTCCGGACGAGCCGCGCATTCGGACAGCCCGCGTCACGGGCTTCCCGTCGACGAAGACGCGCCACCAGCCGGGTCGTCCAGCCAGCTCGAGGACAGCGAGGTTGTGCCGCTCCCCGACCGACACGCCCTCGTGGACGACTATCAATTGGGAGTTGCGACGCTCGCGCGTGATCTCTGCGTAGAGAAACGGCTTCGTACCGGGCATCGAGGCGACTCCCGCCTGGATCCAGGCATCCCCGCCGTTCGCGCCCTGCCCTGGCCCACCGACGCCGACCCAGCCCGCCACGTGCCCTGCATCGACGCTCGGCGCGCGGGTGAGCATGATCGTGGCGCGGACGCCGTGCCCTCGGTTCGCGGCCTGATGCCCTGCGTACGAGTACCCACCGGCCCGCGCGCCACTCAGACAGGCCCGGCCGGCGGATGCCGTCGTGGCGGCGCCGACGAATGCCACGATGCTCAAGACGCCGACGAGTACGGCGAGAAGTGGCCGCAGCTGCACAGATCCGAGGTCGGCGTGCCCACGAGCGCCAGGTATCCCTCGTTCTTGCGATCACGTCCGGATCGGGAGGTCCGGATCAAACCCGAGCCCGCGCCTACAATGCGGCGCGATGGCGACGACCGAGGACCGCGGCGCGGCGGAGTCGCTCGCTACTGGCGCGCGAACGTCTACAACCGCGCGCCGGAGCGGACGGACGAGCTCTTCTCGACGATCTCGGGCATCGAGAACGCGCCGCTCGCGACGCCGGAGAGCGTCGACGTCGATCATGCCCGCGACCTCGGCTTCCCGGGCGAGTACCCGTTCACGCGCGGCGTCTATCCGTCCATGTACCGCGGCCGCCTCTGGACGATGCGCCAGTTCGCCGGCTTCGGCACTCCGGAGGAGACGAACGAGCGCTTCCGCTACCTCACGGAGCACGGCCAGACCGGGCTCTCGACCGCCTTCGACATGCCCACGCTCATGGGCTACGACTCGGACCATGCTCGCTCGCTCGGCGAAGTCGGCAGAGAAGGGGTCGCCGTCGACTCGCTCGCCGACATGGAGACGCTGTTCGCGGGCATCCCGCTCGGCGACGTCTCGACGTCGATGACGATCAACTCGCCAGCGGCGATCGTGCTCGCGTACTACATCTGCGTCGGAGAGCAGCAGGGCGTCTCGCGCGACAAGCTGCGCGGAACCGCGCAGACGGACATCCTCAAGGAGTACATCGCGCAGAAGGAATGGATCTTCCCGCCCGAGCCGTCGATGCGGCTCGTCGTCGACATGATCGAGTTCTGCGCGCGCGAGATGCCGCTCTTCCATCCAGTGTCCATCTCCGGCTACCACATCCGCGAGGCCGGCTCGACCGCGGCGCAGGAGCTCGCCTTCACGCTGGCGGACGGCTTCGCCTACGTCGAAGCGGCCGTCGAGCGCGGCCTGGACGTCGACGACTTCGCGCCACGCCTCTCCTTCTTCTTCAACGCGCACCTCGACTTCTTCGAGGAGATCGCGAAGTACCGTGCTGCGCGCAGGATCTGGGCTCGCGAGCTGCGAGACCGCTACGGCGCGCGCAACGAACGCTCGCTCCTCATGCGCTTCCATACGCAGACTGCCGGCGTCTCGCTCACGGCGCAGCAGCCCGAGGTGAACATCGTGCGGACCGCCCTCGAGGCGATGGCAGCCGTGCTCGGCGGCACGCAGAGCCTCCACACGAACTCGTTCGACGAGGCGCTCGCGCTCCCGACCGAGGATGCCGTTCGCATCGCGCTGCGCACCCAGCAGGTGATCGCGCACGAGTCCGGTGCCGTGAACACGATCGATCCGCTCGGCGGCTCGTACCACGTCGAGGGCCTCACGAACACGCTCGAGGCGCAGGCGTACGAGTACTTCGACCGGATCGACGCCCTCGGTGGAGTGATCCCGGCGATCAAGGAGAACTTCTTCCAGAGCGAGATCGCCGAGGCCTCGTACCGCTACCAGTCGGAGGTCGAGTCCGGGAAGCGGGTGATCGTCGGCGTGAACCGCTACGTGCTGGACGACGAGGAGCCGATCGCGATCCTCAAGATCGATCCGGCGCTCGAGCAGAAGCAGATCGACCGGCTCGCTGCGGTCAAGTCAGGCCGAGACTCCGCGAAGGTCGAGGCCCGGCTCGCGACGATCAAGGAGTCCGCCGCGAAGGAGAACGTCAACCTCATGCCGCCGATCATCGAGGCCTCGCGCGAGTACGTGACGCTCGGCGAGATGTGCGACGCGCTCCGCGAGGTGTGGGGCGTCTGGAGGGAGACGCCGGTCTTCTAGCCCGTCGGCAACGACCTTCTGACGGCGAAGACGATCCGCGGGCGCGTCGCGCTAGTGACGTTGCGCGACAACGCTCTCGTAAATGCCCACGAAACGTCCGGCGACCGTCGCCCAGCTCCGCGCGTCCCTGATCTCCCCGCGCCCGTTTGCGCCGAGTCGTTCGCGCAAGCCTGCGTCGCGGGCGAGCTCGACCAGGGCCTCGGCGAGCGCACGCGCGTCCTTCTCGACGACGAGGACGCCATTCTCGCCGTCGCGCACGAGCTCCGGTAGCCCGCCGACGTCGGACGCGACGAGAGGCTTCCCCGCAGCCATCGCCTCGAGCGCGACGTTCGGCAGGCCGTCGACGTATCCGCCGAAGCGAACCGACGGCACCACGACGATGTTCGCCGCGGCCATGTAAACGGGTATCTCGCTACGGTCGGCCGCTCCTGTCAACACGACGGAGTCGGCGACTCCGAGCGCGCGCACGCGCGCCTCGAGCTCGCCTCGGAGATCGCCGTCGCCGACGAGGACGAGGCGGAGCTGCGGAACGGATGCGAGCGCTTCCGCGTGAGCGTCGACGAGATACTGGAAGCCCTTCACGGCAACGAGGCGTCCGACACCGACGACGACGATGTGCTCCTTGCCGAAGCCCAGGCGGCGGCGCATCGCCTCGGCGGCGTCCGCGGAGACTTCGAAGGCCCGGACGTCGGCTCCGTACGGAACGCACTCGAGGATGCCTGTCGCTCCGAGACGCGCGGCCCGCCGGAGAAGGTCGTCACTCGGTGCGGTCACGGCTGCGGCGCGGGTGAACGACCAGCGCGTCGCTCTCCCGATCGCACGCGACCGTTCGGAAACCGCCACATCGGATCCGTGCAGGCTGATGACGAGCGGGATTCGACGCGCAGGAGCGACGAGCGCACCTATCGGCCCGTTCGGGACCACCCAGTGCACGTGGACGACGTCGAAACCGCCGGCCGCGAGCAGCGTCCGCGCTGCCCGCGTCGCGGATGCAAGGACGACAGGGGCCAGTGCGTAGAGCGGCTTCCGGATCTGCACACCTCCCTGGAGCGACTCCGAGAATCCCCACGGTGTCCACGACCGCCGCGGCGAGTAGCGGTAGTGGTGGTAATGCACGGAGCCCTCACTCGGTGGCCGCGCCCACCCACGGTGTTGCGGAAGAAGCACGTGCACCGTGTGCCCCTGAGCCGCGACGCTCCGAACGATGGACTCGATGAACGGCGCCGTCGGGTCCCCCTCGTACCGCGGGTACGACGAGGTGATTGCGAGAACCTTCACCGGCCCGCGCTCAGCGCAGGACGTCCTCGACCATGCGCTCCGTGCGTTCGCGCTCGGAGATCCGCTCCTCGTGCTGCGAGGTGATGAGCTCGGAAATCAGGCCAAGGGAGACGAACTGGATCCCGACGACGATCAGGAGGACGCCGAGCGTCAGCAGCGGTCTCGTCCCGATCCCTGCGCCCCAAAACCAGATCGTCGTGAGATACGTGAGGACGATGAACCCGATCGCTCCCATGAGCATCCCGATGCCACCGAAGAGGTGGAGCGGCCGGTATCGGTACCTGCCCATGAAGGTCACGCTGAGCAGGTCGAAGAATCCGCGCAGGTAGCGCTCGGGGCCGTAGCGCGAGCTGCCGTGCTGCCGCGGGCGGTGGTTGACCGAGACCTCGGCGATTCGATACCCCTGGTACGACGCCAGAACCGGAATGAAGCGATGCAGTTCGCCGTACAGGCGCATGTCCTGCAGTACCTCCGCGCGGTACGCCTTCAGGCCGCAGTTCACGTCGTGCAGGCGCACTCCCGAGATCACCCCGGTCGCCCAGTTGAAGACACGCGAGAACACGCGACGCAGGAAGGGGTCGTTCCGCCGGGTCTTCCAGCCCGAGACGAGGTCGTAGCCCTCGTCGAGCTTCGCGAGGAGCTGCGGGATCTCGGCGGGGTCGTCCTGGAGGTCGGCGTCGATCGTCACGATGATCTCACCGCGCGCCTCGAGGAACCCGGCCTGCAACGCCGCAGCCTTCCCGAAGTTGCGACGCAGGTGAACCACGACGACATTCGGAAGCTGATCGTGGAGTCGGGACAGCAGCGACATGCTCCCGTCGGTCGACCCGTCGTCGACGAAGACGACCTCGAACGGCTCGTCGCGTTGCTCGAGTGCAGCCGCAATCTCCTGGTAGAGCTCCTCGAGCGAGCCCTCCTCGTTCAGCGCGGGAACGACGACGGAGATCACGTCACGGGAGGGTATCGGCGTCCAAGGTCGGCGCCTTCACTCGCGACTGCAACGCGCGAACGATGATGATCGTGCCGCCGGCGATGGTCGTCGGGATGAACCAGCTCGCCTGCATGAGAATCGAGAACGCGAGGGCCTCGTTAACGGGCACGTCGAGCAGTCCGAGCGATGCAACGCCGAGCCACTGATATGTGCCGATGTACCCGGGTGACGAAGGAATGGCGACTCCGAGCGCGAGTGCGGACGAGACGAACACGGCCTCGAGCGGCTCGAGATCGATCCCGACCGAGCGCGCGATGAGGAACACGGCGAGCGTTCCGAGCGACCACGCTCCGAAGCTCAGCGCCATCCAGCCTGCGGCGCGCCGACGGCCGAGCGGCTCGCCGAGCATGTCGATCGTGTCGCGTGCGATGCGGCGGACCCGACCCCGCTCGTGCCGATCACGCTCGCGAGACTTCGTGTACTGCCGGGCGAAGACGAGTGCACCTGCGATGACGATGAGGGCGAGGAGGGCGCCTACCACGATGCGCTTGAGCCAGTCCGGCGTCGGCACGACCTGGAGGCCGATCGTGAGGAACACGACGAGCGTCACGACGTCACAGGCTCGATCGAGCGCAACGCCGCCGAGAGCACGACCTCCGGGCATCGGAGCCTCGCGACTCAGCCAGCCCGCCCGCACGATCTCGCCGATCCGAATGGGCAGGACGTTGTTGCACGCGAGTCCGCCGAGCAGCATCTCGTAGAACCGTCGGAACGGCACACGCGGCGCGTCTGCGATGCGCTGCCAGCGCGCAGCCTGCAGGCCGTAGATGCACGCCAGCACGAGCACCGTTACGAGAACGAGCCCGATCTGCGCATCCTCGAGGGCTGCGCGGACCTCGTCCACGTCTGCGTCGCGGACTGCGAGCCAGAGGAAGAATGCGCTGATGGCGAGACCGCCGAGCGCGAGCAGCACTCGGCCGCGTGTCACCTAGACGTCCAGTTCGAGACCGTCATACGCGAGCTCGTAGCGCGCCGGCGTCGGCAGCTCGCTCGGCCGATGCGTGACGAGAAGGCGTTTCGCACCCGAGGCCTCGAACGCCTCGACCGCCTCGTCGAGCGAGAGGTGTCCGCGCGGCTGTCCGTCGAGCTCGCCTCTGAGGAGTGTCGCTTCACAGACGAACAGATCGGCGTCGCGCGCCGCTTCCACAAGCTCCTCCGACGGAGCCGAGTCTCCCGAGTAGGTCAACACGGTGCCGTTCGCCTGGACGCGGAATGCATATGTCTCGAGCGTGTAGTGCGGGACCCGCGTCGGTGTGACGGCGAGCTTCCCGATCGCGAACGGCGTGTCGGGCGCATATTCCGCCAGCTCGAACGTGCGCTCGAACATGTCGGGGAAACCGAGCCGCTCCCCGAGGGACGCGAGGAACGCGGCGCCTCCCGGCTGGACCCAAAGGGCGGGGCGCGCGACTGGCCGCCTCGAGGCGAGATAGAAGCTGCCCCATACCCAGGGGACGAGGTCGCCCCAGTGGTCGAGGTGGAAGTGGGTGATCGCGATCGCGTCGACGTCCGGCCACTCCGCGTGCTCACGCAGTCGCCCCAGCACTCCCGGCCCGCAGTCGAGTAGGACCCGGCTCCCATCGGACTGGAGCATGTAGCCGGAGTGTGCGCTACCGGGGTTCGGCCACGCCGGCGAGGAGCCGATGACGGTCAGGCGCACCGCGGTATTCTGCCGATGTGCCGGGGACGATACGAGTGGTGATCGCCAAGCCGGGTCTCGACGGTCACGATCGCGGGGCGAAGATCATCGCGCGAGCGCTGCGAGACGCAGGGATGGAGGTCATCTACACGGGGCTCCACCAGACGCCGGAGCAGATCGTCGAGACCGCCATCCAGGAGGACGCCGACGCGGTCGGCGTCTCGATCCTCTCGGGCGCGCACATGACTCTGGTACCCCGGATCGTGGACGGTCTGCGCGCGAACGGGGCAGAGGACGTCCTCGTCGTCGTCGGCGGGACGATCCCGCCGGACGACGCGGACGAGCTGAAGGCGAAGGGCGTGGCCGAGGTGTTCGGCCCGGGCGCGACGACCGGCGAGATCGTCGACTTCCTGCGCGGCGCCGTCACCGCGTAGGTTCGACGCGATCGAACACTCGCGCTCGCAGCTTCAGAAGGCCGGCGTCGGACGCCGAATAGCTGCGGTGTGACAGCGAGCACGCCCGAGTGACGCACGATGGACACCGGATCGGAGCACGTCGCGTCACGCGCGCTGACGTGCCGTTCATGGTCGCGCCGGTTGCCACTGGTGCGCTGCTCCTGTACCTCGGTCGCTCGCTCACCTTCTGGTACGACGAGTGGCGCTCGATCACGTTCGACGGAGGCTTCGTCGACTACCTCCGACCCGTCAACGAGCACTGGTCGACGTTCCCGCTCGCCCTGTACCGCGCCACCTTCGAGCTCGTCGAGCTGCGGTCGTACCTGCCGTACCTCGCGCAGGTGATCGTGCTCCACCTCGTCGCGGTCGCGGCGCTTACGTGCTCATGCGCCGCCGTGTCGGCCCGTTCACTGCCACGTTGCTCGCGTTGCCGCTGCTCGTTCTCGGAGCCGGAGCGGAGAATCTGTTCTGGGCGTTCCAGACCGGGTTCGTCGGATCAGTCGCGTTCGGAATCTGGGCGCTGGTGCTCGTCGAGCGCAGGGCAGACGGTACGCGGCTTCGCGGCGTCCGGGCTGCTGATCGTCTCGCTGATGGCGTCGGGGATCGGACTCTTCTTCGTCGTCGCCGTAGCAGGTCGGACGGCCTTCGACCCGCATTTCGGCCTGCGTTTAGCGGTCGTCGCTGCCCCGTGATCGCCTATCTCGTGTGGCACACGCTCCTGGGGCGCGATGCCGTCGGAACCGCTGGGGAGCTAGCCGACCCGTCTCGGTGACTCGGTTCGCGCTGCGCGGCATCGGTTCTCGGTCGAGGCGATGGTCGGCCTCGACAGGCTCCCGACGAGCGGCGTCATCGGGCTCGCGGTCTTCGCGCTTCTGTGTGCCGTCGCCGTTCGACGAAGCGGCTCCGAGGGCAGCCGTCGGGGCTCGCGATCGGCTGCCTTCTCGGCGTCGCATCGATGTATGCGGTGATCGGGATCGCCCGAGCGGAGCTGGACTTCGACTACACGACGCGCGGCCGATACGTCTACGTCGCCGCCTTCCTTCTCATCCTTTGCATCGTCGACCTGGTCAAAGGCAGCGCACGCCGAGCTTGCTGCCTCTAAGGGGTCGAGCAGTGGCAGGCGCGCGCTGGTCGGGTTGACGTTCGCTTGGGTGATCGCCGTCAATCTCAACTCGCTGTGGACGGTGCGCACGCAGTTCCAGTACCAAGCTGATTTGACGCGCGCGATGATCGAGCTCGCCATCGAGCACGAGGGGGAGCCATGGCTCGATCCCAACGCCGGGCTCGACCTGATGCCGCCTGCAGGCGAGCTCCCGGCGTTCATCGAGCAGCACGGATCGCCGCTCGAGGATGCCTACTTTCCCTCGGTCGTCCCGGCGCCTCAGCATCGAGCGTACATCGACGCACGACGGTACTTGAGCCGTAGGTAGACGTCGCGCAATCTCACGACGGTGCCGTCGAAGAGTCCGGCGGCGCTTCGATTGCTCCCTGAGGTCGCTCGTCGACGCCGAAGACGATCCATCCGACCGGGGGCATTTCGGAGTCGCCAAGCGCAAGCCGCTGGAGCGAGTACAGGTCAAGCAGACCAATGAATGGGCTGAATTTGACCAACGACGAGAACCGGGTTTGGCCTGTCCGTCCTACGTGAGAATCCGATCCGGTGTCTCCGCGACCCCTTCGCGAATCGTCGGTTGTCGTGCGCAGGGAAAGTACGGTAGGAAAGCGGGATGAATAAGCGATGACGACGCGCGATCGCTGAGTTGCTTGGTGAGGGGCTCACTTGCGTAGGTCACGGGAGCGCTAACGCCAACGGCTGAACCGCGCGAGATGCGGTTCTCGAAGACCACGCGAACAGCGTCGGCATCGGTCGGGGCCTGGGGGAGCTCTGAAGCCAGCGCGAATCGCCAAGGCAGCGCGCGTTCGTCATGAGGGCCATCGCCGATGACGACGGGGTCGCGTCTGAGGCTCTCGATCGCGTCTCGGCGGTTCCTACCCCATTCGAGGCTGAGAGCGTTCGATGAGCCGGGCGCGCCCGAAACGAAGATCCCCATCGGGCGGTCGCGGCTGATCCTGTACCAGGACGACTCAAGGGGGCCTCCTGGTGCGGGTCCGAGGGCGAAGCGGTCCACTCCGTCGACGGGCGGAGGCGGTAACCACGCGGGGATACGACCCCTTCCCGCCGTCAACAGTTGCGAGCGGGCGTACCGAGGCCATGGCAGGCACGAGGAGCTCGTCGGCGAACCCGCAGCCCGGCGTCGCCGCGAAGCGACTGGAGGTTCTGGCGCGTCAATGTCCACCCGTCGGTCTTGGCGCCGTCGATGGCGAGAATTCCGACTGTGAAAGCGGTGATCGGGAGCGCAACGAGTAACGCCGCTCTTGTTGCGAACTGCCAAGGGACGGCTGCAAGCGGCTGTTTCCTGCGGTGCGTTACGACTACGGCTCCCGCGAGCAGGAGCCCGAAGCCCAGGGCAATGGTTCTCGCCGAAAACCACGATGACGACAGTGTCCAGTCAAGCGATCGCAGGTCATCGTCATTCCACGGTTGGCGTAAACCCGCGGCCCAGACGAGAGCCAACAACGCGGCGCCGACTACGACGAAAGGTCGGGCGCTCCAGCCGTGTGCGTCGGCTGCGTCCCTCCGGAGTCGGATGGTCTCCGACGCCACTGCCACGCGCGGCGATGCCCACGAGCGCGCCGAAGTGCCAGGGCCACTTGCTCGGGGTCGCAATGAGCACAACAAGTGCGATGCCAAGCGACGCCGACGCGAGATCGAGCGATGCTCGGTCGCGTCGTCGCCGCAGGACGAATGCGAGAACGGCGAGTCCCATGACGGCAACCCACCCTCGTCTCACGGGGTTCGCATACGACCGTGACGGAGAGATAGTCATAACGAGCTGCTTCGTCACGCCACGTATCGGTTACACCGCCGTAGATACGCGTCGCTTGCGCATCGTCCGCCCGCTGTCCGATGTCGGAGCCGACGAACGCGAGCGTGACGAGGAGCGCGAAGGCGCTGGTGACGATCGCCACGGCCGTTGCGAACTCGGTGCGCGCCCACCTCAGCGATCGGACCGGCGATGACGACGAGCGGATGCGAGCGCCACAACGCCAGCGTGATGCCCGGTAATCGCGAACGGCACGAGCACTGCCAGGAGCGCCGAATGGACGAGGCCCACCGCCCTCGGAGAACCAGACGGCACACAACAGCGTGCCGGTGACGAGCACGGCGATGATCGGTTCGGGGCGCAGCGTCATTCCCCACGCCATCGCGCCGGTGAGGAACGCGGCGGCAAGGACCCATTCGGGGAGGCCGCGAGTACTCGTTTCGTCTTGTGTGACGCGACTGAGAGTCCAGCGGCAGAGCGCCCACACGACCGCCAGGCAAAGCAAGGTCGGTATTCGGAGGACGAGGATGTGTCGAAGCTCTGCGTGAACCAGTGCTGGAGCCAGTCGAGCCAGTAGTCGTTGGGGAGGTTCGTGCCAAGGCCGTTGTAGTAGGTACGAGAATCCACGCGAGGTCGCGAACCCTCGCTGGCGAGCAATCGTCCAGCCGTCGTCGTAGAAGGCCGGGGACAGCACCCACCACGCAAGGAGTGAGACTCCGACCACCACATCGACCGCGCGAATAGCTCGGACGGTCGCGCGTACGACGGTCATCAGAGTCCTCCACGGCCTGCGCGGGACACGCGCAAACGTGACGAGGAGAAGCGCGATGACGATCGCGAGCGCGGCGGCAGTCCAGCCGATGGCCTGCCAGGTCGTCGTGCGGGTTGCATGCACGCCCGTCGTCACCGACGCCGTCGGAGCGGGACTTGCACGCAGGTCGAGCTCCGAGACGAGACCGGAGACGACCGGCATGTAGCCGATGTCGCCGCCCAGCTCGAGGTTCTCAGTGCCTCCGGAGAGCGACAACCGTCCGTCGTTCAACGCGATGCGATACCGGCAGCCAGCAGCGGACGAACCGCGATCGAGAGGAACGCGCGTGAGGATAGCATTTCCGACCCTGAATGTGAGCTCACTGTCCGAGCGCGTGATCGCGAAGCGTTGAGCGCTGTCCGGGGAGCGAGCGGTGGCCAGGACGGTCACCGGGTCGCTCGCATCTCGGAGCGCCGGAGTCGGCTGGCACGGCACGTCCACCGAGAGCTTCTCCGGAACCTGCGCGGCAAGCAGCAGCGGCGCGTACCACTCGCGGTCGGGCGTTCCGCTCGGCAGTGCTGCCGGTGGCCATGAGTACGTCGTTCGAAGCTTCTCGGCCGGACCTATCGCAGCGAGGCAGGCGGCTACGAGTCCCGCGAACGCAAGCCACTCTGCGATTCGTATTCGTCGAGGGATGCGAGGACGAGGGCGACTCGGGCTAGTTTCCGAGCGGGCTCGGCGTTGGCTTCGGTCGAGTTCACGCTTCTAGGCCGAGGCGATCGGCATCCGTCCGCGACCGCGCCAGGAGTTTCGTGCCGGTGGGTTATTCGATGTCCTCGAGCCGCATTCGCGCTGAACCACCCCTCGAGCTCCGGGCCCTTGATGTACGCAGCCGTAGGCGCAGCGAGCTGGTCGAAGACGATCGCGTAGTTCTGGCGAAAGCTGAAGTCGGCAACGCTCGTCATGTACTCGCTCGAGCGGCAGTGCATCGGCTGCCGGTTCTTTCGAAGAGGCCGGTAGACCCCTTTCGCGGCGCCATGGAAGCCGACGCGCGAGCGGCCAGGCAAACCCGCGCAGGAGCGAAGGGGGGAGCTTCGTCGACACACGGCGAAGTGGCTCGACCACGTTGCGGACGAGGCCGTTATTCTCGTAGCCATAGACCCAGACCGCGATCGTGCCGCCCGGGACGTACGTACCGAAGCAGCGACTTGAACCCTACGTACGGATCTGGGAGATGGTGCAGCACGCCGATCGAGTAGACGAGGTCGAAGCCTCCACCCTGCGGCAGCCGTCCGGAACGGTGGGCGCAGGAGATCGCCCTGAACGACCTCGACATTCTCGAACTGGCGCGAGGTTCTCGCGCGCGCGCGTCTCGACGGCCCCGCTGAGGTCGAGCGCGACGACCTCGCTGGCGCCGTACGAGGCCGCGAAGTAGGCATGCCGGCCGGTGCCGCAGCCGGCGTCGAGCACTCGCTTGCCCTCGGAAGAACTCGGGCTCCAAGCGGGTGCACCCAGTCCAGGAACTGCGCTTCGAACTCCGGATGCATCTCCGACGAAGTGCTGCCACTGCCAGCCGAACGAGGACGCGGTTCGCGCTGCTCGACGCGGACGAGGTCGGGCGGAACGAGTCGCGGGATCGCCATCCCGGATCGGCCAGCGAAGGTCGCACCGCGTGCACACGAGCTCTCCGGCGTCGACCTCATCTGAACCTGTCCGGCGCTCTTCGAGTGACGAGAGAATCCGAGCGAGAGCGGGACAGACGAGATCGTCGAGCAGACGCGCGCTTCATGTCGCAACGGCCTCGATCGGTGACGGAGTCGTGACGGGCGGTGCTCGATCGGCGGACTGCGATGCGCGCCTTCGAGCCACCGTCGATGCCAGAGCTGAAAGACGAAGAGCGTCCAGAGAGACTTTCGGTGGTCACGACGACCAGACAGATGCTCGGTCAGAGAGACGCTGCACCTCCGTGGGCTCGAAGATGCCCTGGGCCCGCAATCGTGCTAGGCAGAGCTCGTCCTGCAGCGCGTCACGAAGCTCGCTCTTGAACCACTCGGCGACGGGATGCCGAAGCCCTTCTTTGGCCGGTCGGCGATGCCCGGCGGAAGGAGGTCCGCCATCGCGCGCTTGAGCAGGTGCTTCGTGTCGAGCCGCCGCAGCTTGAGCCGCGACGGGACTCTCCGAGGAACTCGACGAGCTCGACGTCGAGGAACGGCGCTCGCACCTCGAGCGAGCACGCCATGCTCGCTCGGTCGACCTTCACAAGGATGTCGTCCTGGAGGTACGTCTTCGCATAGAGGTAGATCAGACGTTCCAGCGGATCGCTCGTCGGCGCGGCACGAAGATGCGTCCGCTGTCGTCCTCGAACGGGTCGCCGGGCGCCTCGTGAGGAGCTCGCTCCTGCTCGGTCGGTGTGAACGAACCGAGCCACGTGGCGTGGCGGTCCCGCCGGAAGTGCCTGCTCCGCGCAGGAAGCGCTTGAGCTTGAAGTCGAAGCTGAAGTTGTTCGTCGAGACGGGATCCGATCGGCGAGCGGCATCACGACCCGCTCGTGAAGCGCGCGCGGCACCGGGTAGAGCCGGGCGAAGCGGTCGGCCGGGAACGTGGGATACCCGGCGAGGAGCTCGTCGCTGCCGTCGCCGCCGAGCGCGACGGTCACCGACTCGCGGGTGAACCGCGAGAGCAGGTACGTCGGAAGGATCGACGCGTCGGCGAACGGCTCGTCCAGGAAGTCGGCCACCTTCGGGAGCAGGTCGAGCATCACCTCGGGGTGAAGACCTCCTCGTGGTGATCGGTGCCGAAGTGCTGCGCGACGCGTCGTGCGTGATCGACTCGTCGAAGCTCGGCTCGCCGAAGCCGATCGTGAATGTCTTGACTGCGCCGGCCGGCAGCGCCTCCGACATCATGCGCGACGACCGAGCTCGAGTCGATGCCGCCGCTCAGGAACGCGCCGAGCGGAACGTCGCTCACCAGGCGGCGCCGGACGGCCGTCGCGAAGCTGCTCTCGGAGCTCGTCGGCGTACTCGTCGTCGGTCAGCGGTGTCGCGTCTCGCTCGTCGAACGACAGGTCCCAGTACGCTCGACCGACGTCCGGCCGTCGCGCCAGCGCAGGACGTGTCCGCCGGGGAGCTTCCGCGACGCCTTCGAAGATCGACGCGCGGGTCGGAACGTACTCGAGCGCGAGGTAGCGAGCGAGGCTCGTCGGGTCGAGCTCTCGCGGACAGCTCGGGTGCTGCAGAAGCGCCTTCAGCTCCGAGCCGAAGAGCAGCGAGTCGTCCGAGTCGGCGTAGTACAGCGGCTTCTTGCCGAAGCGGTCGCGTGCGAGGAGGAGCTCGCGTCGCGCTCGTCGTCCCAGAGCGCGAACGCGAACATGCCGTTCAGCCGCTCGACGCAGCGCGCGCCGATGCTCCTCGTAGAGGTGGACGATCACCTCGGTGTCGGCGTTCGTCGCGAAGCGGTGGCCGCGCGCCTCCAGCTCCTCCCGCAGCTCGCGGAAGTTGTAGATCTCGCCGTTGAAGACGAGCTGGACCGAGCCGTCCTCGTTCGCGATCGGCTGGTTGCCCGTGTCGAGGTCGATGATCGAGAGCCGGCGGAACCCGAGGCCGACGCCGACCCGTCCGTCGTAGCTCGTCGACGTAGAACCCCTCGTCATCGGGCCCGCGATGCCGAAGCGCGCGGGTCATGCGCGCGAGACGTCGCGATCGACCGGGTCGTGGCCGACGATGCCACAGATTCCGCACATCGGCGCGACAGCGGCCGCTACGAGGGCGGCGACTGCTCCTCGAAGTTCCGGCGCTCGCGAACGAGGTAGACGGGCTTCTGCGACTCGTGGTGCGTGCGGACGATCAGCTCGGCGAGCAGTCCGAGCAGG
The DNA here is from genome assembly GCA_963740105.1 of uncultured Gaiellaceae bacterium. Classification (GTDB taxonomy): domain Bacteria; phylum Actinomycetota; class Thermoleophilia; order Gaiellales; family Gaiellaceae; genus GMQP-bins7. Next base: position 139,899 of record CAVUCT010000005.1, read on the forward strand.
ATCAGGTTGAAGCCGATCGTGAAGAGGAAGACACCGACGAGCAGGGATGGCTGGCGGTAGACGAAGACACCGTTGACGAGCTTCTCGTAGGCCGTCCAAGCGACGAAGCCCGAGCCCGACGAGGCAGAGGACGACACCGCTGCCGCCGAAGACGTAGCTCGGCTTCGTCGACCAGACCGAAAGGAACTTCACGGTCAGGAGGTCGAGCAGCACCTTGAACGTGCGTCCGATGCCGTACTTGCTCTTGCCGCGCCGCGGGTGATGGCGAACCGGAACCTCGGTGATCCGCGCGCCCGCCATGATACGCGAGCGCCGGGAGGAAGCGGTGCATCTCGCCGTAGAGCCGGGTCTCGTCGACGATCTCGGCGCGATACGCCTTGAGCGTGCAGCCGTAGTCATGGAGGCGAACACCGGTCACGCACCGATCAGCCAGTTCGCGACCCGCGACGGGAGACGCCGTCCGAAGCTGTCCTGCCGGTCCTGCCGCCAGCCGCTGACGACGTCGTATCCCTCGTCGATCTTCTCGAGAAGAGCTCCGATGTCGGCTGGGTCGTTCTGAAGGTCACCGTCCATCGGGACGATCACCTCGCCGCGGGCATGATCGAAGCCGGCGGCCAGCGCCGCCGTCTGTCCGTAGTTCCGCCGAAGCTGCACGAAATTCAGCTCGGTCGTCGACCGCCGCCAGATGCGCGAGTCTCGGAACGTCTCGTCGTGCTGCCGTCGTCGACGACGATGACTCGTACGATCGGCCGAGTCTTCGAGCAAGGCTGGTACCGAGAGCGGCGTAGCAGGGGCATGACGTTGTCCTGCTCGTTCAACACCGGAACGACGACGGAGAGCGCGATGCGCGGTCTCGATCGGCCGACGAGGATCGCGGAGCGACTCGCTCGGTGGCACTGCGCAGCATTCGCGCGTGCCATCCTGACGCAGTATGCGGACTGCGTCACGGTCGAGACGGCCAAGCTCGTCGGCGCTGGTCAGGCGGTGCGATGCGAGCGGAGTGGCCTCGGCATCATGGACGACGATGCAGTCGCTGGCAGGAGTCGGTCGGCTGGAGCGGCATGCGGCTGCTCGGCGGATCTCACGTACTTCGAGTACCAGCGATCGGATCTGCGCCGAGGTCGAGCATCCCGTGGCTGCAGAAGCGCGATTCCCCTCGACGGTCTGGTCGTCGGCGACTTCGGCGCACACCACGGCGGCATGGTCGACGCGCTTCGCGAATCGAGGCAACGGCGCGGGCAGCGGTCGGCCTCGGAGTTGCGCGACGAGCGTCGTCGCGTCCGTCTCCATTCGTCAGCGGATGACGCGATTCCGCCTCGAGGTCGCCGACGTGCATGGCGCTCGGCGGATCGCGACGTACCGCGTTCGACTCGTCCTCTGCACGACGTGCTCGAACACGTGCCCGGACGTACGAGCCGCGCGCTCGCAAGGCTGCTGTCGCCGGCACGACGGCGGCGACGGTCTTCATCTCGTTCCCGCCCTACTACTCGGCTTTCGGCGGTCAATCAGCATCTCGCACGTGGACTTGCGCGGTGCACGCCGTTCTTACAATTTCTTCCGGGCGACGTCTACCTGCATGGTGGCACGACCGGACGACAACGAATACATGACGGCTACGGACACGCTGGAGGACATGGTGTCGATACGGCAAGCGTGGCTGACTAATCCGGAGCAAGCCCCGAGCGCGCGTGCTCCAGCGTGCGTTGCTGCAACGTGCGACAGTCGAGGAGTTGTTCGCCGATACGTCCGGAGCTACGACGGTGCGCATACGGCCTTGTCGAGCCACGGTCAGCGGGCCTGCTTGGCAAGCTACCGCCGCGTGAGCCGACAGCGAATGGAGCGTTCTACCTGCGCGCGATATGGCTCGCATAGCCAGCCGTGACGACTGTGCCGCACGTCAGCTGGGCCTCCGGAGTGCGGCAGCTGACGACTCACTCGCGTGACTGAAGCGGCCGTGACTCCGCTGTCGGTCGTCATTCCGGCGCACAACGAGGCGGCCACGATCCGCGTCACGGTCGAGGAGATTGCCGAGGACCGCGCCCGAGGGCGGCATCGACTACGAGATCCTCGTCGTCGACGACGCGAGCACCGACGACACCGCGGACGTCGTCCGCGCGCTCGCCGCCGAGAACCCACGCGTCCGCTACCACCTCTCGCACAACCCGCGCGGCTTCGGATTCGCGGTGCGCGCCGGGCTCGACCTCTTCGAGGGCGACGCCGTCGCGATCGTCATGGCCGACGGCTCGGACGATCCGGAGGATCTCGTCCGCTACCACCGGGTCCTCGAGGAGGGCTACGACTGCGCGTTCGGGTCGCGGTTCATCCGCGGCTCGTCGGTGCACGACTACCCGAGGTTCAAGCTCGCGCTGAACCGCATCGTCAACTTCGGGCATCCGCGTGCTCTTTCGCAGCGGCTACAACGACACGACGAACGCGTTCAAGGCGTACCGGCGCGAGGTCATCGAGACGGTGCAGCCGCTGCTCTCGAACCACTTCAACCTGACGGTGGAGATCCCGCTGAAGGCGATCGTGCGCGGGCACAGCTACAAGGTCATTCCGATCTCGTGGCGCAACCGCAAGGAGGGCGAGTCGAAGCTGTCGCTGCAGGAGATGGGCAGCCGGTACGCGTTCATCGTCCTCTACGTGCTGCTCGAGCGGCACCTGAGCCGCGGCGACTACAGGCGGTCGGGACCGAGACGCGCGGGGCTCCGATCGCGCGCGGGCGTCGAAAGCGCTTCGCCCGGAGATGACGTCGGCGGAGCGGTCGTCGTCGCGCTGCGCGATCGGCGTGCTCGCTGTTCGCGCTCGCGTACCTGCTGCCGTCCACGGTCGGCAAGGCGTTCGAGATGGACGAGGGCGCCGTCGTCGCGTACGCAGCGCGCGTGCTCGACGGCGCGGTGCCGCATCGCGACTTCCTGACGTTCTACGGGCCCGGGAACCCCTGGCTCGTGGCCGGCGCGTTCGCGGTCTTCGGCGAGAGCGTCGGCACCGAGCGCGCGGTCGGGCTCGCTGTATCGGCTCGTCATCGTCCTGTCGCTGTTCCTGCTCGGCGTCGCGGCTCGGCGGCGTTCTCGGCGGGCGTGCTCGCCGGCGCTCGTCGCCGCGACGATCATGGCGCGACGAGCTGATCTGGGCGTACGCGACGTACGGGGCGCTCGCGTTCGGGCTGCTCGGGCTCGCGCTCCTGGCCGAGGGCGCGACGGCGCGCGTCGGACGGCGCCAGACGCTGGCTCGCTGGCTCGGCGCGGGGCTGGCGGGCGGCGTCGCCGTGCTCATCCGGTTCGACTTCGCGCTCGCCGTCGTGCTCGGGGCGCTTCCGATGCTGGCGCTCGTGTCCACGCGCACGCGCTGGTCGGTTCGGGGCGGGCTTCCTCGCGGCGCTGGCGATCTATGCGGTCCACCTCGCGATCGTCGGTCCGGAGCGGATCCAGCGCGTCGTCGAGCGATCTGCTCGCGAGCCGGTCCGGGCGTCGCTACCATTCCGCGGCAGACATCTGGGACTACCCGGGCAACCTGCTCGCCGTCGCGGCAATCTTGCTGCGGCCTGCTCCTCTGCGTCGGCGCCGCTGCTGCTGGCGCAACCGGCGCGATCTCGACGCGCCGCAGTCGCTCGTCGCGGTCGGCACTCTTCAGCCTCGCGTTGCTGCCGCTGACGCTCTCCCGGCTGGACCCGTCCCACATCAGGCCCGTACGCGATCGTGCCGCTGAGCCTCCTTCCCGGCGCTCGTGCTGCTCGTGGTCGCGCTCGGTGGCGCGCGGCCGCGAGCGATCGTCGCGTCCTCGCGGCTGGTTGCGGTCGGCGTGCGTCTGGGGCGTCGGCTCACTACGGTCACTACACGCGTCGACCACTTCCGGACGGTGCGTGACGTCCGGGCGGCGTACCGCGGCTTCTACGACGACGACAGCGCCGGCGGCGCGAGTGGTGGTCGAGCGTACGCGACGCCTCGCACGTCCCGGCGACTCGCTGTTCGTCGGCCCGCAGGACCTCCGCCGCACGAACTACGGTCCGACCTACATGTACTTCCTGCTTCGCGAGCTCCGGCCGGCCTCGTACTACATGGAGATGAATCCGGGCACCGCGAACCGGGAGGGCTCCGGCCTGGCCGACGAGCTGCGCCGGGCGGACTGGCTCATCCTCACGAGCGAGTGGGACAACTGGGACGAGCCGAACGAGTCGACGAACTACGGCCCCTCCGAGCCGAACGAGGTCGTGCGCGACGACTTCTGCCTTCGGCTCGAGCGCGGCCAGTACCGCCTGTACGAGAGGTGCGAGCGAGCGGCGTGAAGAGCGCGCTCGTCACCGGCTCGAGTGGGTTGATCGGCTCGGAGCTGGTCGGACTCTCGACGGCCAGGGCTGGCGCGTGCACGGCGTCGACAACAACATGCGCCGGGAGTTCTTCGGGGCGGACGGAGACACGACCCCGAACCTCGTCGCCTGCAGGAGGTCACGTCGAGCTTCGAGCACCACGACGTCGACGTCCGCGACCGGGCACGAGTGGCGTCGCTCGTCGGCGACACGCGCCCCGATCTCATCGTTCACTGCGCGGCTCAGCCGTCGCACGACCTCGCGGCGAGCCGGCCGTTCGACGACTTCGACGTCAACGCGGTGGGCACGCTCAACCTGCTGGAGTCGGTTCGGCGAGAGCTGCCCGGAGTCGCCCTTCGTCTTCCTCTCCACGAACAAGGTGTACGGCGATGCGCCGAACGAGCTCGAGCTCGTGGAGCTGGAGACGCGGTACGACTACGCCGATCCCGCGCTCCGCGAGGGAATCGACGAGAGCTGCCGGATCGATGCCACGTTGCACAGCCTCTTCGGCGCGTCGAAGGCGGCGGCAGACCTCCTCGTCCAGGAGTACGGCCGCTACTTCGGCATGCCGACGGTCTGCTTCCGGGGCGGCTGCCTCACGGGCTCGAACCACGCGAGTGCCGAGCTGCACGGCTTCCTCGCCTATGTGGCGCGCTGCGTGCGCGAGGGTCGCACGTACCGGATCTACGGGTACAAGGGAAAGCAGGTCCGCGACAACATCCACGCCTCGGACGTGTGCGCCGCGGCGCTCGCCTATGCGGAGAGCCCGCGCCCGGGGGCCGTCTACAACATCGGCGGAGGTCGCGAGAACTCGGTCTCGATCCTCGAGGCGATCGCGCGGTTCGAGCAGCTGATCGGCGCGACGTTGGACGTCGAGTACGTCGACGAGGCGCGGCGAGGCGACCACATCTGTTACATCAGCGACCTCCGCCGGCTGAAGAGCGACTACCCCGGCTGGGATGTCAGCGTGACCCTCGACGAGATCTTCGAGGATCTCGCGCGGCCGCCGGGATGAGACATGCGCTCGTGACCGGCGGAGCCGGGTTCATCGGCTCGCACCTGACCGATCGCCTGCTCCGCGAAGGATTCGACGTCACCGTCCTCGACAACCTGTCCACCGGCGTCCGCGAGCGCGTTCCGTCGGCCGCGACCTTCGTCCACGGGGATGTGGGCGATCGAGTCGTCGTCGACGAGCTCTTCGCGGGCACGCACTTCGACGCGGTGCTCCACATCGCCGGGCAGGCGAGCATCCGGCTCTCGTTCGCCGAGCCCGAGGTGGATCTGCGGACGAACGTCGTCGGGACCGTGAACGTTCTGCGCGGATGCATCGAGACCGGCGTGCCGCGTCTCGTGTACGCGAGCTCCATGACGGCCTATGGCGAGCCCGAGCTCGTTCCGACGCCCGAGGACGTCGCGTGCGTCCCGGTCTCCTACTACGGCGTCACGAAGTACGCCGCCGAGCGCTACGTCCACGTGACCGGCGCCCGGCCGGACGTCGACGTCGCCGTGACGTCGCTGCGCATGTTCAACGTCTACGGGCCGCGGCAGAGCATCAGCAACCCGTATCAGGGCGTCCTCGCGATCTTCATCGGGAACGTCCTGCGCGACGAGCCGATCACCATCCACGGCGACGGGGAGCAGACGCGCGACTTCGTCTTCGTCGACGACGTCGTGGAGGCGTGGGTGCGCGTGCTCGACGCACCCGAGCTCGACGGCGCCGTGCTGAACGTCGGCAGCGGGAGCGAGACGTCCGTGAACGAGCTCACCGACGCGGTGCTCGCGGCATTCGGGCACACGCGAGACGGCTGGGAGATCAAGCGCCAGGACGTTCAGCTCGGAGACCAGCGGCGAGCGGCCGCCGACACCACGGCACTCTCGTCGCTCGGCTGGAGCGCGTCGGTCTCGTTCCGAGACGGCGTCGCGCGAACGGTGGAGTGGGCGCGAGCGGACGCGCAGGGCTAGACGCCGACGCTCGGGCCGGCGGCGTCGAACACATCGATCACGAGGCTCGGTGCGCCCGAGCAGCGCACCGTGAGCCTGCCGTCCGTTGCGAGCGCTCGGGCGGCGAACAGCGACGTGCGGTTCGGTAGCGGCGCGAGCTCGTCGGAGACCGTGAGCCGGGCGGCTGGCGCGTCGGTCAGCGGCTGGATCCAGGTTCCTCGCCTGCCGGCCGGGATACGGACGTCGGCGTCGCACGGAATGCGCAGGTTGCGACGGATCCCCGTGGCCGACTCCATCGGCTGAGGGGCGTTCGTTGCGACGAACCGCGCGTCACCGAGATCGCGTGGCGCGTCCGCAAGCGCATACGTGTGGGGCCCGAGCGAGCCGAGCCACCGCCACCGCTCGAAGGGAGCGAAGTCGGCAGCGAGCGGATCACCGACCAGCAGGTAGGCTGTAGCCCTGCTCGTGAACGAGGTCGAACGAGAACGCATCGTTCTCGAACACGAGCATGTGACCCCAGCGGTCGGCGTAGTACGGCACCGCGGGAGACCACGCAAGTCCCGAGTACGCGACGAGGTCGCCGGTTCGGGTGAGGGACTCCAGCTCGCGTGCCAGCGGAAGCACCTGCGGGTCGTCGTCGGCGCCGTGGATTCGCAGCCAGTACCCGCGCCCGAGCTCCAGCGAGCCGTAGACGAGGACGAGCAGGACGAGGGATGCCGAGACCAGGGCGAGCGGGCGACTCCGCGAGGGGGGCGAGCGCGAAGCCGATGCCGAGCCCGATGAGCGCCGCAAACGCCGGGCTGACCGCTGCGAGGTAGTAGTCGTGCTGGAAGTAGAGGTTCGTGAAGACGAGAAACGGGCCGATGGCCGCGAGCCACATGCCGATCCAGAACCGACGCTGGGGTGAGCGCCACGTCGCGACCGCCGCGACGACGAGGAAGATCCCGAGAAGTCCGACGACGTTTGGGAGAGGCGCTTGAGGACGACGAGCCAGGTGTCCGGGTCGAGGCGCTGATCCAGCGTTCCGAAGTTCCAATCCTGCAGCCGCGAGCTCGTCAGGAACTCCGTCGGGGGGCTCGCCGCCTTGATTGCGTCCGCATGGCGCGTCCAGAGGAACGCGGCCGCCAGCGGGACGAAGACGAGGACAGCCGTCCAGGCGCGACGGGGCAACGTCGTCGGCCGGGGCGAGGCCCGCTCGGGTCGATACAGGAGCGCCGGGAGAAACCAGAGCAGTGCGGTCGTAGGCTTGACCAGCATTCCGACGAGCCCGGCCACGAGGGCGAGCGCGCCCGGCAGCCGACGCGGGTTCTCCCGCCAGACGATCGTCGCCCATGTGAACCCGACGGCGCCGGCGGTCGCGAGGTACTCGATCATCGACGAGCGCGCCCAGACGAGCGAGAACGGCGTCATGACGAAGGCCACGACCGCCGCCAGGGCGCTGATCGGTCCGGCCACGTGACGCACGAGGCCGAAGAGCAGCAGCGCCGTGAGCAGGAAGCATGCGAGCCCGGTCACGCGCATCGCCATGTCGTCCTCGACGCCGGCGTCCATCACGACCGACGCCGCCGCCTGGAACAGGGGGAACTCGAACGGAACCTCGAACGGCTCACCGAACACCGGCAGCGCGGGGTGCAGAAGGTCGATGCCTCGCTCGTGGAACACCCGCGCGGTGAACGCAGTCTGGGTCTGGCGCCAGGCGTGCTTCTCCAGCAGCGGCCGATCGAGCGTGGGAGCGACGTACGCGACGAAGACCGCGAGCACGCAGACGACCAGAGCGGCCTCGACCAGGAAGGGACGAGTCGCGCCCCGGCGCAACCTCTGGCCCGTCTCGTCTGCCGGCACGTCGTTCATGGGTCGAGTCGGTAGATCGTCCACTCTCAGCCGGACAATGGCCACGGCCGATGAATCTGGGGCATGGAGGTGTCTGTGAGCATCGTCGTCGACCTCGGCTGCTTTCCGCATCGAGACGAGATCTCGATCGAGCCTCTCATTGGAGAGGTACCGACCGGCCGTGCTGTACGGGTTCGACCCGTGGCCGGCGCTCGTCGAAGGCGAGACGGAGCACGCCGGGACGCGCGTCGTGCTCGCGCGGAAGGCGGCGTGGATCGAGGACGGGCGAGGTCGAGTTCGCGCGGGTGCGAGGGCTGCGCGGCTGGGACTCGACCGTGATGCGCGCCAAGAACGCCAAGGGTGAGTGGACGGGATCGGGCGAGGTCATTCGCGTTCCGTGCTTCGACTTCTCGTCATGGCTTCGTGGTCTTCCGGAGCCGCCGATCGTGAAGCTCGACGTCGAGGGCGCCGAGTTCCCGATCCTCGAGAAGCTCGTCGAGGACGGCAGCGATGTCCTCGTGGCGGAACTGCTCGTGGAGTGGCACGACGACAAGATGCCCGATCACGCCGAGCGGAAGGCGATTCTCCTCGAGCGTCTCCGCTGCCCCGTCACTCCGTGGGAGGACGCGAAGACGACGTTCTCCTCGACGATCCGGGGACTGTGGAGTAGCAGGCGTGCGATCGGCGCACGCCGATGACGACCACCGATCCGCGTCCGCTCGTCGTCGTCCCCTGTCACAACGAAGCCGCTCGACTCGACCTGACGCGCTTCGCTGCGCTCGCGGAGTCCGGTCGAGTGCGCCTGCTCTTCGTCGACGACGGCTCGACCGACGCGACGGGCGTGCTCTTGCGCCGGCTCGGCGACTCGGCGGGCGTCGGCGTCATGCGACTTCAGCGCAACATGGGCAAGTCCGAGGCGATTCGTCGCGGGCTGCTCCAGGGTCTCGGAGAGGGCGCGAGCACCTTGGGCTACCTCGACGCCGATCTCGCGACGCCGCCCGGGGAGCTCCTCCGGATGCTCGACTTGCTCGAAGGACGGCCCGATCTGTCATTTGTGCTGGCCTCCCGCGTCGCGCTTCTCGGGCGACGCATCACGAGGCGCGCTCGTCGCCACTACCTCGGCCGCGTCTTCGCGACCTTCGCGTCGATCTTCCTCCGAATTCCCGTCTACGACACCCAGTGCGGCGCCAAGGTCTTCCGCGCGTCACCGGCGATCGAGGAGGCGCTCGCGACGCCGTTTCGGTCGTCGTGGGTGTTCGACGTCGAGCTCATCGGGCGGCTCCTGGGTGGCTCGAGCACGGTGGGCCCCGTTCCGCTCGAGGAGTTCGAGGAGATGCCGTTGCGCGAGTGGCGCGACGTCTCCGGCTCGCGGCTCGGGGTGGGGGGCATGGCCCGGGCGGCTCGTCGATCTCGCCGTCGTGGGCTATCGCCTGAATCGTCCGCGGCGCCCCGCTGCGGGCGAGGACTAGCCGATGGACCGGCGAACGGCCGCACCATCGGAGCGCCCGCGCCCGGCGACGAGCCGTGCATCCTGAGATGGCAGCGTCTGACGGTCCCGCACCATGACTGACCTTTCGTCCGCCACCGTCGCATCCACCGAGCGCACCGCGCTCGGTACTCGCGCGCTGTCGCGAAGCGCGTCGCTGGCGGTCGACATCTGCGATCGCGAGCGGCGTCGCGCTGATCCTGGGGCTCATACGGCTCGGAGCGCCGTCCGTGTGGTTCGACGAGGCGTACACGGCGGAGGCGACCGGTAGGTCGCCAGCATGGTGGCTCGCGAACGACCAGTACCACTTCCTGTACGACGGGCTGCTGGCGCTCTGGGCAGCCGGTCGCCGGAACGTCGGAGTGGGCCCTTCGCGCGCCGTCGGTTCTCGGAGCGATGATCGCGGCGGCCCTCATGGTCGTCCTCGGCCGGAAGCTCTTCGACCGGTGGGTCGCGCTCGGCAGCGGAGTGTTGCTTGCGGCAAGCCCCTTCGTCGTCAAGTGGTCGCAGCAGGCGCGGAGCTACACACTGCTGCTCGCGTTGAGTCTGGTCGCGACGCTCGTTCTCATCCGAGCGCTCGATCGGGGGACGCGCTCGTCGTGGGCGCTTTACGGGTCGCGTACGCGGCCGTCGTCATCGGGCACGCGGTCGCGGGCATCTTGCTCGCTCCCGCGCATCTCGTGCTCATCGCCCAGCGACGCGAGCGCGTTCTTCCTCACGGACCGCTCGCCGCGGTCATCGTCCTCGCGATCGCCGTGCCCTGGGCAGCGACCGTCGCGATGCGCTCGACGGGTCAGGGTGCCGGCATGGCGTGGCTTCAGCCGCCGTCGCCCACGGTGGTCACGCAGGCGCTTGCCGACGTGTCGGGCGCGGCAGGGCTCGGGGTCGCTTTGGCGGCGCTCGGTCTCGTTCTCCTGTGGCGGAGCGGTCGGCGCGATCTCGCCGTCTGGCTCGGCGCGTGGGCCGCTGCTCCGTTCGCCCTCGCGCTCGTCATGACTGCCGTGACGCCGGTGTTCCTCGACCGCTATCTCATCGTCGCCGCGCCTGCCTTTGCGCTCCTCGCGGGTGTAGCGATCGTCGGGGCTGGACGCCGATTCGGGCCGGTGCTCGCCGGTGCTGCCGTCCTCGTCTCGGCGATCGCCCTCGTTCAGTGGTATTACCACGGACGACGGGAACTGGCGAGGCGAGGACTGGAGGAGCGCGGTCGCCGCACTTCGTGCGGAGTCCGGAGCCACTGACGTCGTCGTGGTGCCCTGGTGGGCGCACCTTGGCGCGGCGTACTACGGCGCGTCGACGACGAGCACCGCGACCGGAGACTCGGTCTGGGTGCTCACGTGGTCGGAGACGGGCCATCGTCTGACTCGAGCCGAGCGGCTCCCGCTCGGGTTCGGCGACCACGTGCTCGTCGAGCGGGAAGACTTCGGCAAGCGCGTGAGCCTGCAGCACTGGGTCCGCCGCAGGTGACAGCGCTGAAGCCGACGACCGTCCGGTTCGTCCCGGGCGAAGCGACGTCGCCGGACGAGCTCGCCATCGCGGCATCCCGGCCCGTGAAGCTACGGTCGCGGGCGCACAGAGCCAGAGTGGGATCTCCGATCCGACATCGGATAGCGCCGCGGCCCACGAGAATAGGCCGCGATCGCTGCACAGATGGCCAAGAAGGACGACAGTCGAGGGTGAGATGGAGTCAACCGTCACCCTTCGGACTCCGGCGACGCTCATGCCGAGATTTACGACGGGGGATCCATGGTCATGGGCGGCGAGACGTGAGGCAGCGGTCATCTACGGCCCTGATGCTTGCGGCCTCGTATGGTCTCCTCGGTGCGACCCTGCTGATTTCGCGGCTTGCGGGTCTGGACAAGAGCTACTGGTTCGACGAAGTAATCACCGTCAAATACTTCGCAAGTGTCGGGTCCGCGCGGGATCCTGACCGGGCACTACATCCCGAACAACCACGAGCTTTTTAGCCTTCTGGCATGGGTGACGAGCTGGGCTGTGGGCGAGTCGGAGATCGCGTTTCGTCTCTGGTCCGTCCTGCCTTTCCTCGCCGGGGTCGCGCTCGTCACCGCTTGGCTCCACACCCGGCTGAAGCCGCTGTCGGGCGTCCTCTTCCTGTTCCTTGCGACGGTTTCTCCCATGCTGCTCGATCTGTCGCGACAGGCCCGCGGCTACGGGCTTGCGTTCTTCGCGATGAGCGTGCTCATCGTCGGTGCTCTCGAAGCCGACAGACGCGGACGGACGTTCGCGATCGCCGCGGCCTGCTTCGGCGGCGTGGTCGGCAGCTGGACGCTTCCGAGCTTCGGAATCGGTTTCGTCGCCGTCGGCGTCGTCCTGGCCGCCGATCGTACCCTGCGCAGGCGGACGCTCATTGGCCTCGCTGTGTCAGTCCTCGCGATCGCGGTGTGGTACGCACCGCACTTTGGCCAGATCCATTCGGCATCGACGGTCGAGCCCGGCTTTCACATCAGCACAGCCTGGCTGATCACCGCTCCGATCGATCAAGTCGTCCTTCCGGGACTCCTCTGGATTGAAGGGGTCGCTCTCCTCGCCGGGCCTATCTGGCTGCCTCTTGTGCTGCTCGCCGTGCTTGTCATGGCCTCGAGCCCTCTTGCCCACGTGCGCCAGCCGGCACTCATCCTGTGCTCGGGAATCGTCGCGACAATCGTTGTTTTTTGGCTCGCTCGGGTATACGTCTCCGCACGGTTCTTCAGCTACCTGCTCGTGCCGAGCTTCATCCTCCTCGCGAGTGGAGCCTCCGCCATCCTCTCGCGCGTTACGAGCCGCCCGGCACTCCTCCGCACGGTCGTCTGTCTCGTCGCGATTGTCCTTCTCACGATCAACTTCGCGTCGCTCGCACCTGACCTCGTTCGACTTCCGCGGGAGGCCAACCGCGACGCCGCGGAGGTCATCCACACAAACACTGCGCCAGACACCCCGGTGTTCGCATATGTTCTCCTGCCGGAGGGTCTCGACTTCTATCTCGCCAGACCCGTGTCTGCTCTGCGCATCTCAACGGTCGTTCAGCGCGTCTGTGGCGCCGGACGCCGCGTCGTCTACGGCATGCAGCCTATGGCCATCAAGCTTGTCGATGTCCCTTGCCTTAGTCGCCCCGGGACGCACCATTACCGGTTTGAGCAGTACGCTCGCGGCGGCGAGATCGACGTCTGGTTCGTTCCTCCGGGCGCCTGAGTGTCACCGGGCGCTCTTCGACGAGCACGTGGCCGTCCAGGAATCACAACGTGACAGGTTGCCCAGACTCGGCCTCGACGCGAGCTGCACCGAGCTCCTCTCGCCTGTCAGGCAGCGTGAGCGAATCACCGCAGCGAGTTCTCGCTCGACCGTATCGGCCACGCGTCGACCCGCCACGGACGGGCTCGACCTGCTGGCGTTCGTTCGTCCCTAGCCTGGCGGAACGAGCCAGACGTTCATCTCGTCGCCTCGCGCGTACTGGCGCGCACGAACGTGCCGAGTACCCGCGCGGTCGAGGCAGGAGATCTCCACGTCGGGGATGCCGAACGGCTGCGTGACGAAGGCGACCAGCTCCTCGCTCTCGCAGACAGGCAGGTCGACGGTCGTCGAGTCGAGCGGGCGGAAGGGGCGGTCGAGGTAGAAGTCGAGACCCTCCGGGTTGCGAACGTAGACGAGGACGGCGTCGTCGTGGGGGTCTCGCGCTCGATGATCTGGCTGTATCCTCGGCGCTTCGCGCGGATAGCGCACGACGTCGAGGACGACGGAGAGGAACGTGAACGCAACGATGCCGACGAGCGCCGCACATGCGAGCGTCCGCCCGATCGCGGACGCGTGCCGAGGCGACCGAGGATCGCGGCCATACCGCTCGCCAGGAGAACGAACAGGGGGACGAGCAGGAAGCTCAGATAGCGGGGGATCACGTACGCCTGCGCAAGCCACAGCACAGCGAGCGTCGCGACGACCCCCGAGCAGAGGATCGCCGCCGGCGCGGCGGTCACGGAGAAGTGGGCTCGACGCGATGACCACCGCGGCCAGGAGCACGAGCGGGAGCCACACGATGCTCGCGACGAGGACCGTGCCGTCGATCCAGAGCAGGGCGGGGATGAGGACGTGATGGAACGGCGCGACGAGGAGCTCGAGCGTGCCGATCTGCACACCGTCCTCGATGCGCGAGGCGCCCCGGACCTCACCTATGTGGGGCGCGTACCAGGCCGCGATCGCAAGCAGAGAGAGGCCGACCCCCAGCGCGGCGCGGCGCCTGAGTCGCGAGTCGGCGAAAGCAGCGCGACCCGTGGCCACGAACGCGATTCCGAACTGAGGGAGCGTGCACGTGCCGACGATTCCGGCGACGCAGAATGCGGCGAGAACCAGCCCCGGGCCGTGCGGCTCGCTTCGAGCGCGGCGACGAGCATGACGCCCATCGCGAGGAAGGCGAGACCGTAGCCTCGCGCTTGTCTCGAGATGTCGAGAAGCAGCGGCGAGGCCGTGGCGAAGAAGAGGAACAGGATTCCCGCGAGTGCGCCGAGTCGCGCGTGGAGCCAGGCGTGACGACGGCGACGCCCAGCAGGAACGGCACGACCGACCAGACCCTGAGCGCGATCTCGGACTCGCCGACGCAGGAGGTCGTCGCCCAGGCGAGGACGCCGAAGAGCTCGTGGCTCAGATCCGGCCCGGCGAGGATCTCTCCCGGTCCGGCACGGATGAACTCGACCACGGCGACGACCTCGTCGTGCCAGAGGCTCGAGTCGAGCCCGACCAGGCGCGTGCTCACGAGCGTGGCGGCCAGCAGGCCGTACGCGGCAGCCGCTGCGACCCGTTGCGCGCGACGGCGTCAGCTCGAGCCTCCGCTCGGTGGGATCACCCACATGTCGATCGCACCCCCCGGGCGTACTGCTCGAAGCGCGTGCGTCGAATGCCGTCCCGGTCGGGGCACGGCACGGCATGGCGTCGAGGAGCCAGATCTGCATGACGAGGACGCTGGTCTCGGTCTGGTTGCATGCGCGGTGAACATCGGCGGCAGTCCGGGTCTGGGTGACATGCCGCTCGAGATGGAACTCGAGATCGCCCGGGTGGTAGACGTACGCGAAGACCGGGGTCGCCGCCGACGGGAGCTCGCCGATCGCCTCCGCCACCTCGCTAGCGACTCGCGTGGCTCACGGGGGATCGCGACCAGGTACGGCGCAGCGAAGCGAAGGCGACGACGAGCAGCATCACGAGCTGCGGCGGCCGCCGGATGGTGGGCCTGACGCGGAAGTCGACCGAGCGCCGCCGCCGCGCCGGTGGCTGCCAGGACGAACAGCGGCACAAGGAGGAAGCTGAAGAAGCGTGGCGCGGCGCGCGTGCCCGTCACCCAGAACGCGAGGATCGTCGCGACGACCGGCGCACGAGCGTGAGTGCGGCGCCCGCGTGTCAGCAGGGGGCTCGCCGCCAGACGATCGCGAACAGAGACACGAGCGCAGGGAGGCGAGATCGGGGTGGAGGTAGTCGTCGCTCAGGAGTGAGAAGGCGGGCACCAGCGTCTGGTCGAGTGCTGCCGTGACGATCCAGGCCGACGAGATCTCGACGGCGTACTCCTGCTGCGAGCTGTCGAGGATGTCGTCGACGTGGGGCGCGTACCAGGCTGCGATCGCGGCGATCGAAAGGCCGAGTCCGAGCGCGAGCTGTCGAGCGCATGACATCCGGCCGCGAGGAGCACAGCGCCAATCACGAGGAACGCGACCGTGAAGTGCGGGAGCGTCCAGGCGCCGACGACTCCGCCGACGCAGAGCGCGACGATCGCCCACGTCCTGTTCGATCGCAGCAGCTCGAGCGCCGCGACGACGACCACGCTCATGGCGAGAAAGGCGATCCCGTAGCCGCGCGCCTGTCGCGAGAGGTCGAGGAGCAAGGGCGACGCCGTCGCGAGAAAGAGAAACAGGAGCCCGCAGAGCGCGCCGTAGCGAACGTGCAGCCAGATCGTCACGAGGGCGACTCCGGCGATGAACGGCACAGCTGCGCCGAGGCGGAGGAGCACCTCGACTCTCGCCGACGAGTGAGCTCGCGGCCCAGCCGAACAGGCTGAAGAGCTGGTGATTGTTCGGCGAGTAGGCGCCGGAGAGGATCCAGCTCGGGCCCCGTCGGATCGAATCGGTCACGGTGGCGATCTCGTCGCAGCAGTAGCCGCCGTTGCCGAGGCCGTAGAGGCGCGACCACGCCAGGATCGCGCCGAGGACGACGTACGACGTCACGACGATGGCGCGCGTCACATGAACGCGCGCGCCGACGTCCGTCGCCGCCGCGCTCACGTCACGCGACAGCGCAACAGCGTCCGGACGACTCGAATCCCGTCGAAGGCCGTGAGCTTCTTGCCCGCCTCTCGGCCACGGGCCGTGTAGGAGATCGGCACCTCGTGGATCCGCTCGCCGGCGCGCAGCAGGCGCGCCGCGATCTCGGGCTCGATCGCGAAACCCCGCTCGCGCAGCGGCAGCGAGCGGAAGAGCTCCGTCCGCATCGCCTTGTGGCACGTCATGACGTCCGAGATCCAGCAGTTGTAGAGGACGTTCGTCGCCATGGTGACGGACTTGTTTCCCATCACGTACCAGAAGCTGAACGAGGACTGTGACGTCCACGCCCGCGTTCCGAAGACGACGTGCGCGTCGCCCGACACGAGCGGTTCCAGAACCTCGGCGAGGTCACTGGCGCGGTACTCGAGGTCGGCGTCGAGGATGGCTGCGAACTCCCCAGTCGCATGTCGAAGCGCCGTTCGCACGGCTGCGCCCTTGCCGAGGTTGCGCTCGTGGAAGACGACTCTCGTGCCTTCGGGCCAGGTCGTCGCAGCGAGGAGCTCGCGTGTGCCGTCCGTCGAACCGTCGTCGACGACGACCAACTCCCGGGTCTCGACCGGGAGCTCGGCCGTCAGAGCGTCGTCGATCGCAGCCTCGACGGTCGAGCGCTCGTTGAACACGGGCATGAGGATCGAGAGGCCGCGGGCCATATGTGAGAGTTCGCCCAGCCGCGCCGAGGTCCTACCGGCCTACGGCGTGGGAGTGACGCGGCCGAGGATGAGCTCACCCGGCGCGCCGAGGATCGCCTCGGGCGTCGCGTTCGCCTTGAGCGTGGTCGCCGAGACGGCGATCGGCGTCTTCAGGGCGCGGAGCGTCGCACTCTCGAGCTGAACGAGCGACCGCGCGACGTCGGCTCCGAGTGGGACGGTGAGCTCGACTTCGCGGGGGTCGACGTCGAGCCAACGCCCACCCGGGTATTGGCGAACACGAGTGACCTCGAGCGTGGCGGCGCCTGCTCCTGCGGCGACGAGATTCCCGCGGAGCGCCAGGCTGAAGACGGTTCCCTTCCGTGCCGTGAACAGCGGTTTGCTCGCCCGCTTCAGGTGCCTGAACGGGTTCACGTCGCCACCGTCGTTCGGATGCACCTCGAAGTGGAGATGCGGGTTGCCGCTGGCGTCTCCCGAGTCGCCGTTCCAGGCGATCTGCTGGCCCGCCGTCACCTTCGCGCCGTTGGGAACGGCAAACGTGACGCCGTTGACGCAGCCGCCCTTGTTGTCGTTGCGCGGCGTGAGGTCGTTGTTCAGATGGATGTAGAGGTACGTCGTCCCGCTCCGGCCGTAGTGGTAGAGCATGCAGCCGCCGAGCCCGGACTCCCAGTACTTGACGGTTCCGTCCTCGACGGCAACGACCGGTGCGCGCCAGGGGTTCTCCATGTCGATCCCGGCGTGGCGTCCGTTGCCGCGCGGATCGCCGTAGTTGTCCCAGAGATCCGTCTTCGCGACGAGTGGGAAGACGAGGACGTGGGACGGCGCCCTGCTGCGTACCGCTCGCCGGGGACGACAATGCCGCGGCCCCGAGGCCTGCGAGGAAGAGTGCGACG
>CAVUCT010000006.1:0-203018 GCA_963740105.1 uncultured Gaiellaceae bacterium
TGAACCGCTCGGCGTCCTCGCGCCGGATGAACACCTCGAGCTCGACGCCGAGCGGGAAGTCGGCGAGAGGGCGTCATCGACGACGGCGTAGACGATCACTGCGGACACGATGACGCGCTCGACCTCGGCCGACAAGATGGCCGAAATGGACGCGTCCGTAATGGGCTGATGTACGGACTAGCTCGCGTGTCGCTCTCGCTCTAGCTGCTCAGCAATCGCTCTGATCTCGTGAGCGATCTCGTCGTGCTCGAGAGGGTCCGCGCCCTCGGTGCTGGCGAACGCAGGAGCACCCCTAACCACGGTCGGGTAGCTCCTCCGGGCCGCAATCCGATCTGCGTCTCGTTTCGCAGTGCGTGCAATTCCAGCAAACCCCGGGCAGCCTCGGTGGGTGAACCCCCCAGTACATCGCGAAAGGCACGGGCAACACCCTTCGGCCGGCCTCCCGGATTTCCGGACTGTCCAGGCTGGAATGGCCGGCCGATTCTCCTCACTGTTCCGCCGTTGTTCTCAGCGGGCTCGCTCACGACATGAAGCGTAGACGTCGGCATGCGAGACAGGAATTCGATTCGTTGGGCGTAGCCATCCAGCAAGGAGGGCCGGTTTCCCGGCCCTCCAGACAGTCTCTCGGAAGATCGGATCAGGCGAAGGCGCAAGACGAGCCGGTATTGGCCCCCACAGTCTGGTAGGGGGTGGTCAGCGTCTCGGAGTGCACCGCGTACTCGTACTTGCCGTTGGGGTGAGTACTGCCACGCGCCGTTCACGACCTTGGCGAACTGCACCCGAAACGACAGGCGCATGCCGCCGCGCGTGTAAGGGCCGCTGTACACCTGGGGGTTCGAGATGTAGCCGCCTCCCACCTTCACCCAGCCCGAACTCTGCCCCCAACTGCTGCCGTTGACCGAGATCTGATATTGCATCCAGATTCCAGACTCAAAGCCAATCAGCCATGACGAAGGCCATGCCTTGAGCCTGATGGTGTTCGTCTCGGTACCACCTGCGACGACGGTGTAGCAGTCGATCTCGAGCTGAGCGGAGGGCGCCATCCGTGAAGCTGGCAGCACTCGCGCTCTCTGCGGTCACACCTGCGATCGCCGCCAAGACCGCAACCAGGGCGATGACGAAGGTCGACTTGCGAGCCGCGCGGCCACTGAATCGATTGATGGGCTCCTTGAACATTTCCTCCTCCTTTTCGTCTTGGACGACCCTGTGTCGTCCGGTGGGAGGAGGATTCGCGGGGGCGCTATGAAGCCACTAACGGCCCGCTTGGAAGTCCGTGAGCGCCGCACTAGATCGGCTCAGTGGGGCGTGTTAGCGTCGCACGCGCTGGCGGCAATGGGAGTCAACTACCGCATCCTCGGCTCGCTCGAGGCCCTTCGCGACGGAGAACCGCTCGAACTCGGTGGAGCCAAGCAGCGCGCGGTTCTCGCACTGCTGCTCGTGAATGCCAATCGTCTGGTCACTACGGACGCATTGACCGAGGCGCTCTGGTCAGACAAGCCTCCGGGAAAGCCCCTTACGTCGATCCAGGGCTACGTGTCTCACCTGCGCAAGGCCCTTTCCCCCGAGCGCGGGTCCGAGGTGATCGTCACCGAGCCGGCGGGTTACCGACTCGCCGTGGATCCGGGCGACACGGATCTTGGGAGGTTCGAGGCACTGGCTCGCAGCGCACGCACTGCGCTCGGCGAGGATCGTCCCGCCGACGCCTCACGGGCCCTGACCGAAGCGCTCGCGCTCTTCCGTGGTGCGCCGCTCGCCGACTTCGCCTACGAGGACTGGGCGCGCGTCGAGATCGACCGAATCGAGGAGCTCCGGCTGGCGTGCTTGGAAGACCGCATCGACGCGGACCTCGCCCTCGGACGACACGCAGAGCTCGTCGGTGAGCTTGAAGCGCTCATCACGCAATACCCGCTGCGCGAGCGGCTCCGCGGTCAGCTGATACGCGCGCTTTACCGGTCGGGAAGGCAGGCCGAGGCGCTGGAGGCATACCAGGGGACGCGCGACATGCTGGTCGAGGAACTCGGCATCGAGCCGGGACCCGGGCTCCACGAGCTCCATCTCCAAATCCTGAACCAGGATCCCGCGCTGGCAGCCCCGAGCGGGCCCCCCAACGACCGCTCCTGTGGTCCGGTTGCCGACCCCGCCGACGAGCTTCATCGGGCGCGAGCGCGAGCTCCCGGAGGCCGTGGGACTCCTCGAGCGCGACGATCTCCGCCTTCTCACCCTGACCGGCCCCGGAGGCACCGGCAAGACGCGCCTGCCTTGCAGGCCGCGAAACAGAGCGCTCCCGCTTTCCCGGACGGCGTCTACTGGGTGCCGCTCGCGCCGCTTCGCGATTCCGCATTCGCGCTGTCGGCAATCGCGCAGACACTCGAGTTGCAGGAGCAACCCGAGACCCCGCTTCAGGAGACGCTACGCGAGGCCCTCGCCGGCAGGAGGCTCCTGCTCTGCCTGGACAACGCCGAACAGCTGCTGCCCGGGCTCGCCGACCAGGTGGCAGCGCTACGCGAGGTCGACGGACCCACTTTCCTCTGTACGAGCAGGGAGCGGCTCGACTTGCAGGCAGAGCGTCTCTACCCAGTGCCCGCGCTCAAGGAGGACGAAGGAGCCAAGCTCTTCTCGGACCGCGCCTCCTACATCGACCCAGAGCACGACCCCGCTGACCCTGCGATCGGTGCCGTCTGCGCGCGCCTCGATCAGCTCCCGCTGGCGCTCGAGCTGGCCGCCGCGAGATCCGATCTCTACCGGCCGGCAGAGCTTCTATCCCGCCTCGAGGGCCGGCTCGAGTTGCTCACAGGCCAGCGCGACCATGACGCTCGCCACAAGACTCTCGCCGCCACCGTCGCCTGGAGCTACGAACTCCTCGCCGACGAAGAGCAACGCGCCTTCCGGGCGCTCACCGTCTTCGTCGGTGGTTGCACCGCCGACGCGGCGCAGTCGGTCGCAGGGGCCACCCCGGAGCTGCTCGCCTCCCTTCTCGCCAAGAACCTCATCGGCGCCCGTGATGGCGAGCACGGGCGCCGCTACCTGATGCTGGAGACGATCCGGCAATACGGGGCGGCGACTCTCGAAGCGGAGAGGGAGGGGGAGCAGGCGAGAGAGCGCCATGCCGCTGACTACTGCGCGCTGGCCATGGAGGCGGAGCCTTCGGGTCCGACCGTCGAAGAGGCGCTTGACCTCCTCGCGGACGAGAACGACAACCTCCGTGCAGCTGTGATCCAATCGCTCGCGAGCGATCCTGTGCGGACGGTCGAGGTAGCAGGAGCCCTCTTCGCGTACTGGCTTCACGGAGGACGCGAACGCCAAGGGCTTGAAATCGTTCAGGCAGGCCTCAAAGCAGTGCCAGTCAGCGCGAGACGGGCACGTGCCGTCGCCTTGACCGTTGCTGGGACACTGTCACGGTCCGTCGGTGACTGGGAGACGGCGGGCCGCCAGCTCGACGAGGCGATAGAGCTCCTCCAGGGACTCGACGACCTCCGATGGCTCACGCGTGCGCTGAACGCCCGCGGCCGTCTCGCTCAAGACCGCGGCGATGGCGTGCTGGCACGAAGCTACTTCGCGCAGAACCATGCCATTCTTTCGAGCAGTGGCGACGACCTTGGCTCCGCCAGGACTCTCGGGAACATGGCGCTCATCGCCATGGACGAAGGGGACTTCGCATCGGCTCGAAGAGAGCTGAGCAGACCGTGGACCTCATGGGTCGCGTTGGAAGCGGCTACGACACTGCAATAGGCCTCTACAGCCTGGGTTGCGTCGAGTTGATCGACGGTGACGCTCGACGCGCCGCCGAGCTCGCAAAACAGGCGATCGACCTCGCGGAGGCGCACGACTTAGCCCGGATTGCGATGGAGTCGAAGGTGCTTCTTGGGCGGTCCTATATCGATGCAGGTGACGGCGAACAGGCGCGCACCCTCCTTCGCGGAGCCATCGATGACGTCGCCGCAGTCGACAAGCCTGCGGAGACCATTCACGGTCTCGGAGCGGCCTCCGAATACGCAGTCTTCGTGGCGCGCAGCCCGCGCGACGGGCTCCTGTTGCTGGGTGCAAGCGACTCATTGCGAGACGAACTCGGAATGCCGCTCGGCGCTCCCGACGTGATTCGCCGGACTCGCACGCTCGATGCAATTCGCTCGGCTGACCCGACTCTCGATCTCGACGACGGAATTTCGAAGGGAAGGATGGTGTCACTGGATGTCGCTGTTCAGGCAGCCGTCCGACTTCTGGCGCCGCCACCCTCATCTGAACACGGCTAGAAATGCCGGATTCGTCGCTCCAGCTCTCCTGAAGGATCCGTCAGCATTGAGTCCTACTGCGCGACCGATCGCGCGAGGCGGCGGACGCCGGGCTCGTGGGGAGTTCACAGCGACGCCTGCCGACACGGCCAAGATCTTCACCCTCACCGCCTTCGCGTACCGACGATCACGACTGGGCCTCAAGCCGAGCGCCACGTATGCCTCGACCTCAGGGCGCGCTCTTGGCTCGGAGTAGGTCTGCGATCGACTTGATCTCAATTGCCACGTCATCGAGCTCTAGGGGATCCCTGCCTTCAACGCTTGCGAATGCAGGCGCTTTTCCCCAGCCTCGATCCCAAAGCTCGCGCGCAGCGCCGATGCGGTCCCCGAGGTTTCGCTTCTCGTCTTCGAGAATCTCGATAGGGTCCCGGCAAGCCTGAGGGGCGGTCTACGACCCCGTGCAGCGCGATCGAGAGCCGTTAGCCCGCCCGCATGGGCCGATTGCCTCTTCAACTCAGCGACGCTGGCGATGTGTCTGGCGACGCCGTGAGCGACATCGGTCTCCCGCTCACCTGTTATTGCAGGACGAACCGAGCGATTGACTTCGATCGAGACGTGTGTTACGAACAGGCCGTAAGTTCTGCGGCTGGGGGAGGAATGGCGCCAATGCGGCATCGAGGGTTGAGCGCGCTGCTTGGTGTCTCGGTCGTCCTCGCCGTCATGCTCGCCACCTCGGGTGGCACCAGCGCCGCCGTCGGCGTGGCGTTCACGGTCGACTCGGCCGCCGACTCCTCGGACATGAACGTCGGCAATGGCATCTGCGCGACCGCGGCCGGTGCGTGCACGCTCCGCGCGGCGATCCAGGAGTCCAACGCGAGCGTGGGCTCGAAGGATACGGTCGCCTTCGCCCTTGCGACACCGCCCTTCTCGATTGCACCTGTCACCGAACTACCTGCCATCACCGATCCAGTCGAAATCGACGGGACCACGCAGCCAGGCTTCGTTGACAGGCCGATCGTGGACTGCGAGGCGATGCGATCGCCGCGATCGGGAACCGGGGGCTTCGGCTCCGTGCCGGAGACAGCCTGGTGCGCGGCCTCGTCATCAACCGCTTCGACATCGACCTGATCCTCATCGAGCGGCCGGCGGGGGATGGAATTCGCATCGCCGGAAACTTCATCGGCACCGACGTCACCGGCTCGGTTGCCGCCGGAGGCGAGCGAGGGATCTTCATCGGGGCAGGGAGCAACCACGTCATCGGAGGCTCCGTCGCACTCGACCGGAACGTCATCTCGGGAAACAGTACTCAGGGCATCAACATCGTTCCGAATCCATTGGATGTCTCCGAGCCCGGCAGAATCACGATTCAAGGCAACTACATCGGCACGGACGCAACCGGCGAGGCGACCGTCGCCGGTAACACGGCCCCCGGCCAAGAGGGGATCCGTTCGACCAACAGCCACGGGCCGGTCGTCGTCGGAGGGGCAGGCCCAGGGGAGGGCGACGTGATCTCGGGCAACCCATCACCCGCGATTGAGCTCTTCTTCGTCCCCGCCCCCGAGATCGTCGGGAACATGATCGGCACGGATCGCACCGGGCGGACGGCGTTGCCGAACAGCTTTGGAATCGAGACACAGTCAGTGACGGACGCCCTGATTGCGGACAACGTCATCTCCGGAAACAGCGGCCCTGGAATTCACCTTCGTGGTGACGAGGGGACGGTTGTGCGGAGCAACAAAGTCGGGGTCGACGTGGTCGGGCTCGAGAGGACCCAACGGCCGGGAAGGCATCGGGCTCACCTCGACGAGCGGGGTGCTCGTCGGCGGGACGACCGCGGCCGAACGCAACATCATCTCGGGAACGGGCAGAGCGGGATCCACTTCCGTAACGACCCCACCAGGAACGCGATTCAGGGCAACTACATCGGAGTCGGTGCCGAGGCCGCCCTCTCGGAAACACCGACTGGGGGATCTTCTGCTGCGGGCTGCCGAGCGCTCCCGGACTGAACGTCGTTGGCGGGGTCGACGAGGGCGCCGGGAATGTGATCGCCTACAACGGCGAGGACGGCATCAACATCACCAACTTCGTCTCGCCCGGCCTCGCGCGTCGATCCTCGGCAACTCGATCCACTCGAACGGCTTGGTGGGGATCGATCTCGAGGCGCTGGGGACCACCGGGCTCCGACGCCGAACGACCGGAATGACGTAGACACCGGTCCGAACGACCTCCAGAAATTCCCGTCATCGAGAGCATCACCAGCGGCGGGGGCCAGACGAGCGCGACGACGTCGTTCAACAGCACACCCGGAACGGCGTTCAGGCTCGAGTTTTTCCGGAACGAGTCGTGCAACGAAGGCGGGTCCGGCTTCTCCTGGTTCTACGGCGAGGGCCGAACGCTCCTCGGCGTGCAGAACGTGACGACCGATTCGAACGGCGACTGGAGCGGCTCGGTTGCCCTCTCGGGAGACACTGACGTGGACGAGGTGATGACTGCGACCGCGACGCGCTTCGTGGAGCCGGGCGAGTCGCTCGCGGGCTCGACCTCCGAGTTCTCGGAGTGCCTCGCCGACCTCTCTGTCACGAAGACGGACGAGCCGGATCCGGTCGCGGTCGGCGGAACGCTGACCTACACGCTCGACGTCGCCAATGCGGGGCCGGCACCTGCGGCTGCCGTAAGGGTGGTCGACACCCTGCCCCTAGGCGTGACGGTGGGCTCGATCGCCGCGAGCCAGGGAACGTGCTCGCGGGTGGGGTCGATTGTGACGTGTCTTCTGGGGCAGATCAACCGCGACGGCACCGCCCGCATCACGATCGTCGTCAACCCCGGGACGAGCGTCCGCACGATCACGAACACCGCTCGCGTGTCGAGCGAGCTCCGCGATCTCGACGAATCCGACAACAACGACTCCGAGACGACGCAGGTGGTGACGGGCGCGACGATCGTCGTCGCGAAGGAGACGATGCCGGACGGATCTACTGCTTCCTTCTGCTTGACGGGCGCAATCACGACCTGCCTCACGGACGGCCAGGGCCAGAGTGCGACCGTCGCGCCAGGAACGCACACTGTCTCGGAGCTCGTGCCGAGCGGCTGGGACGCCACGGCGGTCGACTGCGTCGATCCGTCGAGCGATAGTACGGGCTCGCCCGTTCCGGTAGCGCCCGGCGGAACGGCAACCGCGACCTACCGGGTCGCCGCAGGCGAGAGCGTGCGCTGCACCTTCATCAACACGCAGCGCGGCTCGGTCACGCTCCGAAAGTCGACGGACGGCGTCGTCGACCCGAGTAAGGACATCCTCTTCGTCCTCACCGGCCCCGGTCTGTCGGCGGGTGGGATCTCGAGATCGACCTTCGGCGACCAGGACGGGGTGCTCGTGTTCGGGAGCGGAAACCTCATCCCCGCTCAGACGTACAAGATCTGCGAGACCCCCGTTCCCGCCGGTTTCACGTCCTTCTGGAAGCTCGACGGGGTCATCGTCACCCCCTACAACCCGGACGCGAGCCGGGCGCCGCCCGAGGACCTCGGCACTCGCTGCTACGACTTCTCCGACTCTCCCGGGCAGGCGCGCGCCTTCGACGTGGACAACTCGCATCCCGGCGGCGACCCGCGCACGATCGGCTACTGGAAGAACTGGAACCGCTGCACGGGCGGGAACCAGTCGGCCACGGCGCAGAAGAACGGCGGTGCTGCCGCGGGCTTCTTCCTCGTCGAGGACCTCCTGCCCCAGACGATCGGCGACCTCTCGGTCGCGAGTTGCCAGCAGGCGGTCAAGCTCCTTTCAAAGCAGGACCAGAACGGGAAGAACAAATCGAGCGACGCCGCCTACGAGCTCGGCGCCCAGTTGCTCGCCGCTCGCTTCAGCCTCGCAGCGGGTGCAGAGACCTGTCTCCCCGTGCAGCAAGTTGTCCTAGACGGCCAGACGCTCCTCGACGGACTCGGCTTCACCGGCTCGGGCGACTACCTCGGCTCGAAGTCCAAGGATTCTAGGCGCGCCCAGGCGCTTTCACGCGCGGCGACGCTCGACCGCTACAACAACGGCAACCTCTGTTAAGGCTCAGCGCGCTCGCCAGGCGCAGATCGCCAGCCAGTCAGAGCGCAAGACGCCCTCCGGATCGTCGGCGATCTCCGCAATCGACTCCTCCGTACGCGAACGGGTGATGGAACATGTCGCGCGGACTGTCGGTCTCGCGGAGAGCGAGGGCGAAGCCTCGCCGGACTGCTCGTCGGACACGAGCACCGAGGCCTGGTTCGTGACACGATTCCAGAGGAGAGTCACACGGATGCCGTTGCTCTCGCGCTCGTCCAGTTCGACGAAGGCATCGAGTGAGATATCGGCCGTGGTCGTCATCGTTGGCTCCTTTCGATTGGCTTGCGCCAACGATGCGACGGGCGACTAGAGAACGACTATCTGGTCACTCGGGGCGTCGCTGGAGCCCTGCACTCCGAATCCAGAAAACTGATGTATGCAGGCTGCGGGTTTGCGCCCCGAGAAGCACCCCGCCCCTCTGCGGTAGCAGTGGAGTTTCTCGAGACCACACCGGGACCACACCAGCATCGCACTTCGCGACTTATACGGCGCCGGCAACCTCATGTTCAGGCCAGATCGGCTCGGCCAACAGGCCACATCGTTTCCGGGCGGGGAAGCGCCACGGAGCAGGTTCCACGCCCGGCTCGTACTCGGAGACGACGAGGCCTGCCTCGCAGATCCGCCGCGCGAGCTCGGAGTGCGCGGCCGGGTAGTCACGGTCGACGCCGCACCCGAGAACGGCGACCGTCATGCCCCCGGCGTCGAGAGCTCCGCGATGGGCCTCGCCGTCGATGCCTCGAGCCATCCCGCTCACGACGACGAGCCCGGCCGCAGCGAGGTCGCGCGCCAGCGATCGCGTGACCGAGCGACCGTACGCGGAGCAGGCGCGCGCGCCCACCAGCGCAATCGCGGGTCGGTCGAGGAGCGCCGCGTCCGCGGATCCGCGAAGGAAGAGGGCTGGCGGCGGATCGTGGATCGCGGCAAGCAGCGACGGAAAGCCGGGGTCGCGGCGGCGGATCGACGAGATCGAGGTCACTTCGCCGCGATCTCTCCGGGCATCCGATACGAAAGCGCCTCGGCGACGTGCGCCGGCTCGACCGAGGACGTACCGGCGAGGGTGGCAATCGTCCGAGCCACACGCGCGACGCGCGCTCGACCGCGTCCCGACAGGGGCAGGCGGTCGACCGCGCTCGACAGAAGCTCCGACGCAGCATCGGTCCGCCGCGGCAGCGAGTGAAGCAGGCGCCCGCGCGCACCGAGCACGCGTCCCCGTACCTCTTCCGATGCCTCCGCCAGCGGCGCCGCGAGTTCTGCCGCACGCGGTCGCGGCATCGCGACAGCGAGATCGAACCGGTCGAGGAGGGCACGAGAGAGCTTCTCCCTGTACGCCGCGAGCCGCTGTGGCGAGCACGCACACTCGACAGCCGGATCGCCGCGGCCGCCGCACGGGCACATGTTCATGGTGCCGACGAGTTGGAAACACGCCGGGAAGACCGCGTGCCCGCCGACGCGCGCGACCGCGACGAAGCCGTCCTCGAGAGGCTGTCGCAGCGACTCCAGAACGGAGCGCGGAAACTCCGGCAGCTCGTCCATGAACAGCACGCCGCGATGGGCCAGGGAGACCTCGCCCGGCCGCGGGCTCGGCCCTCCTCCGACGATCGCCGGCGCCGACGCCCCGTGGTGTGGGGCGCGAAACGGCGGCACAGCCACGAGCGCACGCCCGGGCGGGAGCAGCCCCGCGACCGAGTGGATGCGCGTCACTTCGAGCGCGTCTTCTCGCGCCAGCATCGGGAGGATCCCTGGCAAGCGCCGCGCGAGCATCGTCTTGCCGGTGCCGGGTGGCCCCATCAGCAGGAGGTTGTGCGACCCGGCGGCAGCGATCTCGAGCGCGCGGCGCGCACGCTCCTGACCGCGGAGATCCGAGAGATCGGGAACGGAGCCGTTCTCGAGCGCGCCCTCGTCGATCGGCCGAAACGCGGGAGCATCGATGTGCCCGCGGAGATACTCGACGGCCTCGGCGAGGTGACGAACGGCGACCGGCTCGATTCCGGCGAGTGCTGCCTCCGGTGCCGACTCGGCTGCACACACGAGACGGCGTAGACCCGCGCGTCGCGCTCCCTCTGCGACGGCGAGCGTTCCGGAGACGGGACGGATCGTCCCATCGAGCGCCAACTCGCCGACCGCCGCGTGGTCGGCCAACCGCTCGGGAGGAAGCTGTCTCGTCGCACCGAGCACCGCCAGCGAGATGGGCAGGTCGAAGCCGGAGCCTTCCTTGCGAAGCGCGGCGGGAGCGAGGTTCACGGTGATCCGACGGTTCACCGGCCACTCCAGCGACGCCGACACCACGCCACTCCGAACGCGATGCTTCGCCTCCTGACATGCACGATCGGCAAGACCGACGATCGCGAACCCGGGGATGCCCGCCTGGAGATGCGCCTCGACATCGACCTTCCGCGGCTCGAGTCCGACGAGTGCGTGAGTCACCGCGCGCGCGAGCACCACTGCACGGTGCAGGGAAGACGGTCACGGATGGTGACCGTCTTCCCGAAAAGAGAGCTACAACGCGCCTACGGCGTGTAGCAGAGGCTGTACACGGTGAAGGTGCTCGACTCGCCCGTGTCGTTTCCGCCCACGGCTTCGAAGCCGATGACCTGGTTCTGCGCGTTCACCTTCGGCTCGAGCTCCTGCGTGGTCAGCCGGAGATCCGCACCGTCGTCACCCCACGACGTGCCACCCGAGATGGCGCGCTCGTTCGACTGGCAGTCGCTCCGGATGCGCAGAGAGTTCCACACTCCGTCGACGTCCGCGTCGGCCACGCTGACGGACTGCGGCCTCACGGTCACCGCGCCGATCACGCCAGCCGGACCCGCGGCGCCGGCAGCACCAGCGGCTCCCGTTGGGCCTGCGGGACCCTGTGGCCCCACCGGCCCGGCCGGGAGCTGGCCTGGGCGGAAGTCGGACCGAAGCAGTGAGCGATTGGCGACCTTCGAGGAGTTGATCGCATTGTTGCGGATCTTCGGGTTCGTCACCGCACCGTTCACGAGCTGCGGCGTATCCACGGTGTTTCGACCGAGCTGCGTGACGGCTGCAACGCTCGTCCCGCCGAGGGCGACGAGGAGCGCCACGCACGCAACCACCATCGCCGGCGACGGCCGGCGCAAGAGCTTTCTCATGTCGTGTCCTTTCTCGTGACCATCGAGCCAGGCTACCCCCGGTATCGGCGAGGCTTGACGGGCGTGTCGGATCTCTTACGTTTCTCGTACACAGACGAGAATCGACTCGAAGTACTCGCCTGCTCGTCGTCCGGTTCGGCGATTGACATGGCGCTCGAGCCGCTCGACGAGACGGAGGCCGCTTCGGTCGAGGATCTCCGGGTAGAGGTCGCGACGGTCGTTGACGACGACGAGCACCGGTGCTCCATCCGCGAGTCGCTCCGAGCAGCGACCGAGGACCGATGAGATGCCCGCCGTGTAGTTCTCGATGGCGCGGCGGCTCGTACCCGCG
The DNA here is from genome assembly GCA_963740105.1 of uncultured Gaiellaceae bacterium. Taxonomy (GTDB): domain Bacteria; phylum Actinomycetota; class Thermoleophilia; order Gaiellales; family Gaiellaceae; genus GMQP-bins7. Next base: position 11,758 of record CAVUCT010000006.1, read on the forward strand.
GCCGCCGCACCCAGCTCGCGCTCGCGGCGATCGTCCAGACCGAGGATCTCGTAGGCATAGCGATGCTGCTCGTGGTAGTCGATGAGGCCCGGATAGGGCGGCGACGTGAGGATCGCGTCGAGCGACCCTTCGAGCTCGAGCTCGGTCGCATCGCCGTGAACGATCTCGGCCGAACGTCCGCGCGCGCGAACACGCTGGAACGCTTTCAGCCTGTCGAGGGTGTCGACGAGGTACCGGCGCAGGAACTTGTCCGCCTCCTGCACGGGTGTGCAGGTTCGGCGGTGCTTGTGGCACCAGTACGGCTCGCGCTGCGGGGCCCGCGGGAAGTCGAGGTCGAAGTGCGTCGTAAGCCGCGCCGACCGGGCGGCCCGTGCGAGGACGACGCGAAGGACGTCGGCGTGCTCGTACGCGTCGAGAAGCGAGCGGAAGTCGAGGAGCTCGGCGGCCGCCTGCGGCGCGAACCACTCGCCGACGAAGCGGTTCGGCCGCCTTCGTGAGCGGCCGCGACGCTCGAGCGCGCCCCGCATATCGGATTCCAGCAGGAAGGGGTCGTACTCGGAGGTCTTCACGCGCATCAAGAGGCAGTTGAACGCCGCGATGTCGACGCCGACTGCGTCGTAGCCCGACTCCAGGCACTGCACGAGCGTCGTCCCCGAGCCGGCGAACGGGTCGAGCACGCGCCCGCCCGGCGTCACGTAGCGATTGAGCAGCGCCTCTACGAGCTGCGGGACGAACTTGCCGAGGTACGGATGCAGGCGGTGCACGTGCTTCGTGCGCTCCCGCTCGGGAAGCTCGGCCTCCGACCAGGAGAGGTGGAGATCGCCCGCGAGCTCGTCGTACAGCGCTGCCTGCGTCGGAGCCACTAACGCTCCTTCGACGACGGACGCGCCGGTCCTACGCCAACGGCACCCGCTCGACGCGCCCACCCCACACTCCAGCAGCCTCGAAGACCAGCTCGAGGCCTGCGAGCCGTGGGCGAGCGGCGACCCATCCAGCAGCCGCCGTGTGCACGCGGCGCACCTTCTCCTCGTCGATCATCTCGAGCGGGTGACCGAACGCGGCGCCTCCCTTCTCCTTCACCTCGACGACGAGCAGTCGGTTGCCGCGTCGTAGCACGAGGTCGAGCTCGTACCGGCCGACGCGGACGTTCGCGTCCACGAGCCGGTAGCCACGAAGCCTGTAGTGACGAAGTGCGCGGCGCTCGCCGCGATTCACGCAGCCTCGACCGCGCTGTAGCACGCAGCCTGAAACGAGCGCCGATGGAGCTCCGACGGTCCGAACGAGCGAACCGCCGTGTTGTGCGCCGGGGTGATGTATCCGACGTGCGAGACGAAGCCGTAGTTCGGATAGAGCGCATCGAGACGCCGCATGACGCGATCGCGCACGACCTTCGCCACGATCGACGCCGCCGCGATGGCGGCGCTGCGCGCGTCGCCGTCGACGATTGCTCGGTGCGGCGGAGCGGACGGCCCGAGTCGGAAGCCGTCGACGAGACATGCCTCGGCGCGCGGGTGGAGGTCGGAGAGGACGGCGCGCAGCCCGGCGAGATTCGACCGATGGAGGCCGTTCCGATCGATGGCGCCCACAGGGACGATCCGGACGCTGATCGCCGATGCGCACATGCCGACGGCCTCGAAGAGCACCTCGCGCTCCTCGACCGCGACCTGCTTCGAGTCGTTCAGCGCTGCGAGCGGCCGGACGCGAGAGCCGCGGAGCGCCTCGTAGTCGAAGAGCACGCCGGCGACGACGAGCGGCCCGGCGAGCGAGCCACGTCCCGCCTCGTCGGCGCCTGCCACGAAGCGCACGCCAAGCTTGCGGTCGAATCCGAGGAGGCGCTGGCCGCTGGAACGAGCCACGCGGCCGAGAGTACTAGCTAGCTCTGCCGGAGCTCGCGGACGCGCGCCTTCTTCCCCACTCTCTTGCGCAAGTAGTAGAGCTTTGCGCGGCGCACGTCGCCGATGGCGGCGACTTCGAGCTTCTCGATCTTCGGCGAGTGGAGCGGGAACGTGCGCTCGACACCGACTCCGAAGGACTGCTTCCGCACGGTGAACGTCTCGCGGAAGCCGGACCCCTGGCGCTTGATGCAGATTCCCTCGAACACCTGGATCCGCTGGCGATTGCCCTCGATGACCTTGAAGTGGACGCGCAGCGTGTCCCCCGCCTTGAACTGCGGCACGTCCGTGCGCATGTTGCGCTGCTCGAGGCTCTCGATCGTCGTATTCATCAGAAAAGGAGGGCCGGAAGACCGGCGGGGAATGGTAGCGGACGCGCACTTCCGTAGCGCGCGACATGTCTCGCCGATGACGCAGCGAGGCGCAGACTCAGCGGAAAGAAATCCGTTGAGGCGGCCAGTAGGTCATGAAGACCTTGCCGATGAGGTTGTCCTCCGGAACGGAACCCCACACCCGCGAGTCGCACGACTGCGAGCGATTGTCACCCATGACGAAGTAGTGGCCCGCAGGCACGCGGTAGGAATCCTCCGGGCCGATGTCACGCCGGTCGTTCTCGATGTACGGCTCCTCGAGCCGCTTGCCGTCGATGTAGACGAAGGCTGCACCGCGTCGCAAGCGAATCCCGACCCGCTCACCGGGGAGCCCGACGATCCGCTTCACGAACGTCCCTCCGGCTCCGCACTTCGCCTGGGCCGCCGGCGGCGTCTCGAAAACGATCACGTCGCCGCGTTGCGGATCCCGGAAGTGGTAGACGAACCGGTTAGCGAGAACACGGTCGGAGAAGCGCGACTCGCATCCTGGCGCGGGTCTGGCGCAGTGGAGCGTCGACTCCATCGAGGACGACGGGATGCGGTAGGGATTCACGACCCACGCCTTGATCGCGAGGACGATCGCGACCGCGCCCACGATCGTGACGATCCAGTCGACGGCGATCCGCAGCCGCCGCGGAAGGCGTCCGGTGACACGATCGAGCGGGTGATGGAACTCGTGGTGAGTCGGTTCGGCGCCTTCCGACGGGGGCGGCAGCGGCCACGAGAACGGGGGTGCCGGAGGGGGAGGTGGCCGATACTCGCTCGGCATCCGCCACTCGTCGGGCGTCTCGGTGACGCGCTCCTCCGTGTCGCTCACGACACGCTCCTGACGTGATCCCGCCGCCACGTCTCGATCCGTCCATGGTCGCCCGAGAGCAGAATCTCGGGCACCGTCCAGCCGCGAAACTCGGCAGGCCGCGTGTAGTGCGGATACTCCAGCCCGCCGTCGAGCGCGACCGAGAAGCTCTCGACTTCGCCCGAGCCCTCCGTCAGCGCGCCGGGGAGGCGCCGAGCGACGGCGTCGACGAGGGCAAGCGCCGGAATCTCACCTCCGGAGAGGACGTACGGGCCGATCGAGATGACGTCGGTGCAGAGGTGGTCGAGGATCCGCTGGTCGAAGCCCTCGAATCGCGCCGACAGCAGGGTGAGCGCCCGTTGACCCGCGAGTTCCTCGACGAGCTCCTGGTCGAGCTGTCTGCCCTGGGGCGAGAGGGCAACCACACGCTGCTCCGGCGCGCCCCCGTACACGGCGTCGAGTGCCGCCGCAACGACGTCCACGCGCAGCACCATCCCGGGCCCACCCCCGTAGGGGTCGTCGTCGACCTGGCCAGCGCTCAGCGGCGTCGATTCGCGGTAGTTGAAGACGCGGAGGTCGAGCTCGGTCCCGAGTACCGCTGCGAGGGGTCGGCGCTCCCGAATCCAGTCGAACGCAGCCGGAACGAGCGTGAAGACGTCGAGGCGCACGACGGAGAACCGTAGCCGTCAGTCGGTGAAGCCGGGATTGAGGTGTATGCGCCGCCCAGCGAGGTCGACCTCGCGTACGCAGTCCTCGACCAGAGGCAGCAACAAGCCGGTGTCGAGCTCGAGCACGTCGTTCGCAGGCCCCGGGAGCACGTCCCGCACGCGCCCGACGCGCACCCCTCGCTCGTCCAGGACGGTGAGACCGACCAGATCGGCGACGTAGTACGCATCGCTCGGGAGCGGTAGGAGCTCGTCGCGACGAACCATGAGCTCGGCGCCACGCCCGGCCGCGCGATCGAGCTTGATCGCCCGGCGGCTCCCGCCGACCTGGCGGGACAGCGTGACGCGAGCAGGCTCACCGTCCACGAGGAGCTCCGCGCCGATCTCGAACCGCCGTGGATCCTCGCTCGCCTCCTCGACGACGAAAGCGCCGTCGGTCCCGTGCGGCCGACCGACCCTGCCGATGCGAACGAGCTCGATCTCCGGATCAGTCGGCAATCTCGAGCACGTAGCGCTCGTCCGCGCGCGCCCCGCCTGCACGGACGACGCTTCGAAGAGCGCGGGCGAGGCGCCCTTGCTTGCCGATCACCTTCCCGATGTCGTCGGGGGCGACGTGGAGGTGGAAGACGATGGCGTCCTCACGCTCCTCGGTCTCGACGCGCACGGCATCGGGCTCGTCCACGAGCCCTCGCGCCAGCCACTCCAGGAGTTCGGCCACGGGGTCAGCCGTCGAAGCCTGCTGCCCTGATGAGGCGCGAGACCGGTGCGGTGGGTTGCGCGCCCTTCGCCATCCAATCCTTGATCTTCGCCTCGTCGAGGTCGATCGTGGACGGTTCCGTCTGCGGGTTGTACCGCCCGACGATCTCGATGAAACGACCGTCGCGCGGAGAGCGCGAATCGGCCACGACGACGCGGTAGATCGGGTTCTTCTTCGACCCAACGCGCGTCAACCTGATCTTCACTGCCATGTGCTGTGTGTGCCTTTCTCGTTGGTGAGCAGGGAAGGCTAGCGCCTGGGACCGCCGACCCCCGGGGGGAGCGTCGGCATCTTGCCCTTCCCCATCTGCTTCATCATCTTCGCCATCTGCTTGCGGGCGGCCATGAGCTTGTTGACCTCGTCGAGCGATGTTCCGCTACCGGCCGCGATGCGCCGCCGGCGCTGGATCGAGATCACGTGCGGCATGCGCCGCTCGTGCGGCGTCATCGAGAGGACGATCGCCTCGACGCGAGCGAGCTGGCGTTCGTCCAGATCGAGCCCCTGGAGCTGCTTGCCCATGCCCGGGATCATCTTGAGAACACCCTGCAGCGGGCCCATCTTGCGAATCATTCGATAGCTCGCGAGGAAGTCGTCGAACGTGAACTCGCCCGAGCGGATGCGCTTCTCCATCTCCGCCTGCTCGTCTTCCTCGACGGCCGCTTCGGCCTTCTCGATGAGCGTGAGGACGTCGCCCATCCCGAGGATGCGCGAGGCCATGCGATCGGGATGGAAGTACTCGAGCTGGTCGAGCTTCTCCCCGACCGAGACGAACTTCACCGGGCGGCCGGTGACTGCTCGCACCGACAGCGCCGCACCGCCGCGCGCGTCGCCGTCGAGCTTCGTCAGGATCACTCCGTCGAACGCGACCCGCTCCTGGAACGCGAGCGCGACCGAGACCGCTTCCTGCCCTGTCATCGCGTCGAGCACGAGCAGCACGTTCGTGGGCTTCGTCTCGCCCGCGACGCGCTCGAGCTCCGCCATGAGCTCTTCGTCGATCTGCAGGCGCCCCGCCGTGTCGAGAATCACGACGTCGAGGCCGTCCTTCCGGGCCGCCTCCAGCCCGAGTCGCGCAGCCTCGACGGGATCGCTCCGATCGAGTGCCCACACGGGGATCTGAATCTGCTTGCCGAGCTGCTCGAGCTGGTCGACCGCTGCGGGTCGCTGGAGGTCGCACGCGACGAGCGCGGGTCGCTTGCCGTCCTTCCGCAGGAGCAAGGCGAGCTTTGCGGCCGCGGTCGTCTTGCCCGAGCCCTGCAGGCCAGCCAGGAGAATCACCGTGGGCGGACGGCCGAACGCGAGACGCGAGTCGCCCGAGCCCATGAGCGCGGTGAGCTCCTCGTGGACGATCTTCACGACCTGCTGGCCCGGCGTCAGGCTCCGGAGGACGTCCTGCCCGAGCGCGCGCTCCTTGACCGACGCGGTGAAGTCGCGAGCGACCTCGAGGTTCACGTCGGCCTCGAGCAGCGCGAGGCGAATCTCCCGCATCGCCTTGGAGATCGCATCCTCGTCGAGGCGTCCACTGCGCCCGAGGCCGCCGAGCGTCGCCTGAAGCTTGTCGGAGAGGGTGTCGAACACGGCGAGGAAGTGTACGCCGAGGCCTTACCCTCCTAGACTCCGCCCGTGAACGGCACAGGGCGAGGGCTTCCGGCCGGAACCGTGACGCTCCTCTTCGCCGACGTCGAGGGCTCGACGCGCCTTCTCAACCTGCTCGGCGAGCGTTTCGGGCCTGCCCGGGCTCGCATGCGCGAACTCGTCCGCGAGGCGTCACGCACGCACGGTGGTGCCGAGGTCGACTGGGCCGGAGATGGTGTCTTCCTCGCGTTTCCACGCGCGCGGGACGCGGTGGCGGCGGCCGCGCAGATTCACCGCTCCCTCGCCGCAGAACCGTGGCCGGACGACGAGGCTCATCGTCTTCGGATCGGCCTGCACACCGGCGAACCCGAGCTCGGCCCGGAGGGATACCTCGGCATCGACGTCGTGATCGCGTCGCGGATCTGCTCGGCCTCGCACGGCGAGCAGGTGGTGGTCTCGCAGGCAACACGTGACGTCTCTGGCGACGAGCCGCTCCCGGGTGCCTCGTACCGCCCTCTCGGACGACATCGCCTGAAGGACGTCCCGAGCGCGGTGCGCCTCTTCCAGCTCGTCGCGCGCGAGCTGCGCGAGGACTTCCCCCCGCTCAAGACGCTGACAGCGACGAGCCTACCGGCGCTACACCACCGGCTCGTCGGCCGAGACGACGCCCTCGGCCGTATCGAGAACATGCTCGACGTCGGGGGCGCACGGCTGGTCACGATCTGTGGGCCGGGCGGCGCTGGCAAGAGCAGGCTCGCGCTCGAGGTCGCGGGACGCGCCGCACTCGACCGGCCGGTGCACCTCGTCGGGCTCGCCCCGATCACCAACGTCGATCTCGTGCCGAGCGCAATCGGCCAGGTACTCGGCGTTCGCGAGTCGAGCCAGCCCGTGCTCGACGCGGTGGCCGACCGGCTCGAGGGATCCGGAGCTCTGCTGTATCTCGACAACCTCGAGCACCTCCCAGGAGCGGCTGTGCATGTGGCCAGGTTGCTCGACCGCGCACCCGACCTCCAGGTGCTCGCGACGAGCAGGACGGCGTTGAATCTCACGACCGAGCACGTGCTCCCGCTCGATCCGCTCTCCATCCACGACGCTGCAACGCTCTTTGTCGAGCTGGCAGCTGCCCGAGGTGTCGTTCTGCGCGACGACGCGCTCGCATCGGTCCACGACATCTGCCGCCGGCTCGATGGGCTTCCCCTCGCCATCGAGCTCGTGGCGGCTCGACTCGTCGTCCTTCCTCCCGCCGAAATCATCCGCGCGTTGGAGGATGGACTCGCCCTCGAGATGGAAGGACCGATCGACCTTCCCGAGCGGCAGCGAACTCTGAGAGCCGCGATCGACTGGAGTTATCGACGCCTGACGGAGAGCCAACGCATGCTCCACGGAACGCTCGCCGTATTCCGCGACGGTGCATCGCTCGAGGACGCGCGCGCTCTGGCGCCGGGCGGGGCGACGTTCCTCGCCGACCTCGAGGCTATCGTCGGCTGGAGTCTCGTGCGCTCGGAGGCAGGCGAGGGATCCGTCCGACTTTCGATGCTCGAAACCGTCCGCGAGCATGCGCTCGCGAACCTCGAAGCGGAGCAAGCACTCGCAGGGCTACGCGAGCAACACGCAGAGCGCTTTCTCGCACTTGCCCTCGCCTCCGAGACCGAGCTCACCGGTCCGGAGCAGGCATCCTGGCGGGCGCACATCGGCCTCGAGCTCGGCAACATCACAGCAGCCCTCGAGTGGTTGCTCTCGGCGGATCGCAAGGCGGACGTACTGATGGCAGCCATTGCGCTCGAGCGACTCTGGCGGGCTGATGCGCGACTGACAGAGGCGAGACGCTGGCTATCTCTCGGCCTCGAGGACGATCGAAGTCTCCCGTCGGACGTGCGCGCGCGCTCGCTCCGAAGCCTCGCATACATGGCGATGGGGCAAAGCGACTGGGAGACGGCCTCCCCACTGCTCGAGGAGGCCGCTGCTCTGTTCCATGAAGGTGGCCAGACGACAGATGAGATCGTCGCGCTGACCTACCTGAGCTTCGTGGCCCTACGACGAGACGACGTGAACACCGCCGCGTCCCTCGCCAAGACCGCCTTCGAGCTCGCTGCACCGGTCGGAGACCCACGAACGACCGCGGCGGTATTCATGGCGATGGCCGACGTCGAGTGGGTGCGCGGCGACTACGACCAGGCGCTCCAACGCTATGACGAGGCAGTTGCGCTGAGTCGCAAGGTCGGCGACCAGCTCCTCGTGGCGGACACGGTCTACAACGCGGGAATGGCGGCGTTCCAGGCCGGAGAGCCGTCGCGGGCTCAACGATCATTCGACGAAGCGCTAGACATCGCGCGACGGCTCGGCGAGGTGCCCCACATGGCGGCTGCGCTGTTCATGCTCGGCCACCTCGCAGCGCTCTCAGCAGACGGAGTGACCGCGAGTACGCACGGGCGACAGAGCCTTGAGCTCTACTTGGAGCTGGAGGACGACCGATCGAGCGCCCGCTGCCTGGTCGTGCTCGCAGGCGCGGCGGCCGCGGCCGGCCGGCACGAGGATTCCGCGCGCCTGCTCGGAGCCGCAGCGTCGCTTCGCGGCGACGACAAGCCCGACGCCTTCGAGGCCGCGATCCTCGATCGGTATCTACCCGAGCTCGACTCGGCGCTCGGCACGTCCCGCAGCACGCTCGAGGCCGAGGGGGCGACGTCTCGGTGCCGCGCAGCTCGCCGAGGTTGTGTCTCTGACGACAGCAGAGGAGTAGGCTCGCCGCGCACTCACTCAAAGGAGGGGTCGTGAACGGAGAGTTCGCGCACAACAAGCCTGTCCCGGCCTTCATCGGGGTCTCGAGCACCGAAGGCGAGGAAGGGAGCGTACGACGAGAGAGCCCACCCTTGCGAAGCGCCATCGACCGAGCCGCCCAACTCGCGCGCCGAGGATGGGCATGCAGGGCATCTGTTCCATGTGACGATAGAGGTCATCCCGAAGGAGCACAACCAGTGGGTGCGGACCTATCCGCGCCATCATCACCGCCGAGAACTGACGAACGCCGGAGCGGACGACGTCAGTCGTCAGCCGAGCTCGGCTCGTTCATCGCCTTGAACCCGCCGAGCTCGGCGACGGTGACGTCCGCGACGACGCCCGCGAGCCCGAGCATCGCGAGCAGGCGTCGCCGAAGCAGCACGCCGAGGACGAGCAGCGCCCAGCCCGCTAGGCCGACCGGGCCGAACGCGAGCGCGGTGTTCCGGCGCTCGTTCACGGCGCGATCCTAGAGAGTTGGAGACGCGTCCGGAGACGCGCCTCCAACGTCATCAGCCAGCCCAGCTCGCGACCGCAGCCGGAAGGGAGACGGCACCGATCCGATCGATCACGTCCGGGTCGGCGGCGTAGAGGTTGTGCAGCGGGATGATCCGGATCTCGGGCTCACCCGTGATTCCGAGCTCGCTCACGACCGGCAGCAACCGTTGCTCGAGGAAGCCGTTGAAGGCCTGCTCCGTCTGCCAGATTTCACACACCTCGACACCCTCGTCCGTGACGGTCGCCATGTGCAGGACCGCGCCGGCAGGCGGGTTCGCATCGAGGCCGAGCCTCGCCATAACGGCGTCGTACTGGTCGGATGTCAGGCCCGGCCAGTGCATTGTCATCGCGACTGCCATTCCCAGTCCTCCTTCCCTGCGTCGCTTCAGGGTTCGAGCACAGCGTACGCGGGCGCGCATGCGCGTGCAACGCGGTACAGCCCTCGATCGAGGGATTTGCGCCGACTCACCCCGCGATCAGCGCGCGCGCGTAGTCGCCGGCATCGAACGGCCGGAGGTCGTCGACACCCTCGCCGACGCCGACCAGCTTCACGGGAAGGCCGAGCTCGACCGCGATCGCGATCGCGACCCCTCCTCGCGCGCTGCCGTCGAGCTTCGTGAGCGCGACACCCGTGACGCCTGCTGTCGCGCCGAAGAGCTTTGCCTGCTGGAGCCCGTTCTGGCCCGTGGTGGCGTCGACGACGAGCAGCGTCTCGTGCGGGGCTCCCTCGATCCGGCCTTCGATCACGCGCCTCACCTTCTCGAGCTCGGCCATGAGGTTCGACTGCGTGTGCAGACGGCCGGCGGTGTCGATGATCGCCACGTCTCGTCCGCGCGCGCGAGCAGCCTCGACCGCATCGAACGCGACCGCAGCAGGATCGGCGCCGCGCGGGGCACCGACGAAGTCGGCTCCGGCTCGCTCGGCCCAGATCTCGAGCTGCTCCTCGGCGGCAGCGCGAAACGTGTCCGCCGCGCCCACGAGGACGGAACGATCGTGCTCGTGGAGCTTGCGCGCCAGCTTGCCGATCGTGGTCGTCTTCCCGGTGCCGTTGACGCCGACGACCAGGATCACGGTCGGAGACGCCTCGAGCGCGAGCGTAGGAGGATCGCCGAACAGCGCCTCGACCTCCTCGACGAGCGCATCCTCCAGATCGCCCGTGACGCCGCGGGCCTCGAGTCGCCGTACGAGCTCGGCGGTTGCCGGAACGCCAACGTCGCTACGGATCAGCGCCTCCTCGAGGCGCTCCCAGGCCTCGTCGTCGGACGAGTCGAAGCCCGCGGACGCGATCTCCGCGGTGAGGGCGGCGCGGCTCTTCGCCAGCGACTCGCGCATCCGGCCGAAGAAGCCGGTCCGCTCTGGCTCATCGGTTCCGTTCGGGGCGTCGCCGAGGAGCTCGGCCCACGTCCGACTCACGCCGTGGCGGCGAGAGGCTGCTGGTGCTGCGGGAGGCGTCGCGAAACGACCTGGGAGACGCCGTCGGGCCCCATCGTCACCCCGTAGAGGATATCCGCGGCCTCCATCGTCCTCTTCTGGTGAGTCACCACGACGAACTGGGCGCGATCCGAGTAGCGGCGCAGGAGCTCGACGAAGCGGGCGATGTTCGTGTCGTCGAGCGCCGCCTCGACCTCGTCGAGCAGGTAGAAGGCGCACGGTCGCGCGAGGAAGAGCGCGAAGAGGAACGAGATCGCACCGAGTGCCTTCTCGCCGCCCGAGAGGAGCGAGAGGCGCGTGATGCGCTTTCCCGCCGGCCGGAGCTCCACCTCGACGCCCTGCTCGGCACCGTCGTCGTCCGTATCGACGAGCCGCAGCCTGCCCTCGCCGCCCGGGAACAGCGTCGACGCGACCTCCTCGAAGTGCTCTGCGACGGCGGCGAACGTCTCCGCGAACCGACGCTCGACCGTCGCCGTGAGCTCTGCGCGGAGCTTCTCCAGCTCCTGGAGGCTCTGTTCGAGGTCCTCGCGCTGCATCTTGAGATCGTCGAGACGCTCCTTCTCGACCTCGTACTCCTCCCGCGCAAGCGGATTCACCTGGCCCAGCGTCTCCCGACGAGCGTCGAGGCGATCGGCGCGCGATACGAGCTCCTCCCGATCGTCGCCCTCGGCCGGCTCGACGTCACCGGCCGCGTCGAGCCGCCGAGTCGCATCAGCCACGTCAGCGTCGATCCGGGCGATCTCGACCTCGGACGCCGTCACCGTTGCGCTCGCCTCCTCGAGCTCTCGCCTGAGGTGCACCTCGGTCGCGCCGAGTGTCCGCAGCGCTTCGCCGAGCTCGCTCGCCCGCATGGATCCGGCGTCGGCCCGCGCGCGCAGCGGCGCCTCGAACCGCCCCGCCGCGCGCTGCGCTGCGCCGATGCCGTCCCGCAGCGTCGTCGCGAGATCCACGAGCCGATTCAGGACCGCCGTATCGATGGACGCTGCACGAAGCCTCGGCGCCTGCCCGAATGCCGCCTGCGCCACACGCGCGCTCTCGGCCGCCCCTTCGGCGAGCACCGTCGCGTTCGTGACCTCTTCCTCGAGCGCACTCGCCTCGGCGGCGAGCGCCGTGCGCCGACTCTGCAGCTCGAGCAGGACGGCCTCGGCCGTCTCGCCCGCGAACCAGAGCTCGCCTCGCGCGGGGTCGTACCCAAACCCTTCCGGCGTGACGGACGGGGCCGTGACGTCGAGCAGCGCGTCGAGGGGAACGACCGGAAACTCGCTCACGAGATCCTGCGGCGAGCTTCCCGCGAGCACCGTGAGGCTGCCGAGGCCGGCGGCGCGAGCGCGCTGCAGGAGAGCGAGGCCACCGGCAGGGTCGTCCGCAAGGACAGCTGCCGCTCGCGAGCGAAGCGCAGCCGCAACGGCGCGCTCCTCGCCCGGCGGGACGTCGAGCGACGCGAGCGCGAGCCGGGCCCCGTCTTCCGCGAGCGCGCGAGCGGCAGGCGGAAGGCCCTCCTGCTCGGCGAGTGCCTGCTCGAGCGCACGGACGCGCTCGCGGACGAGCGCCGCGCGTTCGGACAGCGCGGTGCGCTCCCGCTCGGCCGCGCGCGAGGCTTCAGCCGTGCGCACGGCCTCGAGCTCGAGCGCGGCGAGCGAGTCGCCGTCCACAGTGGCCTCGTCCCGAGGAGTCTCGGCCCGGAACCGCTCGACCAGTGCCGACGCCGACTCCATCCTGAGCTCGAGTCGTTCGACGCCCCCCTGCAACCGGTAGCGGGCCGCAACGGCCGCCTCGCGACGGCCCGCGGCGTCCGAGAGCTCCTCCTCGGCGCGAGCACGATCCGCCAGCACTCCCTCGAGCCGCCCCTGCGCCCCTCGCTTCGCGAACGTCACCGCGTCGCGCCGCTGCACCGCCTCCGCACGCCGCGCGCCGGACGTGGCCAGATCGAGCTGGGCCACGCGCGCGCGGAGACCGGCGACCTCACGACCGAGCTTCTCGGCGCGCTCTGCAGCCGTCGCCTGGAGCGCGAGCGGCCGCAAGCGCTTGCGCACTTCGTCCTCGACGTCGCGGGCGCGCTCGACCTGGAGCGCCACGCGAGCCAGCTTCAGCTCGGCGCGATGTCGCCTCCGCTTGAACTTCCCGAGCCCTGCCGCCTCCTCGACGAACGCGCGCCGATCCTCCGCCTTGGACGCGAGAACCTGCTCGACCTTGCCCTGGCCGACGATGGAGTGCATCGCGGAGCCCAACCCCACGTCGGAGAGAATCTCCACGAGGTCGGTACGTCGAACGGCAGCGCGGTTGACGAGATACTGGCCCTCGCCGCCCCTCACGAGCCGTCTTGCGATCGAGACCTCGGAGAAGTCGAGCTCCGGCCACATGCCGTCCTCGTTGTCGAAGACGAGCTCGACCTCGCAGTGCTCCGCCGCCTTCCGGTCTCCGCCGCCGGCGAAGAGCACGTCGTCGGGCTTCTCAGCGCGCAGCTCCGACGGCGTGAGCGAGCCGGCAGCCCAGACGATCGCATCGGCGATGTTCGACTTGCCGGAGCCGTTCGGCCCGACGATGACGGCAACCCCCGGCTCGAGTGAGATCTCGAGCGTGTCGGGGAACGACTTGAAGCCGCGGATGCGGAGCGAGCGCAGGTGCACCGAGGCCGCATTCTCACGACAGCTCCGGACAGCGAAACGCGCCGAGGAGGACAGGAGGGCGACGTTCAAGATCGTCCCCGAGACGACGTTCCAGTCGAGATGGACGCCGATCCCAATGCCGGAATCAGATTCGGTCGGGCACGACGCCGAGCACCTCGAGCGCCTGGCGCGCGGCCTCCTGCTCCGCCGCCTTCTTCGTCGAGCCCTTTCCGACGCCGAGCTGCTCGCCGGCGACGTGCGCAGCGCACACGAACTTGCGGTCGTGCGGCGGGCCTTCGACCTCGAGCACGGTGTAGTGAACCTGGCGTCCCGAGCGCGCAAGCGCCTCCTGGAGCTCCGTCTTGTAGTCGACGTGGCTCGAGCGCGCGTACTCGATCCGCTCCGAGAACGCCTCGACGAGCGCGGGCTCCATCGCCTCGAATCCATGCTCGAGGTACACCGCAGCAATAGCGGCCTCCAGCACGGCGGCAAGAACGTTCCGGCTGCGGGAGATGCGCTGCAGCTCGTCCGCCGGCGCGTCGCCCGCCTGCTCGAGGAGGCGGTCGCCGAGCCCGAGCTCCTTCGCGACGGCAGCGCAGCTCTGCCGCGAGACGACGTGCGCCCGCACCTTCGCGAGCCTTCCCTCCGACGCGGCACTGAATCGGTCGAAGACGGCCCGCGCGATTGCGAGCTCGAGGACGCTGTCGCCCAGGAACTCGAGTCGCTCGTACGAGTCTGCGCGATCCTCGACCCACGACGTATGGGTGAACACCTGCTCGAGCCGGTCGGCAGGGAGCGCTGCGATCAGACGGCCGAGCTCGTACGTCCCGGTCGTCGGGCTGGGGTCAGGCCCGATGTGCGATGACGTAGTCGATCGCCTTGCCGACGGTCGTAAGCTCGCGGGCGTCCTCGTCGGGAATCTTGAGCCCGAACTGGTCCTCGAGGTCCATGACGACCTCCACCAGATCGAGCGAATCCGCGCCGAGGTCCTCCTCGAACGACGCCTCTTCCGTGATCTCGCTCTCGTCGATGCCGAGCTTCTCGCTCAGCGCGCCTTTGACCTGCTCGAGGATCTCCTCACGCGAAGTCGCCATGCTTGAAATCTCACCTCTCTGCCGTCGGGGTCGTGGAGCGCGCCGATGCTAACACGCCAGGGGACATGCGCTCTCGGAGCCGTTCGACGACCTGATGCTCGACTCCCCGAGCGGCGAGTCGGATCGCGTTTGCGATCGCGATACGAGAGCTCGAGCCGTGTGCGATCACGACGAGCCCGTTCAGCCCGAGGAGATAGCCGCCTCCGTACGTCTCCGGATCGAGTCGCTCGCGGAGCTTCCGTGCGGCGGGACGAATGAGCGCACCGCCGAGCCTCCCCCGCGCGGACGCCTCGAGTTCGGACCGAAGTGCGTCGAGCAGGCTCATCACCGTCCCCTCGAGAGTCTTCAAGGCGACGTTGCCCGTGAAGCCGTCCGCGACGACGACATCCGCGTCGCCCTCGAGCAGCGTGCGTCCTTCGGTGTTCCCGCCGAACCGTAGGCCGGCCGAGCGCAGGAGCTCGTACGCTTCGAGCGTGAGCTGGTTGCCCTTCTCGGGCTCTTCGCCGATGGACAGGAGTCGCACCTCGGGGTCGGGCACGTCCAGGATCTCCTCCGCGAACACGGCTCCCATGTGCGCGAACTGAACGAGGTGCTCGGGTCGCCCGTCCGCGTTCGCGCCTGCATCGATGAGGACGCTTCGCCCACGCTTCGTCGGGATGACGATCGCGATCCCGGGGCGGTGTACCCCCTGGGAGCCTGCGGATGTGCAGCAGCGAAGCCGCCAGCATCGCGCCCGTGTTCCCGGCCGAGACGACCGCATCCGCCTCTCCGTCGGCGACGGCACGAACCGCGCGAACGAGGGACGAGTCGGGCTTCGAACGTACGGCGTCGACCGCATGGTCGTCCATGTCGATCGTGTCGGTCGTCTCGACCAGCCGGACTCCGCCGGTCTCGAGGCCGGGCGAGCCGAACAGCACTGGCTCGATGCCGTCAGCCGCGGCGTCGGCCGCGCCGAGGACGATCTCCCCGGGGGCGCGGTCGCCACCGAGGGCGTCGACGGCCACGCGAGTCATGCGTGGAGACTACGGCGCGTCGATGCGGAGAGGCTCGACGTCCCGGCCCTTGTACGTCTTGCAGTTGGGGCAGACGCGATGCATTCGCTTCGGCTGCTTGCAGGTCGGGCAGACCTGGACGTGCGGCGTCGTCAGCGCGTGCTGTGCGCGGCGCTTGTCGCGCCTCGACCTCGATGTCTTTCGCTTCGGAACGGCCATGAGCGGCTGGGCACTATAGCGGGAGGTCCAGCTCTCTCGTCGGCGCGATCCGCTCGAGAAAGCGCCGGTCGTGCGAGACGACGACGAGCGTTCCCGCGTAGTCGGCGAGCGCGCTTTCGAGTTGCTCGACAGCTTCGAGATCGAGATGGTTCGTCGGCTCGTCGAGGATCAACAGGTTGACGCCACGGACTTGCAGCTCGGCGAGATGGGCGCGCGTGCGTTCGCCGGGTGACAGCGACGAGCACGTACGGCCGATGTGATCCGCGCGCAGACCGAACTTCGCAAGCAGCGTGCGAGCATCGGCGCGTGTGAGCGCCGTTCTCGCCATCAGCTCGTCGACGAGCACGGCGTCTCCGGCATATGCGGCGCGCTCCTGGCCGATCGCCCCGATGACCGTGCGCCGCCCGACGAGGAGTTCGCCTTGGACGAGCGGCACGTCGCCGAGGAGCATGCCCAACAGCGTGGACTTGCCCGCGCCGTTCGCTCCGACGATCGACAGCCGCTCGCCCGGCGCCAGGTCGAGGGCGACCGGGCCGAGGCGGAAGGCGCCACGCCGGGCGACAGCGTCCGAAAGCTGGAGCACGAGATCGGACGGGCGGGGCCCGCCATCGAGGGTGAACTTCAGCTCCCACGGCTGGAAGGGCTTCTCCGGCAGCTCGTTGCGTTCGAGGAGCCGCTCGGCCTGCCGCACCTTCGTCTCGAGCGCATGCGTCGCCCGTCGGTCCTGGCCTCCCGTCTTGTCGCCGAGCGAGGCGCCCTTCGAGCGTGCCTCGGTCTGCCGCGTGCTCAGGAGCGTCGTGAGCTGCTTGCGCCGCAGCTGCGCCTGCTCGAACTCCGCGAGCGCGGTGGCACGTTCGGTGTCCCGCGCCGTCTCGTAGTCGCTCCAGCCTCCCGCCCACTCCCGCACGCGCCGCGTGTCCGGCTCGATCGAGGCAATGCGAGCGACGGTTCGGTCGAGGAACTCTCGGTCGTGCGAGACGACGACGAGAGCGCCGCGATACCCCGCGAGAAACTGCTCAAGCCGTGCGAGCCCCTCGAAGTCGAGGTCGTTCGTCGGCTCGTCGAGGAGCAGCACGTCGAAGCGCGACAGCAGAATTGCGGCGAGAGCGACGCGCGCGGATTCCCCGCCCGAGAGGTCGGCGAGCTCGCTGTCGAGATCGACACCGAGCCCGAGCTCGGCACACGTCGCACGGGCGCGAGGCTCGAAGCTCTCGGCGCCGAGCGAAACGAGGCGATCGAGGGCATCCGCGTAACGGTCGGCGTCAGGTTGCCCTCCGGCCAGAGCGCGTGCCGATGCTTCGAGCTCCCGTTCAGCGCCCGTGACACCCGTGCGCCGTGCGAGCGAGTCGAGCACGGAGACGCCGGCCTGCGCCGTCCGCTCCTGCTCGAGATAGCCGACCGTGAGTCGAGAAGGGGCGCGCGTGACCGTCCCCGCGTCGGGCTGCTCCTGTCCGGCCACGATCCGCAGCAGCGTCGTCTTGCCGACACCGTTGGGGCCGACGAGGCCGATGCGTGCCTTCGGGCCGATGGTGAGCGTGACCCGGTCGAGAATGACGTGCGCGCCGAAGTGTTTACCGACGCCCGCGAGCTGTACCCGCATGGACGGACCTCCGAGACCGTGGGAGCGCACACCCGTGGCGCGCGCGAGAACGGGGATGGGTCCGCTAGTCCGTCATCAGAAGGCGCAACGCGCCGCCCGGGATGGTAGACGACGCGGTAAGCGCGGTGTAAGGGCCTGTAAGAGGTCCGCAAGAGTTCGCGGCGTGCGCCCCTCCGAGCCGTCATAACCGGTGGCGACCAAGGGAGGGAAGATGTTTCTGACCACACGCTCGGACCGTTGGGCCATCGTGGCGGTCGTTCTTCTGACAATCGTCGCGGTGTGCGCGCTGGCCGTACCGGCGCGGGACGGCAAGGCGGCACCGACTGCCCCGCCGCAGAACACGGTGGAGCCGACGATCAGCGGCCGCGCCGAGCAGGGACGAACGCTCACCGCAGCACGGGGAGACTGGAGCGGCCCCGGACCGATCTCGTACGCGTACCAGTGGTTGCGGTGCGGCGCCGACGGCGGCCGCGCTGACGGTGGCGACTGCGCGATCGTGTCGGGTGCGACACGCCGGGATCATCGTCTCGGCAGCGCCGATG
Source organism: uncultured Gaiellaceae bacterium (assembly GCA_963740105.1). Lineage (GTDB taxonomy): Bacteria > Actinomycetota > Thermoleophilia > Gaiellales > Gaiellaceae > GMQP-bins7. The sequence goes on from CAVUCT010000006.1 coordinate 29,565, forward strand.
TCGGATTCCGAGTCCGTGTTCGGGTGACGGCGTCGAACGCGGACGGCTCGCGCACCGCGGCGTCGAACCCGACGGGCACGGTTGTCGGTCCGCCGGTGAACACGGCCCTGCCGTTCCCGCGCGGTGGGATGGTCGTCGGTCAGGTCGTCACCGCCGAGCCGGGAACCTGGACGGGAAAGTCGCCGATCTCGTTCTCGTACCGCTGGCTGCGCTGCAACTCCGCCGGAGGCGAGTGCCAGTCGATCCCGGGTGGGAGCTCGCGGAGCTACCGCGTCGCCTCCGACGACATCGGGCGCAAGCTCCGCTTCAACACGACGGCTCGCAACTCCCTCGGTTCGGTGACCGTCATCTCGACCGAGTCCGCGGTCGTCACTGAGCCACTGCCGTCCGGGGCGATCCGCCTGCCGAGCGGCGAGATCTCGATCCCCGCTGCGAGCGTCCCCTCGAATCAGCGTCTGGTCGTCTCGCAGGTCACGTTCTCGCCGAACCCGGTCACCGGCCGCACTCGGGTGATCACGGTCCGCGTTCGAACGAAGGACACACGTGGGTTCGTCGTGCGCGACGCTCTCGTGTTCGTGCGCTCGACGCCGCGGGTGACGACGGGCGGAGACCGGCAGGTGGCGACGGCTGACGGCTGGGTGACGTACCAGCTCGCCCCGAACGGCAACTTCCCGCGACCGAGACGGGGCTACAACGTCCAGTTCTTCGTCAAGTCGTACCGCTCGGGCGATCCCGCTCTCGGTGGTATCGCCGGCTACAGGCTCGTGCAGGTGCGGCTCGCGGGCTGAGCGGGTCGGGTCGACATAGCGATCCGGCCGCGCACGCGGCCGGGCTTCAGGGATCAACGCGACCGGGTGTCCGCGCCAGCGGATACCCGGTCTGCGGACAAGAGGGGCTCAGAGGTTGTCTCTGAGCCCTTCCAATGCCGCCCAGCGCGGGTCGGGCGTGCGCTCCGTGTGCTCGTGCGGCTCCTCGTTCAGGTCCTTGCCGCAGACGGGACACAGGCCCGCGCAGTCCTCGCGGCAGAGGATCTGATCCGGAAGCTCGAGCGCGACGGCGTCGCGCGCCCAGACGCTCAGCTGGAGCTGCTGGTCGACGACGTAGTCGGAGTGCAGCTCGTCTGCAGGCGGGGCGTCGAAATCGTGGAATTCGCGCGCCCGCACCTGTCGCTCGACCTCGGCGAAGCCCAGACAGCGCATGCACGCCCCGCTCAGACGTGCCTCGAGGCGCATGTCGAGCACCATGGCGCCGGACGCCTGCGAGATCTCGAGCTCGACCGGGATCGTCGCCGGCGTCGCCTCGTAGCGCTGACCGCCAAGCATGAACGGCTCGAGGGCAACCTCGAACGACTCGCGCCGGACCTCGCCCGGCCGCAGCCGCAGCGTCCTCAGATCCACCGACGTCACGGGGCTGAGCGTAGCGCCCTCGTGCGAGATTAGCTCTCCTGCTCGCTGATACAGTGTCGATCATGGAAGCTGATAGCTGGCTCGGGCTCGATCTTCGCCACCTCGTCGCGCTGAAGACGATCGCGGACGAGGGATCGTTCGGAAAGGCCGCGGAGAAGCTCGGCTATACGCAGTCCGCGATCTCCCAGCAGATCGCGACGCTCGAGCGGATCGTCGGACTGCGCCTCATCGAGCGCCCGGGCGGCCCTCGGCCGATCTCGCTGACCGAGGCCGGGCAGATCCTGCTGCGGCATGCAGAGGCGATCCAGGCACGGTTGCTCGCAGCCAAGGCCGACATGAACGCACTCGAGGCGGGCGACGCGGGTCGCCTGCGCGTCGGGACGTTCCAGAGCGTCGGCGCGAAGATCATCCCCCGCCTGCTCCGCACGTTCTCGGAGAGCCACCCGCAGGTCGAGATCGTGTTACGCGAGTCGCAGGACGAGAGCGAGCTGCTGGCCATGATTGAGCGGGGCGACCTCGATCTCACCTTCTGGACGCTTCCGGTTCAGGCCGGGCCGTACGAGACGGTCGAACTTCTGCACGACCCGTACGTGCTCGTCGTTCCTGCGGAGTCGCCGCTCGCGGCGCTCAAGCGCCTTCCGACGCTGAAGGAGATCGTGCTCCAGCCGATCATCGGCTTCAACCACTGCAGCGCCATGGATCACGTCGAAGCGACACTCGCCTCGACGGGCCGCGCGCCCAACATCGTGTTTCGCTCGGACAACAACGGCACCGTCCAGGGGTTGGTCGGGGCCGGTGTCGGGCTCGCGGTGTCACCGCGGCTCACGGTCGACGAGGACGACCCGTCGATCGCCGTGATCGACCTCCACGGCCGCATGCCGCCTCGCGTCATCGGGCTCGTGTGGCACTCGGACCGGCACCGCAGCGCAGCGGCCGAGGCGTTCGTCGACTCCGCGATCGCGGTCTGTCGCAGGCTCTCGCTCGAGTCCGCGGCAGCCTGAGCCCCGCTACGTAAAGCGCTCGAACTCTTGCGGCTCGTCGAGCGGCTCGGGGCCGATGCCTGCGACGACCGTCTCCTGCGAGCGCTCGTGAAGCCGCTCGCGCCCGCGCTTCACCGCGGTGAGGAACTTGTCGAGGTTGAGCTCGAGCGTCGAGAGGATCGAGTCGGCCCAGTCCTCCATCTCGAGCCGGGTCTGGCGTGCCTGTCGCTTCGCCTCGTCGACGATGCCGTCGGCCTGCGTCTCGGCGAGCTTGACGATCTCCGTCTGCGACGCCTCGCGCGTGGCCTGCTCACGCGCGTCCTGAACGATCCGGTCGCACTCCCGCTTCGCCTCGGCGAGCATCTCCTGGCGCTCCTTGACGATCCAGCGCGCCTGCTTGATCTCCTCGGGGATGGTCGCTCGCATCTGATCGAGGATCTCGTAGATCTCCTCGCGGTCGAGGCGAACCTGGTCGGTCAGCGGCACGGCCTTCGCGTTGTGCACGAGGTCGTCGAGCCTGTCGATGAGCACGAGTACGTCCATAGGGCGAGAAGTCTAGAGGTCTATTCGGAGGGTGAGACGGGTGCTCCGGGCCTGCCGTCGGGGTAGATCTCGACGAAGCGCTTGGCGACCGCGGGCGGAACGAGCTCGTCCACCCGGCCACCGAACGAGGCGATCTCCTTCACGCCGCTCGACGAGACGAAGCTGAAGAGCGGGCTCGACATGACGTAGAGCGTCTCGATCTCCGGTGCGAGCTGCCGGTTGAGGTGGTTCATCTGGAACTCCCACTCGAAGTCCGAGATGACGCGAAGCCCCTTCACCATTGTCGTGGCGTCGTGCTTGCGCGCGAAATCGACCACGAGCTCGGAGAACACGTCGATGACGACGTTTGCGGATCCGGAGAGCGCGTCTTCGAGGAACGCTACGCGCTCCTCGACCGTGAACAGCGTCTGCTTGTGCGTCGGGTCGCGGACAACGCCCACCACGACGCGATCGAAGATCGCGGCGGCGCGGCTGATCACGTCGACATGCCCGTTGGTGACGGGGTCGTAGCTTCCCGGACAGATGGCTGTTATCACTTTGAGAACACCGTGATTCGGGCGGAACCGTAGCGCCGGGTCGTGACGAGGTCGAGCGGAAGCTCGGGCTCGACGCGATCGGACGTCTCCACGACGACGAGCGCGTCGTCCTCGAGCAGGGCGGGGAGATGCTCGGCGAGCGCGCCCGCATGCCGGTCCCATTCCTCGTACGGAGGGTCGACGAGGACGAGGTCGTAGCGTCGGCCGCGACCGCGGTCGTCGCGAAGCGCGGCTGCGACGTCGCGATTGGCCACCACCGCCCCGGTGAGGCGCAGCTTCTCGAGGTTCGCCCGGATCACGCCCGCGGCGTCTCGATCGCGCTCGACGAAGACGCAGCTTGCTGCGCCGCGCGAGAGTGCCTCGAGCCCCAGCGCACCGGATCCGGCGAACAGATCGAGCACCGCCGCCCCCTCGACGGGGCCGATGATCGAGAAGACGGCCTCGCGCACGCGGTCCCCGGTCGGGCGCGTCGCGGCGCCCTTCGGCGCGGCGATGTGGTGTCCCTTCCGTGATCCGGCGACGATCCTCACGACTCCCCGAGATGCTCGGCCTGGCCGAGCAGGCGGTCTACTGCGTCGGCGAGAAGGCCCTCGTCGCGAAGCGCTCGCGCGGCCTCGCGCGCGCGCTCGAGGAGATCCTGGTCGCGCCGAAGCCGGACGAAGCGGAGATCCGAGTAGCCCGACTGACGCGCTCCCAGGAGCTGGCCCTCGCCACGGATTTCCAGGTCGCGCTCGGCGAGCTCGAACCCGTCCGTGGTCGCGACCATCGCTTCGAGCCGCTCGGTCGCCGTCTCCGAGAGCTCGTCGCGGGCCCGAGAGACGAGAAGGCAGTACGACTGCTCGGCGCCCCGTCCCACGCGGCCGCGCAGCTGGTGGAGCTGCGCGAGGCCGAAGCGGTCTGCCTCCTGGACGATCATGATCGTCGCGTTCGGGACGTCGACTCCGACCTCGATCACCGTCGTCGCGACGAGGACGTCGAGCTCGCGTGCCTTGAACTGCGCCATGACGCTTCGCCGCTCGGCCGTCGGCAAGCGGCCGTGGAGGCAGCCGACGCGGTAGCCGCGCAGCTCGGCCGCACGGAGGCGCGCGGCCTCCTCTTCGGCTGCGCGCGCAACCCGGGTCTCCGAGGCCTCGATCAGCGGGCACACGACGTACGCCTGCCGCCCGTCGTCGAGGTGGCGGCACAGACGCGAGTAGGCCTCGGAGCTCCGGTCGTCGGTCACCCAGGCGGTGATCACCGGCTTGCGGTCGGCCGGCGGGAGCGCGAGCTCGCTCACCTCGAGGTCGCCGTAGACGGTGAGCGCAAGCGTGCGCGGGATCGGCGTCGCGGTGAGATGGAGGACATGTGGGCTGCGTCCCTCCACGAGAGCGGTGCGCTGCGCGACTCCGAAGCGGTGCTGCTCGTCGACCACCGCGACGGCGAGATCGCCGAAGTCGACCTCCTTCTCGATGAGTGCGTGCGTCCCCACCACGACCTGCGCGTCGCCCGACGCGATGAGCTGGCGCACGGCCGTGTGCTCCTTCGAACGCAGCGAGCTCGTGAGCAGCACGACGCGAATGCCGAGCGGCGCGCACAGCTCGTCGATCGTCAGGAAGTGCTGCTCCGCCAGGGTCTCCGTCGGCGCCATCAGCGCGCCCTGTCGTCCGTGCTCGACCGCACGAAGCAGAGCGTGGAGCGCGACGACGGTCTTGCCCGAGCCGACCTCGCCCTGGAGGAGGCGCTGCATCGGGAACGGTCGGTCGAGGTCGGCGTCGATCTCGGCCATGGCCCGCTCCTGATCCGCCGTGAGCACGAAGGGAAGCGATGCGCGATAGCGCGCAATCAGCTCGCCGGGTGCACCGAGTGGCTGCGCGGATGCGCGCTCGCGCGCCGCCGTGGTGCGCAGGAGGGCGAGCCTGAGAACGAGCAGTTCGTCGAACGCGAGCCGTGCCCGGCCGACGCCCGCCTCGACGAGCGACCGCGGGCGGTGCACGACGCTGAGCGCGTCCGCACGCGTCGGAAGGCGTTCGGCTGCGAGGAGCGACGCAGGCAGGTCCTCTCCGACATCCCGCACGTGCTCGAGCGCCTGCTCGTGGAGGTCGCGCAGCTTCTTCTGCGCGACGTCCTCCGTCGCCGGATAGACCGGCGCGAAGTCGGCCGTCTCCGACTCGCCGTCGAGGTCGTAGGAGGAGACGGCGAAGCCGTGGCGGTTCGAGCGCCCCCGGATCCGGATGGCGACTCCGGACACGAGCTTGCTCTCGAGCCACGGCTGGTTGAACCACGTCGCCTTGATCTCACCCGTCTCGTCGGCGATCCGCGCCGTGAGGATCCTCAGGCGGCCACGGCGACGACTCGTCAGGGAGCGGACGACCCCTTCGATGACCGCTTCCTCGTCGCCGAAGAGGTCGCAGATCCGCTTCGTCGGAACAGGCTCCTCGTAGCGGCGTGGAGGCTGCCAGAGCAGATCTCCGACCGAGCCCACGCCGAGCTTCGCAAGCCGCTTCGTGAGCGTCGGTCCGACGCCGTGCAGCGTCTCGATCGACGCGTCGAGACGTTCCCGCCTGGGCGCGGACGGAGGCCGCGGCCAGCGCTCTGGCGCCTCGACGCCTCCGAAGCCGACCGGCAGTGCCATGCGTGCGACCGCCTCCATCACGGCCGATGATAGGTCCCGCGTACGCCGCTCAGGCGTCTATCGCAAGGGTGTACAGCCAGCCCGGCTGCCAGCGGAACGACTCGTCGACGAGCTCGTCGAGAGGAGCGCCCTCGAGAATATGGTCGAAGGCCCACTTCGTCGCCGAGTGCCCGATCACCACGATTCGCTTGTCCGGGTACCTCGGCGCGAGATCTGCGAGGAAGCTCCGCGCTCGCGCGACGACGTCGACGTAGCTCTCCCCGCCCGAGTACGGATCGAGGACGTGCTTCGTGCGCTCGACCTCGAGTCGCGCCACGGCCGTGCCGTTGAGCATGCCGTAGTTGCACTCGCGCAGCCGCCAGTCGTGGAAGATCGGAAGGCCGCGGCCGCCAAATGCGATCTGCGCCGTTTCGACCGCGCGCCCGAGATCCGAGCAGTACACCGCGACGATCTCGTCTTCGATCCGGCGTTCGCCCAGCTCCTTCGCCTGCCGGCGGCCGAGTGGCGAGAGCTGGCCGTCGAGCCAGCCCGATGCGACCCAGCGCTCGTTGTCCGTGGTCGTCGAGTGCGTCTCGAAGAGGATCTCGATCTTCGACGCGCGCCTGCGCCTGGCCATGTCAGTCGGTGTCTTGGAACCAGAAGAAGCCGACTGCACCGGGGCCGACGTGTGTCCCGACGACGGCACCGAGCGTCGACGTGAACTCGATCTCGGCCTTCGGCCGGACGCGCCACGCGAGCTCGGAGAGCGTTCCGACCCACTCGTCGGCGTTGGCGTGCGCGATCGCGATGCGCAGGCCGGGCCCGTCCGTGGTGGCCTCGACGAAGCGGCGCTCGAACTCCGCCAGCGCCTTCTGCTTCCCGCGCACGCGCGCGACGGCGATCACGACGCCGTCGTCGACGCCGAGCACGGGCCGGAGATTCAGGAGCGATCCGGCGATTGCCTGCGCCTTGCCGATCCGGCCGCCGCGTTGGAGGAACTCGAGCGTCTCGACGGTGAAGAGGACGTTCGCGTGCGCGTAGAAACGATCGACGAGCGCAGAGATCTCCTCGTCCGTCGTACCGCGGGCGAGCCTGCGCTGGATCGCGTGCGCGAGCATCGCGATGGCGAGCGAGGCCGTCTTCGAGTCGACGACACGCACCTTGTCGCCGCCGATCTCCTGCGCCGCGAGCTCGGCGCTCTGGAACGTGCCGGAGAGCTTCGCGGTGACGTGGAGCGAGTAGATCCGCTCGTAGCCCGAGAGCTCCTCGTAGGCAGTGACGAAGTCCTGGGGAGTCGGCTGTGCGGTGGCCGGCGTGACGGCAGACGCACGGAGCTTCTCGTAGAAGTCGGCCGGTCCCAGCTCGAGGTAGTCGCGGTACGTCTCGTCGCCGAACCGGACGTAGAGCGGGACGAAGCGCATGTTCGGGAAGCGCGCTGGGGCATCCGGATAGTCCGACGTGGAGTCGAGGACGATCGCGGTGTTCTCGCTCGTCAGGTTCATCTGCGTCACCTCCCGGCCGCTGCACGGACTGCGCGAACGAGCGCGTCGATCCCCTCGTCCTTGCGGACGAGCGCGGCGCCTGCGCTCGACGCGGCATCGTACTCGTCCGCGCCCGCCGAGGCGCTCAGGAACACCACGGGGCCGTCGATGTCGGACGCGACCGTCGCCCCGTCGACATCGGGAAGGCGGTAGTCGAGGACGACCACGTCCGGCCCGTACTCGCGATATGCCCGCAGCGCCGATGCTCCGTCGGACACCGCCGCGACGACGTCGATCCCCGACCTCGTCCCGAGGAGGAAGACGAGGGAGTCGCGGTAGACGTCCGAGTCCTCGACCAGGAGGACACGGATCGGCGCGTCGAGCTCGCTCACTGCGCGACGAGAAGCAGCGGGTAGTGCGGCTGGCCGCCCTCGTGTATCTCGACCTCCAGGTCGGGATGGCGCGCTTCGAGCGCGGAGACCAGGCCCTCGAGCGTGGGCGCGTCCTCGCCCGTCAGGATCGTGAGGAAGCTCTGGCCACCGGCGAGCACGCGATCGACGACCTCGTGCAGGACGGCGTCGAGGTCAGGCCCCGACGCAACGGCAACGTCATCCACGAGCCCGAGGTACGCACCCACACGGATCTCGACGCCGTCGAGGGTCGCGTCCCGTGACGCAACGGTGATCTCTCCGGTCGCCGCGCCCCCGAGCTCCTCGAGCATCGCGCGTTCGTTCTCGTCGGACGACGCGACCGCGAGGAACCGGCCCATCGCCGCGAACCCTGCCTGCACCGACTTCGCCGGAACGACGCGGACGTTCTTCTCGCTCATCGCCGCAGCCTGCTCGGCGGTGAGGATCACGTTGGAGTTGTTCGGGAGAACGAGCACGTCGTCGGTCGGCACGGATTCGATCGCGTCGAGGATCTCCTTGGCCGACGGGTTCATCGACTGGCCGCCCTCGATCACCCGCGTCGCGCCGAGGCTCTCGAAGAGCCGGCGATTCCCACGGCCGGGACAGACGGCCACGAGCCCGGTCTCGAGCGTTGCGATGGCGGTCGGAGCACTTCCCTCGAGAAGCCGTTCCTCGCGCTGTGCAGTCTGGTGATGCATGTTCGCGATCTCGACGCCCTCGACGACGCCGACCGCGGTACCGAATGCGAGTGCCTTCCCGGGGTCGTCCGTGTGGACGTGCACCTTGAGCGCGGTCGAGTCGCCGACCACGAGGAGCGAGTCGCCGATCCGCTCGAGCTCCTCCTCGAGCGCGTCCTTGTCGAGCTCCTCGCCCTCGACGACGAACACGGTGCAGTAGCGAAACTCGGAGAGCTCGAGATGGATGGCGTCGAATCCGAGCGACTCCGTCTCCACCGGCGCCTCGGGAATGTCCTGCCCGGTCGCGCCGTAGACCATCCCGCGGGCGATCTCGACGAGGCCGGCACCTCCCGCGTCCACGACACCGGCGTCGCGGAGGATGTCGAGTAGCTCTGGCGTCCGCGCGACGGACTGCTCGCCCGCCGAGAGCACCGCGCGGAGGAGATCGTTGGGTACGACGCGCCGATGCTCCTTGCGCTCACTCTCCTCGGCCATCTCGCGGATGACCGTCAGCATCGTGCCCTCGACCGGGCGCTTCACCGCGCGGTAGGCCGTGTCGCTCGCGCCGCGGAACGCACGGCTAAGGAGCGCCGAGCTCACTCCCTCGTGCTCGCCGAGCACCTCGACGAACCCACGCACGATCTGCGAGAAGATGACGCCGGAGTTTCCGCGGGCGCCCATGAGCGCTGCACGGGTCACGTCTTTCGCCACGGCCTCGCTGTCGATCGCGCTCGACGCGTCGAGCGCCTCGACGATCGAACGCAGTGTCAGGACGAGGTTCGTGCCGGTGTCGCCGTCGGGCACGGGGTACACGTTGAGGTCGTCGATGCGGCGGCGGTGGGCCTCGAGGTTCTGGAGCGCGCTGCGCGCGAGATGGCGGACGACCTCGAGCTCCATCAGTGCCGAACGCCTTCGATGTGCACCTCGAGCGACGCGATCGGGAGCCCGATCATGCGCTCGAGCTCGTAGTGCACGCGGGAGCGCACCGTCTCGGCGACCTCGGCGAGCTTCACTCCGTGCTCGATCACGACGCGGAGCTCGATCGCGAGCCCGTCTGGCCCGAGATCGACGTCGACGCCCTTCTTGATGCCCCACGGGACGAGGCGCGAGAAACGCCCGCGCCCCGCGAGCGCGACGACGCCGTAGCTCTCCGCCGCGGCCGCGCCGACGATCTGCGTGATCGCGGCCGCCGAGACGGCGATGCTCCCCCGCTCGGTCGCGGCGATCACGAAGGGCCCGCGCTCCACGGGGGCGAGACTACTACCCCGGCGCGGCGCTCAGACTGCTTTGGAGACCTTGCCGGCCTTGAGGCAGCGGGTGCAGACGTACGCGCGGGTCGCGTGTCCGTCGAGCACAACGCGGACGCGCTGGAGATTCGGGTTGAAGCGACGCTTGGTGGCGACCATCGAGTGGCTCCGGCTGTTACCGAAGCCTGGCTTCTTCCCACAGATTGCGCAGACCTTGCTCATGAGCGGGTGCGGATGGTACCGATCCACGCCACCCTCCTGTCGGCGGTGGCGCGCGATCGGTGATTACGCGGTGAGGACGGCTTGCTCGATCCGCTCGGTGAGACCTCTCGTCGCCGCGACGGTCGGACGCTCGGCCTCGACGCCGATCGGCTCGCCCACCACGATCCGCACGCGCGTGCGCAGTGGTAGCGCTCGCGTGCCGGTCATCCGCACGGGAACGATCGGCGTGCCGGTCACGAGAGCGAGGCGAGCGGCGCCTCGGTGCCAGGGCCGGCGGGCGAGCTGCTTCGACGTCCCCTGCGGGAAGATGCCGAGCACCTCGCCGCGGCGGAGCAGCGCGGCCGCTTCGCTCATGGCTACGTGATCGCCGCCTCCCCGCTCGACCGGAAAGGCGCCGAGCGCACGCAGCACGGATCTCAGCACCCGGTTGCCGAAGAGCTCCGACTTCGCCATGAACCGGATCTCCCGGGTAGTCGCGACCCCGAGGATGAACGGATCGAAGATCGACTCGTGATTCGACGCGAGAATGCAGCCGCCACGCATCGGAACGTTTTCGGCCCCGACGAGCTCGATGCGATAGAGGGCTCGCATGAACCTGCGGAAGCCGACGCGGTGCAGCAGAGCGTAGGCATTCATCGAGCGCGCTTGTGCTCCCGAGCGATCAGCGTGACGCAGCTGCGCGGAGATGCGCGAAGAGATCGGCCATCTCGAGGGCACTGCGCACCGCTTCAGCGCCCTTGCCGATCCGCGCCTCGGCCTGCTCGACCCGATCGAGCGTGAGCAGCCCGAACGAGACCGGGACGCCGGTCTCGAGCGCGGCGAGCTGGAGACCGCTCGCCGCCTCGCTCGACACGTAGTCGAAGTGCGGCGTGTCGCCACGGATGACGCAGCCGAGCGCCACGATGCAGGCAAAACGCCGGGTCTTCGCGAGCGCGGTGGCGGCGAGCGGAAGCTCGAACGCGCCGGGAACCACCATGATCGTGATCGCCTCCTGGCGCACTCCCGCAGTCGCGAGCTCGGCGAGGGCGCCGTCGAGGAGCTGGGTCGTGACGCTCCCGTTGAAGCGCGAGACGACGACGCCGACGGCGCGGCGGCCGCCTTCCGAGACGCCCTCGAGAACGGCATAGCCGTCGGGGATGTGAAGGTCTCCGGCCGCGTGCTCCTGCGAGAGCTCGACGTGCATCGGTGTCTCGTCGATCTCCCCCTCGTCGATCTCCCTCGTCGATCTCCTCCTCGTCGAGCTCTGGCACGGCCTCGATCTCCTCGACCGCGATCCCCTCCTCCGGCTCCGTCTCGACGGCCGTCGCGACGGCCTCGTCGGCATCGGCGGCGTCCGCTGCTCCCCAGGCCGCCGAAGCGTCCTCCTCGGGCTCGACGGGCTCGACAGGGTCGACGGGCACGACGGAGTCGGCCTCGGGCTCGCCGCCCTCGTGCGGCTCGCGTTCTCCGTCCTCTCGCGCCCAGTCGTGCAGGACGTTCTCGCTCGTGGAATCGATGTCGCGGCTGCTCATGCGGCGTCCTCCGGCGGCTCGCCCTCGAGACGAGCACCCTGGTGATGGAGCTTCGTGATCGTGTGGCCCAGCTTCTCACGTTTCGCGGCGAGGTAGCGCGCGTTCTCGGCGGTCGGCTCGACCTCGAGCGGCACCTGCTCGACCACGGTCAGTCCGTAGCCGTCGAGGCCCGTCAGTTTGCGCGGGTTGTTCGTGAGGATGCGGATCGTGGTCAGCCCGAGGTCGGCCAGGATCTGGTTGCCGATCCCCCACTCCCGCGCGTCGGCCGGGAAGCCGAGCGCAAGGTTGGCCTCGACCGTGTCGAGCCCGTTCGCCTGCAGGTCGTACGCGCGAAGCTTGTTGAGGAGGCCGATGCCGCGACCCTCCTGACTCATGTACAGGACGACCCCGCGGCCCTCGGCCTCGATCCGTGCAAGCGCGACCTCGAGCTGCTCGCCGCAGTCGCAGAGAAGCGAATGGAACACGTCTCCGGTCAGACACTCCGAGTGCACGCGAACGAGGACGTTCTCCGCGGTCTCGACGTCGCCCTTCACGAGCGCGACGTGCTGCTTGTCGGTGAGGAGCTCGCGGTACGCGATCGCCTGGAACTCGCCGTACTCGGTGGGCAGACGAACGGAAACGGCTCGCTCGACGAGCTTCTCGCGGCGGCGGCGGTACTCGATGAGGTCGGCGACGGTGACCATCTTGAGCTCGTGCCGCTCGCAGAACGTCGTCAGGTCCGGCACGCGGGCCATCGTCCCGTCGTCGTTCATGATCTCGCACACGACGCCGGCCGGGATGAGGCCCGCGAGGCGCGCGAGGTCGACGGCCGCCTCCGTCTGTCCGGCACGCCGTAGGACACCGCCCTGCTTCGCACGCAGCGGGAAGACATGCCCGGGCTGGACGAGGTCGTGCGCCACCGAGCTCGGATCGATCGCGACCTGGATCGTGCGCGCGCGGTCCTGTGCCGAGATTCCCGTGGAGACTCCCTCGCGAGCCTCGATCGAGACCGTGAACGCAGTGCCGAGGGGGGTCTCGTTGCGGTCGGTCATCGGACGCAGATCGAGCTCGTCGCAACGCTCGGGCGTCAGGCAGAGGCAGATGAGCCCGCGCCCGTAGGTCGCCATGAACGCGACCGACTCCGGCGTGACGAATTGTGCTGCGATCGTCAGGTCGCCCTCGTTCTCGCGGTCGGCGTCGTCGACGACGACGACGAAACGCCCGCACCGGATGTCCTCGATCGCCTCCTCGATCGTCGCGAACGGCGACGCGGTCTCCGGTGTCCTCAGGTCGGTGGCCACGTGCGGATCGTAGCCCTCAGCTCCGGGAGATCAGCCGCTCCACGTACTTCGCCAGCACATCGACCTCGAGATTGACCCGCCCGCCCGGCTCCAGCTCCGCGAGTGTGGTCGCCACCAGCGTATGTGGCACGAGCGCGACGGCGAACGCGTCGGCAGCGAGCTCTGCGATCGTCAAAGAGACGCCGTCGACCGTGATCGAGCCCTTCTCTACGCAGTAACGGAGGACGGCCTCTGGCGCCTCGACGAAGACCCGCAGCCCCTCTCCTTCCGCCTCGACCGACTGGATCCGGCCCACGGCGTCGACGTGGCCCTGCACGTAGTGCCCACCCAGCGCCTCGCCGACACGGATCGCCGGCTCGACGTTCACCGTGTCGTCGGGCTCGAGATCCCCGAGCGTCGTGCGGGCGACGGTCTCCGGAACGGCGTCGAAGGCGATGACTCCGTCGTCGATAGCAGTCGCTGTGAGGCAGCAGCCGTTGATGGAGATCGAGTCGCCCGGACTCGTACCCGCTGCGGTCGCCGGCGCACGAACGAGCAGCGTTCGACCGCCACCCTTTTTCTCGGTCCCTGCGAGCACACCGAGCTCGCGCACGATCCCCGTGAACATGCCCGAACGTTACGGCTCGTTGAGATACGCCTGCAGGAGCACGTCGTCGCCGATCACGCGCGCCTCCATGCGCGAGAGCCCGAGCGGACGGGGCATCCCTTCGAGCATCCCAGGCCCCTCGCCCGAGATGCGAGGTGCGACGAACACGAGCACCTTGTCGACGAGATCGCCCTCGAGGAACGCCGCGGCAAGCGTCGGACCGCCTTCGAGGAGCAGCGACTGGACACCGTCAGCGGCCAGCTCTCCGAGCTCGTCGCGGAGCGGGCCGGCATGCAGCTCGAGCTCCGAGCCTTCCGGAAGCGGGCCGCGCCCGAACGCGATGCGGCGCGGCTGCCTGACGACGGGGACGCCTCGCGCATCCAGGCGCGGGTTGTCCCAGCGAACCGTGCCCATGCCGACCGCGACGGCGTCCGACTGCGCGCGCAGCACATGGACGAGCTTGCGTGACGCCTCTCCGGTCACCCAGCGCTCACCCGGCACACGAACCCGGCCGTCGAGCGTGACCGCGACCTTGTAGGTGACGAACGGCCGCGCACTCGCCACCCAGGTCCTCCATTCCTCGATCTGCTGGCGACAGCGGAACGCGAGCTCGCCGTCGGCGACCTCGACCTCCACGTCTGCCTCGCGCAGCCGCTCGAGCCCGCCGCCGTGCTTCGGGTTCGGGTCGCGCTGGCCGGCGACGACTCGAGCGACACCGGCCCCGAGCAGCGCGTCGGTGCACGGCGGCGTCGCCCCGTGATGTGCACACGGCTCGAGCGTGACGTACACGGTGGAGCCGCGCGCGTTTTCTCGTGCGGCCTCGAGCGCCACGACCTCGGCATGGGGTGCGCCTTTGCGCTCGTGCCACCCCTCCCCGACGATTTCGCCCTCGAGCACGACAACGGCGCCGACGATCGGGTTCGGATGGGTGGTTCCCCGGCCGCGCTCGGCGAGCTCGAGTGCCCGCTCCAGGAACCGTGGCTCCATGGAGCTGATCCTATGGTCCGGTCGTACGCTGCCCGCGATGCGACTCCCTCGCGCACTCACCGAGACGTGGAGCCACGAGCGCGACTGGCTCGACGCACTGCCTCGTCTCGTCGCGGGCTGCGCCGAGCAGTGGTCGCTCGCGCTCGAGCGCCCGGTCGACACACCGCACTCGCTCGTCGTACCGGCCGGCGACCTCGTCCTCAAGCTGAACGCCCCCTCTCATGTCGAGGCCGATCTCGAGGCGGACGCGCTCGCGCGCTGGGATGGTGACGGTGCCGTGCGGCTCGTTGCCCGTGACGACTCACGACGGGCGCTACTCCTCGAGCGGTGTACGCCTGGGACGCAGCTCTGGGACGCGAGCGTCGACCAGGCAGCTGTCGTGGCCGAGCTGTTGCCGCGCCTCCAGGTCGATGCCGACGACGTACATCCGTTTGCGCTCCTCGCCGACGAGGCCGACAGATGGGCCGAAGACGTGCCGCGCCGGTACGCCGACGCCGGCAAGCCCTTCGAACGCGTGCTGCTCGACGCCGCGCTCGACGTCTACCGCACCGTCAACCGCTCGGCGAACCGACTCGTCAACCAAGACCTCCATGGCGGGAATGTCCTTCGCGCGACACGCGAGCCGTGGCTCGTGATCGACCCGAAGCCGCTCGTCGGCGAGCGGGAGCTCGAGGCGAGTGGGCTGCTGCGGAACGCGGACGAAGTCTCGCGCTGGCTCGACGTCCTCTCTGACATCGGCTTCGACCGAGGTCGGGCTCGCGGGTGGGGCGTCGCGCACAACCTCGCGTGGGCATGGGACGAGCGTCACGGGTGGTCCGAGCATCACGTCGATGACGCGAGGCGCATCCTCAGCGCACGCTGAGGCGGGCGACGAAGAACCCTGCGGTGCCGTGGACGTGCGGGAGCGTCTGCAGGAACTCGGGACGGCTCGCGTGGCGAAACCGTGGCCACTCGTCGCCGAGGCTCGGGTCGACCTCGAGCCCCGAGGCGTCGACGACGGCTTCCGACTCGTCGGCGTTCACGGTGCACACCGAGTAGACGATCGAGCCGCCGCGGCGGACACGTTGTGCCGCTGCACGCAGCAGCTCGAGCTGGAGCTCGGGGAGCGGCTCGGCGCGCCAGCGAAGATCCGGGCGCCGGTTGAGGACGCCGAGCCCGGAGCACGGAGCGTCGACGAGCGCACGGTCGAAGCCCTCGAGCTCGGGCGGAAGCGCCCGCCCGTCCGCGACGACAACACGAACGTTCGATGATCCGAGCCGGCGCGTCGTCTCCTCGAGCTCTCGGGCACGGGCCCCGTTGACCTCGACCGCCGTGACGTCGCCTGCGAGCATCGTGGCCTTCCCCCCGGGTGCCGCGCACAGGTCGAGCGTCCGCTCGTCGGCGCGCGCACCGACGACGAGTCCCACGAGCTGGGACGCAGCGCTCTGCGGCCAGATCCGCCCCTCCGCCAGAGCACCGTCGTCGATCCGGTCGACGTGCCACGCGCCGGGTACGTCTGCGTCCGGGGTGCCCTCGATCTCGCCGCGTAGGAGGCGGACGACGACGTCGCCCGGCTCGTTCAGCGAGCGCATCAGCGCGAGGGCACCTTCTCGACCCAGGTCGCGCCACCACGTCTGGGCGATCCAGTCCGGGTAGGAGTGCTTCAGCGCCGCTTCTCCGGCGGACGTCTCGGGAAGGGTGTCGAGGAGCCCCCCGATCCCGTTGGCGAGACGGCGGAGCACCGCGTTCGTGAACGGCACCGCACGCTCGAGACGGGCGCGCCGGACGAGCTCGACGGACTCGTTAACGGCCGCGTACCGGGCGACGCCGTCGACGAACGCGAGCTGATAGGCGCCGAGGCGAAGCGCCGCGCGCACGGGCGGATCGAGGCGGTGCACACGACGCCGCCCGAGCTTCTCGATGGCGTGGTCGAGCGTGCGCACGCGTTGGACGGCGCCGAACGCCAGCCGCTGCGCGAGCGCGCGATCGCGGTCGTCGAGCTTCGCAACAGCGGATCGGAATGCGCGATCGGCGTACGCCTCGTCCTCGAACACCCGCAGCAGGACGTCGAACGCGGCGACGCGGGCGGGACTTACCGACGCAGCCCGCGCAGCCATGCCTCGTACGCCATCCGGCGGCCTCCATCGGGCTGCACCTCGACCGGCTGGAAGGAGCCGTCGTCCGCGACCCGTGCGCGCCAGATCGTCACGCCGCGGCCGTGCAGCTCAGCTCGCGCTCCGATGTGAGGTGAGAGCGCCCGCACGTGGTCGACGAGGTCGCGTGCAGGTCGTTCGAGGTCGAGACGGCGATCGCCCGCGGTGATCTTGGCCGCGTAGGTCGCCTCGCCCTCCTGTTCGACGAACGCCGGCAGCCAGCTCTCGGCCAGAACGTGGTCGAGCAAACCGACCGCGAGCTCGGCGGCCCGTTCGTAGACAACGCCGGAATCGTCCTCGGCAGAGACCGCGAACCGTCCCTGCGCGGCGACCGGTCCCGCGTCGAGCTCCTTCACGAGCTTGATGATCGTCACACCGGTCTCGGAGTCGCCTGCCATCAGCGCTCGCTCGACCGGCGCGGCGCCACGCCAGCGGGGCAGAAGCGACGGGTGGACGTTGAGCCAGACCCGCTCGGCGAGCACCGGCTCGGGAACGATCAGCCCGTACGCGACCGCGACGACCGTCGCCGCGCCGAGGTCGAGGCCAGGCTCGAGGTGCTCGGGCTCGAGGGTGGGGATGCCGAGGCGCGCAGCAGTCTCCTTCGCGGGGGACGGGACGAGCTTGCGCCCGCGTCCCGCGGGAGCGTCCGGGCGTGTGAGAACGCTCGTGATCTCATGCCGGGAGGACAGCCGCTCGAGAACGTCGGCGCCGAACGCCGCGGTCGCTGCGACCGCGATTCGCCGGCTCAACGTGCGCCGAGGACGGGCTGCGGCCTGAGCCTCGCGAGCGCGGCTCGCCGCGACTCGTCGTCGGTGCGGTCGATGATCAGCACTCCGTCCAGATGGTCGAGCTCGTGCTGCACGACACGCGAGGCAGGCAGCTCGAGGTCGAACCTGACAGGCTCGCCCTTCGTGTCCAACCCCTCGATCGTGACGGACTTCGCACGCTCGACCGGAACGAGCACCTCGCGCAGCGAGAGGCAACCCTCGTCGTCGATCTCGGTGTCCTTCGAGTGCTTCGCGATCGTCGGATTCACGATGACGCGATCCTCGCCCTCGTCGACGAAGACGAACAGTCGCCGTAGGACGCCGACTTGCGTCGCCGCCAGGCCGACACCGTTCGCCTCGTGCATGAGCGCGGTCATCCGCTCGACGAGCCGCGCGAGATCGTCGTCGTAGCTCTCGACCTCCCGCGCCTTCATGCGGAGCACCGTGTCGCCGTACTGGCGGATCCGCGAGAGCGCGAGCAACCGCCGCGCCTCGCGCTCGAGATCCTCGTCGTGTGCAGCCCCGTCGAGGTGCTCGTGCGCACTGTCGTCGTGGTCGTGCGCGTGATCGTGATCGTGGTCGTGGTCGTGCGCGTGATCGTGGTCGGCCATCGCGCGGCGAGTTTACCGCCGCGCGATGGCCGTACCTCTAGCCTCCGATGCCCGTCGTTCGACGTTCGATTTCGATGCCGCCCGCGTCGAACGCGACGATCGCCGTGGGAGCGAGCCCCTTCTTGAGATCGGCCTTCTTGAACCGATACCCGAAGGCCCGAAACTCGTCCGAGCCGACCTTGGCCTCCCTCAGCATCACCGAACGGAAAGAGCCATCCGTCATCAGCACGCCGACGCTCGCGACGTCCGTAGAAGCGAGCCCGATGACCCGCGCATCCCTGACGGCGTCGAGTGCAGGCCCGCCGTCGTACGCGAGACTTGCGGAGATCGAGGCTCCGCCGAGGGGGTCGTCCGCCGAGTTGCAGCCGCCACCACCCATCCGCGGCGAGTCCAGCGGCGCGTCGGAAAGACAGAAGTGCCCGGTCGACGTGACTTGCGCAAACACACCACGCCCCGCCAAGCCCTCGGCTGCAGGGATCACAGCGAGTTGCACTGGCCGTGCTTCTGCGAGGGCGGCGTCGAGTCTCGCGGCGTTGTCGGACCACTCGATGCGGCCCGCGACCACACCGCCCACGAGGACACCGGAAGCGATGACGGCCGCAGCGACGATGCCGGCGCGCCGAACGCGTCGCCGCGCGACGACGTTGCCCTCCTCTCCGTGGATGCTACGAGACATGACACCCACCCCAGTGGTAGCCCGAATGTGTCTTGCAGTGGGCCTTCTTGCCCTGCGCTGACCACCAGTACGTGTAGGTGACCATGTCCGCGTTCCGAACCGTCGCACGCCAGGCGTACGAGGCGTTGTCGATGAACGTGACCGTCGTCTCGTAGCCGGAGGTCGCCTTGTTGAAGGCGTTCCGGTTCCAGCTCGAACTCCACGAGCTGCCGGCTCCCTCACCCGGATACCAGTACCGCGGTCCGCCGTACGACTCGACCGCCAGCGCTGCGCCTGCGAACACGAGAGACGACGCGAGTGCAAGCAGCACTATGAACCTCCTCATGCGCTCCTCCTGATTCGATCGAATGGGTCGTCAGCCGGTGTACCGCGCCTCGGACAAGGCCGCAATTGGCCAAAACGGCCATGTCCCGTCGAGCCAGGGCCGCTACGGCGACTGCGGATCGACGTCGACGACGGCGCTCAGCCCGTCGCGCCGCATCGCCGGCGCGGCACTCGCCAGCACCGCCGCGGCACGGCTCGCGAACGCACGCGGCGATGCCGTCTTCGCCAGAAGCTGTGCGCGATGGCGGCCACGCAGACGCAGGAGCGGCGCCGGGCCGAGCAGGCGCGCCTCGGGTGTCTCGAGGGCACCTCGCAGCTCCCGCAGGGCACGGCTGACATCGCTCGGGTCAGGTCCCGAGACGACGAGTGCAACAAGATGTGAAAAAGGCGGATACGCGAGCTCCTCGCGCCGGGCGAGCTCGTGTGCGAGGTACCCCGGAACGTCGTGGCGGATCGCGTATGCGAACGGCGTCGCGTCGGGCTGGAACGTCTGCACGATCACGCGACCCGGCGCGTCGCGACCGCTCCGCCCCGCGAGCTGCGTGACGAGCTGGAACGTGCGCTCCTCGGAGCGGAAGTCAGGGAACGCGAGCCCCGCGTCGGCATCCACGACCGCGGCGACCTCGACGCCGGGGAAGTGATGTCCCTTCGCGACCATCTGCGTGCCGATGAGTGCAGCGGCACGCGAGCTCGCGAAGCGCTCGAGCGCCTCTCGGAGGGCCCCAGGCCGCGCAGCCGTATCGGCGTCGAGGCGGATCCGCTCGAGTCCGGGGAGCCGACGCTCGAGCTCGGCATCGAGCCGCTGCGTTCCTGCCCCGATCCGCGCGAGCTCGACGGAGCCGCATTCGGGGCACGACTCGGGCATCTCAGCGGAGTAGCCGCAGTGATGGCAGTGGAGCCGCGAGTCGGCGTGGAGTGTGAGCGCGATGTCGCAGCTCCGGCACCGCCGAGTCGTCCCGCACGAGCGGCAGTGAACCGCTCCCGAGATGCCGCGGCGATTCAGGAGGAGAATCGCGCGCCCGCCACGCTTCTCGACGGCAGAGAGCTCGGCGAGGAGCGGCGCCGACAGCGGATAGCCGGCCTCGCGGCGCAGATCGACCAGCTTCACGGTCGGCATGGGAGCTCCGATCCGAGCAGAGAGCCCGAGCCGCTCGAGACGCGCCCAGCTCTCCACCCGAGGCGTGGCGCTGCCGTACACGGCGACGGCTCCCTCGAGCGCCGCGCGCTTCGCCGCGACCGTGCGCGCGTCGTAGCGGGGGTCGGACTCCTGCTTGAAGGAGGCATCGTGCTCCTCGTCGACGACGACGAGGCCGAGCCGGGCGACCGGCGCGAAGATCGCGGAGCGCGCCCCGACGACGACCGGCGCCTCGCCGGCCGCGATGCGCTCCCGCTCGTCGCGCCGCTCCGCGTCGCTCAGCGCCGAGTGGAGCACCGCGACGCGATCGCCGAACCGTGCCCGAAACCGGCCCACGGTCTGCGGTGTGAGCGCGATCTCCGGGACGAGAACGATGACGCTTCGGTCGCGTGCGAGCGCGGCGGCGGCAGCCTGCAGATACACCTCGGTCTTGCCGCTCCCGGTCGGGCCGTGCAGCAGGACGTGGCCGCCGTCCGCATCGAGCGCGGCGACGATCCGCTCGACGCTCGCGACCTGCTCCGGAGTCAGCTCGGCGGGCTCGGGCTCGCCGCCGAGCGCATCGCGGGCACCGGGCTCGCTGCGCGCCCCGCGTCGCCGCGCCATGAACGGTGCCACGAGTGCCAGCGCACGGGCCGGGGTCGAGCCGTAGTAGTCCGCCACCCAGAGTGCGAGCTCGACGAGCGCCGCGGGGACGTGGTCGACGACCGCCCCAGCGTCCGCGATCTCGACTCCGTCTGGAGCCGCGGCACCCACGTCGATGACAACTCCGCGGACCGTCCGCCCGCCGAGGCCGATCGACACGACATCGCCGCGGGCGACCTCCTCTACCACGCGGTATGTGAACACGCGCGCAAGCGCGCGCGCCGTGACGAGCGGAAACACCTCGGCGAGGGGCATCGTGGCGAGCGTATCCGCGGCACCGGCGACGACCCCTTCACGATTTCGCGACGCGGCGAGGCGGTGTAAGGTTCGCCTTACATGGATTGCTCGATGATTCGCGTCGAAGCCGTGACGAAGCTTTTCGGCGCCGACGTCGCCGTCGACGGCGCCTCTCTCTGCGTCGCGCGCGGCGAGGTTGTCGCCCTCCTCGGCCCGTCGGGCTGCGGCAAGACGACCCTTCTTCGGCTGATCGCCGGGTTCGAGCGACCCGACGGCGGAACGGTGACGGTCGACGGCCGGCTCGTCGCGGGGCCCACGGCGTGGGTCGCGCCGGAGGCGCGTCGGGTCGGAATGGTCTTCCAGGACTACGCCCTGTTCCCGCACCTCTCGGTCGACGGCAACGTCGGCTTCGGGCTTCCGCGGCGTGACCGCGCGAGGCGCGTGCCCGAGCTGCTCTCGATCGTCGGTCTCGGCGGTCTCGAGAAGCGCTACCCGCACGAGCTCTCAGGCGGACAACAGCAACGCGTCGCGCTCGCGCGCGCGCTCGCGCCGTCACCCGAGCTCGTTCTGCTGGACGAGCCCTGGTCGAACGTCGACCCGTTCCTGCGCGAATCTCTCCGCGCCGAGGTCGCGGAGATCATCCGCCCACTCGGAGTCACCGTGCTCCTCGTGACCCACGACCGCGAGGAGGCGTTCTCGCTCGCTGATCGCATCGCGCTCATGCGCGACGGCAGCGTGGTGCAGGAAGGCACGGCCGAGGAGCTCTACTTCACGCCGGCGACACGATGGGCCGCAGAGTTCGTCGGCGCAGCAAACGTTCTGCCGGGACGCGTCGTCGCCGGGAGAGTCGAGACGGCGATCGGAACCTTCCCTGCCAACGGCGCGAGCGGCCGCAACGACGCCGAAGTTCTCGTGCGGCCCGAGCTCCTCGAGCTCGAGCCGAGCCCCGCCGGTGCCGGAGAGGTGGTGGCTCGCGAGTTCCGCGGCCACGATGTCTTCTACCGCGTCCTCCTCGATGGCGTCGAGCTCGTCTCGCAGCGTCCGTCCACCGAGGTCGTCGACCTCGGTTCTCGTGTGGCGATTCGCGTCCACGACGGCCGCGTGCCGGTTCTCGACTGAGCGAAGCACGACGTGAGCAGTCTCTGTAAGGTCTGCCTTACATTGTGAATAAGGCATCTCTTACATGGAGGTCTCGAAGGTGAAGAAGGC
Source organism: uncultured Gaiellaceae bacterium (assembly GCA_963740105.1). GTDB lineage: Bacteria > Actinomycetota > Thermoleophilia > Gaiellales > Gaiellaceae > GMQP-bins7. The sequence continues at coordinate 51,754 of CAVUCT010000006.1, forward strand.
AACCGTCGGCGTCCTCGCGGCCCTCGTGACAGCGCTCTCGCTCGCGACGGGTGCAGCGACTGCCCCGACACAGAGCACGTCGTTGACGATCTACTCGGGTCGCGAGGAGCGGCTCGTGAAGCCGATCATGGATCGCTTCACGCGCGAATCCGGTATCGAGCTCAAGGTCCGGTACGCGTCGTCGACGTCGCTCGCGACGGCGCTCGTCGAGGAAGGCAAAAACAGCCCGGCGGACGTCTACTGGTCACAGGAGCCCGGTACGCTCGGGCTCGTCGCAGCGCGCGGGCTCCTCGCCCGGCTTCCGCAGGCGACCGTTGGCAAGGTGCCGACGCGTTTCTCGACGCGCAGTCGGCGCTGGGTGGGGACGAGCGGTCGCTCTCGCGTGCTCGTCTACAACACGAACGAGCTCCGGCAGAGCGAGCTCCCGGCCTCCGTGTGGGGACTGACGGCTGCCCGGTGGAAGGGGAAGGTCGGTATCGCACCGACCAACGCGTCGTTCCAGGCGTTCGTCGGTGCGACGATCCACCTGTACGGAGAGGCGCGCGTCCGAGCCTGGCTGCGCGGCCTCGAGGAGAACGACGTGCGGTTCTACCCGAACAACACGACGGTCGTGCAGGCGGTCGGCCGTGGTGACATCGAGGTCGGCCTGGTCAATCACTACTACCTCTACAACCTGCTGGCCGATACGCCGAGCCTTCCGGTGCGAAACCACTGGTTCCGCGACGGCGACCCGGGCAACCTCGTTCTCGCCGCAGGCGCGGGGATCGTGTCGTCGACGACGAAGAGCGCAGCGGCGCAGCGATTCGTGGACTTCCTGCTCTCGAGGTGGGCGCAACGCTTCATCGCGCGCGGTCCAGGGGCGGCGGAGTACCCGCTCGTCAACGGCGTCCCGCGGCGGCCCGGGCTGCCCGCGCTCTCGTCGATCAAGGGACCCAAGTACATCCTCGGCCGGCTGTCCGCCGACCTCGCGCCGGCGGTGCGGCTCCTCCTCGAGGAGGGCTACCTCAAGTGACCTCGGGCGCGGCCGCTGCCTCACGCGGCGGCCGCACGCCGCCGGTGCTCGTGGCAGCAGCCGGCCTCGTCGCGCTGGCCGCAGTCCTCCCCGTCACCTATCTCGCGCTACGGGCCTTCTCGGCCGACGAGAGCGCCCGCGCTCTCGCTCCCCCCTCCACCGCGCTCGAGTTGGCGTGGGACACCGCGATCCTCGCGTGCGGCGTCGTCCTCGCCACGCTCGTCGTCGGCGTCCCGCTCGCGTGGCTCGTCGTGCGCACCGATCTTCCGGGCAGGCGTCTGTGGGGCCTCGCCGCGTCGTTACCGCTCGTCATCCCGAGCTTCGTCGCAGCGCTCGCCCTGCTCGGAGCGTTCGCCCCGCGCGGCCTCGTTCAGGAGGTGCTCGAGCCGGTCGGCGTCGAACGCCTCCCCGAGGTGACGGGCTACTGGGGAGCGCTCGTCGCGCTCACTCTCTCGACGTTTCCGTACGTGTACCTGCTCACGGCTTCGGGTCTGAGAAGCGTCGACCCAACCGCGGAGGAGGCCGCGCGCAGCCTCGGAGCAGGCCGAGCACGTGTGTTCGCGCTCGTCACCCTTCCGGCGCTTCGCCCGTCCATCGCGGCTGCGTCGCTGCTCGTGGCTCTGTACGTCCTCTCCGACTTCGGGGTCGTCTCGCTGATGGGGTACTCGACGTTGACGACCGGCATCTACGTCCGGTACGAGTCCCTGCTCGCACTCGAGTCGGCGGCGATCCTCGCCCTCGTGCTCGTCGCGCTCGCGCTCGCGCTCGTGCTCGTCGCCTCCCGCTTCAGGCTGCGCGGCGCGATCTACCGCAGCACGCCCGGCGCCGGACGGAGCGCGAGGATCGTGCAGCTTGGGCACTGGCGCTGGCCGGCACTCGCGTTCTGCTCTGCGGTCGTGGGGCTGTTCCTCGTCCTGCCGCTGGGCGTCCTCGCGTGGTGGGCAGTCAGCGCCGACCCGATCTCCGGGAGGGCAGGCGTGAACTGGTCGGCAGCGCTCCACTCGGCCTCCCTGGCGACGGCGGCAGCGGTCATCGGCGTCGTCGTCGTGCTTCCCGCAGCGCTCCTCGCCTGGCGCTATCCCTCCGCGCTCGCCCGCTGGCTCGAACGCCTGACCCTTCTCCCGAGTGCCCTGCCCGGGATCGCCGTCGCGCTCGCGCTCGTGTTCGTCGGCGCGCGCCTCGGCTCACCTGTCTACCAGAGCATCGCGTTGCTGCTGGGCGCGTACGTCATCCGCTTCATGCCGTACGGGCTCGCGTCGACTCGCGCATCGCTAGACGCGGTCAGCCCTCGTCTCGAGGAGGCAGCGCGATCGCTCGGCCGGCGCCCTCTCGGTGCAACGCTGACGGTCGTCCTGCCGCTCGCGCGGTCGGGAGTGCTCGCCGGCGCGGCACTCATCTTCCTGAGCACGATCAAGGAACTCCCGGCGACACTGCTCCTGAAGCCAATCGGCTTCGAGACACTGGCGACCGAGATCTGGGCCGGTACCGCGATCGGCGCCTACTCGGAGGTCGCGCCGTCGGCGTTGCTGCTCATCGCCATCGCTGCTCCCCTCGTCTACCTGCTCTCCTGGCGGAACGCGTGGGAGCTCGGCGCCGCAGACTAGAGGCACGGAGCCGACCAAGCTCTCGAGCGCGCGGCTGCCGGATTGCCCGCTGCGACTAGGATGGCCCGATGGCCGCCGGTCACTCCGTCGACGAGTACCTGGAGACGATCTACTTCCTCGCCTTCCCCATCGGCGAGTACCGGCCGGCGACCGGATCGACCGCCATCGCGTCGCGGGTGGCGGAGATGCTCGGCGTGTCTCGCGCGTCTGCAGGGGAGATGCTCAAGCGGCTCGAGGCCGAAGGGCTCGTCGAGCGCGGCGAGCACAAGGAGGCGATCCTCACGCCCGAGGGCGCCGAGCGCGCACGGCGCGTGGTGCGCAAGCACCGCATCATCGAGCGTTTCCTGACCGACTTCATGGGCTACACGGCGGGCGAATCGCACGTCCATGCGGACGAACTCGGCGACACATTCACCGACGAGATGATCGAGCGCATCAACGACCGGCTCGGGCACCCCGACCGCTGCCCGCACGGATGGCCGGTCGACACGGAGTTCGAGCAGGCCGAGAACGCCGAGCTCGTCTCTCTCGCGGAGCTCCCGGTCGGCCGCGACGGTCAGATCGTCCGCCTCGCGGAGCACGACGGCGAGCTCTTGCACTGGTTCTACGACGAGGGCCTCGTGCCCGGATCGCAGGTCGCAGTCGTCTCCGCGCAGCCCGCCGCCGGCCAGCTCATGGTTGCCGTCGACGGAGCCGAGCGAGCCATCACCGAGCGCGCGGCCGACGGCATCTACGTACGCGCCGCCTAGGCTGCGCCGCCCGAGGACGCAGCGGGTTCCCGAAGCGGGCTTTACGAATCGCTCACTCGGCGATCACAGCGCACTGCCAGCATGCGGAGCCAACACTCGGGTCTGAAGGGAGATCGGACGACATGAGACTGAATCGACATGCTGCCGGAGCGTTGGCGGCCGCCGCACTACTGCTCGTCGGCGGAGGTGCCGCTCTCGCGGCCGCTGGTGACGGTGATCGTGAGGCGCGCTGCGCGGAGCGTCTGGCCATGGCCTCGGAGAAACGTGGCGTCTCCGTCGAGCAGCTGGCGGCGGACGTCAGGACCCGCCTGCTCGCTCGCATCGAGGCTGCGCAAGCGGCCGGGAGGATCTCGCCGGAGCGCGCCGCAAAGCTGCGTGAGCGCGTGACCGAGGCGAGTCTCTGTGGCCCGCGAAAGCACGTACGGGCTCCGTTCGCCGCACGCGGCATGGTGAGAGCTGCGGCCGCGTTCCTCGGACTCGGTCGCGCCGAGCTCAGGGCGCAGCTCCCCGGCAACTCGCTCGCGGGACTCGCCGAGAAGCAGGGCAAGAGCGTCGCGGCTCTGAAGGCGGCAATGGTCGAACCGGCGAAGCAGCGGCTCACGAAGGCAGTGGCCAGCGGCAAGCTCACGCAGGCCCGCGCGGACAGGGCGCTCGCAAAGCTGGAGCGCCTCGCAGATCGGTTCGCGAACAAGGTCTTCGCGAGCAGGTGGCGCGAGCACTGCTGCTCTTAGACAACTCTTAGGAGACTCACAGAGCGTTCTCACGCCGCCGCGATTCGATCGAGGACGTAACTCCCTCCGATCGAGGACGTAACTCCCTCCGATCGACTGCCCTCCGGACGAAGACCCGCTGCCCAGCGGGTCTTCGTCATTTCTACGCCGGAGTCTCGGCGAGCACGCCGGCGCCAGCGCGGAGTGCGTCGGCCTTGTCCGTACGTTCCCAGGTGAAGTCGCGGTCGTCGCGTCCGAAGTGCCCGTAGGCGGCCGTCTTCGCGTAGATGGGCCGCATCAGGTCGAGGTCGCGGATGATCGCGCCGGGCCGAAGGTCGAAGTGCTCGGCGACGAGCTCTTCGATACGCGCGAGTGGGAGTGTCTCCGTGCCGAAGCACTCGACGTTGACGCTCATCGGATGCGCCACCCCGATCGCGTATGCGACCTGGATCTGGCAGCGATCCGCGAGACCCGCTGCGACGACGTTCTTCGCCACGTAACGCGCGGCATACGCCGCCGAGCGGTCGACCTTCGTCGGGTCCTTCCCGGAGAACGCGCCTCCACCGTGCGGTGCGGCGCCGCCGTATGTGTCCACGACGATCTTGCGTCCGGTGAGGCCCGTGTCTCCCATCGGGCCGCCGATGACGAACTTGCCGGTCGGGTTCACGTACAGGAAGTCCTTCGCGCTCAGCCGTGAGGGCTCGTAGAGGTCGCGCGCGTCTGCGTGGAGGATCGGCTCGACGACGTGCTCGAGGAGGTCGGGTTTGAGGAGGGTCTCGACGTCGAGGCCGTCTCGGTGCTGCGTCGAAAGGAGCACGCGCTCGATCTCGACCGGCCGCTGAATGCCGCGCTCGTCGACCTCGTAGCGGATGGTCACCTGCGATTTTCCGTCCGGCCGGAGGTACGGCAACACGTTGGCCTTGCGCACCTCCGCCATCCGCTTCGCGAGCTTGTGCGCGAGCATGATCGGCATCGGCATGAGCTCGACGGTCTCGTTCGTCGCGTAGCCGAACATCATCCCTTGGTCGCCGGCGCCGACCAGGTCGATCGGATCCGTGTCGCCATGCTGCGCCTCGTACGAGGTGTCCACCCCTTGCGCGATGTCGGGCGACTGGCCGTCGATCGCGACCATGACGCCGCACGTCTCGAAGTCGAACCCGTACTTGGCTCTCGTGTAGCCGATCTCGGCGATGCGCTCGCGCACGACGGCGCGGATGTCGACGTAGGTGTCGGTCGTGATCTCGCCCGCAACGACGACGAGGCCGGTGGTGATCAGGGTCTCGCAGGCAACGCGGCCCTGGGGGTCGTCGACGAGGATCGCGTCGAGGACGGAGTCCGAGATCTGATCAGCGATCTTGTCGGGATGGCCCTCGGTGACCGACTCCGACGTGAAGGAAAATGCGCGCGGCGACACGGTTCGGAAGGGTACCTACCGCGCCCGCCGCTACTCGGTCGTCGGCGCGCGGCTCATCAGCGTCGTCACGAGATCGGTGAGTGGCGCACCTTCGAGGACGGCGCACACGCCCTCGGTGATCGGCAGCTCGATCTCCAGGCGATGCCCGAGATCACGCAGCACCGGAGCCGTCGTCAGTCCCTCGACGACCATCCCGATCTCCGCCGCCGCCTCCTCGGGCCGCGCACCCCGCGCGATCAGCTCGCCCGCGCGGCGGTTCCTGCCAGAGGGCGACCAGCACGTCACGATGAGGTCGCCCATCCCGGCGAGGCCCGCGAACGTGTCGGGCCGTGCGCCCGCAGACTCCGCGAGGCGCCGCATCTCCGCGAGGCCGCGCGCGACGAGCGCTGCCTTGGAGTTGTCGCCGAGCGAGAGGCCGTCCGCGCCACCCGCAGCGAGCGCGATGACGTTCTTCGCTGCCGCACAGAGCTCGACGCCGACGACGTCGTCGCTCACGTACACGCGGAAGAGGATCGAGTGCACCGCCACCTGGACGCGGACTGCGAGCTCGAGGTCCGCGCTCGCGACGACGGCCGCCGCCGGCAGCCCGCGCACGATCTCGTCGGCGATGTTCGGCCCGGAGAGCACGGCGACCGGACGGTTCCCGACGAGCGTCGACAGGCGCTCGCCGGTCGCCGGGTCGAGGCCCTTCGAGAGACTGACGACAGGCGCGTCACCCGGAAGTGTCGCGACGACCTGGCCGAACACACGACTTGGCACCGCGACGACGACGAGGTCGGCGTCGGCGACCGGCGCAGCTTCGATCGTCGCCGCCACGATCCCGTCGAGCCGTGCATCGGTCGCGTAGCGCGGATTGCGGGCCGTCCGGTTGATCGTGTCCGCCTGCTCCGGATCGCGCGCCGCGAGCGTCACGTCGTGCCCGTTGTCGCGGAGGAGGCACGCCGCCGCCGTCCCCCACGACCCCGCGCCGACGACAACGACTCTCATTCGGACGTGACGAAATCGATGGACACGGGGACGCCCTCCAGCCCGAAGCGGGCGCGAAGCTCGTTCTCGACCCAGTAGCCGTAGTCGCGCGTGACGAGCCTGCGGTCGTTGACGAAGAACCTGAACCGAGGCGGCCGCGAGCTCACCTGCGTCCCGTAGAGGAGGTTGAGGCGGCGTCCGCGGCGCCCCGGAGGCTGCCGAGCCTCGCGCAGCTCCTGCAGCGCCCGATTGAGCTCCGCGGTCGGGATCCGGCCTGCGTAGCGGACGAAGACGTCCTCGATCATCGCGAGCAGCCGCTCCAGCCCGCGCCCCGTGTGCGCCGAGATCGCGATGATCGGCGGGCGCTGGCGAAAGCGCCTGAGGATGTCCGGCCGGATCTCTTCCAGTCGGATCTCGGTGACGTCCCACTTGGAGAGGACCACGATCGTCGCGCACTGCGCCCTGCGGGCGACGTCGGCCACGGCTCGATCCTGCTCGACCATGCCCTGACCGGCGTCGATGAGGACGAGTGCGACGTCCGCGCGCTCGGCAGCCTCGAGCGCGCGAAGCTCCGAGTAGTACTCGATCCCCTGCCGCTGCTTGCGTTTCCGCCGTAGCCCCGCGGTGTCGACGAGGACGAACGTCGCATCGTCACGTCGCAGAACCGTGTCGATCGAGTCCCGCGTCGTTCCCGGAACGTCGGAGACGATGACGCGCTCACCGCCGACGAGGGCGTTCAGCAGCGACGACTTCCCGACGTTCGGCCGCCCGAGGATCGCGACCCTGATCGCCTCCTCGCCGACCGGCCGCTCGCCATGGCCGGGGAGCCGGCCGACGATCTCGTCGAGAAGGTCGCCGGAGCCGTGGCCGTGGAGGGCCGAGACCGGAATCGGATCGCCGAGCCCGAGGCGATGGAACTCGAGCGCCTCGAGGTCGCGGCGCGGGTCGTCCAGCTTGTTCGCGAGCACGAGCACCTGACGACGGGACGTGCGCAGGATCTCGGCGAGCTCCTCGTCGCCCGGCGTCACGCCTGCAGTCGCGTCGACGACGAGCAGAACGAGGTCGGCCTCCTCGACGGCCTGTCGCGCCTGCGCCGCGATCTGGGCGCCGAATGGCCCGGTGTCGGCCTGGTCTACACCGCCGGTGTCGATGAGGCGGAACGTCGTTCCCGACCACTCGCAGAGGAGCTCCTTGCGGTCGCGCGTGACTCCCGGCGTCTCGTGGACGACGGCCGTGCGCGTCGAGGTCAGGCGGTTGATCAGCGTCGACTTGCCGACGTTCGGGAAGCCGACGATCGCGACCGTGCCGGCGATCTCGACCTCGTCCGCGATCTCGCTCATGCGGGCGGAGTCGCGTCGCGCGGCCGGCCGGCGTCGTGCATCACCGCGAGCCAGTCCCACAGCTTCTTGATCTCGCGCTCGATCTCCGCCGACGCCTCCTTGTAGCCCTTGCCCCCGCGCGGCAGTCCGTCGAAGGACAGCGGGTTGCCCCACGCGATCGACACGGGCTTGAAGCTGCCCAGGCGCCACTCGAACGAGCCGTAGATCGCCGAGCAGATCACCGGCACGTCCTCGTTGATCGCCACCATCGCGGCTCCCGGCTGCACGAGCCCGGGCACGCCGGACCGCTGCCGCGTCCCTTCGACGAACAGCCCGAGCGCATGGCCGTCGCGGACGATCTGACGCATCGTGCGCACCGCCTCGCGGTCGGACTCGCCGCGGCGCACGGAGAACGCGCCGAACGACCGCATCAGCTGGCCGAGGCCGGGCACGCGGTGAGCCTCGACCTTCGCCATGAAGTAGAGCGTCCGCGGGATCGCCGCGCCGAGCGCCGGCGGATCGATCCAGCTCAGGTGATTCGACGCGACGACGAGGCCGCCCTCACGCGGGACACGTTCCGCGCCGTAGACGCGAAGAGGCGCGACGACCTTCACCGCAGTGCCGATCGTGGCCCGCCCGACGGCCCAGATCGCGTCAGTCCGGTTCATCGCCTCGACTCGACGAGCTCGGCGATTCGCTCGACGACCTCATCCACTGACAGACCCGTGGTGTCGAGCAGCACCGCGTCCTCGGCGGGCTGCGTGTTGACGGCGTCTCGCTCGTCGCGGTCGCGCAGATCGGCCGCCAGCGTCTCGGCCGAAACGCCTGGGCGATCGGAGGTACGGCGTCGCGCGCGCTCGTCCTCGTCGGCGTGCAGGAAGACCTTCACCTCGGCGTCGGGAGCCACGACGGCGCCGATGTCGCGACCCTCGATCACGGAGTCGCCGCCCACGGCGAGCGCCCGTTGACGCTCGCGCATCACCTCACGCACTTCCGGGTGTCGGGCGACGGCGGGAACCAGCCGGTCGATCTCGGCGTCTCGAATCGCAGCGGTGACGTCCTCTCCGTCGAGCGAGACGAGCCCGTCCTCGCCGAACGACACGGGATGGAGGATCGCGACGCCGGCAAGCGCAGCGCCGTCCGCGAGGTCGACCCCGTCGCGGCGGGCGATCCAGGTGAGTGCGCGATACATCGCCCCCGTATCGAGATAACGGAATCCGAGTCGCCGCGCGAGCGTCGAAGCGACCGTGCTCTTCCCGGATCCGGCTGGACCATCGATGGCCACGATCATGTCGCGGCAGGGTAGTGAACCGCGCCGGGCGCGATCTGGTCGAGAACCTCGAAGAAGCCGGGAAAGCTCACACTCGCTGCCTCGGCGCCACGCAGCTCGACCCCCTCCCGCGACGCGATTCCGACGACGGCGCCGAGCATCGCGAGCCGATGGTCTCCGTGCGCGTCCACGACGCCGCCGCGCAGCCGTGCGGGAACGCCCCGCACCCGGAAGCCGTCCGGCGTTGCGCGGACGTGCCCGCCGACGCGCCTGAGCTCGTCGACGACGGTCTCGATCCGGTTCGACTCCTTGGCGCGAAGCTCGCCCGCACCGCGTACGACGGTCTCACCGCGTGCATGGCTCGCCGCGACGGCGAGGATCGGGAGCTCGTCGATGAGGGAGGGAACCTCGTCCGCCTCGATCGTGGCCCCCACGAGGTCGGACGCCCGCACCTCGACGTCACCCGCGGGCTCGCCGCCGATCGGGCGGCGGTTGTAGATCGCGATCTTCGCCCCCATTCGCTCGAGCACGACCAAGAGCCCGGTTCTGCGGGGGTTCAACCCGATCCCGTGAACCGTGACCGCCGAGCCCGGCACGATCGCGGCCGCAACGAGGAACGGCGCGGCCGACGAGATGTCTCCCGGGATGTCGAGCTCGTCCAGCCGGAGCCCGCTCGCGTGCTCGACGGTGACGCTCGTCGGGCGCCGCGTGACCCGCGCGCCCGCCCGCTCGAGGAGGCGCTCGGTGTGATCGCGCGTCGGGCTGCGCTCGACGACAGTCGTGCTCCCGTCCGCACGGAGCCCGGCGAGGAGGACGGCGGACTTGACCTGCGCCGACGCGACGGGGAGCTCGTAGTCGATCGCGCGCAGCGCGCCGCCTTCGACGACGAGCGGCGCATGGCCCTCCGAGGTCTCGACCGTCGCGCCCATTCGGCGCAGCGGCTCGGCGATCCGCTCCATCGGCCGCGCGGAGAGCGACTCGTCGCCGACGAGCTCGAACCGTCCCTCCTGGCCCGCGACGAGGCCGGCGAGCAGACGCAAGAGCGTCCCCGCGTTCCCGCAGTCGACCGGTTGCTCGGGCACCTGCAGGCCGCCGAGCCCGAGGCCGCGGACTCGCAGCACGTCCACCTCGTCCTCGACGACCTCGGCGCCCAGCGTGCGAACAGCCGCGATCGTCGACTCCGTGTCCGCGGAACGCCCGAAGCCCGAGATCCGCGTCTCGCCGTCGCACACCGCGCCGATGAGGACGGCGCGGTGCGAGATGGACTTGTCGCCCGGCACGCCGAGGTGCCCGACGAGAGCCGATACGGGTTCGATACGCACGCGACGTTCGAGTCTAGAGTCGACCCGACGGACGTCACCGGGTCCAGGGACAATCCCGCGATGCGGATCTTCTCCGGGATACGGGCGTCGGGCGACAAGACGCTCGGCAACTACTCGGGCGGATACCGGCAGTACCGGGAGACGCAGGAGCGGGGCGAAGGCGTGTTCTGCATCGTCGACCTCCACTCGATCACGACCGCGTTCGAGCCGGAGCGGCTGCACGAGGCGACCCTCGCCGGTGCGGCGATGCTGTTCGCCACCGGCATCGACCCGGAGCGCTCGATCGTCTTCGCGCAGAGCCACGTCACCGCGCACGCCGAGGCCAACTGGCTGCTCAGCGCGGCGACCAGCTTCGGAGAGCTCCGACGCATGACGCAGTTCAAGGACAAGTCCGCCGACCAGGAGTTCGTCTCGGCCGGGCTCTTCACGTACCCGGTGCTGATGGCCGGCGACATCCTCCTGTACCAGACCGACATCGTCCCGATCGGCGACGACCAGCGCCAGCACCTCGAGCTCACGCGCGACGTCGCCGAGCGCTTCAACGCGCGCTACGGCGAGACCTTCACGGTGCCGAAGGGCGTCTATCCCGAGGAGGGTGCGCGGATCAAGAACCTGCAGGAGCCGGAACGGCTCATGTCGACCTCTGCCGGAAACGCGCAGGGTGTCGTCCGCATCGTCGACGAGCCGGACGTCATCCGGAAGAAGTTCAAGACCGCGGTGACCGACTCGGAGCGCGAGATCCGCCACGATCCGGCGGCGAAGGCAGGCATCTCGAATCTCATCGAGATCCTCTCCGTCGCGACCGGAGCGCCGCTCGCGGAGATCGAGACGGCGCTACGACGGCTCCGGCTACGGCCAGTTCAAGGAGGACGTGGGCGAAGCCGTGGTGGCGCTCTTCGCGCCGATCCAGGAGCGCTACCGCGACCTGCGCGCGGACGAGCAGGCGTTGCGCGGGCTGCTGGCGGAGGGAGCGGAGCGCGCGCGCGAGGCCTCCCGCCCGACGCTCGACGCGATGTACGAGCGCATGGGCTTCGTGCGGCTCTCCTAGAGGCCTACCGCAGCCCGGAGCTCGGCCACCTCGCTCTTCGTCAGCTCGCGCGACTCCCCGACCGCGACGCCTTCGACGTCGAGGCTCGCGTAGCGCGTGCGTCGCAGGCGCCTGACCGGATGACCCACGGCCTCGCACATCCGTTTCACCTGGCGGTTGCGGCCCTCGTGCAGCGTGAGCTCGAGCCGTGTCCAGTGAGCCTCGCGCCCCAGGATGCGCACTGCGGCAGGCGACGTCGTCCCGTCGTCGAGCTCGACGCCGTCGCGAAGCCGAGCGAGAACCTCGGCCGAAGGCGAGCCCACGACGTCGACCTCGTAGACCTTCGGAACCCCGTAGCGCGGATGCGCGAGACGGTGCGCGAGATCGCCGTCGTTCGTCAGGAGCAGCGCGCCGGTCGTGTCGATGTCGAGTCGCCCTACCGGGACGACCCGCGGCACCTCCGGTACGAGATCGAGGACTGTCCGTCGTCCCTCGGGATCGCTCGCCGTCGTCACGACACCGGTCGGCTTGTTCAGGAGCACGTACGCGAGCCGCTGCCGTTCGACCCGCCGCCCGTCCACCTCGACGACGTCGTGCGCGCCGACGACCGTGTTCAGCTCGCCTTGCACGCCGTTGACCCGGACGCGTCCGGCGAGGATCAGCTCGTCGGCTCGGCGGCGCGAAGCGACGCCCGCGCGGGCGAGGTAGGCGTTGAGGCGCACCGGGCCATTGTGGCGTGGCTAGGGTTCCGCCCGGCATGAATCGCGTCGAGACGCTGTCGGACAGACTCGCTGAGCTCGCGGTCTTCGGCGCCAACGTGCAGCCGGGGCAGTTCGTGGCGGTCACGAGCTACATCGGCAAGGAGAACGTGACGCGCAAGATCGTGCGCGCCGCATACCAGCGTGGCGCGAAGTACGTCGACGTCCTCTACTTCGACCAGTGGGTCAAGCGCGAGCGCATCGCCTACGCGTCCGAGGACACGCTCGACTACGTGCCGCCCTGGATGCAGGAGCGGCTGCTGTACATCTCCGACGAGCACGCCGCGCGCATCTCGCTCTCCGGGCCGCACGCACCGCGCGCCCTGCAGGGGCTCGACCCGGCACGGGCCGGGCGCGATCTCCTGCCGTCTCTCCCCGAGACCGGCGAGGTCGTGAATCGCATGACGACGAGCTGGAACATCGTTCCCGTCCCGACGCGTTCGTGGGCCGAGATCGTGTATCCCGACCTCGAGCGGGAGGCCGCATACGAGCGGCTCTGGGAGGACGTGGCCCACATCTGCCGATTGGACGAGGAGGACCCTGCGGCAGCGTGGATGGAGCGCTCCACGGCACTGAAGGCCAACGCACAGCGCCTCACCGATCAGCGCTACGACGCGCTGCGCCTGCACGGGCCGGGCACCGATCTGACAGTCGGGCTCTTCTCCTCCGCGCACTGGGCGGCAGGCGACCTCGAGACGGTCGACGGCCGGCGCCACTCGCCGAACCTCCCGACCGAGGAGGTCTTCGGGACGCCCGATCCCGAGCGCGTCGACGGGTACGTCTCGGCGACGATGCCGCTCGAGCTCTCGGGCTCCATCATCGAGAACATCCGCGTGGAGTTCGCTGGCGGCCGGGCGGTGAAGATCGACGCGGACTCGGGCGCCGACGCGCTCCGAGCGGTCGCCGGTCGAGACGAGGGCGCTTCCCGACTCGGCGAGATCGCGCTCGTGGACGGCGAGGGGCGCATCGGCCCGCTCAAGCGCGTCTTCTTCGACACGCTCATCGACGAGAACGCCGCGTCGCACATCGCCCTCGGCGACGGCTACGAACATCCTGTCGAGGATCCCGCCGAGAAGGCGCGGATCAACAAGAGCACGGTGCACGTCGACTTCATGATCGGAAGCCCCGAGCTCGACGTGGACGGGATCACGCGGGACGGCCAGACCGTTCCCGTGCTGCGCAACGGTTCCTGGCAGATCTGAGCCCGGACCGAACCGCCCCACGCGCGTCCGCGAATCACGGGCGTCCACTTCGACGACGGGAGACGGAACGCGGGGCGGTCGTTACGACGCGCGGGCTTCGGCGACTTCGAGCAGGCGCTCGCGAAGCTCCGCGGCGTCCTCGCCGAGATCGTCGAGTCGCGGCAGCGCCGCGAGGCTCTCGAGCCCGAAGACGCGCTCGAAGAGCGGCGTGGTTCGATAGCGAATCGCCCCGCCCTGACCCGCCTCGCGTCCGGCTTCAGTGACGAGCCCTCGCTCGACGAGGCTCGCAACGGCCGAGTCCGCCGCGACGCCGCGTATCCGCGCGACGTCGGGGCGTGAGCACGGGCCGAGGTAGGCGACGATCGCAAGCGTCTCGAGAGCTGCGTGCGAGAGCCCGCGCTCGACCGGCCGCTCGAACAGCCGCGCGCACGCGTCGGCTGCATCGCGACTCGCGCGGAAGGCATATCCGCCGCCGACCTCCTCGAGGACGATCCCGCTGCGCCCCTCGGAGTAGCGCTCGCGCAGGAGCCCGATGGCCGTCTCGATCCGCTCGGGATGGTCCTCGGTCGCGTCGCACAGCTCGTCGATCGAGAGTGGCGCGTTCGCGACGACGAGGAGCGCCTCGACCGTGCGCGCGAGCTGGTCGACCGGGTTGAGGGCGATCAGGCGGAGCGGGCTTTCCATGCGGAGATCCTTTCGTCGTCGGCTCGCGAAACCCTTATGGGAGCGAACGGCTGGGATTGGCTCAGGTCGATCTCCCCGGCCTTGCGCAACTCGAGCAGCGCGAGGAGTGCAACGGCCTGCTCGACGCGCGAAAGCCCCTCGACCTCCGTGTCGAAGTCGAAGACGCGTCGGCGCGCAATCAAGGAGCGGAAGCGCTCGAGGAACTGCGACACCGGAGGGAAGCGGAGCGCCATGTGTCCGAGAGAGACGGCCGGCGGGGGGACGGCGAGCGCGCGCAGCGCCGCACCGAGCGCAGCTGGATCCTGCGGCGCGAGTCGCCGCTCCAGACGCGGCGCGAGCGGCGCGGGGCCAATGCGGAAGAACCGATCCCGCTCCGATCCGAGCCGCTCGAGGAGCCAGCTCGCCGCCTCCTTCATGCGCCGGTACTCGGCGAGCCGCCGCGCGAGTTCCTCGGCGGCCTCCTCGGGCTCGAGCTCGCCGAGTTCCGCTGCCTCGTCCGGGAAGAGACCGCGTGCCTTGAGCTCGAGGAGCGCCGAGACGAGGACGAGGAACTCGCCGCACGCCTCGAGATCGAGCTCGTCCCTCTCCGCGAGCCGCTCGACGAAGGCGAGCACGATCGCCGCGATGTCGATCTCGCGGGGCTCCAGCTCCTCCTTCAAGAGCAGCGTGAGGAGGAGATCGAAGGGTCCCTCGAACGCGTCGAGCTCGAGCTCGAGCTCCCGGACGGGCATCGGCAGCACCCGCGGAACGTAGCCGTGCCGCCGGACGCTTCAGTCCAGCGAATCGGCGATCTCGAGTGCGTCCGCCCTCGTCAGGTCGCCTTCGAGGCGAACGGTGCGGCCGTTCTCTGCCCACACGAGCACGTCCCGCGCGAGCCGGGCGCTCTCCGGGTACATGACGCCGAACTCGTCGAGGAGCATCACGACGTGCGGCTCGCCGCTCAGGAAGTACGCACGCTGCCCGCGGACGGTGACGGGCTCGATGCTCGTGCCCGACGCCGCGAGCTTCTTGAGGATGAACGGCTCGTCGATCTCGTGCTCCGGTGTCTGCGCGACGAGGAGTCGGACGGCGTCGGGGCGCCCGTAGAGGAACCAGACGGTGCCTCGATCGCCGAGATACACCGCATCGGGCTCGTCGTCGAGCTCCAGGAGCTCGAACGACGCGCTGCGTCGCGCTTCGTCGAGCGAGACACGTTGACCGAGCATGAGCTCGAGCTCCGCCGGACTCGGCGACACGACGGGAAGCTCGTCGACGAGCTCGATGCGCGCGCCGCCGATCTGCAGGAAGCGAAGGAGCGCCGAGCGAGCGTCCGGAATAGCCAGCGTCGCGGCGAGCGCGGCGAGGGCGAGGACCGCCAGAGCGAGGACGAGCCGACGCCGGCCGGAACGCAAGCGACGCGTATCGATGCCGCCGAGCACGGCCGGTACGAGGTCGGGAGCCTCGGGGACGTCGAGCGCGCGCCCGAGCGTCACGAGCTCCTGCTCGAGCTCTCTCATCTCGCCACCTCGTCACGAAGCCGCTCGAGCGCACGCGCCGTCCTCGACTTCACGGTCCCGCGACGGACGCCGAGCGTCTCGGCCGTCTCCTGCTCCGAGAGCTCGAGGAAGTAGCGGCACGTGAGGACGTCGCGATCTCGCTCGTCGAGCCGGTTCACCGCCGCGAGCAGCTCCTCGCGGCGCTCATCGTCGACCACGACCGCCTCCGGAGGCGGGACCGCGCCTCCGGAGGCATCCGCGGCGATCGCGCGCAGCGTCAGCGCGTCGCGCCGCTGCGCCGAACGACGCCGGTTGTGGGCCTCGTTGACGACGATGCGAAGCAGCCACGGGCGGAACTCCGCACCGCGGCGAAACCGCGGAAGCGCCGCCCACGCCTTGACGAAGCCCACGTGAGCCGCCTCCTCGGCGTCGGCCGCCGAACCCGTGAGGAGGTACGCCGCGCGAAACGCAACACCCTGGTACGCCCGCACGAGCTCCTCGAAGGCGCGCTCGTCGCCTCCGCGCGCACGCTCCGCGAGGTCCGCATCGGTCGGCGGTCGGTCCTCCACCGGTCATTTCTACACCTGTCCTGCGCCGTCGGTTCCCGGCTCAGCCGCTCGCCGGTGTCAGCCGTCGCAGACGACGCCCGCCGAACAGCGCGGCGGCCCCACCGAGCAGCGCGAGCGCCACGACGCCCCGTCCGACGACTGGAAGCTCACGGGAACCACCATCGCCCGCTCCCGGCGGGCCGATCGCAACGGGCCCGTACGAGACCTGCGAGTCCCCGAAGCCACTGTGAATCGTCACGCGCCAGTCACCCTGTGCCGGAAACACGACATCGGCCTCGTAGACGCCCGCCTCGGACGTCTCGGTCGCGGCGACCTTCGTCGCCGCCCCGGTCTCGTCGTCGTAGATCTCGATGACGGGCTGCAGTCCCTGCAGCGGCGTGACGCCGTGCTGCTTGACGAAGATCGTGGGACTCCAGGTACCACCGGCCGACGTGCCGTCTGGAAGCGGCTCGAACCCGACGGTTGCCCAGCCGCCGGGGGACGCCGGCGGCGCGACGGCGAGCGCGGCGACGACCGCTGAGAGCACGACGAGCAAACGCATGGACTCCTCCTTCTTGTCGCTTGCGGTCACTACACCGCTCGCGACGGGGAGGGTCCCGTCAGCGGCCCTTCGGCACCGCCATCGTCTCGGGCTTGGCGGGCGGCGCGGGGCCGCCACCGCGCTTCCACGTGCGCTGCCACCAGACGAGGAACGCAGCCGAGAGCACGATCGCGAGACCCGCGACCCACACGTTCAGCCGGACACCGCCGATCTCGTGCGACGGGTCGATCCGAAGGGTCTCGATCCAGAGTCGGCCGACGCTGTAGATCAGGACGTACAGCGCGAAGAGACCGCCCGGCCGGATCCGTCCCTTGAACCGCCTTTCGATCAGGAGCAGCACACCAGCGGCCGCGAAGCACCAGAGCGCCTCGTACAGGAACGTCGGATGGAACGTCTCCTCGTCGACATGGTCGATCGGGCGGTTCTCAGGGTCGATCTCGAGGCCCCAGAAGAAGTCGGTCGGGCCGCCGAAGAGCTCCTGGTTCCACCAGTTGCCGAAGCGTCCGATGCCCTGTGCCACGAGGAGCGCCGGAGCGACGCAGTCGGCGAGCTTCGAAACGGAGGCGCCGGAGCGCTTCGCCACGATCGCCCCGACGAGGCAGCCGAGCCCGATCCCGCCCCACACGCCGAGGCCGCCCTTCCAGATCGCCAACGGCCCCCACCACTCTTCCGGCAGTTCGTCCCAGCTCGTGATGACGTGATAGAGGCGTGCTCCCACGATCCCGGACGCAACACCCCAGACGGCGACGCGGAAGATGAGGTCCCAGTCGCCGCCGCGCCGCGTCCAGCGGATTCCCGTGATGGCGACCGCCGCCGCGATGGCGACGAGCAGCGTCAGTCCGTAGAAATGGATCGAGAGCGGCCCGAGCTCGATCGTGCTCGACTCGGGCGAGGGGATCGACAGAAGCGGAAGCACCGGCGGGCATTCTGCCGACACCGGGCCGGCCGCGCACGAGAACTGCTCGCGACTACAGCAGGATCTGTAGTGCGAGCTCTACCGTGCACCCGCGCTCGAGCAGGCTGACCGCCTCGTGGAGGTCGATGTCATGGCTCGCCGCGAGAACGATCGCCGCCTCGGGGTCGTACCCCGCGCGCTCGAGGGCCCCGTGACGCCACTGCTCGATTCGGTCGCGCTCGGACACATGGACGAGCTGAAGTTCTGCCGCAGACATTCCGCCGCCCTTCCGCAGTTGGGGATCGGTGTCACTCGCCTATTCGTCCAGTACGACGTATCGGACGTCCCCTTTTCGGGGGGATTGCGTTGGGCAGGCGTAAGCCTTCCGTGAAGACGACGCTCCGGACACGTGCCGCACGGAGAGGAGGCGAGTCGCGCAGAATGACGCGAGATGTCCCAGCCGCAACCCCCCGGCAACCCCGCGCGCGCCGAGCTCGTCTCGTTCGTCCCCCGGCTGACGCTCGAGTGGCTCCGCGACGATCCCGAGTCCATGTGGCGCGAGGTCGACGGCACACTCGCCTTCGTCGACATCTCGGGCTTCACCGCAATGTCCGAACAGCTCTCCGGTCTCGGCCGAGCCGGGGCGGAGGAAGTCACGGAGGTCATGAACGCGACCTTCGCCGCCCTGCTCGCCGTCGCCTATGCGCAGGGCGGTGGTCTGCTCAAGTTCGGCGGCGACGCCCTGCTGCTGCTCTACGAAGGTGACGACCACGCCGCGAGAGCGGCGCGCGCGGCCTTCGAGATGCGTTCGACGCTGCGAGCGATAGGTCGACCGAAGACGTCCGCCGGCGCGATTCAGCTGAAGATGCACGCCGGCCTCCACTCGGGACGCTTTCAGTTCTTCCTCGTGGGCGAGTCGCATCGCGAGCTCCTCGTCGTCGGGCCGGCAGCCAGTCGGACGGTGGAGATGGAAGCCGCGTCCGAGGCGGGCGAGATCCTGCTCAGCGACGAGACCACAGCGCTGCTCGCAGAGGACGCGATCGGCGAGGCGCGGGAGACCGGGCGCCTCCTTCGCGCCGCGCCGGAAGTCCGAGGCACGGTGCAGCCCCTCCCGAACGTGGAGGGGATCGCGCTCGAGGTGGCCGTCCCGGCCCCACTGCGCGCCCAGCTGCTCGAAGTGGGGCCGTTGGAAGGCGAGCACCGAAACGCCGCGATCGCATTCATTCGCTTCGGAGGAACCGACGACGTGATCGCGACCGAAGGGCCCGAGGCGGCGGCTGCCGCCCTCGACCGCCTCGTCCGGATCGTCCAGGCCTGCGCTGAAGCGCACGGAGTGACGTTCCTCGAAAGCGACGTCGATCGGGACGGTGGAAGAGTCATCTTGGTCTCGGGGGCACCCCAGACGTTCGGCGACGACGAGGAGCGGATGCTCCGGACCGTGCGAGCCATCCTGGACGAGGGCCTTCCTCTTCCCGTCCACATAGGGGTGAGCCAGGGCCGCGTCTTCACGGGCCAGGTGGGTGCGAGCTTCCGGAGGACGTACACGGTGCTCGGCGACACTGCCGCGCTCGCGGCTCGCCTGATGGCTCGCGCGGGGGAGGACGAGGTGTGGGTCTCGGCCGAGGCGTTCGCGCGCGGAGGCGCGTTCTTCGAAGCCACCGAGCTCGAGCCGTTCCAGGTGAAGGGAAAGAGTGAGCCTGTACGTGCGGTCGTCCTGGGCGAGCTGGTGCGCGCGAGCACACGCGCCGACGATCGCTCGGACAAGCTGCCGTTCGTCGATCGCGAGCGGGAGCGCGCAGTCCTTGCCGCCTCGGTCGCCCCGGTTCGAATGGGATTCGGCACCCTTGTAGAGCTCGTCGGAGAGCCCGGCATCGGAAAGTCTCGGCTCGCGGAGGAGCTACGGGACAACTGCTCCGACATGCGGCAGATCTCGCTGCGCTGCGAGCAGTACGAGACGTCCACGCCGTATTACGCATTTCGTCCGTTCCTCCGCTCGCTCCTGGACGTCGAGCTCAACGGCGGCGCCGAGCACAACCGCGAGGCGCTCGCCGAACGCCTCGTCTCGGTGGACGAGGAGCTCGTTCCCTGGGCTCCGCTCCTCGCCGCTCCGCTCGACGTCGATGTCGAGACCACGCCCGAGGTGGACGATCTAGAGCCGTCCTTCCGCCGAGCGCGCCTTCATGGCGTCGTCAGCTCCCTGCTCGCCGGGCTGCTCGACTCGCCGACCCTCCTCGTGCTCGAGGACGTCCACTGGATGGACGACGCGTCCTCCGAGCTGCTGCGTCACCTGGGCACCCAGCTGTCCACGCGGCCATGGCTCACGTGTACGACCCGGAGGGCCATCAGCGGCGGCTTCGCGGCCGCCGAGGGCACACCCCCGCTCCCCGCTCTCACCCTGCGGCTCGAGCCGCTACCCGCGGACGACGCGAGGACGCTCGTGCGGGCAGCGGCCGGCGACCGACGCCTGAGCGACGAGGACCTGGCGGCGCTCATGGAGCGCGGCGCAGGCAACCCGCTGTTCCTCCAGGAGCTCGCCTCGCCGGATCAGGCACGGGAGGCGCCCGAACAGATGCCCGACAGCGTCGAGACCCTCGTCGCGACGCGCATCGACGGGCTCGCGCCGGGCGATCGCGCTCTGCTGCGCTGGGCCTCGGTTCTCGGCGTCTCGTTCTCGGGAGCGCTCATCGCCGACGTGCTCGAAGGAGACTCGACGGCAGCTTCGGACTCGGAGGCGTGGGACCGACTCGCCGAGTTCGTCGAGCGTGACCCCGAGGTCGCTGGTGCCTTCCGCTTCCGCCACGCGCTCATCCGCGACGGCGCCTACGAAGGACTTTCGTACCGACGCCGGCGCGAGCTGCACGGACGGGTCGCCGAGGTTCTCGAGGCGCATACGCCAGAGGCGGTCGAGCTGCTGTCGCTCCACTACCACCGCGCCGGCGACAAGCCGGCCACGTGGCGATACTCCCTCGCGGCCGGAAGGAGCGCACAGGAGAAGTGGGCCAACCTCGAGGCGGCCGATTTCTACGAGCGCGCGCTCGAGGGTGCCGAAGGCGTCCGCGACCTCTCGCACGCGGAGATCGCCGAAGTCTGGGAGGCGCTCGGCGACTGCCGTCAGCTGGCGGGGAAGCTCGAGTCCGCAGCGGAAGCGTTCGAGTTGGCACGCGCGTTCCGGCCGGAACGTTCACCCGAGGCGACGGAGCTCCTCTTCAAGGAAGGCACGCTCCGGCGCGAGCTGGGCCGATACGACGAAGCGATCGACTGGTACGAGCGAGGGCTTCGGATGGCCCGGCACCTGCCGCCCGGTCCGACTCGGGACCGACTCGAGCTCGAACTCGGACTCGGCATCGCGGGAGTCCGGTTCAGGCAAGGTGAGTTCAGCGACTGCATCGAGCGCGCCAACGAAGTAGTCGTCAAGGCGCTGGCGGTCGACGATCGCCTGCAGCTCGGAAACGCGTACGTGCTCCTCCATGGCGTGTACACCCAGATAGGGTCGCCGGAACGTCTCGCCTTCCGGGGGCTTGCGCTCCCGATCTTCGAGGATCTCGGCGACCTCAAGCGACAGGCGACGGAGCTCAACAACCTCGGGATCGATTTCTACTGGGAAGGCGAGTGGGCGAACGCGCTCGAGGTCTACGAGCGGAGTCGAGCGCTCTTCGAGCGGATCGGCGACGTGACGAGCGTCGCGATGGCGATGAACAACATCGGCGAGATCCTGTCCGACCAGGGCCGCATCACCGAGGCGGAGGAGCTCTTCCGGGCGGTGCAGGAGACGGTCGACACGGCGGGGCACGTCGGACTCTCGATGATGAGTCGTCTCAACCTCGGCCGCGCCGCCGCCCGAGCGGGCCGGTTCGACGAGGCGGACGAGCTTCTGAAGGAAGCCGCCGACGGCTTTCGCGAGATCCAGGCTGCGAGCTTCGAGCAGGAAGCTCGTGCCCGCATGGCCGAGGCCGCGATTCTCGCCGGCCAGCCGGAACCGGCCCTTCGGGAGACAGAGCTCGTCGAGCTCACGGAGGACGCGGACTTGCCGCCCGCATTTCGCGCCCTGATGCACCGAGTGCGCGGGTACGCGTACGCGCAGCTGCAGCGCTACGACGATGCTGCGACGGAGTTCGAGCGCAGCATCGACGCCGCGCGCGCAGGCGACGCGCTGTACGAGCTCGCGCTGTCTCTGCGAGCCGACGAGATCCTCCGCGGGGCGTCTTCAGACGGCGGCGAGGCGGAGCGCCTCTTCGAGGCGATGCAGGTCTCGACGCTTCCGGAGGTGCCGCCGGGTTAGAGAGACCCGGGGCGGCGGCGCGTCACGCGCCGCCGCCTCGGGAGGTCGGGCTGCTAGCCCAAGCCAGTCCAGGGATCGGCTCGGCCGGATGAAGAGCGCGACCGACAGAAGTCGCCGCCGGTGACGCGCTTTCGCTTCTGAACGCAAGGAGCGCACTGGAGTGCTCGCGACACTCGGCCAAGGGGTCTCGGTCCTCCACGACTCACCGTTGTTGTTGCTCAGGCAGACGAAGAAGTTCGTCGCTGGCCCGTTGCCCGTAACCGACTTCTTGTAGGTCAGCGTGATCGTGAATGGGCTCATTGTTCGGATAGTCGCGCGGATTGATGTTCACGACCGCGTCCGCCCAATGGCACTCGTCAGTGATGGTGCGCTTCCGGGACACTTGAAATTAAGGGGAGTAGGCAAGCCGAACCCGAATCCGCAGGCTCGGGTCGGGAACGGCTCGGGTCATTACTTTCTGTGGGATCGTCGCCGACACGTCGGATCCTGCCGTTGTCCAGGACGCACGTCTCGTCCGAGGCTCGGTGCGCAGAGCGTCTGGACGACATCGAAGTCGTTGCTCGTGTCGCTGACCTTCTGGTCTAGCTCGGTTAGCGTGGTCCGTGATGACGAGCGTGTCGCCCGTCTCGACCACGTTCGGCGTTAAGGCGTCGCGTAGCCGATCCCGTCGACCCAGTTGATCGAGACTGCCCCGTTCACGAGCCGCTCAGGGCATGGCTCGGGCTCCGCGTCGAAGACCGTCGTCCTGCCGAAGCGTCGTGCCGTAGTTCTTCGTACACGTCGCCGCAGATGTCGTAGGCCGTGACCTGACACGACCTCGTCGACATGGTCTTGATCTGCGGAACGATGGATGGTCGAGTCGCCGCTGGATCGACCGTCTCGATCTGGGCGATCTCGAAGCTGCCGAGCGGCGTGACGTTCGAGCCGACGTCTCCGCGGAGAAATCGTTCCCGGGTTGCCGCTGAAGTCGTTCGACTGCTTCGCCCTCGTCTCCACGTCGCGTCACTACCGCTTTGCAAGTCCGTCGATGCTCGACATCACACATCCGCGTAGACGCTTCCTGGTTGAGCTTCAGCGGGTTAGTGGTCGAGCGGAACTTGACGACGTTCCCGTCTGTCTCGGTGCCTCCAGCCCGATGTGGACTTGACGTCGAGGACAGGTCGGCTCGCAAGCGTTACCCGGCGGGCGGCGCGAAGTTCGCCGAGCCGAGCGTCTGCTTGCTCCTCTGGTTCGTCAGCGTGAGCCTGCAGCGTTCGCGAATTCGCGATTCGTCACAGTCTCGGCGTCCACTGCACGACGCGAACGGTGGCGTCGTAGAGCTTCGTCGAGGTGGCGCCGCCTGCGCCGAGCCGATCACGGCTACGAGCGCCGCGAGGACTAACGCCGCCGCACCGATCGTCGCGATTGCACCTCTGGACGTAAATCCATTCCGGCGAGCATTCATCCCCAGTACCCCTCTTTCACGATCTCCGCAGTTGGTGTGACGTCAAGAGCATAGACGCGTGTCATGTCAGCGTCCAGGTTGCGTCGTGCCGTCGCACGACTAGGATTGCGACGTGGCGCTCCGCTCGAACGCGAAGATCGAGCTGCTGAAGAGCGTCCCGCTCTTCGCGGGCTGCTCGAAGGCCGAACTCCGGCGCCTGGCGTCGATCGCGGACGAGATCGATCTCCGCGCAAGGAACCGTCCTGACGCGCGAGGGGCGCACCGGTCACGAGTTCTTCGTCCTGATCGACGGAACGGTCAGCGTCGTCAAGAGCGGCCGCAAGGTCGCAGTTCTCGGCGCCGGTGACTGGCTCGGCGAGATCGCACTGCTCACGAAGGCGCCACGCACGGCGACCGTCACGGCGACGTCACCGCTGCGCACGCTGGTCATCACCGATCGCGAGTTCCGGCAGCTGGTCAGCGAGGTGCCTACCATCGCGATGAAGGTGCTCACCTGCGTCGCCGAGCGGCTCTCGCGAACGCCGCAGAGCTAGCCGCACTCAGGCGACGCACGACTCGCCGAGCAGGGCTCTGACCTCGGCGAAGAAGTCGGCCTCCGGCTTCACGCGGTACTCGGGGCCGAGTGCGAGCGTGCGCTCGCCGAGCGAGGTTTCGAGCGCGATGTAGACCGGCGCGTCGCCCGGGAAGTCGGAGACGAGCGACGCGAGCTCACGCACGATTCCGGCCGGCGCCTGCCGTGCATCGATGCGAAGGCGGACCTCGCGGCGGATGACAGCGGCCTCGAACGCGCTCACCTCGCTGGCGACGAGCTTCGTCTCGCCGGCCTGCTTGTGGTCGACGCGGCCCTTCACGACGAGGATGCGGTCGGCCTCGAGGAGCTCGCGGGCGGTTGCGTACGTCGAGTTGAAGACGACCACCTCGGCGCTGCCGGTCGGGTCGTCGAGCGTCACGAACACCATCGGCTCCCCGCGCTTCGTCGTCACCTGCTTGAGGCCGGACACGATGCCACCGATGGTCACGAACTCGCCGTCGCGCCTGCGCTCGAGATCCGTCAGCGCACAGTCGGTCTTCCGCTTGAGCTCTGCGCGGACGCGCTCGAGCGGATGCTCCGAGACGTACAGGCCGAGCGTCTCCTTCTCGAGCCGCAGGAGCTCCCGCTCGTCGAACTCCGTCGTCGCAAGCGCCGGATGCTTGACCTCGGCCGCCTGCTCGTCGTCGCCGAAAGCACCGTCGAAGATGGACGCCTGGCCGGCGAGCCGGTCGGCCGACGTGCGTTGCCCGTGCCCGAGCACTGCCTCTAGCGCGGTGAGCATGCCCAGCCGGGTCGCTCCCGTGGAGTCGAGCGCACCGCACTTCACGAGCGACTCGAGCGCGCGCTTGTTGAGCATCTGCGGGTCGACGCGCTCGGTGAGCGCCCAGATCGACTCGAACGGACCACCTTCCGCGCGGACGCGCACGATGGCGTCGGCCGCGGCCTCCCCCACGTTCTTCACCGCATTCAGCCCGAAGTGGATGACGCCGCCGACAACGGCGAAGTCCTGCTGCGACGAGTTCACGTCCGGCGGGAGGACGTCGATGCCCATCTCCCTGCAGGCATTGACGTAGTAGGGCACGCGGTCCTTCGTGTTCATGACCGAGGAGATGAGCGCGGCCATGTACTCCTTCGGATGGTTCGCCTTGAGCCACGCCGTGCGGTAGGCGATCAGCGCATAGCAGGCGGCGTGTGCCTTGTTGAAGGAGTAGTCCTGGGAGGACTCCATGTCCTTCCAGAGCTGTTGCGCGACCGCAGGAGCGACCGTGTTCTCGGCGCACCCCTCGAGGAACTGATCCTTGAGCGACGCCATGAGCGAGTGGATCTTCTTCCCGATCGCCTTGCGCAGGGTCTCCGCCTCGGCCGGCGAGAACCCGGCGAGCTCCTTCGCGATCTGCATGTACTGCTCCTGGTAGATGCAGATCGCGTACGTCTGGCCCGTGATCGCCTCGAGCCGCGGGTCGGCGAACGAGACCTGTTCGCGTCCGTTCTTCCTCGCCGAGTACATCGGGATGTAGCCCATCGGCCCGGGGCGGTAGAGCGCGACGAGTGCGATCAGGTCCTCGAACTCCGTCGGCTTGACGGAGCGCAACGCCTCGCGCATTCCCGACGACTCGAACTGGAACACTCCGGTCGAGTCGCCGCGCGCGAGCATCGCGTACGTCTTCGGATCGTCGAGCGGGAGCACGCCGATGTCGACGCCGCCGACGAGGTCGACTGCCTTGTCGATCACGTCCAGGTTGCGCAGCCCGAGGAAGTCCATCTTCAGGAGGCCGAGGTCGACGACGTCGTTCATCCCGACCTGCGTGACCACTTCCTGCTCCGACCCCTTCTGCTGGAGCGGCACGACCTCGATGAGCGGCTGGGCGCCGATGACGACGCCCGCGGCGTGGATCGAGTCGGCGCGGGTCAGGCCTTCGAGCGGCCGGGCGAGGTCGATGATCTCCTTCGCGACCGGGTCGGAGTCGACGGCCTGTCGAAGCTCGGCTCCCGCCTTCATCGCCGCATCGAGCGTCTGGCCCGGGCCTTCCGGAACGAGCTTCGCGATGCGGTCGACGACGCCGTAGGGGATGTCGAGCACGCGGCCGGCGTCTCGAATCGCCGCTCGCGCTGCCATCGTCGAGAAGGTGATGATCTGCGCGACGCGGTCGCGACCGTACTTGTCGGCGACGTAGTTGATGACGCGGTCCCGCCCGGCGACGGAGAAGTCGATGTCCATGTCCGGCAGGTCCTTGCGCGCCGGGTTGAGGAAGCGCTCGAAGAGGAGTCCGTAGCGCATCGGGTCGACGTCCGTGATCTCCAGGCAGTACGCCGCGATCGAGCCGGCGGCCGAGCCGCGGCCCGGTCCGACGCTCACGCCGTTGCCCTTCGCGAAGCGGATGAAGTCCCAGACGATGAGGAAGTAGTCCGCGAACCCCATCTCCTTGATCGTCTTGAGCTCGAACCGAAGCCGCTCGGTCAGCTCGGGCGTCGGCTTCCCGTAGCGCCGCTCGAGCCCCTGCTCGCAGAGCTGGACGAGATAGTCGAAGGAGTCCCTGCCCTCGGGCACCGGGAACGTCGGGAGGAGGATGCGGCCGAGCTCGAGCTCGACGTTGCAGCGCTCGGCGACCTCGAGCGTGCGCGCCATCGCGTCCTCGAGGCCGGGGAAGTCGCCGGCCATCTCCTCCGGCGTCTTGAAGAAGAACTCGTTCGTGTCGAAGCGCCAGTGTGCGGGGTTCTTGAGCGTGTCGCCGGACTGGATGCAGAGGAGCGCCTCGTGTGCGAACGCGTCCTCGGCGTCGAGGTAGTGGACGTCACCGGTGGCGACGAGCGGGAGCCCGGTCTCGGCCGCGAGGGCGATGAGCTGCGGGTTGATCTCGTGCTGCTCTGCGAGCCCGGCGTTCTGGATCTCGACGTACGTCGAGTCACGGCCGAAGATCTGGACGAGTCGGTCGAGATCGCCGGCCGCGTCCTTCGGGCGGCTCTCGGAGAGCGCACGCGAGACGCGGCCCGAGAGGCAGCCCGAGAGCGCGACGATGCCCTTCGCATGGCGTTCGAGGAGCTCCCAGTCGACTCGCGGCTTGTAGTAGTAGCCCTCGAGGTAGCCGAGCGAGGAGAGCTTGATGAGGTTCGCGTAGCCCTCGTTCGACTCGGCGAGCAGGGTCAGATGTGCGTACCCCTTCGTCTGCGCGTGGCGATCGTCGGCGACGTAGACCTCGCACCCGACGATCGGCTTCACGCCGACCTTCTTTGCCTCCCTGAACAGCTGAACTGCACCGGCCAGAGAGCCGTGGTCCGTGAGCGCGACCGCGGGCATGTCGAGACGCGCGGCCTTCTCGACGAGCCCCGGAACCCGACACGCTCCGTCGAGGATCGAGTACTCCGAGTGCACGTGCAGGTGGACAAACGGGGCGGCCACGGGAAGGCCAGCTTACTTCCGAGGTCGGAAGACCTCTCGACGGTCTATTTCGAGCCGTTCAGGCGGCTTCGCCGGCCCAGAGCTGGTCGGCGAGCGCCCGCCAGGTATCCCTGAGATCGGCTCGCCCGGTCACCCGTTGAAGCTCCCAGTAGGCCCTCACGAGCGCTCCGAGATCCGGCTCGAGACCCTCCTTTCGCTCCTCCTCCAGCACCCGGACGTACCAGGCGGCGGGATCGATCCCGTGCTCCTTCGCGAGCAGGAGAGCGTGATCGCGAAGCTCGGTCGCGGAGGTGTGGGGCGACGCCATGCCACCGCTATCGGCACGGGCTCGCTGCCGAATGAGACGCTCCCCTCGGACGGGGTAGCGGGGCGTCGGCACACTTGTGCACTCGTGCGTCCGCCCACCGTCATCGAGCACGGTCGCCTCATCGCCGGGCGCCATCCTTCGGCCTGGGGGCCCGAGAACGCGTGGATCGAAGTGCGCAACCTCGTCGACGCAGGCGTGACGCTCTTCGTCGACCTGACACACGAGGGTGAGCTCGAGCCATACTCCGCGCTCGTCCAGGAACCCTTCCGGTACGTCAATCGATCGATCCGCGACTTCTCGATTCCCAGTCGCGAGCAGCTGATCGAGATCCTCGACGAGATCGACGCCGAGCTGGCCGCAGGCGGCATCGTCTACGTGCACTGCTGGGCCGGCTGCGGGCGGACCGGCGTCGTCGTGGGCGCGTGGCTCGTCCGGCACGGAGTCAATCCCCAGGATGCCCTGCGGCGAATCGCCGACGCGCGCGGGCTCGGCTGCCCGCAGACGCTCGAGCAGCGCACGTTCGTGCTCGACTGGCGCGAGGGTCTCTAGGCGCGCCGGCTCACTGAGACGAGTGAGCGAGCGTCCGGCGCTCACGTCCGATAGTCGGGAGGATGCCCGCCGGCTCGCCGTACTACGTGGTCCTCGCGTCGAGGGAACGCGCGACGAGTCGTGCTCTCATCGTCTAAGAGCGACTCGAAGCAGGACGCGCGCTTCGTGGCGCGACTCGACGTGCTCATGGAGCGCGTCGACACGCTGGCCTCCACGGTCGCGACGACGGCATCGGCGATCGCGAAGAAGGACGGCGAGATCGCCGGCCTTCGCCGCGATCTCGAGGCGCGAGACCAGACGATGCAGTCGCTGGTCGCACACGCGAACGCAACACGGGCGTCAGCGGAGAGCCCCGGAGCGGACGTCAACGAGCTCCGCTCCCTCAAGAACGCCGTCGCGTCGCTCATGAAGGAGCGCGCGGACGGCGGGTCGACGCATGTGGAGCAGCTCGGTGCAAGCCTCCGCTCGCTCGCACAGCGCGTCGAGGAGATCTCGAGCGCGATCGCGACGATGGCAGCGGATGGCGGCGTCGACGAGCGCATCGAGACGCTGGAAGCTCGGCTCGTGTCACTCCACGCAACCGTCGAGCGACACGCGTCGGAGCCCGATCGTCCCTCGGACGAGCTGATCGAGATGCTCGGGACCTTGCGCTCGCAGGTCGAGGCGCTCGGCGCCCTCGGCTCCGGCGTGACTCAGGCGCAGCTCGACGACCGCCTTGCCGACACGGAGGACGCGCTCGGACAGCTCGCGGAGCGCATCGACTCGCTTGCGGAAGGCGTCGAGTCGGCCACGACGAGCCTGGGCTCGAAGGAGCGCGACCTCGTAGCACTCCACCGAAACTTCACGGAGTCGAGTACCCGCATCGAGTCGATCGTCGACGACATCCGCGAGGCCCTCTCCGCGCTTCCCGAGCCCGACTCGGCATCGCTCGACGACCTCGCGGCGAGGCTCGAGCGCATCGAGTCCTCCGCGCGCAAGGCGGCGGAGACGAACGCGCGGACGGCCGCTGAGCTCACGAGCCGGATCGACGCAATCGACCAGCGGGTCGCAGCGGTCGCGGCGGAGGTCGCGCGCGCGAAGACCCTCTGGCCGGTCGCCCTGCGCTCCCTCGAGGCCCGCCTCGACGACGCCGTCCACGTGCACCGGCCCGAGCCGGCGGCGACCGACGAGAACGGCCGGCCGAGCCACCACGCGGAGCCTGCAGACGACCTGCTGGCGGGGCTCCGCGACAGCCTGCAGGCGATGGAGTCGGTCGCCGCCGAGATGGCGCGCGCGTCCGACACGCTCGGCGAGCCCGACGACGAGGTCGTCTCCTCCCCGGAAGCGGAGACCTCCGAGCCGCAGCCACCCGTCGCTGCGACCGGAGCGACGATCGTCCCGCTCCGCACCGGCGAGCCCTGAGCGGACGATGCTGCGGCCTGTCGACTCCCTGCTCCTCGCCCTCGGCCGCTACGGCTCGTGGGCCCGCGGGTGGATGGTCTATCGGGCCCTGGTGGTGCTCGCCGTCGGCGAGCGGCCACAACAGCGGCGTTAGCCTGCGACGAAGTACGCCATGAGCACGGCGTCGACGAGCTCGCCACCGCGCTCGTACTGGCGCTTCCTGTAGCCCTCCCGCTCGAAGCCGAACGACTCGTACAGGCCGAGAGCAGGCTCGTTCCAGGGAAACACGTGCAGCTCGAGCTTGCCCACGCCCGCCTCCCGCGCCCAGGAGACGGCCTCGTCGAGCAACATCGTCCCGACGCCTTGCCGGCGATGCGTCTCCGCGACCATGAGCCCGAGGTCGGCGACATGCCGGCTTGCCGGGTGCGGGTCTCGCGACAGCGAGAGGCGGCCGACGATGCGCGCGGCGTCCTCGGCGACGAACACGGCGGCGTCGGGGTGGCGGTGGATGGTGCGCAGGTAGCGGCGTTCGTCGGAGACCGAGCGCCACGGCCCGGTGCCGAGGATCCAGCGGCCGTCCTCGCGCCCGACGCTCTCCGCGAGCTCGACCAAGGCAACCGCGTCGGCGGCAGCGGCTCGCCGGACGATCGTCATTCGACGACGACCCCGGCGCCGCCACGGCGAGGGTCTCCCGCGGCCTCGAGGGCTCCGTCGGCCGCACGCTGCACCGCCTGCACTCCTCCGAAGTAGAGGTTGAGCGCGTCCCAGCGGTTCACGTCCCAGGTCGCGGGAAGGGTGGTCACCTCGGCGTCCGGCCAGCCTCCTTCGAGCTGGAGCGTCGCGCGCTCGACATGCAGGCGCGGCGCCCGGATCGCGTCGGCGGCGTGCATGCCGCGAAGAATGCGCCAGGTCACCTGGGCGATCGCCCCCGCGAGCCGCACGGAGCCGGCGCTCCCGATGACGAGCTCGGGCGCGCCCGAGCGCAGGGCGAGGGTCGGCGTCATCATGCTCGCGAGCCGGTCGCCCGGCGCCTTCTCGTGCGGGCCGATCACGTCGAGCTCGCCCAGCATGTTGTTGAGCTGCGTGCCTCCGCGAAACACGCCGGACCCGGAGCCGAGCGTCGACGAGAGGGCCGCAGCCATGCCCGACGCGTCGACCACGGAGACGTGCGTCGTGCCCGGTAGCGGGCCGGACCCGAGCGGCCCGTACGCATCGGCGACGGCGCGAGCCTCGTCTTCGAGGCTCGGCTCGCCCGCCTCCCCGAGGAGCGCGAGGATGCGCTGGACGACGCCGCCACCCTGCGACGGCGTCGAGCGCACCATTCGCCCGAGAACGCCGACCTCGAGCGGCTCGAGCCGAATGGGGCGATAGGCGCGCAGGTCGCCCGCGTACTCGGGGAGGAGCTCGGCGACCATGGCTGCGCCCGCGTCACGGATGCGCTGAAGCGTCTCGACCGCGTGCTGCGTCTGCACGCGAGCCGGATCGCCGTAGATTCCGCTTCCGCCCTCGTCGCGCAGAAGGATCCCCTCGAGGATCAGGTGCAGGAATGCGCGCGGCTCGTCGCGCTCGAATCCGCCGCGGGCCAGCTGGATCGCCGGCTCGACGAGGTGGCTCCACTCACGAGTCGCGAAGCGGCCGTGGATCTCCTCGAGTCCGGCGAGGAGTCCGGGAACGGCGACCGATCCCTCGCCGACGTGGAAGACCTGCGTTCCGGAGTCGCCGAAGTCGATGACGAGCTCCTCCATCTCGCCGAGTCCCTGCGTCGGAACCTCGAAGAAGCAGTCGAGCATCGTCGTCTCGCCCGACGGCTCGTGCACGAGCGCGAAGCCACCTCCGGCCGGGCCCGTGAGCGGCCCCTCCGTGACGAATGCCGTGAACGCAGCTGCGAGCAGCGCGTCGACCGCGTTGCCGCCGTCACGTAGGACCTGTGCACCGGCCTCGGCCGAGAGGGGATGACCGGCTGCGATCGCGCCCCGCATCCGGAGAGGCTACTGCGGCTAGCCGGTGTTCAGGAACGAGGGAAGCTCGGGATCGGCCGCCCTGCCCTGGTCGGTCGTCATCTCGAACTCGGGCCGTCCTGCGCGCCGGCGCATCCCGCCGAGTCCGGTCGCGACGACCGTGACCCAGACCTGGCCCGTCAGGCGCGGATCGACGGTCGCGCCGAAGATGATGTTGGTCTCGTCCGTCGCCGTCTGGCGCACCACCTCGGCGGCCTCGTTGACCTCGACGAGCGAGAGGTCGTCTCCACCCGAGATCGAGAGGAGGATGCCGCGCGCGCGGACGATCTCCGCGTCGATGAGCGGGGAGCCGAGCGCGCGCTCCGCGGCCTCGCGAGCCCGGTGCGGACCCGTCGCGTAGCCGATGCCCATGAGCGCCGAGCCTGCGTCCTGCATGACCGTGCGCACGTCGGCGAAGTCGAGGTTGATGAGCCCCGGCGTCGTGATGAGGTCGCAGATTCCCTGGACGCCCTGACGGAGGACGTCGTCGGCGATCTTGAAGGCGTCGATCATCGAGGTCGACCGGTCGAGCACCTCGAGGAGGCGATCGTTCGGGATCACGATCACGGTGTCGCATGCAGCACGCAGGTCCTCCACCCCAGTGTCCGCGGCGGCACGGCGGCGGGTTCCCTCGAACCGGAACGGCGTCGTGACGATCCCGACCGTGAGCGCTCCGAGGTCGCGCGCGACCCGCGCGACGACCGGTGCGGCACCGGTGCCGGTGCCACCGCCCTCTCCCGCGGTGACGAACACCATGTCGGAGCCGCGCAGAGCGGCCTTCAGCTGATCCATCGCCTCCTCGGCGGCAGCGCGTCCGACCGCCGGGTCGGCACCCGAGCCGAGGCCCTGCGTCAGGCCCTCGCCGATCGAGATCTTGGTCGGTGCGTCCGAGATCGCGAGCGCCTGCCGATCGGTGTTCACTGCAATGAAGTCGACCTGGGCGATCCCTGCGTCCATCATCCGGTGGATGGCGTTCAGTCCAGCGCCGCCGACACCGACCACCCGGATCGCAGCGATGTACGCAGAGCCTTTCGGTGGAGGTACGCGGTGCAGCTGCGGCGCCGGTTCGAGCATGGTCTGGAAGTAGCGGGCGGCGGCGCGCGACGCGGCGGCCTCCGTCGGAACCTCCTCCTCGGGTGCGACCACAGGAGCGACCGCAACCTCTGCCACCGGCGGATGGGGCTCGGGATCCTTCGCGAAGTCGGGGACGTGCTCGACGGTCTCGTCGAGGGCAGCCTGGGCGCGTGGATCTGCCGTGGGGACGAGTGCGGAGACGTCCGCCTCGGCCGATTCGGGCTCGCCTTGGGAGCGCTGCGCGGCCTCGGTCTTGCGGAAGAGCTCCGCCAGCGGACCCTCACGCATCGTCGCGCGTTTGCGCGCCATCGAGCACCTCCTTCGCGAGATCGCGGTACGCCTGGGCTGCAGGCCCGGTCGGGTCGTACTTGAGGACGGAGTTCCCCTTCACGGGTGCCTCCGCGTAGCGCACGGTCTTGCGGATGCGCGTCTCGTAGACGAGGTCGCCGAAATGCTCCTCGAGGATCTCGATCGCCTCACGCGCGTGCAGCGTTCGCCCGTCGTACATCGTCGGGACGATGCCCTGCACGTGCACCTTCGGATTGAGGTTCTCGCGCACCATCGCGAGGGTGTTCTCGAGCTGCACGAGACCGCGCAGCGAGAGGTACTCGCACTGCACGGGCACGATCACGCCGTCGGCCGCGACGAACGCATTGATCGTCAGCAGGCCGAGCGAGGGCGGCGTATCGATGAGGATGTAGTCGTAGCGGTCGCGCACCTCGACGAGCGCCTTCTCGAGCGCTCGCTCGCGCCCGATGAGCGCGGAGAGCGCGAGCTCGGCGCCGGCGAGGTCGATCGACGCAACTGCTACGTCCACCTCGACTGTCTTGATGATGTCCGAGATCGGGATGCGATGGACGAGGACGTCGAACATCGACCGGTCGATCGCATCGGGGTTCATCCCCTGGCTCATCGTGAGGTTGCCCTGCGGATCGAGGTCGATCACGAGAACGCGATGCCCCTTCTCGTGGAGCGCCACACCGAGGTTGAGCGTCGTTGTCGTCTTGGCGACCCCACCCTTCTGGTTCGCGAGCACGATGACGTTCGCAATCATTGCGCCCTCGGCGTCGGGCGTCGGTGCTGCAGCGGGAGTCGGGACCGCGCGCAAGCGAGGAGTGTCATCGACAATCGCGTCCTGCTCGTCCGCGACGGGCTCCGGGGCAGGCTCGGGGACGGGATCCGGACGCGGCTGGAGCCGCGGGAGCAGACGAGAGAGCGCCATGACTGCGTCACCTTCATGGCGCTGGCGAAGATTCCTTCAAGCACCTCGGACTGTCAATCTTCGCCGTCCCAGTAGTCGAGCTGCTCGCTGACCTTCGTGATCACGCCGAGCCCGATGAAGAAGACCTTGCCCGACCGCGGGTAGTAGCAGACCTCCCCGGGATCGCGGGTTCCGTACATGAGCAGCGTCATTCCGTTCGTACCGCCCCGGAACGCATGCGCGACGCCCGTGCCTGCCGGGCGCGCCACGACGGATCCCGCACGCACCGGATGCTCCGTAACGCCTTCCTCCCCCCACAGCAGCAGATCCCCGTCACCTTCGAGGACGACGAAGATCTCCTCCTCGACGGCGTGGCAGTGAGGCGGCGCGTTGAGCTTGCCGGGAAAGACCTCGGCGTGCCTGATTCCCGTCCGCGACGAGCCGGCCTCGCGCCCCGGATACCGAACGCGCCGGCCGACAGTCGCACCGTCACGCTCGACGGCGTCGAGATCCGGGATGTGCACGATGCTCGACGGGCGCGGCGACAGCTCGGCCACCTCGGGCGGGCCCGCGGCTGCCTCACGCGCCCAGGGATGATCCTCCTCGGCGCCGACCGGCGCCCAGGTCTCGCCCAGCCACGCGACGCCGGCGCGCGGAAGCCACGTGATCCCGTTCGCGAAGGTGCGCTGCCCGAAGGCAAGCACGTCCAGCCCGTCCGGCCCTGCCTGGAGCGTGTGCGCGTTCTCGAGCGCCGGATGAACGAGGCAATCGCCCGCGCGCACCGCGTATCCGACCGGGTCTCCCTCGCCCTCCCACTGCACGGAGACGCCCGATCCCGCGAGCACGTAGAAGATCTCCTCTTCGGCGCCCTCGAGGTGCAACGGCGTCGACCACTTCCCCGGATCGACCTGAATCCGCTTGAGGCCGACGGTCTTCGACGCGCGCCCGGTGAGGCTCGACCATGTGCCTGCAATGTGGCCGCGCTCGCCGCGCCAGGTCCGCGCATCGTCCCAGTGCGAGATCACCTCGCGATCATGTCACGCTCCAGCGCGTTCCGGAGATCCGAAACCGCCTTCGCTCCCGCATCACCCCCCTCCCGCCGCGACCACGCCTCGGCTTCTAAGAGAAGCGCCCGGAGCTCGGCGACCAGCTCGCCCGTGTCGCTGCCGCGGCGCTCCAGCTTCTCGATCCGCGCGAGTCGTTCGAGCACGGCCTGCGATTCGTCCACTGCTCGACCGTAGCCCGCCTCTGCTCGCCGCCGGTTAACGGTTCCGAGTCGAAACTGCGTCAGACGGCGATCGCGCGCGCTTCCGGCCGACGGTCGAGGCCGAGGAGCTCGCGGTCGAGGTCGTGCGCGAGCTGCTCACGGTCGCCCGAGCGCAGGACCGCGACGACCGCGCGACGCGCGGCATCGGCGGTCGCCGGGTTCGCCGCATCGCCGCCATGGAGTGCGGTCAGCTCGCCGTAGAGCTCCTCTCGCGACGCGGCATCCTCCGCGAGCAGCACGCAGCACCGCATCGGCCAGGTCTCGCCGAGCAAGGACGCGAGCGCGACGCGGAGCTGCTCGCTGCGAAACGGCTCGGACTGAAAGAGCGACAGCTCCCACCGATCGAGCGCGTCCGCGAGCTGGGGGTCGCCGTCCGCGTCGCCGAGTGCGGCGAGGACGTCGACGGCGATCGGCGCACGGAACGCGTCGAACCGCGAGGACTCGCCAGGCGGCTGGGTCGCCGCGATCGGAAGCACCGCTTGGATCCCGAACGGGCGGCCGTCGAGGGTCTCGAACATCACCGGCCCCGCGGCGACCGCTGCCGTCATCGTCAAGCGCAGAGCGCTGACGGCGTCTGCGATCTCCGCCGATGCGTCCGGAGGCGCCTCGCCCGTGTCGAGCTCGCATCGGAGCTCGATCGCCACCGAGCGATCGGGCGCACGCCCGAACTCGCGAGGAAGGAGGCCGCGCGACTCGGGCCAGTGCGTCGCGAGCTCGCCCGTGACGAACGGTCGCAGGAGAAGCCCGGTCGCGAGCTCCACCGGCTTCGCGAGCGACAGACCGATCAGCGGCGCGACCGCGACGTACCTGCGCCGCTCGCCGAAGAGCGAGCCCTCCAGCTCGCGGTACGCCTTCTCGAACGCCTCGTCGTCCCAGTCGAAGCCTCCGCACGCTTCCGCGGTTCCGATGAGGAGTCCGAGGAGAACGGTGCGGAACAGCGCCTCGTCCTCGCTCGCGCGTCGCCCGGCATGCGCGCGCGCGAAGATCGCCGCGGCCGGCTCCCGCCGGAGCTCCTCGACCGCGAGTCGCGCGTCGTCGCGCGCTCGCAGCACCGGCTCGCGTTCCTCGATGAAGGCGCGCACGAGCGGACGAAGCTCGTACAACGACGGGCCACGGCGCTCGACGTGCTCCTCGAACGCGAACGGGAGCTCGGCTCCCTCCTCGAGCTCGCGCCCGAGCAGCACGAACGAGCCGAGGACGAATCCACGCAGGAGCGGGTAGAGGTGCGGAGCACGCAGAGCCACTGCTCTCGGTACGCGGCACACGCCGCCTCTCCTGCCTCACGGACGCAGAACGGCGCGGCGCGGGCCTGCCAGGAACCCGGCTTCGACGAGCAGTTGCATCACCTCGGTCTCCGCGACGGCGACCCCGTCGAAGCGCTCGACCGCAAGCCGCTTCGCGCCCCCCGCCCGCACGTGCGCGACGAGCGCAGCGAGGGCAGGCCGAAGCCAATCGGGATCCGGCTCGCGCAGCGGAACGAGCGAGCGACCTCCGCGCTCGACGAACAGCGCCGCCTCGCCGTCGAGGAGCACGACCCACGCGCCGGCGACGCGAGCCGCACGAGCACCGGAGCGACGCGGCCACGGCAGTGCCGCTCCGTAGGGCTGCGCCGGGTCGGCTGCGGCGAGCACGAGCGCTTCGAGCTCCCCACCTCGCGTGGATCGCAACTCGCGGAGCCGCTCGACCGCACCCGGCAGGGCGAACTGCGCGCCGCCGAGACCCTCGACGAAGTAACCGCGGCGGCAGACGCCGAGCGTCTCGAGCGCCTTCAGCTCCGCGTAGACCGCGCCGTACCCACCGCGGATCCCCTCACCGCGCACGCCGTCCCGGGTCACGATCCCCTGCCGCTCGAGCAGCAGCTCGGCGAGCGCGCGCCGATCGGTCGTTCCCGCGAAGAGCGCCGAGGCGAGCGACCAGCGACCCTGTGTGGGCGATGCGGTCGTCCGGCGGGTTCGCGCGAACCTGCGCCCTGCGCGATCGGGTCGCGGGAGCTCGTACCGGCGCGACGCGCGCAGCGGCGCCCAGGAGTCGTTCGTCACCTCGCCAGCCCAGACGAGCTCCCAGAGCGCAGCGAGAACGTCCTCGGCCGGCAGCATCGTCGCGTCCACGAGATCCGCCCAGAAGAGCGCGCGTGCCGCAAGTGCAGCTCGAATCGCGGAGGCAGCGTGGCCCTCCGGAGTCGTGTCGCTCGAAGGCGGGCCGAGTAGCGGCGCGTCGTCGCGGAAGTACACCGCCACACGATCCAGCCCGGCGCCGACCCAGACGACCTCGCCCGAGGCGCAGAGCACGTCGAGATCGGCCGGCCGGAACGACGGTACGCGGCGCGGGAGGACATCGCTCTCCCAGAGCGTGGCCGGGAGCGCGAGACCCTGCAGCGGGACGAGCGCCTCGCGAAGGCCAGTGCGTCGCCCGATCCCGTGCCAGGCGGGAAGGAAGCGCCCGAAAGCCGCCTGCTCGGCCGGCTCGACCTCGCGCCGGAGCACCGCGAGCGTCGCGCGCCGGATGCGGCGCAGCACGTCCGGATCGCACCACTCGCGCTCCGACCCTCCCGGACGGAGCTCGCCACGGACGAGCTCGTCTGCGCGCTCGAGCGTCACGAGCTCCGACTCGACGAGATCGGTCTCGATGCCGAAGCGCGAAACGAGCTCGGCGGTCGTGAACGGGCCGTGGGTCTTCGCGTAGCGCTTCAGCACGGCACGCAGCGCGAGCTCGACCGGCTCGAGGAACACCTGCGGCACGCCGCCCGGCGGGACGGCTCCGAACGCGTCGCGTACGAGGCCGGCGTCCTCCACCGCGAGGAGCAACTCGGTGTCGCCGAGCCGAACACGGATCGCGCGGCGCTCGCGGAGGAGCGTCTCCGCGAACCCGCGGTCGTACTCGCCGTCGAGCAGCGGGCCTGCTCGGCGAAGCAGATCGTGCAGATCGTCCACGTTTCGCGGCACGAGCGCGAGCGAGGCCTCCACCTGCTCGATGGCGCCGAGGTCGAGCAGTTCGCGCAGCTCCTCGATGCCCATGAGCTCGCGCAGGAGGTCGCGGTCGAGGGACAGCGCCTGCGCCCGCCGTTCCTCCGGCGGTGTGTCGTCCTCGTACATGTACGTGGCGACGTACTCGAAGAGGAGCGACGAGGCGAACGGCGACGCGGAGGCGGTCTCGACCTCGGCGACCGCCAGCGTGCGCGTCTGGATCCCGCGCAGGATCCCACGCAACGCCGGCAGGTCGAAGACGTCCTGCAGCACCTCGCGGTACGTCTCGAGCACGATCGGAAACTGCGGGTAGCGTCGCGCGACCTGGAGCAGGCTCTGCGCCTTCAGCCGCTGC
The DNA here is from genome assembly GCA_963740105.1 of uncultured Gaiellaceae bacterium. Taxonomy (GTDB): domain Bacteria; phylum Actinomycetota; class Thermoleophilia; order Gaiellales; family Gaiellaceae; genus GMQP-bins7. The sequence continues at coordinate 90,016 of CAVUCT010000006.1, forward strand.
TGCCAGAGCGGCGTGCGCTGGCCCGGGCGGCGCCGAGGTATGAGCAGCGCACGCGCCGCGTTCTCCCGGAACCGCGCCCCGTACAGGGCCGACTGTGCGAGCTCGCCCAGGAGCAGATCCTCGACCTCGTCCGGCTCGAGCAGCATGTCGGCGAGCGGAGGCGGCACGTCCGCGTCGGGGAAGTGGAGCGCGATCCCGTCATCCGACCAGATCGACTGCACGTCGAGATCGAGCGCGTCCCGCAGTCGCGCCCGCAAGGCCATCGCCCACGGCGCGTGCACGCGCCCGCCGAACGGCGAGAGGATGCACACGCGCCAGTCGCCGATCTCGTCGCGGAAGCGCTCGACGACGATCGTCCGGTCGGAGGGGACGACGCCCGTCGCCGCTTCCTGTTCACGCAGGAACGTGACGAGGTTGCGCGCAGCGAGCGCGTCGAGTCCGTAGTCGCTCTCCACTCGCTCGATCGCGACGTCGTCGGAGAGCGCCGAGAGCTCGCGCGATGCCCTGCCGACCTTCGCTCCGAGCTCGGCAGGGCGGCCGACGCCCTCGCCCTTCCAGAACGGCGCAACGCCGGGGACTCCCGGAGCCGGCGACACGAGCACACGGTCCCGCGTGATCTCCTCGATCCGCCAGGTCGACGCGCCGAGCAGGAAGGTCTGGCCCTCGCGCGCCTCGTACACCATCTCCTCGTCGAGCTCGCCGACGCGCCCGCCGCCGTCCGCGAGGAAGACGCCGAACAGGCCGCGGTCGGGAATCGTTCCCGCGTTCGTCACGGCGAGCCTCTGCGCGCCGGAGCGCCCGCGCACCGTGCCCGCCGTTCGATCCCAAACGACCCTCGGCCGCAGCTCTGCGAACTCGTCCGACGGGTAGCGACCGGCGAGCATGTCGAGGACGTTCTCGAGCTGCGCCCGGGAGAGCTCGGCGAACGGATACGAGCGTCGTGCGAGCTCGTGGAGTTCGTCGACCGTGACCTCCTCCTCGGCGCAGATCGCGACGATCTGCTGGGCGAGGACGTCGAGCGGGTTCCGCGGAATCCGCGTCTCCTCGATGTCACCGGCGCGCATGGCGCGCGCGACCACGGCCGACTCGAGCAGGTCGCCGCGGAACTTCGGGAAGATGCGGCCCTTCGAGATCGACTGCAGGTCGTGGCCGGCGCGGCCGACGCGCTGCAGGCCGCGCGCAACCGACTTCGGGCTCTCGACCTGAATCACCAGGTCGACCGCTCCCATGTCGATGCCGAGCTCGAGCGACGAGGTCGCGACGAGACACGGGATCTCCCCTGCCTTCAGGAGCTCCTCGACGACGAGCCGCTGCTCCCGCGCCAGCGAGCCGTGATGGGCGCGCGCGAGCTCCTCTCCGGCCAGCTCGTTGATGCGCAGCGCGAGCCGCTCGGCGAGGCGGCGATTGTTGACGAAGACGATGGTCGAGCGGTGCGCGCGGACGAGTTCGAGGATCGCCGGGTAGATGGACGGCCAGATCGATCGGCTCGACCGTTCGACGCCGACCCCCATCTCGACGCCGTCCGCAAGCGGAGGCACCGAGAGCTCGGAGGTCGACGGAAGCTCGCGCATGTCCTCGACCGGCACGACCACCTGCAGATCGAGCTCTTTGCGGACACCTGCGTCGACGAGCCGGATCTCACGACCGGTGCCGGCGACGAACCGGCCGATCTCCTCCATCGGCCGCTGGGTCGCCGAGAGGCCGATTCGCTGGAACGGCGTCTCGACGAGAGCCTCGAGCCGCTCGAGCGAGAGCGCCATGTGCGCCCCCCGCTTCGTGCCCGCGACGGCGTGCACCTCGTCGAGGATCACCGTCTCGACGCCGCGCAACGTCTCACGCGCCTGCGAGGTCAGCAGCAAGAAGAGCGACTCGGGTGTCGTGATGAGGATGTCGGGTGGCGTCCGCAGCATGCGGCGGCGCTCCTCCGCGGGCGTGTCTCCCGTGCGTACGCCGACGACAAGCTTCGAGCCCAGCCCGGCGAGCGGACTCCGCAGGTTGCGCTCGATGTCGTAGTTGAGCGCCTTGAGCGGTGAGACGTAGAGGAGGCGCAGGCCGTCTCCGGGCGTCTCGTTCAACCGGTCGAGGCCGAGGAGGAACGCCGCGAGCGTCTTCCCCGAGCCGGTCGGCGCCTGGATGAGGACGTGCCCGCCGTCGGCGATCGCGGGCCAGCCGAGCTCCTGCGCCGGCGTCGGCGCCTCGAATGCTCGCTCGAACCACGTCCTCGTGCGGGGCGAGAGAGCGTCGAGCGCGGCCACGCGCCCAGGGTATCCGCGCGCGTCTACCATCCGGGCGTGCCGGAAGCGCTCTACTTCACGGACTCGCAGGAGGCGAACGAGCTCATCGCGCGAGAGCCGCTCGCCCTCCTCATCGGATTCGCGCTCGACCAGCAGGTCACGGTGCCGACCGCGTTCTTGGGGCCACTGAAGCTCACGCAGCGGATCGGCGCGCTCGATGCGACGACGATCGCGGCGATGGATCCGGACGAGCTCGAGCTGGTGTTCCGCGAGCGGCCCGCGATCCATCGGTTCCCCGGCTCGATGGCAAAGCGCGTGCAGGAGCTGTGCGCCGTCGTGGCTGACGAGTACGAGGGAAAAGCCGAGCGCGTGTGGACGGAGGCAACCGACGCTGCGGATCTCCGCAAGCGAATCGGCAGCCTTCCAGGCTTCGGCGCGATGAAGATCACGGGCCTTGGCTCGGTGCTCGCGCTGCAGTTCGGCGTCGAGGCCGCACAGGAGCTCGTTCCCGAGCACCCGTGCCTCGGAAAGATCGACTCGCCGGAGTCGCTCGCCGAGTACCAGTCGGCGAAGCGCGCCCATCGGAAGACTCGGCGGCAGTTGGCAGAGAAGAACCCGGCCTAGCTGGGCTCCCCTGGGGGACGGCGACGCCTCGTTCCACGAGGGCTCGGTCTTGCCCGCTGGTCGCGAGCGGCGGATGATCCCCGGATGCGCTCCGAGCTCCCGACCGGCACCGTCACATTTGTCTTCACCGACGTCGAGGGGTCGACCAGGCTCCTCCATGAGCTCGGCGTGGAGTCGTACGCGGACGCGCTCGCAGAGCATCGACGCGTCATCCGTGGCGCGTGCATCGCCGAGGGCGGCATCGAGGTCGACACTCAGGGTGACGCCTTCTTCTTCGCGTTCCCGACTGCGGCAGGGGCGCTCGCCGCCGCGCTGACGTTCAACGACGCACTCTCGGCCGGGCCTCTCCGCGTCCGAACGGGAATCCACACCGGGACGCCCCTCCTCGCGGACGAGGGGTACGTGGGACACGACGTTCATCGCGCGGCGCGCATCGCGGCCGCCGCGCATGGCGGGCAGGTCGTGCTCTCGGCGTCGGCCGCCGCGCTCATCGACAACCGCTTCGAGCTCTCCGATCTCGGTGAGCATCGCTTCAAGGATCTCGCCGCGGCCGAGCGCGTCTTTCAACTGGGCAGTACACGCTTTCCCACCCTGAAGAGCCTCTTTCGCACGAATCTCCCGATCCCCGCGAATCCCCTCGTGGGAAGGAAGAAGGAGATCCTCGAGGTGCGCCGACTCCTCGGCGACGGCGGACGCCTCGTCACGATCACGGGTCCCGGTGGCGTCGGGAAGACGCGGTTCGCGCTGGCGGCGGCTTCGGAAACGTCGGATCACTTTCCCGATGGCGTCTGGTTCGTCGACCTCTCGCCGGTTCGCGACCCGGCGCTCGTCGCACCGACGATCGCGCACACGGTCGAGGCGGAGGGCGACCTCTCCCAGCATCTCCGCGACGCGACGTCGCTGCTCGTGATCGACAACTTCGAGCAGGTCATCCCAGCTGCCCGCGATCTCGCGCTCTTGCTCGGCACGTGCCCGAACGTACGGGTTCTCGCAACGAGTCGTGAGCCTCTCCGCATCTCGCACGAGCAGGAGTACGCGCTCGATCCACTGCCGGAGGCGCCCGCAGTCGAGCTCTTCCGGCATCGGGCGGCGGCGGCCGCGCCCGACGTCGCAGTCGAGTACACGCTCGCGGCGGAGATCTGCCTCCAGCTCGACCGGTTGCCACTCGCGATCGAGCTCGCAGCGGCCCGCTCGAAGGTGTTCGAGCCCGAGGAGCTTCTCGCACGACTCGAGCGCCGGCTGCCCGTTCTCGTCACACGCGCCCGGGACGTCACGGAGCGCCAGCGGACGCTTCATGCCACCATCGCGTGGAGCTACGAGCTCCTCGATGAGGACGAGGCGCCAGTCTTTCGCGCGCTCGCCGTCTTCCGCGGCGGCGCGACGTTGGATGCGATCGAGGTCGTGACCGGAGCCGGGCCCGACCTCGTCGAGTCGCTCGTCGACAAGAGCCTCCTTCGCCGTCGTCGTGGTCGCCTCGTGATGCTCGAGACGGTGCGCGAGTTCGCGGTCGACGAGCTCGACCGGGCAGGCGAAGCCGACCGCGTGCGCGCCGCCCACGGCGCGTACTACCTCGAGCTCGCCGAGAGTGCGAATCTCAACGCCGGCCGGCTGCGCCCAGGCGGACAGCGCCTCGACGTCGCGATTGTGGATCAGGACAACATCCGGCGCGCTCTCGACTGGGCCGTCGAGAGTCGCGATCTCGAGAGCGCGCTACGTCTGCTCGCTGCGATGGAGCAGTTCTGGGTCGTGAACGATCCGCGCGAGGGTGTTCGACGACATGCCGCGGTGGTCGACCTCGACGGAGCCGTAGACCCGCGACTTCGAGCGGAGGCGCTGCGTTCGTATGGCAGCTCCGCAGACATCGCGGGCGAACCCACACTCGCTGTCGAGCTGTACGAGCGGAGCATGGCGATCTTCGACGAGCTCGGCGACGCGCATGGGCGTGCGGTTCTGCTGCATCGCTTCGGCATCCACGCGATGCTGGACGGCGACCTCACGCGCGCTCGAGACCTGGTCGGCGAGAGCCATGCACTCCACGAGCGCCACGGCGACACGTGGGGACTCGCACAAACGGTAGGGACGCTCGGCGCCATCGCACGTGACGAGGGTGATCTGGAGAGTGCCGCGACGCTCGTCGCAGAAAGCGCACGGCTCGCGGAGCAGGTGGGCGTCCGGTGGTGGCACGCGGGAATGATCCTGGAGCTCGCGGCCCTCTCGTTGGAGGCGGACAGGGTCGACGACGCCTTCGATAAGGCACGCGCCGGTCTCGACCTCGCACGGCAGCTGCACGACTACGGTGGTCGTGTCCTGGGAGTCGGCGTGCTCGCGTGCGTCGCGGGAGTGCGGGGCGACCCCGAACGCGCAGGGAGGTTGTGGGGAGCGATCGAGGACGACGACGTGCGCGCGCCGCTCGGCGGCTGGCCGCGCCACCGTGCGAGCTGCGAGGCACGACTCGTCGCGGCATGCGAGGGCCCGGTGTTCGACGCCGCACTGGCGTCAGGTAGACACCTCTCGCTCGACGACGCAGTCGCGCTCGCACTCGACGATGCCTGACCTCCGTCGTACCCCACGCCTCGGTGCAGGCCGGCAGCTCGCCTTCAGGATCTCGCCGTGCGACCGCTTCGTAAGGCACGACGGGCTTCCCCGCGACCTTCACGTGACATGCCGGCGGAGGTCCTGTCGCGCTACCGGCGCACCGGCGCGCTGGCCATGCGGATCGACCACGTCACGGTCAGCGAACTCCCCGATGGCTCGGGGCGGCCAGCGCCGGATGGTCCTAGTGGTCTAGTAAGGAGCTGACTCTGTTGCCGACCGAGATGCTCAGCGAGCAGACGCTTGCCGAGCATGTCCGCGTTGGACGGTCAGGGACCGAGGACGGTCTCCGCCTCGTCCACGTGAGCAAACGGTTCGAGTCCGTGCAGGCTCTCGCTGATCTCTCGTTCGCGGTGGAGCCCGGGCGCATGCTCGGCTTCCTCGGGCCGAACGGGGCCGGGAAGACGACCGCGATGCGGGCGGTCTTCGGCCTCGTCCAGATCGATGGCGGCGAGGTGCTGTGGTGTGGACGGCCGGTGCGGTTGCAGGAGCGGCTCCGGTTCGGCTACATGCCGGAGGAGCGCGGCCTGTATCCGCGGATGCCCGTGCGCGAGCAGCTCGAGTACTTCGGCCAGCTGCACGGTCTGGATAGAGCCGCCGCGCGGGCGGCTGCTCGCAGGTGGCTCGAGCGCCTCGGGCTCGCGGAGCGCGGTGAGGCGAAGGTGGAGGAGCTCTCGCATGGCAACCAGCAGCGCGCCCAGCTTGCGGCCGCGCTGGTGCACGAGCCGAAGCTGCTCGTGCTCGACGAGCCGTTCGCCGGTCTCGACCCGCTCGCCGTGCGCACGCTCGCCGAGGTTCTTCGCGGAGAGGCTGCCCGCGGAGCGGCGGTCGTCTTCTCGAGCCATCAACTCGAGCTCGTCGAGGACATCTGCGAGGACGTGGTGATCATCGATCGCGGCCGAATCGTGGCGACGGGCACGGTGGACGCGCTACGGCGTGGCTCCGGGCGCCGGCGCATCGAGCTCGAGCTCGAGGACGCATCGGCCTCGCTGCCCACCATGGCTGGCGTCGAGCTGCTCGAGCGCCGTAACGGCGCCTCCCGGCTGCTCGCCGACCGTGACGTCGACCCGGAACAGGTCCTCGCAGAGGTACAGCGTGTCGCTGGGGTCGTCGCCTTCAGCTACGGCCCGCCCACGCTCGCGGAGCTCTTCGTGGAGCTGATCGAGTCATGAGCGCGCGACGTGCCATCTCACTCGTCGCCTGGCGCGAGATCCGCGAGCGGCTGCGCAGCCCAGCCTTTCTCTGGTCGACCGTGATCATGCTCGTCATCGTCGGCGCCTCGAGCGCGTTGCCGATGGTGCTCCAGGAGGAGACGACGCATCGCGTCGCGGTGGTTGCGCCGGCGCCTCGCGGGCTCGACGCCGCGTTGCAGCGTGCCGCGGAGCCCTTCGACACGAAGGTGCGGCTGCAGGTCGTGCGCTCGGCTACCGCCGGCCGCCGCGAGCTGGACGCGGAGAACGTCGACGCACTGCTCCTCCTCGGCACTGACCGGATCGTCTTCCGGAAAAGCGTCGACACGCAGCTCGCCGCAGCCGCCGACACGGCAGTGAGGGCACTTCGACGCCATCTTCCGCCCGCGCCAGAGCTCGCGACCGCGACGCTCGAGCCTGCAGCCGAGACGTCCGAGGACGCCGAGGCTGTCGTCGCCATGCTCGGCGCCGCGCTTCTGCTCGGAGCGCTGGCGATCTACGGGCAGTGGGTACTCGCCGGTGTGGTCGAGGAGAAGAGCAACCGGGTCGTCGAGCTGATCCTCTCGACCGTGCGTCCGCGCCACTTGCTCGTCGGCAAGGTGGTGGGGATCGGGCTGCTCGGACTGACGCAACTCGCCCTTGTTGCCGGACTCGCCGCCGTCATGGTCGCCGCCGGCGTCTACGACGCTCCGTCGTCACTCGGCGGCAGCGTGGCGCTCGTGGTTCCCTGGTTCGCGCTCGGGTTCGCGCTCTATGCGGTCGCCTACGCCACAGCCGGCGCGCTCGCGGCGCAACAGCAGGACGCAAACTCGGCTGGACAGCCGGTGACGTACACGCTGCTGGCAGCGTTCTTCGCCGGCTACGCGGCACTCAGCGCCGACGCCGAGAGCGCCGTTGCGAATCTCCTCACGGTCTTCCCCCTCACCGCGCCGCTCGTCCTGCCGGCGCGGAGCGCGCTCGTCGGCGTACCGCTCTGGGAGCACGTGCTCGCGACCGTGCTCGTGCTCGCCTCGATCTACGCGCTCGTTCGAATCGCCGGGCGCGTCTATGCCCAAGGCCTGCTGCACGCGGGCTCGCGCCTGCACGTGCGCACGGCCTGGCGGCTCACCCACCAGCGCGACTGAGAGGAGGCCCTCGGTGCTCGAGACGATGCTGTCCTTCGTCGAGAACGTGATCGTCATCGTCGTGGTCGGCGTCTCGCTCCACTACCTCGGCGGACTCGACTGGCCCTGGGCGATCTTGATCGGCGCCGCCGTGTCTGTCGCACTCCGTTGGTTCCTCCGCAGCGGGGTGGCCGCACGCGTGAGGAAGCCACCGCTGACAAAAGGTCGTTGATCATGCCCGCGAGTCCCCGGCAGGCCCGGAACCGCGCGCACAAGGCCGCCCGCCGAGATCGAGCTCGTACGGCCTGAGTCCCAGCACTGATCCGGCCCTGAAGTAGGGTCGTCGCGGTGATGCGAGGATGGACGTGGGAGACGGCCGTCCTTCGGGTCGCGACAGCCGTCGTCGACTTCTTCGACGAGGCGCCCGGAGCGGAGGCGTGACCGAGAGCGTGCGCGGGCCGGCGATCGGGATCGAGACGCTGACGGACGGAGGTCAACGTCCCGCCGATGTCGCCCGCGGCGTCGCCGGGTTTCTGGCCCAAGCGCGCACGACGCTCGATCTCGCCCTGTACGACGTCCGCTTCGAGACCGGCGCGGGCGCGCTTGTCCTCGCGGCGCTCCTCGCAGCGGTACAACGCGGTGTCGCGGTCCGCCTCCTCTACAACGTGGCGCATCCAGGCCCGATCCCGGTTCCGCCACCGCCCGAGACTGCGCCCGAGGCGATCGAGGCGCTTCCCGTCGAGACCCGAGGGGTAGCGGGTATCCCGGATCTCATGCATCACAAGTTCGTCGTCCGCGACGGCGCGGCGGTCTGGGGCGGCTCGACGAACTGGACGGACGACTCGTGGTCGCGGCAGGAGAACGTCATCGTCACGGTCGACTCGACGCGAGATCGCCTACGCGTACCACCTCGCGTTCGAGGAGCTGTGGAACCGCGGCGACGTCGCCGGGACGGGAGACGTCGACCCGCGGCCCGCGGACGTCGACGGGGCCCAGGTACGAGCGTGGTTCACCCCCGAGCACGGCGAGGCTCTCTCGCATCGGATCGCGAAGCACCTCGGCAAGGCCCGTGCACGGATCCGCATCGCGTCGCCCGTGCTCACGTCCGGCCCGATCCTGGCCACGCTCGTCGAGATCGTGAAGGAGCGGCGCTGCGACCTTGCCGGTGTGGTGGACGACACGCAGGTCGACCAGGTCTTCCACCAGTGGAAGACGAACGGCGTGAGCGCGTGGAAGATCCCGCTCCTCCAGAGTGTCCTCGAGGGCGCCCCCTGGAGTGGCAAGGAGTCGATCCCGTGGACGCCCGAGTCGGTGCACAACTTCATGCACGCGAAGATCGTCGTCGCCGACGACACGGCGTTCGTCGGAAGCTTCAACCTCTCCCGCTCGGGCGAGCGCAACGCGGAGAACGTCTTCGAGATTCGCGACAGCGGCATCGCCGACCGCCTCGCGACGTTCGTCGACGAGATCCGCGGGAACTATCCGCCCGCGAGCGTTCCCGGCTGATCGACTAGGGTCGCGACATGACGATCGACGACGTGCTGAGTGCCGAACTCGCGACCGGACGCGCGGTACCGACCGCGGTTGCCGGCCAGCCGCACGAGTCCTGGCACGTGATCTCCGACGACGGGCGCGTGGAGCTCGGGGTCTGGGAGGTCACGCCCGGGACGTTCCAGGGCGCCTGCGACGGGTACTACGAGCAGATGCACTTCGTCGCCGGCCGGGGCACGATCACGGACGCCGACGGCGTCGTCACGTCGATCGGACCGGGCGTCGTCATGCTGTGCCCGGACGGCTGGTCGGGCACGTGGGCAGTGGACGAGACCGTGCGCAAGACGTACGCGATCGTGAAAACGGAGTCGGGGCCGGACTGACGCCTGGGCGCTGCTCAAGGAATCCTTACGCCCCGATAACGGTCTGCCCTCAGAACCCGAACCGCTCGGTGGCTGGATTCACTCGTAGCCTTCAACGGGAGGGAACGAGTGAGAGCAATCGCAGTGGTCACGGTCGGGGCACTGATTCTCGTCGTCGCAGCCGCGCTCGGGCCGGCGGCACTGGCAGGCGACAAGCCGAAGACCGGCAATGAGCGGACCGCGCTTTCGCGCGCCGATCTTGTCGGCGTGAACTTCATCGAGCACTGCCGCTTCTCGCATCAGGCGCCGGACGACCCGATCGTGTTCCCGGGCAAGCCCGGCGCATCGCACCAGCACACGTTCGTCGGCAACCGCACGACGAGCGCATCCTCCACGTTCGGCTCGCTGCGCTCGGGCGGCACCACGTGCATGCGCGCCGACGACACCGCCGCATACTGGGTGCCGGCGCTCTATCAGGGCACGAACGTCGTGCTGCCACAGGCGGCGACGATCTACTACCGGCGCGGGACGCTCGTCGAGGTGAGCCCGTTCCCGAACAACCTGCGCGTGATCGCGGGCGACGCGGCCGCGACGAGCCCGCAGGGCATGCGCGTCACGTCGTGGAGCTGCGGCCTCGCGTCGGGGATGGATCGCTCGGCCACAGTGCCCACGTGCCCGGACACGCGCGGCTCGTTCCTGCGCCTGCACATCCGGTTCCCGGAGTGCTGGGACGGCAGGCGACTCGACAGTACGGATCACAAGAGCCACATGGCCTACGCGACGCGCAGCGGCTGCCCTGCGACGCATCCCGTCGAGGTGCCGCAGATCACGCAGATCTACCGCTACCCGACCCGTGGCGGCGAGGGCTTCTCGCTCGCCTCGGGCGGCCAGTATTCGGCGCACGCGGACTTCGTGAACGCGTGGAAGCCGGGCGCGCTGCGCAAGCTCGTGGACGACTGCCTGAACGCGCTCGTCCACTGCGGGCGCGGCTAGCGGACTCCTCGGGGGGCGGGAGACCGCCCCCCGAGGTTTACGGAGCCCTCACAGGACGCCGCTACGGTCAGCCGCCGTGCGACGCTCCCGCCACTCGTTCGCCGTTCTGTTCCTGCTCCTCGCGACCCTGAGCCTCGCCGGCACGGCGAGCACGGGCGCGTCCGCGGAGCCGTCGTCCGAGCCACCGGTGCCGTCACTGGAGCCCGCGAAGACGGCCGCACTCTGGAACCGGCTCGTCTCGACCCGTACCCGACAGGCCGCGCCGACCGCTGAGTGCCGGCCGCTGCGTGCGGTCTTCTATGCCGCGTCCGACTGGCTCCGGCTGGCGACGAAGCTCGCGGCCGCTGCATCACCGTGCGCCGACTACCACGTCTCGGTCCCGCCGCTCGTTGCCGACAAGACGACCTTCCGGCGCGACCAGGCGTCGCGCATCCGCGCACTCGGTCCCAACTTCCACGCCATGGCCGAGATCCACTTCGCGACCTGGAGCCGCTGGGTCGCGAGCACGGGTTCCTCGTGGTACACGGCGGGCGTCACGGCGCGCCAGCGCATGGCCGAGGCGGGCTACGACGTCTCGCGCGGCGACAGCTGGATGCTGAACGAGCTCACGTCAGCCGTTCGCCGAGGCGACGGCAACGCGCGCGCCAACGTCAGGGAGCTCGTGCGCGGGCTCTACGAAGGCGACGGCGGGCGGCCCACGCGTGGCGCCGTCCTCGTGATCGGGTTCGGGCAGCGCACGAGCGACGTCTCCGTCTACCAGAACACGCTCCAGAGCTGGCTCGCCGACACGGACTTCTGGACGGACATGGCCGCGTACGTGAGCGACTGGTCACAGGAGGTGTACGGCGACCTCCGGGCCCACGCCGTCCCGGGAGTCGCGAATGCAGAGCGCCGGGAGTTCCTCACTGACTATCTCCAGCACAAGCTCGTGCTCGCCGGTGCGGGCCCGCCCGAGATCGAGACCGCACGGGCGTTCCTGCGCGAGAGCTACAGCCCGCTCGCAAACGGGGCATGGCCGCGTGAGACCGCATGGGGCTGGACGATGGTTCCGGTCGAGCAGATGGCCGCCTACCTGTCCGCCCAGGTGAACGCGCTCCGCCACTTCAGCGCGACGAGCGCACAGCCGCGGGACCACTGGGGCTTCGCCTGGGCGCCGCGGAACACCACAGGCCTCTCGAACGCGGACTTCGCCGCGCAGACGGGACAGCTCCTCGACCGGCTCGCGGCTGCCGTACGTGACTCGGGCGACGTCGTCGAGCCCGAGAATCCGGGGAGCGGAGCGTGCGGCGCGGGTGAGACTTTCTGCGCGGTCGACATCGTCGAGGCGCAGCACAACGGGGCGTGGCGATCCTTCCGCACGTGGGCGCAGTCGACGCTCACGATCGGCCCGGCGGCCCCGACTCGTCTCATCGCAGGCGTGCCGTCGCCGCCGCTGGAGCTGTCGCTCGCGTCCGCGGTCGTGCGGCCCGCCGCCGTAACGCTTCGTTCGAGCTCGTCCGCCGGCACGTTCTCGACGAGCGCAGCCGGGCCGTGGACGAGCACACTCTCGCTCTCCGTTTCGCCAGGAACCATCGTGGCGTTCTCCTACCGCGACACACGTGCCGGTGTCGCGACCCTGACCGCAGCCGCGGCGGGCACGACCCAAGCCACGCGCGAGGTGACCGTCAGTGCGGGCGCGGCCGCGCGGATCTCGGTGACGCCCTCCTCGCGCCAGGTTCGCGCGCGGGCGGACGCGACGTTCACGGGAGTCGCGACCGACGCGTTCGGGAACATCGCACCGGCCAACCTCTCGTGGAGCGTCGCGCCGGCCGAGCTCGCGAGGTTCGTCGGCAGCCGGGGTGGAAGGGCGACGTTCCGCGCCGGACGGACGCTCGGCGACGGAACGGTGACCGCGGCCACGAGCGGCGGCTCCGTCGTCGGCTCGGCAGCGCTCGCCGTCGGCCCGGCGACGCTGCGCCTCGCGTCGGTGACCTTCCATCGCACGTCTCGCGGCGCCGAGGTGACGCTGGCAGCGGTCGATGCGGCACGAAGGCCGGTCTCCCGTGCTGCGATCACGCTCGTTGCAACCCTCGACGGCAGGCGGGTCGCCAGGGTGCAGACGGTGACCGGAGCGGCAGGCAAGGCCCGCGTGCTGGTTCCGCGCGGTCCCGGCTGCTACGTCGTAACCGCGACGCGAGCCGTAGCCGAGGGCTTCACCTGGAACGGGCGCACGCCGCGCAACCGCTTCTGCCGTCGCTAGGCGACGCCCGAGAAGAGGAAGGCGCGCGACTCCTTCAGCATCTCGCGCGCGATCACGAGGCGCTGGATCTCGTTCGTGCCCTCGTAGATCTGCGTGATCTTCGCGTCGCGCATCATGCGCTCGACCGGGTACTCGCGGATGTAGCCGTACCCGCCCAGGATCTGCACCGCATCGGTCGCCACGTCCATCGCGGTGTCCGTGCAGTAGAGCTTCGCCATCGCAGAGGCCTTCGTCAGCTCCGCGTCCTCGGCGCCCTCGTCGACCATGCGGCCGAAGCGGTACAGGAGCCCGCGCGCGGCCTCGCAGCGCGTCTCCATGTCGGCGAGCTTGCCCGCGATGAGCTGGTGCTCGGCGATCGGCTTGCCCATCGTCTCGCGCGTGCGGGCGTACTGGAGGGCGTAGTCGGTCGCGCCCTGTGCGATGCCGAGCCCCTGCGCCGCGACACCGGGACGCGAGCGGTCGAGGATGCGCATCGCGATCCGAAAGCCCTCACCCTCCTCGCCGAGCCGGTTCGCTGTCGGGATCCGCGCTCCGTCGAACGTGAGCTCCCCCGTCGTCGATCCGGCGATGCCCATCTTCGGCTCGAGCCGCGCGACCTCGAACCCGGGCGTGCCGCTTTCCACGACGAATGCGGAGATACCCGAGTGTCCGGCCTCGGGATCGGTCTTCGCGAAGACGGTGTAGAGCCCGGCGACGGAGGCGTTCGTGATGAAGCGCTTCGAGCCGTCGAGGACGTATTCGTCGCCATCTCGCCGCGCGGTCGTGCGCATCGCAGCCGAGTCGGAGCCCGAGCCCGCCTCGGTCAGGGCGTACGCCGCAAGCACCTCACCGGAAGCGAGCCTCGGCAGGAACCGTCCCTTCTGCTCCTCCGTCCCGGCGAGCTTGAGCCCGAGCGAGCCGAGTTCCTGCACCGCGAGGATGAGCCCGCTCGTCGCGCACACCTTCGAGACCTCCTCGATCGCGACGAGCGCGAGGAGTGTCCCGGTTCCGGTGCCTTCGTGCTCCTCGTCGAAGAGGAGCCCGAAGATGCCGTGCTCGCGAAAGAGCTCGACGACGTCCCACGGGAACTCGTGCGACTCGTCGATCTCGGCGGCACGCGGCGCGATGCGCTCGCGCGCAATCGTCCTCACGAGCCCGCGGATCTCGAGCTGGTCGTCGGTCAGCGGCTCCCAGGGCACGTGTGAAGTCTAGGTCGGTGCGTGGTGGCAGACCGCTTCGATGTTGTTGCCGTCGAGATCGAGGACGTACGCCGCGTAGTAGTCGGCGTCGTACTGCGGACGGAGACCCGGACCGCCGTTGTCGACGCCGCCGGCCGCGATCGCGGCTTCGTAGAAGCGATCGACCGTGGCACGATCGCCGCACTCGAACGCCACGTGAGCCCCACCGACAGGCCCTCGCTGGCCGATCCCGAAGTCGAGCCCGTGCGCGTCCGCGAGGTATGCGAGCCGACCGGGCTCCTCGTACACGACGCGGTATCCGAGCGGTTCCAGTGCGCCGACGTAGAAGTTCTTGGCGGATTCGAGATCGATCACGTTGACGGCGACGTGTGCGAGCACCCTCTCTCCTTCCCTGGTTACAGTCGCCGCGCATGATCCTCGAGAACGGAGTGATCCGCACGATGGATCCGTCGCTCCCGACGGCACGCGCGCTCGCCATCGCCGGCGCACACGTCGCGGGCGGCGTCAGCACCCACGAAGCGGCGCTGCCGAGCCCGGACGTCGTCGACCTCGGCGGCCGCTGCGTACTCCCCGGCTTCACGGACTCTCACGTGCACTTCCCCACCTGGTCGCTGTCGCAGCGCGAGGTGAAGCTCGAAGAGGCCAGGGGGCTCTCCGAGGCGCTCGAGCACATTCGCACGCACCCCCGGCACGGAAGCTGGATCCGCGGCTACGGCTGGCGCTCGGCCGAGTGGGACGAGCAGCCGACGGCCGCCGCGCTCGACGCGGTGACCGGCGACGTCCCCGCGCTCCTGTTCTCGAAGGACTACCACTCCGCATGGCTCAACTCCGCCGCGCTCGCGTGCGCCGAGGGCGATCTCCAGGTCGAGGGCGGCGTCGTGGAGCGCGATGCCTCGGGCGAGCCGACCGGCGTTCTGCGCGAGGAGTCCGCGTGGCAGTTCCGCGCCCGGTTCGCGATGCCGACGGAGGACGAGTTCGTCGATGCCACGCGCGTCGGCCTGCGCATCGCCGCGGGTCGCGGGGTCGTGGCAATCCACGACAAGGACGGCTGGCTCGGCTCGCCGGGGATCTTCCAGCGCGTCGCCGAGCGCGACGGTCTCACACTTCGCGTCTGGCAGTCGATCCCGTACGAGCGGCTGCCGGAGCTCGCGGCGCTCGGCATCCACTCCGGGATCGGCGACGCGTTTCTCCGCATCGGTTACCTGAAGGCCTTCATGGATGGGACGCTCGGGTCGCGGACCGCCTGGATGCTCGACGGGTCGGGTGTGACGATCACGAGCGGCGAGGAGCTCGCCGACGTCATCCGCGAGGGAGCGCGGCTCGGCTGGCCCGTCGGCGTGCATGCGATCGGCGACCGCGCGAACCGCGAGGCACTCGACGCGTTCGAGTCGACCCGCGACGTGTGGGCGCCGCTCGGCCTCCGCCATCGAATCGAGCACGCGCAGTGTCTCGCACCCGAGGACGTCGGCCGCTTCGCGGCTCTGGGCGTCGCGTGCTCGGTCCAGTTCAGCCACGCGCCCTCCGATCGCGACCTCGCGGAGCGCTTCTGGCCCGAGCAGGCCGACGGTGCCTACGCCTTCCGTTCGCTGTGGGAGTCGGGCGCGCTCGTTGCGAACGGCTCGGACGCGCCGGTCGAGGAGCTCGACCCTCTCGCCGGTATCCGCGCAGGGGTTCTGCGAACGACCGACGACCGCCCCGCATGGCATCCCGAGCAGTGCCTCACGATCGAGGAGGCGCTCACGGCGACGTGCGTCACTCCGGCCTGGCTGTCGGGCGACGAGCGTCGCCGCGGAAAGCTTCTCCCCGGCTATCTGGCCGACCTCGTGGTCCTGTCGCGCGACGCGCTCGAGTGCCCCGTCGAGGAGCTCGGGACGATCCAGGTCGTGGCCACGATGGTCGGCGGCCGCTGGGTGCACAACCCTCCGCCCTGGGACTGACCGTCGCGCGAGTTCACGCCCGCGCGGAAAAACACCGCCGGCACGACAGCGTGAGCAGTCGGTCGTACAATCAGCTCGTGGTAACGCGCACGATGCTTCCCGTCCATGCGGCGCCGACGTGCTCGGTCGCCGGCGCAGCCGAGATCGTCGGTTCGAAGTGGACGGTGCTCATCATTCACGACCTCTCCGAAGGGCCGCGACGGTTCACGGAGCTCGAACGCTCGTGCGCGGGCATCAGCCCCCGCACGCTCGCTGAGCGCCTCCGCTGGCTCGAAGCCGAGGAGATCGTCGCCCGCCAGAGCTACCCGGAATCGCCGCCGCGGGTCGAGTACGCGTTGACGGACAAGGGCCGCGCGTTGCTCCCTGTCGTGCACGAGATGCGCCGCTTCGGCCACGACTGGCTCGGCTGCGGCGTCCACGACACGTAAGCGCAGGAAACTCTCCCGACCATCGCGACAAGGCGTGTCTCGCCACCGGCGACGTTGGACGAAGCGAAGCTCAGTCTTCCAGGCCCTTCTCTCGAAGCTCCGCGAGCGCGCGCTCGGACTTCTCCAGTCCGTCGAGGCCCATCCCCTCGAGGACACGCTCGGCCTTCGAGAACTGGACGTTCCTGTAGTCGACGACCTGCCAGTGATTTCCCCACGGGTCGAGGAAGTCGTGGCCGCCGATCATCCTCGCGCCGGCATCCCGCGCGCGCCGGACGACCTCGGCCTGGTCGTCGACCACGAGCCCGTAGTGCCCCGCCGCAACCGGTTCGACCGCGCGTTCGAGGGCGATGAACTGGTCGCCCAGGTCGACGAAAGCCATGCCGCCGCTGCGACCGCGCAGCTCGAGATCGTCGACCAGACTGCGTAGGAAGTCGAGCATCTCGTCGAGGTCGCCGACCTGCACGGCGACGTGGTTGATGCCGACGAGCCGGGCCACGCCGTCAGCGTACTTCGGACGAGGCAAGCCTCGCCCCTACCGGGTTGATTCCGCCCAGACGCCGGCGAGCTCGACGATCGTCGCGGCCGCGGCGCCCATGTCCTGCACGCTCGCCCACTCGCGCACCGAGTGGTACTCCTGCCCGCCCGTGAAGAGATTCGGCGTCGGGAGGCCCTGTGCCGAGAGCACCGCCCCGTCGGTACCGCCACGCGTGATGGCGAGCCGGGGCTCGACGCCTGCGCGGCGGATCGCCTCGAGCGCCGCCTCGACGACGCGCGGGTTCTCCTCGATGAACGGCCGCATGTTGCGGTACGAGTGACGCACCTCCACGTCGACCTTCGCCCGCGGCTCGCGGACCTCCACGTCGCGGGCGAGGCGCTCGAGCAGCGCGACATGCTCAGCGAGGAGATCGTCGTCGTGGTCGCGCGCGATGAAGTCGACCACCGCCTCCTCGGTCGAGCCGGAGATGCGATGCGGATGCACGTAGCCCTCCCGCTCATCCGTCGTCTCCGGCGAGAGTCGGTCACGCGGTACCGACAACACGAGCTCGGACGCGAGCTTCACCGCGTTCACGAGCTTGTCCTTCGCCGACCCGGGATGCACGGAGAGCCCGCGGATCGTGACCCTGACGGAGGCTGCCGAGAAGGTCTCGACCTCGAGCTCACCGAGATCGGAGCCGTCGAGGGTGTAGGCGACGTCCGCCCCGAAGCTCTCGAGGTCGAAGTCCTCGGCGCCGCGCCCGACCTCCTCGTCCACCGTGAACGCGACGCGAATCGTCGCCCGTAACCGCTCGGGCGTTCGGGCGAGGTAGGCGACCGCTGCCATGATCTCCGCGATACCTGCCTTGTCGTCCGCCCCGAGGAGCGTCGTCCCGTCGCTCGTCACGATGTCGTGTCCCACGCGGGCGGCGAGTGCGGGTAGCACCTCCGGGTCGAGCACCTGGCGCGGGTCTCCGGATAGCACGATCGGCTCGCCGCCCCATGCCTCATGCACGATCGGCGACACGCCCGCTCCGGTGACGTCAGGTGTCGTGTCAACGTGCGCGATGAGCCCGACGACGGGCGTGTCCGGGGTCCCGGTGAGCGTCGCGAAGACGGAGTGCTCGTCGTTCAGCTCGGCGTCCTGGAGGCCGATCTCTCGCAGTTCGTCGACGAGCAACCGCGAGAGATCGAGCTGCTTCTGCGTGCTCGGGCGCTCGGGAACTCGATACGCGCCTTGCGTGTCCACGCGGACGTAGCGCAGGAACCGCTCGAGGACGTCGTACGCCAGCTCCTCCGCGAGAGGGCTGGCGAACGGTGCTCTAGCTGCCAAGCTCTCCAAGCCGGAGAAAGGTCTCGCGGAGCGTCGCAACGCCGAGCTCCAGTGCGCCAACGGGCACGTTCTCGTTCGGCGCGTGGACATTGCACTCGCTCTCGATGCCGAACCCGGTCGCGAGCGTCGGCAAGCCGCGCGCGACGAGTCCTGCGTAGATCGGAAGCGTCCCGCCCGTGCGCACGAGGAGCGGCCGAGCGCCGATGACATGCTCGAACGCGTCTCCGGCAATGCGGATCGCCGAGGCGTCGGTCGGCGTCAGCGCCGGCCGGCCGGAGTTCTTCAACGTGATGTCGAGCTCAGCCCCGTCGGGAAGCCCGTCGCGTACGAGCCGCTCGAAGGCGGCGCGAATCGCGTCGGGATCCTGCCCTGGAGCGAGCCGGATGGAGACGTTCGCCCGCGCCTCCACGGGGAGCACGGTCTTCACGAGATCGGGCGAGCCGCTCGCGATGCCGTTCACGTCGAGCGCCGTGTCCGCGAACGTCCGCAGGTAGAAGTCCTCGCCTGCTCCGGATGCGATCGGCGTCGCGCCGTAGTGCGACAGCTGCTCGGATCCGGACGGAAGCTGCGCCCACGCAGCAAGCTCCTCCTCGGACGGCGGTATCGCGCCGGCGCGCAGCTCGGCGGGCAGATAGCCGTCCGCGCGCGGGACGACGTTCGCGAGAGCGCTCATCAGCGCGTGGGTTGCGTTCAGCGCCGCGGCTCCGAACATGCCCGAGTGCATGTCCGTCGTCCCTGTCCGAACGTGCAGGTGGAAATAGAGCATCCCGCGCACGCCGACGTAGAAGATCGGAAGCTCGCGCGAGGACATCGCGCCGTCGAGGATCAGCGCCGCGTCCGCACGCCCCTCGTCCTGCTCCAGCCACTCGACGATCGAGTTGCCTCCGATCTCCTCCTCGCCGTCGAAGGCGAAGCGAACGTTGACCGGCAAGGAGCCTTCTGCGGCCAGCTGGCGCGCAGCCTCGACGACCGTGAAGAGATTGCCCTTGTCGTCCGCGACGCCCCGCGCCCAGAGCTTCCCGTCGCGCTGGGTCAGCTCGAACGGTGGCGACTCCCAGAGCTCGAGCGGGTCGGCCGGCTGGACGTCGAAGTGGGCGTAGCAGAGGATCGCCGGTGCGGACTCGGGACTCACGGACGCGGGAATCTCCCCGATGACGAGCGGCCGCTCACCCCACGGCACGAGCTCGGCGGCACCTCCCCCGTCTCGGATGCGTCCCGCGACCCACGCGGCGGCAGCCTCGATGTCGGCGGCGTGCGCAGCGTCCGCGCTCACGGAAGGGATGGCGATGAGCTCGGCAAGCTGGTCGCGCAGCGAATCGGACGGCGGCGTCACGGCCGCGAGTCTAGTCAGGCGTCGAGTACGGGGAACGCGGCACGTTCGTCGAGGCAGCTCGCGAGGTACAGCGCCACGCCTGGATCGCCCGTGAACAGCGAGTAGCGACCCCGACCACGGGCCGCTCGCTGGTGGCGGACCTGCGCGAGCGCGTGCACCGCGAAGCGACGCGCGCGCTCGAGCCAGCGCTGGTCGCCCGTGCGCTCGAACGCATGCAGCAGCGCGTACCCGTTCCCCGCCGTGCCGTGGCAGATGCCCACCCCCTTGACGTCGCGATGCGCGCCGGCTCGCCATGTGAGCTCCGCGCCCGCGAGCACGAGCTCCTCGTCGAGGTATGACGCTGCGGCGCAGAGGATGCCGGGCGCGCCGTGGCACCACTGGAGCCGAATCTCTCCCCTCGCATTCTCGAGCGCAGCCTGCGGCGCGGGCGGCCAGTTCGCGAGGCCGTTCTCGACGAAAGCCGTCTCCTCGAGAATCGACGCAGTCCTCCGTCGCAAGGCGGCCGCACGCTTGGCGTCGAGGAGGGACAGGAGCGATTGCACGTTCCCGGTGAGCCCGTGTACAGGCCCGAGGTACCGGCACAGATGTCCGTGGAGCAGCTGCGTCCACAGCCCTCCGCTGTCCCGTCGGTCGAGCAAGGCGTCCGCGCTCTCGTCCCAGACTGCACGCCAACGCTGGTCGCCCGTCCACGCGAGCATGAGGTGCGCGGCGATCATCGTCCCGGGCGAGCCCCACATGATCTCGTCGGCTTCGTTGTGGACGTTCTCGCGGACGTGCCTGTGGAGCGTTTCGGCGAAATCGCGGGTCGGCGCGAGCCTGTATGCGACGAGGAGGATCCCGGTCTCACCGGCGAGGAGTGCCGACTCCCGTGGCTCCGGAACGTCCGTCCAACTTCCGAGGTCTGGTCGCGCACGGTGGCGTTCGAGCACGCGGAGGGCGAGGTTGCCGAGATCCAGCGTCGTCTCCGCGTGGTCGCGCTCGCGCAGATCGGCGAGAGCCCACAGCACGCCTGCGGCGCCACAGTAGAGGTCCTTCAGCGGGCTCGTCGCTCGCCAGCGATCCCAGTCCTCCGCGGGCCAGAGGAGCTTCGGGCCGCGCAGCGCAGCATCCGTATCGGCGACGATCTCGCGGATGCCCGTGCGGATCCGCGCCTCATCCCAAGGCTCGTCGGTGAGCGGCTCGAAGTCCTCCGGCCGGTAGAGCACGCGGCCTACGCGACGTCGCGGACGCGCTGGGCGTCGGCGAGGGCCCGCAGCTTCTTCAAACCCTGGTGCTCGATCTGGCGGATGCGCTCGCGCGTCACCTGGAAGTGGCGGCCGACCTCGTCGAGCGTACGCGGCTGCTGGCCGTCGAGCCCGTAGCGCAGCTCGAGCACCTTCCGCTCGCGCTCGGAGAGCGCGCCGAGGATCGACCTGAGCGCCTCGCGCTGAAGCGTGGTCTCGGCGAGCTCGTCGGGAAGCGGTGCCGTCTCGTCGGC
This sequence comes from uncultured Gaiellaceae bacterium, assembly GCA_963740105.1. Lineage (GTDB taxonomy): Bacteria > Actinomycetota > Thermoleophilia > Gaiellales > Gaiellaceae > GMQP-bins7. The sequence goes on from CAVUCT010000006.1 coordinate 111,004, forward strand.
GAGGAAGTGGCCGAACTCCGACTCGTCGTCGTCGCCGACCGGCTTCTCGAGCGAGACGGGAACCTGCGCGCTGCGGCGAATCTGCTCGACCTCGTCCTGCGTCATCTCGACGTCCCGCGCGATCTCCTCGGCGAGCGGCTCGCGCCCGAGCTCCGCACGGAGCTTCCGCTCGGAGCGCATGATCCGGTTGAGCTTCTCGACGACGTGGACAGGCATGCGAATCGTGCGGCCCTTGTCCGCGATCGCGCGGGCGACCGCCTGGCGGATCCACCAGGTCGCGTACGTCGAGAACTTGAAGCCCTTCCGGTAGTCGAACTTCTCCGCGGCGCGGACGAGTCCGATCGTCCCCTCCTGGATCAGGTCGAGAAACGGCAGGCCCTGGTTGCGGTAGCGCTTTGCGATCGACACGACGAGGCGGAGGTTCGCCTCCACCATGGCCTGCTTGGCCGCGTGCTCGCCGCGCTCGATCCGCTTCGCGAGCTCGACCTCCTGCGCCGCGGTGAGCAGAGGAACCTTGCCGATGTCCTTGAGGAAGAGCTGCAGCGCGTCCGTCGTGATCTCGGGCTCCGGCTCGATCTCGACCTCGGGCTCGTCGGCCGCCGCGTGGACGACCGCGATCTGCGCCTCGTCGAGCGCCGCGTAGACGTCGTCGAGCTGTGCGGGCTCGAGCTCCAGCTCGTCCAGCGCGAGCGCGAGCTCGTCGGCGTCGAGCTGGCCCGTGCGATACCCGACCTCGAGGAGCCTTTGGCCCTCGTCGCTCGCGAGGGTCTCCTCGATCGGCGTGCGAGTGGTAGCGCCCTGCGTTTCTTCTGCGGCCAGACCGCCCCCCTTCCTCGTCAGCCGTCACACCGTAGTTGCATGGGCGGCGGGCGTCAAAAGCGGCGCCGTACGTGGGCTAGCCGCGCGCGCGGCTGATGGTCTCGAGGTAGCGATCCGCCTCGCGCGCGAGCGCTGAGCCAGGCTGCGCCTTCGACGCCAGCCTGAACTGACGCTCGGCACCCTGGATTCGGCCCGTCCAGAGGAGCAGGACGCCCAGGTGGAAGCGAACGCTCGGCTCGTTCGGATACGTCTTCGAGAGCGGCCCGAGGCGGCCGAAGGCCCGCTCCGGCGCGGCCTTGTCGAACGCGCCGACCGCGCCCGCCACCTGCGCTTCGACCTCGTTCGGGAAGCGCCGCGCGGCGCGGTCGAAGACCTTGCCTGCCGACACCGGGCGCCCGACGCGCTGCAGGCCGACGCCGTAGAGCAGCTGCTCGCGGGCGCCGCCCCGAGCTGCCGCGCGGCGCAGCGCCTCGAGCTGGCGGGCCGGCGGGAGCTTCGAGATCGCCGCGGACGCCGTGAACGACGGTATGAACGCGGGAAGTCCGCGCGGCAGACCCGGATGCAGAAGATTCCCGGCGACGATCGCGTACGGCGTGTCCGGTTCGGCCTCGACGACGGCGCGCCATGGTTCGAGCGGGTCGCCCTCGTTTGCCCACAACCGCGCGAGCCCGAGATGGAGCTGCACGACCGCGACCTCGGGATAGAGCTTCGCGAGCTGATCCAGACGGTCGAGCGTGCCATCGGGCCACCCCGCGTACGCCGCGCCGACCTTCCCCTCGAGCGAGTCGTGCTTCGCGAAGAGCGCAGCGGCGGCTTCGGTCTCCCCCCGCTGGTAGAGCGCCGCTCCGCGCGTCAGATCACGCGCCTCCACGTCGTCGCGGAAGCCGAGTGCGAAGGAGAGAGGCGGCCGCCCTTCGCGTGGCTTGGGCTCCGTCGTCGTCGCACGCGTGCCTGCCGAGTCGCCCTCGGAAGAGAGCACCGCGGCCGCGACGACGGCCACCGCGGCGATCGCGACGGCGCCGACGAGGAGCGCGACACGACGCTGCGCGGACACCGCCGGACGATAGCCAGCACCTCAACGCTATAGTTCCGAAAGTAATGGCGACCTATCGAGAGCTGCTCGCACAGGTCAGAAGCGAGATCGACGAGATCTCGACCGTCGAGGCGCAGGAGCGCCTCGCGGCGTCGGAGGGGTCGCTGTTCGTCGACGTCCGCGAGCCCGACGAGTGGGACGAGGGGCACATTCCGGGCGCCATCTACACCGGTCGAGGCCGGCTCGAGCAGCGCATCGAGGGGCTCGTCCCCGACAAGACACGCGCGCTCATCGTGTACTGCTCCGCGGGATCGCGGTCGGCCTTCGCAGCAAAGGTGCTCGAGGAGCTGGGGTACGAGAACGTGGTCAATCTCGCCAGTGGCTTCCAGGACTGGAAGCGGAACGGCTTCGAGGTCACCGTTCCGCGCGTCCTGTCGCCCGAGCAGCGCTCGCGCTACAGCCGGCACCTGCTCATCCCGGAGGTCGGCGAGGAGGGACAGCAGAAGCTTCTCGATGCGCGCGTGCTCCTGATCGGAGCGGGCGGCCTCGGCTCTCCGGCGTCGCTCTACCTCGCAGCGGCGGGCGTCGGCACGCTCGGGATCGTCGACGCGGACGTCGTCGACGAATCGAACCTCCAGCGCCAGATCGTCCACTCGACCGACCGGCTCGGCGAGCCGAAGGTCGCGTCCGCCAAGCGGACGCTCGAGGCGCTCAACACGGACGTGGAGGTCGTTCCGTTCCAGGAGCGGCTGACCTCGGAGAACGTCGACCGGATCCTGGGCGAAGGCTGGGACGTCATCGTCGACGGCGCCGACAACTTCCCGACGCGCTACCTCGTGAACGACGCCTCGGTGTGGAGCGGCATCCCGGTCGTGCACGGCTCGATCTTCCGCTTCGAGGGGCAGGTCACGGTGTTCTCGCCCGGGATCGGCCCGTGCTACCGCTGCCTCTTCCCGCAGCCGCCGCCTCCCGAGCTCGCACCGAGCTGCGCCGAGGGCGGGGTGCTCGGCGTGCTCCCGGGGATCATCGGCTCGATCCAGGCGAACGAGACGCTGAAGCTGATCCTGGGACGCGGCGATTCGCTCGCCGGACGGCTCCTCCTGTTCGACGCACTGGGGACGACCCTCGACGAGGTGGCCGTCCGCCGGAACCCCGACTGCCCGGTGTGCGGCGACAGCCCCTCGATCACCGAGTACGTCGACTACGTCGAGTTCTGCAACGCGCCGGTGCGGATCTGATGGCGACGATTCGGATCCCACCCACTCTGCGGACCGAGGTCGGCGGCGTCCGCGAGCTCGACGCACGTGGCGACACCGTTGCCGACGTGATCGACGATCTCGTGACGCGCTATCCGGCGCTCGAGACCCAGCTCCTTCGCGACGGTGAGCTCGCCGACTTCGTGAACGTCTACATCGGCGGCGAGGACGTCCGCACGCGCGACGGGCTCGACACCGAGGTCCGCCGCGGCGACCAGCTGATCCTCCTGCCGGCGATGGCCGGTGGCTGTTAAGGCCCAGCCGGCGTCGCTCCTCGACCTCGTCGGGTCGACGCCGCTCCTCGAGCTTCCGCGGCTCTCGCCCCGTCCGGCCGTCCGGCTCTACGCGAAGCTCGAGGGGCAGAACCCGAGCGGATCGATCAAGGACAGGGTCGCGAAGGCGATGCTCGACGCTGCAGAGGCCACTGGCGAGCTTGCGCCGGGACGGCGGCTCCTCGAGCCGACGAGCGGGAACACGGGGATCGCGCTCGCGCTCGCGGCGCGCCTCCGCGGATACCCGCTGACCTGCGTCGTCCCGGCGAACGTGACGGCCGAGCGGAGACGCCTGCTCCAGCTCTACGGCGCCGAGATCGTCGATTCGCCGGGCGAGGAGGGCTCGAACGGCGCCGTGCGCCTTGCGCTCGACCTCGCCGAGAACGATCCGGGCTTCTTCATGCCGTTCCAGTACGCCAACGAGGCGAACCCGCGGGCGCACTACGAGGGAACCGGCGCCGAGATCGTCGACGCACTCGAGCGCGTCGACGTCCTCGTCGCGGGACTCGGCACCGGCGGCACGCTGATGGGCGCGGGGGAGCGACTGCGCGAGACGTTCCCCGACGTCGTCGTCGCGGCCGCCGAGCCGCTCCCGGGCGACGAGGTGATGGGCCTGCGGTCGCTCGAGGACGGCTACGTGCCGCCGATCCTCGACGTCTCGAAGCTCGACCGAAAGCTCCTCGTGACGAACGCCGAGGCCGTGGCGGGGCTCCGTTTGCTCCTCGAGCGCGAGGCGGTGCTCGGGGGCGTGTCCTCCGGCGCAGTCGTCCACGCAGCGCTGCAGCTCGCGGACGACCTCGAGGAAGGTGTCGTCGTCTGCGTGCTCGCGGACGGCGGCTGGAAGTACCTGTCCGCCGATTTCTGGGATGCCACCGACGCCGAGAGCGCGATGGAGCGAACCGTCTGGTGGTAGTTCCCGAGGACGTTCGAACCGCGCTCGCCGCACACGCGCAGGACGAGTCGCCGAACGAAGCCTGCGGGCTGGTCGTCACGAAGAACGGAGTGGCCGAGCGCTATGTCCCGGGCCGCAACTCCGCCGCGTCGCCGTACCGCTTCGAGCTCGACGTGCCGCCGGAGACCTGGTTTCTCGAGGACGACGGCTACGAGCTCGCCGTCTTCCACTCGCATCTGTCCTCGCCGCCGCACCCCTCGCGCACCGACGTCGAGAACGTCGGGCTCTGGGACGGGCGCCCGTACCTGATCTACACCGTGCGCACGGGCGAGCTCGCCGGCTGGCGCATCTCCAGCGGCTCGATCGAGCCGCTGGCTCTTTCTCTACGCAGTCCAGGATCTCGCTAGCACGAGATCCTGGACGCGCAGATCCTGAAGCGCGACCGCTTCGCGATCGCTGGCGAAAACCCGACCTACCTGATGGTGAACGAGCCCTTCATCGACGTCGGATGAGGGTCGCAAAGGAACGTGTACCTGCCCTTCGCGAGCGTGATCTTGAACGTCTTCAACCCGGTAGCCGGGATGCTCGTCCTCACGTTCACGCCCTTCCCCTTCAAATGGAAGTTGTGGATGCTCGACTTGTCGCTCACCACGAGCGTGTACCTGCCGGCCTTCGTCGGCTTCTTCATGCTGATCGTGAAGCCGGGGCCGACCGTTCCGGTGACTTTCGGCGTCGCCGCGAAGACGGGAATCGCCGCGATCGCGCCGATCGTCAGGGCGAGAAGCACTGCGATGGTGCGCTTTCTCATGATCCTCCTCGAGTGTCGCTTCGGAGTCGAAGAGGGTAGCCAGAGCGGTCTAGTCGGCCGTCGAGAGACCCGCCGCCTCGATGGCCTGCCGCGCGAGCGCGTCGTCGTCGGGGCCGGGTAGCCCGCTCACTCCGACGGCGCCGACCCGGCGACCATCCTCGAACGCGGCCACACCGCCCTGGAAGAACGTGAAGAACGGATCGAAGCTCGCTCGCTCTGCCGCATCCTCGCGCGCCTTGGTCGCGAGCTCGGCAGTCGAGGTCGCGTCGCTTCGAGCCGCGGTGTACGCCTTGCGCTGCGCGTTGAGGCGCGTATCGGGCGCTGCTGCGTCCATCGTCGCCGCCGCGACGATCTCGCCGTGGTCGTCCACCACGTAGACGCAGACCGGCGCCGACGCCCTTTCGACGACGAAGCGAACGGCCGCGAGTGCGCTCTCGAGCCTCACGGGCAGCATCCTGACAGCGATAGGCTCACCAGGCGCGTGAGAGCGATCGTCATCGAGCGCCCCAACTCCGTAGTCCTGCGGGATGTCGAGACGCCGACGCCGTCGGCGGGCGAGGTTCGCGTTCGGAGTGTCGTGGCGGGCGTATGTAGGACGGACCTCGACATCGTGACCGGCGCGCTCGACTCACGGTGGGTGCGATTTCCGGTGGTTCCGGGCCACGAGTGGAGCGGTGTCGTCGACTCGGTCGGCGAGGGCGTGACTGCCCTTGAGCCGGGCCAACGCGTGGTCTGCGAGGGGAACATCGGCTGCATGAGCTGCACGCGCTGCCGCGCGGGCGATACGCATCTATGCGCGAGCTACGACGCGGTCGGGTTCACCCGCAGCGGTGGCTGGGGCGAGTTCGTCGTCGTCCCGGCGCGGATCCTCCATGCGCTCCCCGACCACGTGTCCTTCGACGCAGCGGCGCTCGTCGAGCCCGGCTCGTGCGTCGTCAAGGCGCTCGGCCGGGCGCGGATCGAGCCGGCCGAGACCGTCGGAATCATCGGAGTCGGCGCGATGGGCGCGCTCGCCATCCGCATCGCGCGCCTCCGCTCCCCGGGAGCCATCGTCGCGTACGGCGTTCGCGACGAGGAGCTCGAGCTCGCGCGCAGTCTCGGTGCGGACGCGGTCGTCAACGTGGCGGAGCAGGACGCGGAGGAGGAGACGCACCGGATCGCGCCCGGAGGGCTCGACGTGGTCGTGGAGACGGCCGGCGCCGTCCCGGCGGTGGAGCTCGCAACGCGGATCGTGCGCGAAGGCGGACGCGTCGTCATCCTCGGAATCGCGGGCCAGGGCCACGAGCTGACGCTGCCGGCCGACCGGATCCCTCTCCGCGATCTCTCGATCCTCGGCAGCGTCGGCTACACGACGGCCGCATGGGCGGACATGGTTGCCCTCCTGCGCGAGAGCCTCGTCGATCTCGATCCGATCGTCACCCACCGCTTTCCGCTCGAACGGTTCGAGGAAGCGTTCGCTCTGATGGACGAGCGGCGCGGCGTCGTCGCCCGCATCGTGCTCGAGCACGCGAGCTGACCAGCGGGCTGCGTCTCTAGCTCTCGGCGATCAGCGTCGCTCGACCGATCCGCGCGTCGGTGAACACATCGAGCTCGTCGGTGCTCATGGTCGAGAACTCCGAGACGACAGCGCCCTCGTCGCCGGCCTGGAACCAGTGGAGCACGTTCGGCTCGATCGTGTGCTGGTCACCCGGCCGAAGCTCGATCTCGTGCCAGACCGTGAACGCATCTCCACCTGACGGCGGCGGCCCACACGCCGGCGTCTCGGTGGGTGAGCCCTCGACGTAGAGGTAGACGACGCCGCTGCGGCACCGGAACGTCTCCTCCTTGCCGGGGGAGGCCCCGGCCGGCGGATGCCGATGCTCGGGGCACGTCTGGCGCGGGAACAGCACAAGCTCCTTCGCGCACACGCGCTCCGTGTTCACGTACACGACGAGCTGAAGCCCGATCTCCTCCAGCCGCGACAGCCCGAAGTCGGCCACCTCGATGCTCGCGCGCTCGTCCTGGGTCAGGACGATGCCGGAGTCGGCAAGCGCATCGGCCGCGCGATCTCTCGCCGCGGTGATCTCGGCTCGCGTGAGCACGTCGGGACGTTACTTCCTCGTGACGGCAGTACGATTTCGGCTTCATGAGCGCGCCCGCTCTAGCCGGCCGCCCGTCGCTGCGGATCCGGGGCACGCACTACCCGGTCCTGCTGCCCACGGCGCGCGATCCGCGCCTCCATCTGGCGGCGGTGATCGTCACGTTGCAGGTGCTCGGCCAGGTCGCGTTCGACTTTCAGCTGTCGATCGCGCAGATCCTCGTCTCGCTCGCGGTGGCCGGGATCCTCGAGGTTGCGATCACGTTTCGCACGCAGCACGTGCTCATGTGGCCGGCGAGCGCGCTCCTGACCGGGAACGGCGTCGCATTCATCCTCCGCGTCCCGGGAACCGAGCACGGCGACTGGTGGAGCATGAACGGCTGGTGGATCTTCGCGGGAACGTCCGCGGTCGCGCTCCTCTCGAAGTACGTCGATTCGCGTGCGCGGGCGGCACATCTTCAACCCCTCGAACTTCGGGCTCGTGCTCTGCTTCCTGCTCCTCGGCGCGTCGCGCGCCGACCCGCTCGCACTCTGGTGGGGGCCGCTCTCCCCCTCTCTCGTGTTCGCGCTGGTGCTCATCGTCGTCGGTGGCTTCCTCATCCTGCGCCGACTGCATCTCGTCGGAGTCGCAGTGGGCTTCTGGGTCGCGTTCGCTGCAGGCATCGCCCTCCTCGCGGCGAGCGGCCACACCATGACCGCGCCCTGGCACGTCGGCCCGATCGAGGGCAGCGGAGTTCTGGTGGCTCCTCGTCACCTCGCCGGAGATCCTCGTCTTCCTCTTCTTCATGATCACCGATCCGAAGACGATTCCGGCGAGCCGCGACCGGGCCGGCGGGTCTACGCGGTCGCCGTCGGGCTGCTGGCGACCGTTCTGATCGCGCCGCAGACGACCGAGTTCGCGACCAAGGTCGCGATCCTCGGCGCGCTCTTCGCCGTCTGCGCGACCCGAGGGGTGATCGAGCTGGTCGGCGCGGAGCGGCTCGCCTCACTCGTGCCGCGGATGCCGCGACGACCCGTCTGTCGGCTCGGTCGCGCTTGCCGGCGCTCTCGTGTACGCGGGGCTCGTCGTCGCGGCCGGTGTTCCGGCGCGTCCGGAGGAGGGCTCCGCGGCGGCTCGCGACGGCGTTCAGGCGCTTCCGGCGATCGATGTGGTCAACACGCCGGGCATCGCCACGATCGACGAGGGGACTGCGCAGACAATCGCGCGCGACATCGTCGTCGACCTGCGCACCGAGCTCCAGGCGCTTCGCGCTCGAAACGAGGACCTCGCTGCGGAAGCAGCGACCGGGACGTGGCTCGCGGCGCTCTGGAACGGCATGAGAACCGCGGAGACGATCACGGCGGGCCAGTACGACGTCGACCGGATGCAGCTCCAACTGCGTCGCAGCGACGGTCAGGCGGCGCCGCATGTCGTCGCGCGGCTGGAGGGAACGCAGACGACATCCGCATTCGCCGGCAGCGGGACGACGCAGGTTGCAGCGACAGCGCCGCAGCCCTTTACGCGGACGCTCATGCTCGTCCTCGAGGGCGGGAGCTATCGCATCGCCCAATCCGAGGGCGGCGTGCCTCTCGGTGGGGCGAGAGGCGGCCCAGCCGCGCCGAGCAGGCGACCTCGGCGGCACCACGTTCCACGACGTCGCGCATTCCGTCGGGCTCGACTTCCGGCAGGGAGCGTTCAGGTTCGGGATGTCGTTCGACACGACCGCGATGATGGGCGGCGGTCTCTGCTGGCTCGACTACGACGAGGACGGCTGGATCGACCTCTTCGTCGTCAACTCGCACGCCGACATCGACATCGCTCCTTCGGATGCGAACGGCGGCCTGCCCCGAAGCGCGCTCTACCACAATGTCGGCGGTCGCTTCGAGAACGTCAGCGAGCGCTCCGGCGCAGATCTCCCGCTGCGCGGTAACGGCTGTGTCGCGGCGGACTTCGACCTCGACGGACACACCGATCTCTACGTCACGAGCGCCGGGTACAACGTCCCGACGGACGGCTGGGACGCGCTCCTCTGGAACAACGGCGACGGGACGTTCACCGAGGGCGCCGTCGCGGCGGGCATCAAGGCGCCGGGCTGGCACTCGGCGGCCGCTGCGGGCGACGTCAACGGAGACGGACGGCCGGACCTCTTCGTCTCGTCGTACACCGATCCGAACGTCGTGGTCGACGCCGCAGCAGGCTTCCCGTCCGACCACGCACCGGTGCGCGATCTGCTCTATCTGAACCAAGGGCCAGACGAACGCGGGCACGTGACCTTCCGCGAGGTGGCTCGGGCCGCTGGCATCGAGAAGACCGCGGTCGGCCATGGGCTCGGCGCAGTCCTGACCGACGTGCGACGGCGACGGTCGTCTCGACCTCTACGTCGCGAACGACGCGGACCCGAACCAGCTCTACCGAAACATCCCGGACCGTGGCTCGGAGCTCGGCTTCCGCTTCGACGACGTCGCGAAGCGCCTCAGGGTCGACGACCCGAACGCGGGGATGGGCATCGCCGCGGCCGACTACAGCGGTGACGGACAGGTCGACCTCTTCGTCACCAACTCGCGCCATCAGCTCCATGCGGCCTTCCGGAGCCCTCGCATCGGTGCCCGGTACGTGGATGCCCGCCCGGACATCGCGGCGGTCATCGGCACGGACTCGACAGGGTGGGGCTCAGCGTGGGCCGACCTCGACCTCGACGGCGACCTCGACCTCGTGCTCGCCAACGGGGCAATTCCCGTCGTGAACCTCGCGAAGGACGCGCGGCGCGTCCAGGTGCTGGAGAACGTCGCCGGGCCGGGAAGGGCGCCTCGCTTCGCGCTCGTCAAGGGAGCAGGTCTCGCGCGGTCACCGGAAGTCAACGGGCGCGGCCTCGCGACGGCCGACTACGACAACGACGGCGACCTCGACGTCGCGGTCAACACGATCGGCGGCAAGCTCGTCCTGCTCCGAAACGACGCACCGCGTCGACACTGGCTGGAGGTGCGCTTGCGCAGCTTCGCGCCGGGAACGCTCGTGACGGCGACGCTCGGCGACGGACGCGAGCTCGTCCGCGAGATACAGGCCGGGTCCAGCTATCTCTCGTCCGAGGATCCGCGAGTGCACTTCGGCCTCGGCAAGGCGGCGTCGGTTGCACGGCTCACGATCCGGTATCCGGACGGCAGGACGAAACACCTCGAGCAGGTCGCCGCCGACCAGATCGTCGACGTGGGCTAGCGACGCTTGCCGGTCAGCGACCCGACTGCTGCTGCAGTCGCGTCGCGACCGTGTCGAGCGTCACAGCCAGGAGCAGGATGATCCCGGTCACGACGTAGATCGTCCCCGTGCTGTAGCCGCCGATGTTGAGGCCGTTCGCAATCGTGGCGATGACGAGCGAGCCGAGCAGGGCACCGCGGACCTCGCCCCTCCCGCCGAAGAGGCTGACGCCGCCGATGACGGCCGCCGAGATGGCGTCCAGGAGGAGCGTTCCGCCGCCCTGGTTCAGGTTCACCGACTGTAGCCGCGCCGCGAGGATGATTCCGCCGACGCCGGCCATCACCGAGGAGATCATGAACACGATGATCCGAACACGCGGGACGTTGATGCCAGCGCGTCGCGCGGCCTCGGCGTTGCCTCCCACGGCGTAGACATGGCGGCCGAACGACGTGCGCTTGGCGAGATACGTCAAACCGACGAGGAAGATCACCATGAGGAGCGCCGCGAGCGGTAGCCCGACGACCCGGTAGCAGCTCTCGGTGAGCGGCGTGCCTTCCGGGCATGCCGTCGGGATCTGGGCGTGGTTGCAGATGGCCACCGTGCCGAAACTCGCAATCGCCACGCCGGCCAGCTTGAGCACCGCGATCCCGACGTTCGCGGAAAGACCGGCTCTTCGCTGCCCCGCGAGCGCAAAGAGCGCGACCAAGCCGTATCCGCCGGTGATGAGCGCGGCAATCAGCCAGCCCGCATTGGCGGAGAAGTAGTACGTCGCCGTGTAGTTGACCCAGTCGTCCTCGATGAGGATCGTGTCGCTCGACTGCAGCACTTTGAGGATCACACCCTGGAAGATCAGGAGACCGGCCAGCGTCACGACGAACGACGGCACGCCGATCTTCGCCACGACCGTTCCCTGACCGAGGCCGATGAGGGCGACGATCCCGAGCGCCAGCAGGATCGCCATCCAGCCGGGAAAGTCGTGCCCGGAATCGGCGAGCTGGAATTCGGCGACTGCGACCGCCGCAATGCCGCTCACGTAGGCGACCGAGAGATCGATCTCGCCGAGCAGAAGGACGAATACCACCCCGAACGCGATCATCGTCACCCCGGCCATCTGCAGGATGACGTTGACGAAGTTCGGGGCGGTGAAGAAGTTCGTCGCCGTAACGCTGAAGTACGCCACGATCAAGATCTGTGCGAATACGACCGGGAGCACGCCGAGGTTTCCCGACCGGACGTTGCCGATGGCCCGCTGCCAGAGGCTCTGGTGCTCGGTGTCGTCTCCGCCAGGCAGCCCGATACCGGGTGATACGACGTCCGCGCCGGAGCTCATGCCACCACCTCGGTATCGGTCTCCTCGATGCCTGCGACCTTGGTCGGAATCCCGGCGGTGATGGCCTGCACGACCTCCTGCTGTGTGACCGTCGCGCGCTCGTGGACGCCCACGTTGCGGCCGAGGCGGAGGACGGTGATGCGGGTCGCCGTCTCGAAAATGTCGTGGAGGTTGTGCGAGATGAGGACGACCGCGAGCCCCTGCTCGGCCAAGCGCCTGACGAGTTCCAACACCTGCTCGGTCTGCGCGACGCCGAGCGCGGCAGTGGGCTCGTCGAGAATGACGAGCTTCGAGTTCCACATGACCGCACGCGCGACTGCAACCGACTGCCGCTGGCCGCCCGAGAGGGTCGCGACCGCCTGACGGATCGACCTGATCGTCGTGACGCGAAGGCCCTTGAGCGTCTCGGTGGTGTGCTGCTCCATGACCGGCTCCTTGAGCCGGAAGAGGAAGTCCCGGATCTCACGACCCAGATACATGTTCTGGACGACGTCGAGGTTGTCGCAGAGCGCGAGGTCCTGGTACACGACCTCGATGCCGAGCTTTGCGGCGTCCTTCGGGCCGTGGATGTGGACATCCGCACCGTCGAAGACGACCTCCCCGGAGTCGTAGCCGTGGATGCCGGCGATGCACTTGATGAGCGTCGACTTGCCGGCACCGTTGTCGCCGACGAGTGCCATGACCTCGCCCGAGCGGACCTCGAAGTCGACGTCTGTCAGCGCCTGCACGGAGCCGAACGTCTTCGAGAGATCCCGGATCTGAAGGAGAGGAGCCTCGCTCACGGCTGGGGGGTTCCTAGCACATACGAGTGGAGGCGCCAAACGGCGCCTCCACTCATCGAGTTGGACTCGTACCCTACTTGCAGTACTTCCTGTACTCCCCGGTGCAGACCTCGCGCCGCTTCAGGACGCCGTCCCTGAAGAGGCGCGTGTAGTTCGCCTTGGTGATCGAGGTCACCGGAATGACGAAGGCCGGCTTCCCAAGCGACCTGGCGTTCGTCACCGGCTTCTTACCCCGGTAGAGGGCGAGCGCCGCCGCGGCGGCTGCGTTCGCCTCGTCCGGCACGTACTTGTAGACGGTCATCGTCTGCCAGCCCGCGAGGATCTGCTGCACGGCCGCGGCCGTATTGTCCTGCCCCGACAGCGGGATGGGATCGAGTCCCTTCGCCTTCAGCGTCGCGATGACCGCTCCGGCGATGTTGTCGTTCGCTGCGACGACGCCCTGGATGTTGTTGTTCGTCTGGACGAGCATCTGCTCGAAGAGGACCTGAGCCTTGTCCGCGAGCCATCCGGGCACGAACTTCGCCGGGCCCTTCTTGAGCTTCTTCGTCCTGAAGAGCGGGTTCAGGATGTCGTCATTGCCGCTCTTGAACCAGGTCGCGTTCGCGTCGGTCGGACCGCCCCAGAGCTGCGCAACCACGCTCGCCGGCTTGTAGGTGCCCTTCTTCTTCATGGCTCCGATGACGCCGAGGGCCTGCTGCCGTCCGACGTTGTTCCCGTCGAAGGAGACGTAGACCGAGCCGGTGCCACCGATGATCTGCCGGTCGTAGTCGATCGTCTTGCCGCCGACGGCGGTGAACTTCTTCTGGATGGCGATCGATGTGCCGGTGTCGAGCGACGTGATGATGCCGACCTTCGCGCCCGCATTGATGCACTGCTCGGCCTGCGCGAGCTGCTTCTGCTGCGAGCCCAACGCGTTCACGACCGTTGCCGGCACCTTCGCCTTCTTGAATGCGTTGATGAACGCCGGCTTGTCGAACTGCTCCCAGCGAGACGACGAGACGGTGTCGGGCAAGAGCACGCATACCCTGCCGGTCTGAGCCGTGCGTGCAGTTGCGCCGCTCGCGACGACCGCGACGGCGACTGCGGCCGCGGCCACTCCGACGAGGAGCGTCGCTGACCTACGTGGAACTCCCTTCACTGCTTCCTCCTTGACGAGGGCTGCCTGCTCCCTGCTGACAATTGCCTGCGGGTGGACTCTAGTACGAATTCCGCTCCGGCGAATGCGTTACAGCATCCTGTATTCGATCGACTCCCGCCGGCCGGTTTCACCCGAACGCACGATCGCGTCGCAGACCTCGGCCGCGCGGTAGCCGTCCTCGAACGTCGCACCGTGCGGGGCGACATCAGTGTCGTCTCGCGATCGCGGCGAGGAAGTGGTGGAGCTCGTGGACGAACGTGTCGCCCCAGCCGACGATGTGGCCCGGCGGCCACCAGTGCTCCCAGAACGGATGGCTCGCCTCCGAGACGAGCACATTCGTGAAGCCGCGCGTGCGCTCGTCGCCGACGCGGAAGACCTGGAGCTCGTTGAGCCGCTCCATGTCGAACGCGAGCGAGCCCTTCGTTCCGTTGATCTCCCACTGGAAGGCGTTTCGCCGACCGAGCGCGAGCCGCGTCGCCTCGAGCGTGCCGACGGCGCCGTTCGCAAACCTGACCGTCGCCTCGACCGCGTCGTCGACCTCGCGGTCCGGGATGAACGTGCTGAGGAAGCCGCCGACCTCGTCGATGTCGCCGACGAGGTAGCGGGCGAGGTCGACGACGTGCGCGGCGAGGTCACCGAGCGCACCCGACCCGGCCTCCGCCCGGTCGAAGCGCCACACCTCGGCATCGGTGTCTCCCCAGTCCTGGAGGTAGCGCCCGCGGAAGTGGCGGATCTCCCCCAGCTCGCCCGCGTCGATCAGCTCCCGGGCGAGGCGCACCGCGGGGACGAAGCGGTAGTTGAACGCGCACAGGTGCTTCACGCCCGTCGCCGCGACTCGGCGCCAGATCTCGAAGCTCTCGTCCGCGTCGCGCCCGAGCGGCTTCTCGCAGACGACGTGTTTGCCCGCCTCGGCGGCGGCGATCGTCGGCTCCGCGTGGAGTGAGTTCGGGCCCGAGGTTGTCGAGGAGCCCGATGGCGGGATCTGCGACGAGCTCCTGCCAGTCGGTCGTCCAGCGCTCGAAGCCGTAGCGCTCTGCAGCCTCGCTCACCGCGGTCTCGTTCCGCCCGGCGATCGCGACGAGCCGTGGCCGCAGCGGGGGCGGCCAGGTCATGTACTCGATCTTGCGGAAGCCGTTCGAGTGCGCCTTGCCCATGAAGGCGTACCCGAGCATCCCCACGCCGATCTCGTTGATCTCGCTTCGCGTCACTCCGCGCGGGATACTACGGCGCTCGTGAAGACCTCACTCGGCATCTGGGCCCTCGGGTCGATGGTGACGCGCTTCGTCCCGGGCGGCTATCAGCCGCAGTGGGCGGACGAGACGATGCCCGAGCGCGTCCGCCGGGCAGTCGACGGGCTCGGCGATCTCATCGACGACTACGAGTTCCACTTCCCGCAGGAGCTCTCGGAGGAGAACCTCGACGAGGTTCGCGGAGTCCTGGGCGACCACGGCATCTACGCAGTCGCGACCGGGACGCATCTGAATCCGCAGTTCGGCCGCGGGGGGCTCTCCTCGCCGGACGACAGCGTCCGCGACGCGGCACTCGCCGAAGCGCTCGCGGCCGCCGACTTCGCCGGGTCGATCGGCGCGCAGATGATCCTGTGGCCCGGCGTCGAGGGCTACAACTACCCGTTCCAGACGCCCTACGGCGACGCGTGGGCGCGGTTCATCGACGGTGTCGGGGAGATCGCGTCGCGCTGCCAGGAGGGCGGCGTCACGCTCTTCCTCGAGCACAAGAACTCCGAGCCGGCGATGAAGATCCTGATGCGCAACATCGGGATGACGCTCCACGTCATCCACACGCTCCGCGCGCGCGGCATCACGAACGTCAAGGTCAACATGGACTGGCAGCACCTGCTGATGAACGGCGAGAGCCTCGCCGAGTACGCAGCGCTGCTGGCCGCCGAGGGGCTCCTCGGGCACCAGCACGCGAACTCCGGCTGGGGCACGTTCGACGACGACAACATGGTCGGAGCCACCGCGTTCATGGAGACGCTCGAGCTCGCGGTGGAACTGCGCCGCGCCGGCTACGGCGACAATGGGGAGCGCCTCGGGTTCGACCTGTATCCCTACACCGAGGACGCGGTCGAGGCGGTGCGCCGGAGCGTCCTGCAGTGGCGCTTCATCGACTCGGTGGCGGCCAGGATCGACGATGCGGCGTTGCGCGAGGCGCAGCAGCGCAAGGACGCAGTGCGCGCCTACGAGCTCGTGTACGCCGCTCTCGGCGCGTGACGCAGGCGCTCGTCGGGCTCGACGTCGGGACGACCGGGGTCAAGGCGCTCGCGATCACCCCCGACGGCGACGTCGTCGCCTCGGCCGAGGAGGGCTACGGGCTCTCGTCGCCGCAGCCGGGCTGGGCCGAACAGGATCCCGAGGACTGGTGGCGCGCAAGCCAGGCCGCTCTCGCGCGTCTCGGCGCCGACTCCCCGACGATCGGGCTCTCGGGGCAGATGCACGGACTCGTCTGCCTCGACGAGGACGGGGAGCTCCTGCGCCCCGCGATCCTCTGGAACGACCAGCGCACGGCTGCCGAATGCGCCGAGATCGAGGAGCTCGTCGGGCTCGATCGACTCATCGCGCTCACGGGCAACCGAGCGCTCACCGGCTTCACGGCACCGAAGCTGCTCTGGTTGCGCCGCCACGAGCCCGAGATCTACGCGCGCATCCACCGGATCGTGCTCCCGAAGGACTACGTGCGCCTGCGGATGACGGGCGAGTGGGCGATCGACGCGGCGGACGCGTCGGGGACGCTCCTCTTCGACGTCGCCAACCGGCGCTGGAGCGACGAGGTCGTTCGAGCGCTCGACATTCCGTCGGAGTGGCTGCCTCCCGTCTCCGAGTCGACGGTCGTGGCGGGCGCGGGCGACCAGCAGGCGGCCGCTCTCGGGGTCGGCGTCGTCGAGCCGGGGACGGTCTCGGTCGTGCTCGGCACCTCGGGCGTCGTGCTCGCCGCGCTGCCGGAGTACACACACGATCCGCACGCTCGCGTGCATGCCTTCTGCCATGCGCTTCCCGGCACGTGGGAGGCAATGGGCGTGATGCTCAACGCCGCGGGGTCGCTGCGCTGGTTCCGCGACGCCTTCGCCGCCGCGAGCTCGTTCGACGAGCTCACCGGGGAGGCCGCAGCCTGCGACGCCGGAGCCGGCGGCGCAACCTTCCTCCCCTACCTCCAGGGCGAGCGCACGCCGCATGCCGATCCGGACGCCCGCGGGTCCTTCACGGGCCTCTCGCTCCACCATGACCGCGGCGCTCTCGTACGGGCCGTGCTCGAGGGCGTGGCGTACGGACTGCGCGACACGCTCGAGCTCCTGCGCGGGCTCGGCGTCGAGCCGACGGCGGGCCGCGCGTCCGGCGGCGGCGCGCACAGTCGGCTCTGGCTCGAGATCGTCGCGTCCGCGCTCGGCCTGCCACTCGAGCGGAGCGTCGTCGACGAGGGCTCCGCGTACGGGGCGGCGCTCCTCGCGGGCGTCGCCGGCGGCACGTTCACAGGTGCGCACGAGGCAGTCGCAGCGTGCGTTCGCGTGCGCGAGACGGTCGAGCCGAACGCTGCCTGGGCGTCTCGCTACGAGGACGGTTACGCTCGCTATCGCGCGCTGTACCCGGCGATTCGAGGAGTGGAGGAACAGGATGGGGCTTGAAGGCAAGGTCGCGTTCGTCACGGGCGCGAGTCGCGGGATCGGAGCCGCGATCGGTCGCGCGCTCTCGAACCACGGGCGTCGCGGTCGGGCTCGCTTCACGAAGCGGCGACGACCTCGGGCTTCCGAACGCGCTCGGGCTGACCTGCGACGTCCGCAACCTGGGCCAGGTCGAGGACGGGGTCGCCCGCACGGTCGAGCGCTTCGGGCGGCTGGACATCTGCGTCGCGAACGCCGGCGTCGGCTCGTACCACACACTCGTCGACACGCCGGTCGAGCACCTCGAGGAGATGATCGACGTGAACCTCAAGGGGACGATCTACGCCGCGCGCGCGTCCATCCCGCACCTGATCGCGAGCGGTGGCGGCGACCTCGTCACGGTCGCGTCGGAGGCCGGGCGCCGCGGGCTTCCCGGCGAAGCCGTCTACTGCGCGTCCAAGTTCGGCCAGGTCGGCCTCACGCGTGCGCTCGACCACGAGCTGCGCGAGCACGGCGTCCGCTGCACCAACGTCTGCCCGGGCGGCGTCGCGACCGACTTCGCGCTCGAGGAGGGCTACGGCCGAACGCCGGACGTGCTCGACGGGATGATGTCGGCGGACGACGTCGCCGAGGTCGTCCTCTTCTGCCTCACGCGTCCCCGCGCGCATCGCATCCTCGAGACTGCCTTGCGACCGATGACGGAGCAGTCATGGGGATGAGATTGGGAATCGTCTCGACTGCGGACATCAACCGGAAGGTGATTCCGGGCGCGCATGCCTCCGACAAGGTCGACCTCGTCGCGGTCGCGAGTCGCGAGCAGCGACGCGCCGAGGAGTACGCGCAGACGTGGGAGATCGAGCGCGCGTACGGCTCGTACGAGGGGCTTCTCGAGGATCCCGACGTGGACGCCGTCTACATCTCGCTCCCCAACACGCTCCACCGCGAGTGGTCCGTGAAGGCGCTCGAGGCGGGCAAGCACGTCATCTGCGAGAAGCCGTTCAGCCGGCGGGTCGAGGACGTCGAGGCGGCGTTCGACGCGGCCGAGCGCGCCGGCCGGCACCTCACCGAGGCATTCATGTACAGGCACAACCCGCAGACGCACAAGCTGGCCGAGCTCGTGCGTGACGGCGCCATCGGCGAGCTGCGGGTCATCCGCTCGGCGTTCAGCTACTCGCTCTACGACGCGGACAACATCCGCCTGCGCACCGACGTCGACGGTGGAAGCCTGATGGACGTCGGGTGCTACTGCGTGAGCGGATCGCGGCTTCTCGGCGGCGAGCCCGAGTCGGTCTACGGGCAGGCGTTCGTCGGCCCGACCGGCACGGACTGGGTGTTCTCGGGCGCGATGCGCTTCCCCGGCGACGTCCACGCGCTCTTCGACTGCGGCACGTCCCTGCCCGAGCGCGACGAGCTCGAGGCGATCGGCACCGAAGGCTCGCTCTTCCTCGACGATCCGTGGCACTGCAATCAGCCCGTGATCGAGCTCCGCCGCGACCGAGGCGTCGAGCGCATCGAGCTCGAGCCGGTCGACTCGTACCGGCTCGAGCTCGAGAACCTCGCGAACGCGATCGCGGGTGAGGCGCCGCTCCTGCTCGGTCGCGCGGATGCCGTCGGTCAGGCACGCACGATCGCTGCGCTGTTCCACTCGGCCGAGACCGGAGCGACGACCGAGCCCTAGAGGCGAGCCTCTAGCTCACCTCGAAGCTGCCGTTCATCGTGCTCGCGTGCGGGTCGCACACGAACTCGTACGTGCCCGCTTCGAACGTGACCTCCCACGTCTCGGCTCCGACGGCGCTGACCTCGGTCGACTCGTCGACGCCCGCGCCGCTCAGATGGAAGTTGTGGATGTCGGACTGGTCGTCCACCTCGATGGTGTAGGTACCGGCCGCGAGCGTCGTCACGTCCGCGCCGTCCGCGCCGGTGAGGCTGATCTCGAAGCCCGGGCCGACGCTCGCAGTCAACGTGCTGCCGTCCGTGGTCGTCGTCTCGGTCGTCTCGGTGTCGGTGGTGCCGCCGGCCTCGTCGTCGTCTCCCCCGCACCCGACCACCACAGTCAGCGCCAGGAGTGTGAGACCGACGACCAGACCGATGCGTGTCAGCTTCATGCGAATCCTCCTTCGTCGCTCGTTCTCGACGATACGCCACGTGTCCGCGATCGGTTCGCTTTAGAGTTCCGCCGTGGACGTGCTCGAGATCGCCCCCGGCCTGTGGCGCTGGACCGCCCACCACGAGGAGTGGCACGAGGACGTCGGCTGCACGTTCGTCAACACGGAGGATGGGGTGGTCCTCATCGATCCACTCGTCCCGACGGAGGACGATGCCCGCTTCTGGAAGGCTCTCGACCGCGACGTCAAACGCGCGAAGGGGCGTGTCCACGTCTTCGTCACCGTCTTCTGGCACACGCGGAGCGCCGCCGCGATGCGCGAGCGCTACGACGCGCGGATCTGGGCGCCGAAGAGCGGCAAGGCGGCAATCGCGCGGCGCGCCGGCGTCGTCACCGACCCCTTCGCGATCGGCGACGAGCTTCCGGGAGGGATCGAGGCGTGCCGCACCGCCCGCGCTGCGGAGGTCGTCTACTGGGTGCCCGAGCACTCTGCACTCGTGCCCGGCGACGTGCTGATCGGCGACGGCAAGGGCGGTGCGAAGATGTGCCCCGAGTCGTGGCTGCCCGACAGCAAGACGCATCGGGACCTCGCGGCCTCGCTTCGACCGCTGCTCGATCTTCCGGTGCGACGCATTCTCGTGTCGCACGGCAAGCCCGTCGTGACGGGTGGCGGGCGCGCGCTCGCACGCGCTCTCGAGATCTAGATGCTCTGGCTCTGGGTGCTGCTGGGCGCGGTCGCGCTCCTCGTCGTCCTCGGCGTCGTCGGCTACAACCGCCTCGTCCGACTTCGAAACGAGGCGGAGACCGGATGGGCCAACATCGACGTGCAACTGCAGCGCCGGGGCGATCTCATCCCGAACCTCGTGGAGGCCGTCAAGGGCTATGCGGCGCACGAGCGCGGGGTCTTCGAGGAGGTGACGAAGGCGCGCGCGGCACTCCGGGACGCGCAGACACCCGGGGCCGCTGGTGAGGCGAACGACATCCTGACCGCCGCGCTCGGCCGCCTCTTCGCCGTCGCGGAGGCGTACCCCGACCTGAAGGCGTCCGAGAACTTCCTGCGCCTGCAGGACGACCTCACGGACACCGAAGACAAGATCAGCGCGGCGCGGCGCTACTACAACTCGACGGTGATGCACTACAACACGGCGATTCAGAGCATCCCGTGGGTGCTCGTCGCGAGGCCGCTCGGGTTCCACGCGAAGGAGTTCTTCTCCGCGGGGCTCGACACGGCCGTGCCGCAGGTTGCTCTCGCGCCCGCCCCGTGACGCTCCAGCAGCAGATCCGCGGAAACCGCCTGCGCAGCAGCATCGTCGTCCTGGGCTTCGTGCTGCTGCTCGTCGTGCTCGCGGGACTCGTCGGCCTCGCGCTCGACGTGTCGCTCGGCGTCGTGGCACTGATCGTTGCGCTCGTCTACGCCGTCTTCGGGATCATCCGCTCGCGGAGCCTGGTCTCGGGGATCACGCACGCGCAGCCGCTCGGGCCCGACGAGCTGCGGCCGCTCCGCCGCCTCGTCGAGAACGTCTCGATCGGGGCCGGACTGCCCGTAACGCCGGAGCTCCGCGTCGTCGACGACGACGCGCCGAACGCATTCGCTGCGGGCCTCCGCCCCACGTCGAGCTACATCGGCGTCACCACGGGGCTGCTTCGCACGATGCCGAAGCGCGAGCTCGAGGCAGTCATCGCGCACGAGGTCTCGCACATCCGAAATCGCGACACGTACCTGATGACGATGGCGACGGTCTTCGCGGGCGTGATCGCACTCATCGCCGACATCGGGTTCCGGTCGCTTGCGTACGGCGGGCGCTCGCGAAAGGGAGGGGTGATCGTCGTGATCCTCGCGGTCGTGGGCTTCGTCCTGGCGCCGTACGCAGCCCTCCTGCTGCGGATGAGCCTCTCGAGGCGGCGCGAGTACCTGGCGGATGCGAGCGCGGCCGAGATCCTCAACGATCCGGAGGCGATGGCACTTGCGCTGAACCGACTGGAGCTCGACACGACCTCCGTTCGGTATGCCGACGCGTCGACGGCGCACCTGTGGGTCGAGAGCCCCACCGATCGCGTCGACTCCGAGCGCCGCGGAGTCGTCGCGATGTCCGGGCTCTTCAACACGCATCCACCTCTTCGAACGCGGATTGCGGCACTGGAAGAAGCAGGCGGATTTCGGCTTCCGGAGCGGATTCCGGCGCACGAGCCCTTCGCCGTCGAGCTCGGCCTCGCATAGCCACCCGACGCGTTTCTGCACAATCACACGATTCGCATTCAGCTCCGGCCGATTCGGGTCGATAATGGCTAAGCCGTGAAAGGTCTTCGCATTGGAAGGCGCCGCGGGCGTAACGAGCCGGCCAGCTCGCCGCTCGAGCTTGCCCTGCGTCCGGCGCTCGTCGACGGGCGCTGGCAGATCCCCGACCGCTTCAACTTCACGCGCGACGTCGTCGAGGCGCTGGCGCGCGATCCCAAGCGTCGCGCGCTCACCTTCCTCAGCAACGAGGGGATCATCGAGCACCGCTTGTTCCGCGAGATCGCGGAGGGTGCGACGGTGTGGGCGGTCGCTCTCCGCGAGCGCCGGGTGAGCCCCGGCGATCGTGTGGTCGTGGTCGCTGGGAGCACCGTCGACTGGCTCGAAGCCGTCCTCGGCACGTGGAAGATCGGCGGAGTCGTCGTGCCATGTGCCCCGACGACGACGTCGTCACAGCTCGAGCGCATCGTGTCGAACACGGACGCCGTTCTCGTCATCGCCGAGCGGTCGTTCGAGCCGACGATCGAGCGCATGGGGTTCGCGCCGGAGCTCCATCTCTTCGACCACGAAGCCAAGCGGAACTCCAAGGACGTCCCAGTCGACGTGCCGACCCATGACACTGCTTCGCGCGACCTCGCGTTCGTCGTCTCGACGAGCGGGGTCGGCGGCACGCGCAAGGACGTCGCGCACACCCACGGATCCGCCTTCGCAACGCGCGTCCAGGCCGAGCACTGGCTGGACGTCGGCCGCGGCGATGCTGTCTGGTGCACCACCGAGAGCACCTCGGCGCTCACGATGTGGAACACCGTCATCGGGCCGTGGTCACGGGGCGCCGAGGTCGTCCTCCAGGACGGCGCGTTCGACGCCGACGAGCGGCTCGATCTGCTCTTCAGGCTCGGGCCGAGCATCCTCTGCCAGTCTCCGGCCGAGTATCGCGTGCTCGCCGAGCACCCTAGGCTCGAGCGCTTCCGGTCGCCCCGTCTCCGGCGGCTCGTGTCCACCGGCGACTTCCTCGATCCCGAGGTCGTCGCGGTCTTCGAGGAACGCTGGGGCATGACCATCGCCGACGGGTACGGCCAGGCCGAGACGAACATCGTCGTCGCGAACCTCGCCGACGGAGCGGTGAAGCCCGGCTCCTTCGGACGCGCGTTGCCAGGCCATCACGTCGGTGTGATCGACGATCAGGGCAACGAGCTTCCGGCCGGAATCGAGGGGGATCTCGCCGTGCGAGGCCGACCGCCGACCATGTTCGCGGGCTACTGGGAGCTGCCGGAGGAGACCAAGTCGGCCTTCCTCGGCGACTGGTATCTCACCGGAGACGTCGCGCACGTGGACGACGAGGGCCACTTCACGTTCGTCGGTCGGGCCGAGGACGTCATCACGAGCGACGGCCGCACCTTCGGCCCGCACGACGTCGAGAGCATCCTCGCCGGCCATCCTGCAATCGTCGCCGCCGCGGTCGTCGGCATCCGAGATCTCCAGCGCGGCGGTCATTTCGTTCGCGCGTTCGTCGTGCCGGCAGGCGGCGTCGAAACCGTCGGCTCGGAGCAGCACGAGGCCGAGCTGCGCGAGTTCGCCGCGCAGACCCTCCCGAGCAGCCAGGTGCCGCGCGAGATCGTCTTCGTCGACCAGCTCCCGTCGGTCGGGTGGAAGATCAGTCGCCACGAGCTGCGCGAGCGACCGATGCACGGTCGGCCGCTGTGGAACATGCCGCCGACGAGCGAGCCCGAGTCGCCGCCGACACCGGCGCCCCCGCCGTTCGACGGCGAGTTCTCGCCGCGGGTGGAGCCCGAGCCCGCGGTTCCGACTGCCGCGGAGCCCGTCGCGGCCGCGCCGGTCGAGCAGGTTGCGATCGGGCCGGTGGTGTTCGAGCCGTTCGTGTTCGAGCCTCCTGCGCCCCCGGTCGCCGAGCCTGTGCCCGAGCCCGTCGAGCAGATCGTGTTCGAGCCTCTACCGCCGCCGCTCGAGCCGGTCGCGGAGCCCGAGCCGGAGCCTGTCGTCGCCGAAGTGGCGCCGCTGCGCGGGCCGGAGCCTGTTGTTCCGGTCGAGCCCATCGAGCCGGTCGTCGAGCTCGCACCCCCGGATGTCGCGCCGGAGCCCGAACCGGAGCCCGTCGTCGAGCAGCCCGAGCCGATGGTGGCGGAGGCAGCCCCAACGCCGGTCGTCGAGCCAGAGCCCGTCGTCACCCCCGATCCCGTCTTCGACCTACCGGCGCCCGCGCCGATCGCGGAGTCCGATCCGATCCCGGAGCCCGAGCTAGTCGCATTCGAGGCTGCACCCGAACCCGAGCCCGAGCCGGAGCCTCCCGCGCTCGTCGTCGTACCCGCGCCCGAGCCGGAAGCCGAGCCGGAGCCCCAGGCGGCCGCCGCACCGGAAGCGAACCACGTCTCCGAGTTCGCCACGACCGAGTCGCCGGCCCTGCCCGACTACGTCATCGACCAGCCCGACGAGGTCGCACCGGTCGCTTTCCCGGAGCCTGAGCCCGAGCCCGATCTGTCAGGCCCGCTTCCCGAGTTCGTCGTCGAGCCGAGCGCCGCGCCGGAGCCACCTCCGGCGCGCGTGGAGTCGGTGCTCGAGCCCGAGGAAGAGGAGGACCTCGGGCCGCTGCCCGACTACGTGGTCGATCCCAGCAATCCACAGCCCCGGCCCGCTCCGCCGCCTCCTCCGCCGCCGGTCTTCGAGGCTCCCGCGGCGACACGGGACGTCAAGGAGACGCCCTCGGAGGCCGCCGGCCTCTACTTCCCGCCCGTGACCGCGTTCCCGACACCACGCGCAGATCGGGACGACGACGAACCGCGCGAGAGGCGCCGCGCACCACGCCGGAAGCCCCCCGCCGAGCCCAAGCCGTCGAAGCACTCGACCGAGCCCGCAGAGCCCGGTGACGAGGGGGGCGGCGAGGTCGACTGGATGGAAGGCCTGTCGAATCGCCTCAGCGCGTACAGCCTCTCGGAGGACGAGGCCCGCGCAGCCGCCGATACCGACGACGACGAGAAGGACTGAGAAGGACTGAACGAAGCGCGATAGCCTGATCGCGTGACCGATCAGGCAGCCGTGAGCCTCATGCGCTGGTTGCGGCGACAGCTCCGCCAGCCGACACCGCAACGCGAGCACCTGGAGGCCGCGATCCTCCACGACGACCCCGACGAGGTGCGCCGCCTCGTCAGCCTCGCCCCCTTCTCGGACGCGCAGCGGCGCCATGTGGAGGGTCTCATCTCCCGCTGGGAGGAGGGGCGTGTCCGCAGCTCGTAACGCGGGGGTCGTCACGAAGATCTTCGATGCCTTCGCCCGGAAGGAAGGTCTCGCGCTCCGCGGACTCTTCGCCGAAGACGCCGTCTGGTGCGTTCCCGGACGCGGAATCATGGCGGGGACGTACACGGGACGCGAGGCGATCTTCCGCTTCCTCGGGAAGCTCACGAAGGAGACGGGCGGAACCTACGGCTCCGAGTTGATCGACGTCCTCGCCAGCGACGACCGCGCGGCTGCGCTCTATCGCGCGCGGGGCAGGCGCGACGGGCGTACGCTCGAGCTCGACCAGGTGCTGCTCTTCCGCTTCGAGAACGGGATCGTCCAGGACGTGCTCGCGCTGCCGAGCGATCCCGACGCGTTCGAGTCGTTCTGGGCAGAGACCGACGGGTCGTGAGCGAGCAACGCTTCTCGGACGGGCTGCGCTACCGCATCGAGATCCCCTCGGTCGAAGGGCCGCGCGTGCTCGAGGCTGTCCTCGACGAGGCGGAAGCCCGCTCGGTGCCGGTCCGGCGCGTCTCTCAGGGAAGCGGCGTGATGATGCTCACGGACGCCGAGATCCGCGCCATGGCCAGACTCGGTGCCGACGCCCGCGTCGAGGTGTCGTTGTTCATCGGCCCGCGAGGCGCGTGGGACACCGGCGGTCAGTCGCTCGCGACGACCGCAGCCGGAGGAGCCGCGCGCGGCGTCGCCGGTATCGAGGCCGCGGTCGCCGAGGTGCGACGCGGCATCGCGCTCGGCATCCGCTCGTTCCTCGTCGCCGATCTCGGCGTGCTGCAGACGCTCGGCGACCTGCGACGAGCGGGTGAGCTGCCGGCGTCGCTCGTCCTCAAGACGTCGGTGCTGCTTCCGTGCGCGAACCCTGCGACGGCCGCGGCGCTCGAGGCGCTCGGCGCGACGACGATCAACGTCTCGACCGACCTCTCCGCCGCCGAGCTCGGCGAGCTTCGGGCCGCCTGCGCCGCACCACTCGACGTCTACGTCGAGGTGCCCGACGACCAGGGTGGCTTCGTGCGCTTCTACGACGTGCCCGACATCGTTCGGCTGGCCGCACCCGTGTACGTGAAGCTCGGCCTCCGCAACGCGCCGAACATCTACCCGTCCGGCCTGCATCTCGACGACCTTGCGGTGAAGCTGGGGCGCGAGCGGGTACGTCGCGCCGAGCTCGTTCTGCGCCTGCTCGCAGAGCGTGCGCCCGAGCTCGTCGAGGCACGCGGCAGCGAGCGCCCACCCGATCTCGGGATCCCCGAGCCGTGAGGGAGCGTTTCGCGGCGATCTATACGGCCGCGCTCGCCGACATCCTCGATGCCCGCGGGTATCACGACCAGACGCTTCCGCCCACGATCAGGCCGCTCGAGCAGGGCTCGCAGCTGGCCGGTCCTGCCTACACCGTGAAGGGCGCTCCCGCAACGAATCAGGACGAAGCGTCGTACGACGTCGCGATTCGCAAGGTGCTTGCCATGTTGGGCGACGTGCCGGAGGGGGATGTCGCCGTCTACTCCTGCGACCAGGACAGCGCGGCGCATCTCGGAGAGCTGTCGGTGACGTCGCTCAAGGCACGGGGTGTCGCGGGTTGCGTCCTCGACGGCGGGTGCCGCGATGTCTCGTTCATACGCGACCAGGGCTTTCCGGTGTTCACCCGCTTCGTCACACCCGAGGACTCGACGTGGCGCTGGGAGCTCGAGGCGACGCAGGTACCCGTTGCGATCGGCCGCGTGCGGATCGAGCCGGGTGACTGGATCGTCGGCGACGACGACGGTGTGGTGGTCGTGCCGGCTGCAATCGCTGAAGACGTGCTCGTCGAGGCCGAGGCGAAGGCAGCCACGGAGAGCGAGATCCGTGCCGCAGTTCGTAACGGGATGCCGCCGCTCGAGGCGTACGAGCGCTACGGCACCTTCTGACCTACTCGCCGTCGGCCGGAGAGCCTGGATTCCAGACGGGCGACGAGTCGTTGTCGGCGCTGTCGGTGAGGCGCTCGACCTCGCCGCCGCCGAGCTCGACCGTGTAGATCGCGCCGGCTTCCTGGTAGGCGATCTTCGAGCCGTCGGGAGACCAGGACGGCTCGAAGTTGTCGCCCGCCGTGGGCGTCACACTGCGCAGGCCGTTCCCGTCGACACCGATCGTGAACAGCGCGTAGACCTTGCTGTCCGCATTCGTCGCGAAGACGATGCGCCTGCCATCCGGCGACCACGCCGGGGTGAACGATCGTCCGTCCTGACGCGTCAGCGCACGGCGACCCGAGCCGTCGGGATTCATGACCCAGACGTTGCTCACAGGCGTGCCCGGCGTTCGGCGCACGTAGGCGATCAGCCCGCCGTCGGGCGACCACGCCGGATCGGATTCCTCGGCGTTGATGTCCGAGATGCGGCGAGCACTCGAGCCGTCCGCTCCCATCGTGTAGATGTCGCCCGCACGGGCGAACGCGATGGTGCCTCCGTCGGGAGACCACGTCGGGTGCGTGTCGCTGTCCTCGGTCGACGTGAGCTGCGTCGTCCCGGTGCCGTCCGCGTTCATCACGTAGATGTCGGCGCTGCCGCTCCGCCCGCTCGCAAAGGCAATTCGCGCTCCGTCGGCGGACCACGCCGGCTCGATCTGGAAGAAGATCGCGTTCTCGTCCGACAGATCGCCCTCGGGCTCGGTCAGCCGCCGCTCACCTCCGCCGTCGGCGGCCATCACGAAGACTGCGTAGTCGCCGTCTCGGCTGCTGACGAACGCCAGGTCGGAGCGCGTCGGGTCGTCGCCCCCGCAGCCTGCGCTTGCGGACAGCGCGGCGACTGCGGCAGCAGCGGCGAAGAGACGAACCGGCTTCGAGAGACGATGCAACGAGCCGGAAGACTAGTGAGCGAGCGGCTCGACGCCGAGGTAGCGGCGCTGGAGGTCCGGATCGCCGGAAAGGGCGCTCGCGGTCGTCTCGGCGGCAATGCGGCCGCCGATCATGACGAGCTGGCGCTCGGCGAGCGCGGTCGCGACGCCGAGGTTCTGCTCGATGAGGAGAATCGCGAGCCCTTCCGCCTCGAGGAGCTTGAACGTCTCGATGAGCCCCTCGATGACTGCCGGCGCAAGGCCCTCCGAGGGCTCGTCCATGACGAGGATTCTCGGGTTCGTGACGAGGGCGCGACCGATCGCGAGCATCTGCTGCTCGCCGCCGGAGAGCTGGGCTCCACCGTTGCCCTTCCGCTCGGCGAGGCGCGGGAACAGCTCGTAGACCCGCTCGCGCGTCCACTCGCTGCCGTTCGACTCGCCCCCGCGGCTCGCGATGCGCAGGTGCTGGTCGACCGTGAGCGACGGGAACAGGCGGCGCCCCTGGGGCACGTACCCGATTCCCCGCCGTGCGATCTTGTGCGAGGCGACGCCGACGAGTTCCTTGCCGTCGAAAAGGATCGAGCCGTGAGCGCGCGGGGGCGCGATCCCCATGATCGCGTTGCAGAGCGTCGTCTTCCCCATTCCGTTTCGACCCACGATCGCGATCGACTCGTGGCCCATCGAGAAGCTCACGTCTTCGAGCACCTGCGCGCTTCCGTAGTACGCGCTCAGCCCCGAGATCTCGAGCAGCGGATCCGTCGTCGCCTCCTGGACCGGAGCGGCGGCGGCCTCACTCATGCCCGTAGCCGCGGCCGAGGTAGAGATCGTGGACGGTCTCGTTGGCGCGGATCTCGTCGGGCGTGCCCTCGACGATCACGCGACCGTCGTGCATCATCGTCACCCGCTCGGCGACGGTGAGCGCGATGTCCATGTCGTGCTCGATGAGGATCAGCGTGATGTCGCGGTCGAGTCCGAGCAGGAGCTCGGTGAGCAGCTGACGCTCGCCGCGAGACAAGCCGGACGCCGGCTCGTCGAGCATCAGCGCCTTCGGCTGCGCCGCGAGCGCCATTGCGATCGCGACCTGCCGGTGCTCGCCGTGGGACAGCGAGCCGACGACTTCGTCGAGCTTGTTGGAGATGGCCACCCTGCCGGCCGCGGCGCGAGCCCGCTCTCGGATCTCCCGCTCCTTGCCGGGAAGCAGGACTGGACGCAGGCGACCGCCTTCCACACCCACGATCGACAGGTAGATGGAGTCCTCCACGGTGAGCCCGAGGAAGAGACGCGACTGCTGGTACGTGCGCGCCAGCCCGACTTTCGCCCGGTAGCGCGCCGCTCGCTTCGTGACGTCCTCGCCGAACAGCTCCACCGTCCCCGACGACGCCGGAATGTCGCCGCAGATGACGTTGAAGAGCGTCGTCTTGCCCGCCCCGTTCGGTCCGAGGATCGCGCGTCGCTCGCCGGGGACGACATCGAGATCGACGTCGTTCACGGCGAGAAGCCCGCCGAAACGCCGGCCGACCCCCCGCAAGCGGAGGGTCGGCGCGGCGTGCTCGACGGACGGTGCTGCTTCGCTCACCGACCTACTTGATGTTCTGGTTGGTGATGACGCCGTTCTTGACGACCTTGATCTTGCCCTGCCATGGAAGCTTGCGCTTCACGCATGCCGGGTAGTTCCGGCCCGGGGCGGGCTTGTTCGGGCCGAAGTAGCCGCCGAACGTCTGGTCGACGTTCGGGACGTAGCCCACGATCGAGGTCCCGACGCTCCCCTCACCCGTTGCCTTCGTGATCTGGAGCGGGTACTGATCCTGAATCGCCTGGCGGCGACTGTCGAGCCTCAGGACGCCGTTGTTGGCGACCTGGAAGCCAGGCTTGAGCGTGCGCGGCATCGCACGCTGTAGCGCCGCTCCGACCCGACCGTTCGACCGGTCGAGGCCCTGCACCATCGCCCACGCGGCGTTCCAGTAGTTGTAGAAGAACCCGTCGTTCACGTTCTGACCCGTGAACCACTTGTTCGCGTTTTTCACGTAGTTGCGCGCCTGGGCCTTCTTCAGACCACCGGTCTGGAACGTCCCGAAGCCACCCATGTACGCACCGACGAGCCGCGGCGCGACCGTCGTGTTGGCGCCCAGGAAGTAGAGGAACAGGTTCCCCGAGTGCTGCTTGGCGTTGAGGGGCCCATAGGCCTGCTCGAACGCGGTCAGCGCCGCACTCGTGTTCGCTCCTCCGACCAGCCAGAAGTACCCGTCGACCTGGTTCGGTCGCGGAAGCTGGCGGATGAACGGCGCGTAGTCCCCACCTGCCGGCGGAGTCCATACACGCTTCGTGATCTTGCCGCCGATCCCGCAGAAGTCGGCGATGATGCCTGCGGCCGAGGTCCACGGGAAGCTGTAGTCGTCACCGATCAGCGCGGCCGTACGCCAGCCGAGCTTCTTGTAGACGATCTCCCCGAGACCAGCGTTCCACTGGGCGCCGTCGCCGTGATAGCGGAAGAGGTTCTTCGGTGCGATCTGCATGGTCGGATCCTGCGATCCGGCCGTGCCGATGATCACGGTCTTCTGCGGATTCGCCTTCGCCCAGTTCGCGATGGTCACGGCCTCGTCCCCGGACAGCGGGCCTACCATGATGTCGGCCTTGAGCTGAACCATGAGGCGCCGGGTCTCCTTGAGTGCGAGAGCCGGTGTCTCGTCGCCGCAGCCGATTCCCACCAGGTTGAGGGCCTTGCCACCTGCTGTACCGCCCGTCATGCCAGCGGAAGGCTTCTTGCGGTTCTTGGGCTTCGCGCCCGCGTACTGAGAGAGAGCCGCGATGGTGCCGGCCGTGTCGACCTCGTACCCGAACGCAAATGCGCCCTTGCAGTCGGTCATGATCGCGAACTTCACGTCGTTCGCCTGTTCTGGCGTGGCGAGCGCGCCCGACGTCCCGATCATTGCGCCGACTGCGAGCAGCGCGAGCGGAAGCAGGAGCTTCCACTTACCTACTTTCATATGACCCTCCTTCTCGGTGCCTGCACGTCCCTGACTTGGTACCAGCACGGACGAGCCTACGCCAACTCGGCGTCCGGTTCCACCTCTCCTCACGGCCCGACCGCCGCGGGCTCGCCCTCGGCCTCCGCCGTCGGCGGACTGCCTCGGCGCCGCAGCGCCTCCCACATTCGATCCCACAGGCCCATGAGGCCGTCGGGCGAGACGATGACGATCGCGAGGAAGATGAAGCCGATCACGGTGTTGAACGTGCCGCCGATCACCGGAAGGCCGGACGATGGAATGCGGTTCGTGATCTCGTTCGTGATGAAGAGGAACGCGATCGCGCCGAGCCAGGCGCCCTCGATCCGGCGCAGACCTCCGATGACGGCGATGATGAGCATCTGGATCGTCGCGTCGAGCCCCATCGTCGTCGGCGACAACTGCCCGAACCACCACGCGTAGAGGACACCGGCCAGTGCGGCGATGAACGCGCCGATGCCGAACGCCAGCGTTCGATGGAGCGCGACGTTGTAGCCGAGCGAGGCCATCCGCACCGGGTCGTCGCGAATGCCCTGCAGCGAGATTCCGAACGGCGTTCGCACGAGGTAGCGGATCAAGACATACACGAAGACGACTGTGATCAGCGTGATGTAGTAGAGCCGCTGGCGATCGGTCGCGATGTCACCGATGAAACCGGGCGTGTAGCGGTCGACCCCGGCAACGGGCGAGAACCCACCGATCAGCGTGACCGAGCCGACGAAGAGAAACGCGATCACCGTGTAGGTGAGCGTGAGCATGAGGAAGTAGATCCCGAAACTCCGCGACGCGACTGCGCCGAACACGAAGCCCGATTCCGACCGTCAGCGCGACCGCGGCGACGAGGGCCAGGGTCGGGTCCCAGCCGAGGAGGAGTCCCTTGGTCTCGCCGCCGGGAACGTTCTGGGTGACCATGTTCGCGAGCGCGTAGCCGGCGATTCCCATGAGCCCGGTCTGGGCGAGCGAGATCATTCCACCGTAGGCCGAGAGGAAGATCAGGCTCGCAGCACCGATCCCGAGAATGAGCGCCTGCGTCAGGATCGAGTTCAGCCAGAAGCCCGACACGATCGCCGGCGCGAGCACCGCGAGCACGAGTGCCCCGACGCCGATCGCCCGCTCGGTGAAGACCTTCGTCGCGTCGATCGTCACGTCGCTCTCCCGAAGAGCCCTTGCGGACGAAACGCGAGGACGAGCGCCATGAGCGCGAACGTGAGAACCACCGAGTACTGCGTGCAGCAGTCGTTGCCGGCCGTCGGCAGGTAGGCGACTGCGAACGCGAACACGAGGCCGTACAGCACCGAGCCGACGGCAGCTCCGGCGAGCGAACCCATGCCGCCGATGATCACGACGACCAGCGAGAAGAGGAGCCACTCCCCGTCTCGCCCCTGCGCAATCGACGCTTGCGAACCTCCGACAGTGGCGCCGAACGCTGCGAGCGCGGAGCCCACGAGGAAGGCGATCGCGAAGGTCGTCTGGATGTTGATCCCGATCGCCGAGGCCATCTGCCGGTCGTCGACGCCCGCTCGAATCACCATGCCAGTCTTCGTCTTCTGCAGCCAGAGGAACAGCCCGAGCCCCACCGCGATCCCGAGACCGAGCATCGTCAGCCTCGAGAGCGAGTAGCTGACGCCGCCCACGTGCAGGTCGACCAGGCGATTCGTCCAGCCCGGCCACGAGATACTGACGGCGTTGCCGCCGTACGGCTGTGTGCCGGCAGGCACGGTTCGTGGGAAGTGGGCGATCACCTGGTCGGCGACGATGACGGATACGGCGATCGTGATGAGCGCCTGGCGGAGATCCTGCCCCTGATTCCAGCGCAGCAGGAGTTGCTGCACGCCGAGGCCGAACACCCCGATGCAGAGCATCGCGACGAGCCACGGCACGACCCACTCGAGCGTGTTGACCTCGGTGGGGTTGAGCCCGAAGCCGGACCCGGTCATCCGCTGCTGGACCTCGTACGCGATGTACCCGCCGAGGAGATAGAAGGCGCCGTGCGCCATGTTGACGACGCGCATGAGCCCGAAGATGAGCGAGAACCCGCTCGCGACGATGAAGAGCAGCCCGGCGAACGTGAGACCGTCGAGCACGGTGGTCAGAAACGCGCTCGGATCGTCGAACGCCGATCCGGTGTTCGTCGTCCTCCAGTCGCCCCCGCCGAACTCGTCGGGTGGGCTCGCGATGACGATCACGTAGAGGATCGCGAACACGACAAGCGCAGCCGCGGCGGCGCGCGGCACGGTTCCTACGACTCCCCAGGCGCGAATTCGCTCGGCCACCGGCCGAGCGAACGTACCAGAGGCTGATGCGCTCTTTCAAACGGCACTGGCACCCTCGACGACGGCAGCCGCTTGACGCTTCCCCGGCCGCGGGCATAGCCTGGCGAGGAGGCCCGCGAAGAGGAGGAGTCATGGCGTACGAAGCGGTCATCCCCTACGAGTCGCTCGACCCGCTGACGATCGGCGCCTCGGGAGACGACGACAAGGTCACGCGAGACACCCTGTCGCTCGCGATCCCGGACGACAACCTCCTCGCCGCGATCTACCCGAACGAGCCCGCGCCGCTCGCAGACGCGACGGCTGCGGCACGAGCCGCACTCGAGTCACCCACCTCGGGGCCGCGCTTCTCAGATCTCGTCGCCTCCGCGACAAGAGTTGCCGTAATCATCGACAACCAGTTCCGGCCGACGCCGCAGTCGAAGCTGCTTCCGCCCGTGCTCGACGCGATCGAAGCCGCAGGCAAGCCGGCCGTGGTCGTGTGCGCGAACGGGAAGGTCTTCCCGATGTCCGACTCGGACATCGACCAGAAGATCGGCAAGGACAATCTCGCTCGCATGGAGCGTCTGGGTATCGAGTTCCACCAGAACGACCCGCGTAACACGGACAACTACGAGTACGTGGGCGTCTCCTCGCGCGGCACGCCGGTCTGGCTGCACAAGGAGGTCGCCGCCTGCGACGTCAAGCTCACGATCGGCCAGGCCCAGTCGAACCACTGGGGCGCCGGCGGCGGCGGCAAGCTGATCCTCCCGGGCGTCGTCTCCGACGAGACGATCGAGTCGAACCACTGCGCGTTCGTGCCGTCTCCGCAGACGCACTACGGCGCGTACGCAGGGCCGATGCGCTCGGACATCGACGAGGTCGCGACGATGTGCGGCCTCTCCGGGACGATGAACGTCGTGCTCGACACGCACGGCCGCGTGATCGAGTGCATCTTCGGGTCGCATCCCGACGCACACCGCAAGGCGATCGAGCGCTTCAACGAGATCTACGCCTACGAGCACCCCGGAGTACAGGCCGACATCGCGATCTGCGGCGTCTTCGCCCCGACCGACCACCTCTTCTTCCATACCGGCTGGGGGTGCATGTCGGCGGACTTCGTCGTCAAGGACGGCGGGTCGATCATCTACTGCTCGCCGTCCCCCGGTGTCTCGACGGCGATCGGCGACTTCCCGGGCCTCGCGCTCATGGATCTCATGAAGCCGTACATGCCGGCGACGCCCGAGAACTACCAGACGGTCCTCAAGGACATCCACGCGCGCGCGATCCAGATGTGGGCGGGCTGCATCTGGGTGCCGATCTACGAGGTGATGACGCGTAAGCACCTCTCGCTCGTAACGCTCGAGGAGAACCTCGAGATGGCTGCCGACATCGGGATCGACGCGACGACCTCCCTCGACGGTGCGTTCGCGGCGGCGATGGAGCGCCACGGGCCGGACGCGAAGGTCATCGTGCTGCCGTATGCGCGTTACCAACTGCCGGCGAACATGGTGCGGATGGACGCCTCACCGGCGCGGTATCCCGAGGAGGCTCTGGCGCACTGACGCAGCGCTCGGTTCCGGGGCTCGACGCACGCGGCACCTCGCCCGACGCGCCGGAGTCGCGGGAGATCAAGGGCTCGACGACGATCGTCGAGCTGCTACGGATGTTTCCGGATGGCGAGGCGGCCCGTCTCCTCGCGCAACTGCAGATGCCGTGCGCGCACTGCGGCGGCGCGTTCCACGAGCCGCTGACGATGGCGGCGAAGCGTCACCGTCGCGACCCCCGCGCGGTCATCGACGCCTTCCGCGCGCTCGAAGGAAGCGGCCCCGACGACGAGGCAGTCGCGGCCGCGGTGGCGCGCGTGCCCTAGGTTGCGACGACGAGCCGCTTCGTGAAGGACGCGTTGAGCGACCCGGAGCGGAACGGCTCGTCGGCGATCTCGACCTCGGCGTAGCCGGCCGTGCTCACCGCCTCGACGATCATCCGACGCTCGTCGGCCGTGAGAGCTGCGAGGTCGGGCTCGTCGAGCTCCACGCGTCCGAGACTGCCGTGGTGCCGCACGCGCAGCACGCTGAACCCCAGCGCCTTCACGGCGAGCTCCGCACGATCGATCTGCGCGAGCACCGTCGGATCCACCACCGTCCCGTAGGGGATCCGCGACGCGAGACACGGCGACGCCGGCTTCTCCGCACTCGGCACGCCGAGGTCGCGTGCGAGCCCCCGCACCTCGTCCTTTCCGACGCCCGCCTCGAGCAGCGGGTGGACCACGCCGTGCTCGGCCGCCGCTCGCAGCCCAGGCCTCCAGTCGCCGATGTCGTCGGCGTTCGCACCGGACAGGACGACTGCGTACCCACGTCGCGTTGCGAGCGTCGAGAGCCGGTCGTAGAGCTCGGTCTTGCAGTGGTAGCAACGGTCACGATCGTTCGCCCTGTACCCCTCCCGCTCGAGTTCGGCCGTCGTGAGCGTCTCGTGCCGGATGCCGACGGCGCCTGCGACCTCACGCGCGCCGTCGAGCTCGCCCGTTGCGAGCGCCGGTGAGACCGCCGTCACCGCGAGGGCACGCTCGCCCAGCGCACGTGCCGCGAGCGCAGCGACGACAGACGAGTCGACCCCGCCCGAGAACGCGACGATGCAGCTCTCGAGCGAGCGGATCCGAGCCTCGAGCTGTTCGGTCGTCGTCATAGCTCCTGGGCACGAGCCAGGGCCTCGGCCCAGACCGACTTTACGGAGCGTCCCGTCGACCTGGCAAGGGCAGCGCAGTCGTCGTGCTCGGGCGCCAGGTTGACGACGCGACCCTCGAGGAGGCCGACCTTCACGCGCACCGTCCCGCCGCCGAGCTGGACGAGACGCTCGTCGCGCTCGAGCTCGTAACGATCGAGTCGCGACACCCGCACGCCGAGCGCGCTCGTCTCCTCGAGCAGCACGCGCGCGATGTCACCTTGCGCCTCGGGGCGAGCCAGCACGGAGAGAACAATGCCAGGCCGGCCCTTCTTCATCTGCACCGGGACGGTCCAGACGTCGAGCGCGCCTGCCTCGAAGCAACGCTCGACCGCGTCCGGAACGAGCTCGGGCGGGAAGTCGTCGAGGTTCGTCTCGAGGAGGACGACGCGGCCCGTGGGTCGCACGCTCTCGGCGCCGAGCACGACGCGCACGACGTTCGGCCGGTCAGGGAAGTCCTTCGTCCCCGCTCCGTAGCCGACCGCCTCGAGCGTGAGGGGCGGCAAGCCTCCCCACTCCTCGACGACCGTCGCCGCGATCGCCGCACCGGTCGGCGTCACGAGTTCTGCTTCCGTGTCGACGCCGACGAGCGACGCCCCCTCGAGGAGGCCGAGCGTCGCGGGAGCGGGAAGCGGAAGGACGCCGTGTGCCGCCGTCACGAAGCCGCGCGCGAACGGAAGCGGCGACGAGGCGACGCGCTCGACACGCAGTTCGTCGAGGAGCACGAAAGCGCCGCAGACGTCGATCAGCGTGTCGAGCGAGCCGAGCTCGTGGAAGTGGACGTCCTCGGGCGGCAGGCCGTGGATCCCGCCTTCGACCTCGGCGAGGCGCCCGAAGGCCTCGAGTGAGCGCAGGCGCGCGCGGTCGGAAAGGTCGGCGGCTCCCACGATCTCGCGGATCTCCGCGTAGTGGCGGTGGGCGTGGTCGTGAGGCGCGTCGATGCGGAGGTGGAGCGCGCCGATTCCCTGACGCTCGACTCGCTCCACACTGATCGCGACCCCCTCGACCCCGAGTGCCGCCGGCACGCGCCGAAGCGTCTCGAGCTCGGCTCCCGCGTCGAGAAGGGCGGCGAGCAGCATGTCGCCTGCAAGCCCCCCGGCACAGTCGAGGTACGCGACCCTGCTCACTCACGACCCCGCGCGATGCGGGCCGCGATCGTCCCGGCGCCGAGCCCGTCGTCGATCCCGACGACCGCGAGCCCAGCCGCGCAGGAGGCGAGCATGGCGTTGAGCGCGGTCGAGCCGCCGTGGGCCGACCCGTAGCCGACGCTCGTCGGCACGCCGATCACGGGGCCGCGCGCGAGGCCGCCGACGAGGCTCGCGAGTGCGCCGTCCATCCCCGCGACGACCACTACGCAGTCGGCGCGCTCGACGTCCGGCAGCGCCGTCGCGAGCCTGTGGACGCCCGCGACCCCAACGTCCTCGTGAACGGCGACGGTCGTGCCGAGAAGTTCCGCGCGGATCCGCACCTCCCGAACGACCGGGCCGTCGGAGGTGCCGGCGGACACGACGGCGACCAGCCCCCGCGGATCGGGGACCGCCCGCGCAACCCAGATGCAGCGCGCCAGGGCGTCCTCTTCCGCATCGGGCACGAGCGCGCGAACCGCGGCACGCGCGGCGTCGTCGGCCCGCGTCGCGAGGACGCTGCCTGCGCCACCCTCGAGCAGTGCGACGAAGATCTGCGCGACCTGCTCCGGCGTCTTGCCCTCCGCGAGAACGGCCTCGGGAGCCCCCTGTCGAAGCTCGCGATG
This sequence comes from uncultured Gaiellaceae bacterium, assembly GCA_963740105.1. GTDB lineage: Bacteria > Actinomycetota > Thermoleophilia > Gaiellales > Gaiellaceae > GMQP-bins7. Next base: position 148,300 of record CAVUCT010000006.1, read on the forward strand.
GAGGTCGACACGTGCGAACCCGAGGTCGCGATACGGGAGCTCGGAGAGACGCTCGAGCGCGTCGTTCGGGCTCACCGTCCCGGCGCGAACGCCCTCGAGCATTTCGCGAAGATCGTCTCGGAGCCCGGCCACAGGGCGATAGTAAGGTAGGCGCGTGGGAGCCAAGGCCGCCTCCGAGCCGTGGGTCGGCCGCCCACTCGCCCGCCTCGAGGACGACGCGCTGCTGCGCGGCGAGGGGCGCTTCATCGACGATCTCGATCCCGTCGCAAACACGCGGCACGCTGCCGTGCTGCGCTCGCCGTACGCGCACGCACGGATCACGAAAGTCGATCCAACGCATGCGCTCGAGCTGCCCGGGGTCGTCGGCATCCTCACCGGAGCGGACGTGGCCGCGCTCTCCCGCCCGTTCCCGGCCGGTATCGACTCCCCGATCCCGCACTACGCCGCCGCCCACGAGACGACGCGGTACGTCGGGGAGCCCGTTGCCGTGGTCGTCGCCCGCGACCGCTACCTCGCCGAGGACGCGCTCGAGCTGATCGATGTCGAGTACGAGCCGCTCGAGCCGATTCTCGACGCCGAAGTCGCCGTCGAGAGCGCGGCCTGCGTGTCGGATCGGTCGTTCTCGTACGGCGACGTCGACACGGCGCTCGCCGGAGCCGACCTCGTCGTACGCGAGCGCTTCCGCTTCGCGCGCTGGAGCTGCACGCCCGTGGAGTGCTACGGCGTCGTCTGCGATTGGAACGCCGCCGAGGGCGCACTCACGGCCTGGGCCAACTTCCAGGGCCCGTTCACGCTCCACTCGGTCGCAGCCGGCGCGCTCGGCCTCCCGGGCTCGAGGTTCCGCCTGATCACGCCGCCCGACTCGGGCGGCTCCTTCGGGATCAAGTCCGCCGTCTTCGCATACGTCGTCCTTATGGGGCTCGCGTCGCAGAAGCTCGGCGTCCCGGTCCGCTGGATCGAAGACCGCCTCGAGCACCTCGCAGCCAGCTCGTCGTCGAGCGGACGCGTGACACGCGTCGAGGCGGGGTTCAGCTCCGACGGCGAGCTCGTCGCTCTACGCTACGACGCGATCGAGGACGTCGGCGCATACGTACGCGCGCCGGAGCCGGCCACCCTCTACCGCATGCATGGATCCCTCGCGGGTGCCTACCGCGTGCAGAACGTGGCCGCACGCAACCGTGTCGTCCTGACGAACACGATGCCGAGCGGGCTCAACCGCGGGTTCGGCGGACCGCAGCTCTACATCGCGCTCGAGCGGACGATGACGATCGCCGCGAACCGCCTCGGGATCGACCCGGCGGAGCTGCGGCGGCGTAACCTGATCGGCGCGGCCGCATTCCCATACCGCACGCCGTCGGGTGCGCTCTACGACTCCGGCGACTACGAGAGCTGCCTCGACGACGCGCTCGAGCTCGCGCGCTACGGCGAGAGGCGCGCGGAGGCCGAGGCGGCGCGCGCCGAGGGCCGTCTGGTCGGCGTGGGGATCTCATGCGTCGTCGAGCCGTCGATCTCGAACATGGGCTACATCACCCTCGCGGAGCCTGGCCAGGAACGCGGCCTTCCCAAGTCGGGCAACGCCGAGGGCTGCTCGATCTCGATCTCCCCGCTCGGTGGGATCACGGTGCGCACGGCGACGACACCCCAGGGTCAAGGGCATCGCACCGTGATCGCACAGGTCGTCGCCGACCGGCTCGGGGTCGAGCCGAAGGACGTCGACGTGCTGACCGAGGTCGACACCTCCACGTCACCCTGGACGATTGCATCGGGCAACTACTCGTCGCGCTTCTCCGGCGTCGGCGCCGGCGCGGTCGCCGCGGCGGCCGAGCGTCTCGCGGCGAAGATCGCCGCGATCCGCGAGCACCTGGGCGACGAGAGCGCCTCGTTGCGCCGCGTCGCCGGCACGGTTCACTGGAACCCCGAGGCGCTCCCGGATGAGATGGAGCCCGGTCTCGCCGTCACGGCGTACTACGCGGCGCCGCATCTCCTTCCGCCGGAGGACGACGACCGGGTTGCTTCCTCCGCGGCCCACGGCTTCGTGGCCGACATCGCGGTGGTCGAGGTCGATCGCGACACCGGCGAGGTCGGGGTTCTCGACTACGTGACGGTGCACGACGCGGGCAGACTCCTGAACCCACTGCTCGCCGAGGGCCAGGTGCGAGGCGGGCTAGCTCACGGAGCCGCCGCCGCGCTCTTCGAGCGCCACGTCTGGGACGAGGACGGAAACCTCCTCACGGGTTCGTTCGTCGACTACCTCGCGCCGACGGCACCCGACCTGCCCACGCCCCGGATCGGGCACCGCGAGTCGCCCTCGACGTTCCTCCCGCTCGGCGCGAAGGGGCTCGGAGAGGGGACGACGATGAGCGTGCCAGCCGCGATCGCGAACGCCGTTGCCGACGCTGTCGGGCGCGACGACGTCGAACCCCCCTTTACACCCGGCCGTGTCTGGGAGCTGCTCCGGCGATGAAGCCCGCGCCGTTCGACTACATGCGGCCCGAGTCGCTCGACGAGGCGCTCGCGGCACTCGCGGAGGCCGGCGGCGAGGCGAAGGTGCTCGCGGGCGGACAGAGCCTCGTGCCCGCGCTCAACATGCGGTTGCTGCGCCCCGCGCTCCTCGTCGACGTGAACCGCGTCGTGGGACTCGACGACGTCATCAGCGAGAATGGCGCGCTACGGCTCGGCGCGACGGTACGTCAAGCCGACAGGCAGCTCCACGCACATACTGTGCTCGCGACCGTCCTGCCTCACGTCGGACACACGGTGACCCGGAACCGCGGCACCGTCTGTGGATCGATCGCACATGCGGACGCCGCAGGCGAGCTTCCGCTCGCGCTCGTCGCCTGCGGTGGGTCGGCGATCGGTGCCTCGATGCGTGGGCGTCGCGAGATCCCCGCAGAAGACCTGTTCCTCGGGCCTTACACGACGGCGCTAGCGCAGGACGAGCTCCTGGTCGAGACCGTCTGGCCGCAGGTCGCCGACGACGAAGGATTCGCCTTCGACGAGGTCGCGCAGCGCGGCGGCGATTACGCACTCTGCATGGCCGCCGCCCGCACCCGAGGCGACGACCTCCGCGTCGTCGTCGGTTCCGTCACTCCCGTGCCCACGCTGCTCGAGGTCGACCCGGAGCGCCCGGGCGAGTCGGCGGCGGTTCAGGTCGAGCCGTGGGGCTCGATCCACGCATCGCCCGATTACCTCCGGCACCTCGTGCACGTCCTTGTCGATCGCGTCGTCGAGCGCGCACGGGAGCGAGCCGCGTGATCAGCGTCGACGTCACCGTGAACGGGAAGCGCTACCGCGAGGAGGTCGAGCCTCGTCTCCTCCTGTCCGACTTCATCCGGCACCGACTCGGCCTGACCGGGACGCACGTCGGCTGCGAGCACGGCGTTTGCGGTGCCTGCACCGTCAGGCTCGACGGCGCAGCGATTCGCTCGTGCCTGCTTCTCGCGGTGCAGGTGGACGGTGCCGAGATCCTCACGGTCGAGGGGCTGGCCGGAGCGAGCGCTCTCACGCCACTCCAGGAGGCGTTCCACCGCCACCACGCGCTGCAGTGCGGCTTCTGCACGCCCGGGATCCTCATCGCCGCGGAAGATCTGCTCTCCCGGGACCGCCCGCCGACGCGCGAGGAGATCATCGACATGCTCTCCGGCCAGCTCTGCCGCTGCACCGGGTACACGCCTATCGTCGACGCGATCGCGGAGGTCGCAGGCGCGTGAACCTCGCGCTGAGCCTCCTCTACGCGGCCGAGCAGAAGCCCCACGCGGACGCGCTCGTCTCCGAGACGACGAGGCTGACGTACGAGGAGTTGCGCGAGCGGGCGGCACGGATCGCCGGCGGTCTCGCGGCACACGGCGTCGAACCCGGCGACCGCGTCGGGGGCGTGCTCGCGAACGAGCCCGAGACGGTCGAGCTGTATTGGGGCTGCCAGTGGCTCGGTGCCTGTCTCGTGCCGCTCTCGCACCGCATCTCCGAGGCCGACCTCGACTACTGCATCAGGGACTGCGGAGCCGAGGTCGTCGTCCGCGATCCGAGCGAGGTGCGTGAGCTCGTCGCCACCGACGCGCATCCGGGCGCACTCGATCTCGACGAGCGCGAGCCGTCGATCCAGCTCTACACGTCGGGCACCACCGGGCGACCGAAGGGCGTTCAGCGCTCGCACCGCGCCGAGCGCGCCGGAGGCATCTCGCAGGTACTCCAGCACGGGCTCCGCTCTGGACACCGGACCCTGGGCGTCATGCCCCTCTACCACACGATGGGCATCCACTCGCTGCTCGCCGCCTCGGTCGTCGGCGGGTGCTTCGTCACCCAGCCGTCGTGGAGTCCCGAGGAGGCACTCGGGTTGATCGAGCGCGAACGCATCGACAGCCTCTACCTCGCGCCCACGCTCTTCTACGACCTCGTCCACCACCCTCGTTTCGGCGACTTCGACACCTCATCGGTGCGCGCCGTCGCATACGCGGGCTCGCCGATGACGAGCGCTCTCGTCGAACGCGTCGCTGCGGCTTTCGAGCCGGAGATCTTCGTCAACCACTATGGCTCGACCGAGATCTACACCTTCTCCGTACACCGCGAACAGCGGTCGAAGCCGGGGTGCGCCGGCCGTCCGGCACTGAACTCCCGACTGCGTCTCGACCCGCCGGGTGAGGGCGAGGTCCTCTGCCACATGTCATCCGACGAGGCGTTCACCGGCTACTGGAACCGGCCGGATGCGGACGAGAAGGCGATCCGGAGCGGCTGGTACCACACGGGCGACGTCGCGCGGATCGACGAGGACGGCGACCTCTGGGTGGTCGGCCGGGTGGACGACATGGTCATCTCGGGCGGCGAGAACGTCCATCCGGTCGAGGTCGAGGATGTGCTCGCGCGCGCTCCGGGTGTCCGCGAGGTGGCGGTCGTCGGCGCGCCCGACGATCGCTGGGGAGAGCGGGTGGTCGCGTACCTCGTCACGGACGCGGGCGTGACCGCCGAGGAGCTCGACACGTTCTGTCTCGAGTCAGAGACGCTCGCACGCTTCAAGCGGCCGCGGGAATACCGCTTCGTGCCCGAGCTGCCGAAGAGCGCGTCTGGGAAGATCCTCCGGCGCATGCTGCGGGACGGGACATGAGCGAGCACGACGGCTTCCGGGTGGAGCGCGAGAGCGAGCGCGCCGTCGGGACGATCACGCTCGATGTCCCCGGCAAGCTCAACCGCGTCTCCATGAATGCGCGAGACGAGCTGCGTGCGGTCTTCGAGGAGCTCGACCGCGACGAGTCCGTCCGGTTCGTCGTGCTGCGGGGTGCAGGAGGAGCCTTCACAGCCGGCGGTGACATCCCGGGATTCCTGCAGCGCTCGACGTGGGACGTCTCCCGCCTCGCCGACAACGTCGCGGCGCCGGAGCGGTGCTCGAAGCCCGTGATCGCAGCGCTCCAGGGCTACTGCTTCGGTGTCGGGACTCGAGCTCGCGCTCGCATGCGACTTCCGGATCGCGACGAACGACCTCCAGCTGGCGTTCCCCGAGGTGACGATCGGGATGATTCCCGGCTCAGGCGGCACGCAACGACTCGCGCGACTCGTCGGCCTCGGGAGGGCGAAGGACATCGTCATGCGCGGACGGCGCGTCGCGGCCGACGAGGCGCTCGCGCTCGGTCTCGTGACCGAGGTCGTGGACACCGACGAGCTCGACGGGTCCGTCGTCGGGCTCGTCGAGGAGCTCGCCCGCTTCTCGCCCCTCGCGCTCGCGATGGCGAAGCGCGTCCTGAACCAGGCCTACGAGGGCCCGCTCGCCCAGGGACTCGAGCTCGAGGGCCTCGCGTACGGCCTCCTGCAGCAGACGCACGACTTCCGCGAAGGCGTCGAGGCCTTCACCGAGAAGCGCCCGCCCGAGTTCGAGGGTCGCTGAGCCTCCCGATTCGGCGTCACCTGGCGCGAAGCGTCCAGGTGAACCGCGTCATGCTCTCCGGCGGCGCGAGGACCCCCGGCCGCAGTCCACGGCGAGTGAGGAGGACCGGGCAGCTTGACTGGAGCGCCACGGCCTGTCGTACTTCCCCCAATCCGACGGACGGCCAGCGTTCCGGCAGTCCGAGCACGACGAATGCCGCCTCGCCAGCCGCGCCGAGTAGGCCCTCGACGCCTGGATCGACGAGAACGGGCTCGGCCGCAATCCCGAGCGCGCCCTGTACCGCGAGTGATGCGCTGGCGATGATACGGCTCGCGTCGCGACCCCCGGCAGCGTCGCCTGCGGAGCCGACGAGCCGAAGCACGCGCTCGTCTCCTGCCATTCGCGCCCCGAGCTCGACCGCCGTCCAGTCGTGGTCGGTGGCGGTGAACGGCACGACGACCGGCCCGTCTGTCAGGTGACCTCTGCGCACGGCCAGAATTCCGACGTCACACGCCGCACGGCTCAGGACGATACGAAGCGCCTCGTCGTCGAGCAGATCCGGCGGTGCGCGTACCAGCATGAGGTCGACATCCTGCTCGGCCACGACGCGCACGAGATCGTGAGCAGGAGACCGCGACGTGAAGGCGGCTGCGCGAGTCGTAACACCTCGCGACAGGAGGCTCTGACGCCGCTCGTCGAGAGCCGTCGTCGTCTCGGCGAGCTCGCCTGCATCGGAGATCGCACACATGAGGATGAGCTCGCGCCCAGATCGCGATGCGACGGGCTCGGCAACCGCGAGCAGTGCGTCGGCATCGCGCGGATGCGGAAGGACGACTAGGATCGAACGACCTGCTGTAATCGGAACCGGCGGCACGTCCGCCCTTGTCGAGTCCTTGGGTTCCAGGTCGAGCGAGGAGTCGTGCGAGAGAATCGCCCGCTCGAGCCGCTTTAGCGCAGGCCCGGGCTCGAGGCCGAGCTCTTCGTCGAGCGCCTTTTGGGCGTCACGGTACGCAGCGAGGGCTTCGGCCTGCCGTCCGGCTCGGTAGAGCGCCAGCATCAGCTGGCCGCGAAGCCCCTCGCGCAGTGGATGCTCAGCGACGTGCGTCCGTAACTCTCGCACCAGATCGCCGTGCAGCCCGAGCTCGAGCTCCGCCGCCATGCGCTTCTCGACCGCATTGAGTCGAACCTCGGCGAGGCGAGCTGCCGGGCCTTGCACGAAGCCCTCGTATCCGAGATCCGCCAGCGGCTCCCCGCGCCAGAGGTCGAGCGCCTGGCGGAGCCGGTCGACGGCGAGGTGCGGCTCGACTGCGTACGAGCTTGCCACGAGCCGCTCGAAGCGGCTGAGATCGAACTGATCCTGCCCCAGCCGCAGCATGTAGCCGGGGCCGTGGGTCATGAGCACGTCACCACCCGCTCCGAGCGCCTTGCGGAGGTTCGCAACTCGCACCTGAAGCGACTTGCGGGCCGAAGCGGGCGGGTCGCCGCTCCACAACTCCTCGATCAGGCGGTCCGAAGACACGAACTCGTTCGCATGGAGCAGGAGGAAGGCCAGCACGCCTCGCTCCTTCGCACCCGAAATCGGCACGACCGTCCCGCCGTCGACGACTTCGAGCGGGCCGAGGATTCGAAACTCCATCGCGCGGGCGGAGGCTAACACCGGTTCGAGCCGCCGTAAGCGAGCCGTAGCCGTTCCGTAGCAGCACCAAACGACGCTCGGTCGATGAACAGATACGCAGTACTCACTGCGGCAGTCGTAGCCGCTGTCGCGCTCGTTACCCCGGCGTTCGCGGCCGCGCCCTCGCAGACGCTGACCGTTCCGTCCGCGCGCAGGACCGTCATCGCCTACTTCCACGCTCTCGAAGCCGGCCGCTTTCAGCAGGCATGCTGGCTCCTCGGAAACGAGCTCCTCGCCGAGTCCGGTGGCCGGAGGTGCCCCGAGTTCCTGCGCAACGGGATGCCCGATCCACTCCGCTGGCGCATTCTCGGAAGCCGCCCGCTGCGTCGGGGCGTCGGCATCGTCGTCCGGCTCGGCCAGAACGAGCTCGACCATGTGAGAATGCGCACGTGGCTTGCAGTCGTGAGGCTGGAGTGGCGCTCGCTGCGGATCGTGGAGACCCAACTCCTCGACTGAGATGACCGACCGCATCGGGGTCGAGCCCGGCACCGGAACCGACTTCATCGGCTACCGGATCGAGGCGCTCGTCGGCCGCGGCGGCATGGGAGTCGTCTACCGCGCGTACGACCTCCGCCTCAAACGGAACGTCGCCCTGAAGCTCATTGCCCCGGAGTACGCGAGCGACGCACGGTTCCGTGAACGGTTCCTCGCCGAGACCGAGCTTGCCGCGTCGCTCGAGCATCCCGCCGTCGTCCCGATCTACGACGCAGGCGAGGTCGACGGCCGGCTGTACCTCGCGATGCGGTTCGTGGAAGGCACGGATCTGCAGCGACTCCTCACGACGGAGGGCCGACTCGAGGACGCGCGGGCCCTCGCGATCCTCGCCCAAGTGGCGGATGCTCTCGACACCGCCCACACGCGCGGGCTCGTCCATCGCGACGTGAAGCCGTCGAACATCCTGCTGGACGAGCGTGAGCACCCATACCTCGCGGACTTCGGGCTCACGCGGCGTCTCGATGATCCCGCCAGCCCCGGCGCGGGACTGTCGGCAGGAACACCGGCGTACGTCGCGCCTGAGCAAATCCGCGGCGAAGCCGTCGACGGCCGTGCGGACCAGTACGCCCTTGCCTGCATGCTCGTCGAGTGCATCAGCGGCGCTCCGCCGTTCCGGCGTGCCAGTGATGTGGCGCTGCTGTATGCGCACCTCGAGGAAGACCCCGCGCCGACGGGGAACCCACTCGATCCCGTCGTGGCGAGAGCACTCTCCAAGGATCCGGCTCACCGTTTCGCAAGCTGCGGCGAGCTCGTCCTCGCCGCACGCGAGGCGCTCGGGATCGCGGAGGAACGATCCAGGACTTGGCCCCTCGCGGCGGCCATGATCACCGCCGCAGCGGTAGGCGCTGCGCTGCTCTCCTTCCTTCTGATCCGCACCGATGGCGCCAGCGGCCCCGAGACGACAGGCCGCCTCGTGCGGATCGATCCAGCCACGAACCGCGTCACGAGAACGACCGCGGTCGGCAGTGAACCGAGCTCCCTAGCCGTCGGCCGGAGCGGCGTCTGGATCGCCAATCGCGAGGACGCCACCCTCTCGCGAGTCGACCCGGAGACGGGCGACATCGAGCTCATGGTCTCCGCTCAGGGAGTGCCGGCCGAGATTGCGGTCGACGTGGCGCGTGTGTTCGTGGCAGCCGGCCCCGTCGAGGCCAAGATCGCCGTCATCGATCCGGCGACGGGTCAACAGCAGGATCTCTTCCCGATCGTCAGCGGCGCGTTCTTCGGCTCGCCGAGTGTGGCCGCGGACTCGGGCGTCTGGGTGGCGACCGGCGATCGGCGGATCGGCCGGCTCAACCTGCTCACCGGCGCGCTCGAGCACCCCGCGGTCATTCCTCAGCCGCCTGCGGAGCGGGCCGACGCGATGTTCTCCAGCATCGCTGTCGGAGAAGGGTCGGTATGGGTCGTCGGCGACCTTCTCGAGCAGACGCTCTGGCGCATCGACCGATCGTCTGGCCGGCTGGTCTCGACGATCCCGCTCCCGTTCGCTCCGACAGATGTCGCCGCCGGGGCAGGCGCGGTATGGGTGACGAGCCGGCTCGAGGACACGGTGTCGCGGATCGATCCGATGACCAACGAGATCACGGCCACGATCCGTGTCGGCAGGGGCGCGAGCGGGATCGCGACGGGCGCCGGGTCCATCTGGATCGCGGAGTCCATCGACGGCACCGTAGCCCGGGTGGACCCGACGACGCTCGAAGTGCGCACGATCGACGTCGAGGGCTACCCCGCCGACATCGCGGCTTCGGACGACGCCGTCTGGGTCGCCTCTCACGTCGTCGGCGGCGAGCACAGCCCGGACGCCGTCGCGGTCGGCGTCCTCGCCGCCTGTGACGGAACCTTCGGCGACTTCGCCCCTGCCAGCTTCGCAGGGGCCGAGCTCCCGCTGCTCGAGCGCGGAGCGACGCTCGCAGGATCTCGGCCCGAGGCGGGGCTCGAAGACGCACGCGTCGCCGGCCGCGAGGTCGAGCTCTCCTTCGCGTGCAGCGACGACTCACCCGACGAGGCGCTCGCCGAGACACGGCGCCTGGTCGAGGTGCTCGGCGCAGACGTCGTGATCGGTGCGTACTTCACCGGCGAGTCGCTCGCCGTCCGCGAGTACGCGAAGAAGCATCCCGAGATCACGTTCGTCGGTAGCATCGCGGCCGGCCAGTCGGTCACGCTCCACGATCCTGCTCCCAACTTCTTCCGGTTCACGGCCGACGCGGCGCAGTGGCAGGCGGGGCTCGGGCGGTACGCGTACGAGACGCTCGGTTGGCGTACGGTCGTCACGGTCGCTGACCGTCGATCGTTCCAGTTCACCGAGACGAGCGGCTTCGTCGCCGAGTTCTGTGCTCTGGGAGGGACGATCGCCAGGCAAATCTGGGTTCCGAGCGGCACTGCCGATCGCCGCCCCTTCATCGCGCAGGTCCCGCGCAGCGGGGTCGACGGCTTCTTCGTCGCCGCAGACCATCCGACAGCGCTCGCGTTCTTCGCGGGCCTCCCACAGCTCGACGGAGCGCTCGCCGAACGTGTGATCGGCACGATTCCGCTCACGCTCCCGCCCGTCGTCGAGACGCTCGGCAAGCGCCTCGACGGGGTCGTCGTCGGCGCGCCGCTGACGCCTTCCTGGAGACTCAGCGCGAAGTACGCGCCGAGGTTCCCGGATGTCGACCTCGAGTTCCTCTTCACCACCACCTTCGCCGACGGCATGGAGGCCGTCCTGCGCGCGCTGGAAGCCATCGACGCCGACCTCTCGGACGACCAGCGGCGCTTCCAGGCGGCACTCGCGAACGTCGAGCTCGGCATCCCTGGAGACGACCCCCTGACGCTCGACGAACGGCGGCAGGCGATCGGGACCATCGGGCACAGCCGGATCCAGCACGATGGTCGCGGCGCGAGCGTCTTCAAGACGGTCGAGAACGTCGAGCAGACCTTCAACGGGTACTTCGACCCGAGCGCGCCGCCGCCGAGCACGAACGCGGTCCCGTGCAAGCGCGGCAACCCCCCGCCGTGGACACGCGGGTGAGCATCGAGTCAACACCTCACGCTCACCGCAGCGTTACGGGCAAGGAAGCCGACCTGTGCGGATCGTCGATCCCGGTCAGACAATCCCAGACCTCGAGCGGCCACGATCCTGAAGTCAATGGCTACCCGCGTTCCCAGGCGAGGCCGGCGGCGAGCACGACCCCGTCGCGGGGCGCGACGAACTGCATGTTCCCGATGGCGAGCCCCGCCCAACCGACGAGGTTCACCCAGCGCAGGAAGGAGGTGAGAGGAAGCCGCACCTCCAGCTCGTTCGCCTCCTCGTCGGGGAGCTCCACCGCGTAGCAGGGGCTGACGTACAGGTCGACATCGGGCTCATAGCGGCGCCACTCCTCGATCGCGCCGTACGCCGCTTCGATCGCTTCTGGCGTCTCGCGTTGGGCGGCTTCGAGCTTCTTGCGCATCACGAAGCCGTACTCGTCGGCTCGGCTCGGGAACGTGGCCGCGTGCGACTGCAGCGCCTCGTGGCTGAACTGCGGCCACGGATTCGCGGTGGCGACCTGGAACCTGCGCCTCGACGACGCGGGCGCCCAGCCGCTCGAGATCGCTCACCCAGCTCTCGGCCGCGTCGCTCCTTTCGACCTCACGGCCGTCGGCCAGGTCAGGCGGTGTCCTGAGGAGTCCGACTGTGAGCCCTTCGAGCCGCGGGGCTGGCAGGGGGCGCTCGGCCAGCACCGACCACATGAGGGCGACGTCCTCGACGCTCCTGGCCATCGGCCCGGCCGTATCGAGGAGCGGAACGAGTGGAAAGGCACCCTCCATCGGAATAAGTCCCCACTCCGACTTGAGCCCGACGATCCCGCACGCAGCGGAGGGCAGTCGGATCGAGCAGCCTGTGTCGGAGCCGAGCGCCAGGTCGCACAGCCCCGCGGCCAGCGCGGCCGCGGAGCCACTCGAGGAGCCGCCCGTCGTCCTACCCGGATGGGCCGGGTTGTGACATGTCCCGAAGAACTCGCTCTGACCAAGCACGCTCCATGCGAACTCCGGAAGGTGCGTCTTGCCGACCATGACCGAACCCGCGTCGAGCAAGCGTTGCACCGCGACGGCATTGCGGTCGGGGACGTGGTCCGCGTAGACCCTCGACCCATACGTCGTCCGCACGCCGGCCGTGTCGAACAGATCCTTGACGGCGAGCGTCCGTCCGGCGAGCGGCCCGGCGTGCTCGCCCGGCTCGCCGCGCGCGACGCGCGTGATGAAGGCGTTGTAGGCGTCGGGGCTCATGGGAGACAAGGCTTGTGACACGGTGTCACCTGGCATCCGGCACGAGCGCGACGCACTCGATCTCGACCTTCGCGCCCTCGACGGCGAGCCGCGGCACCTCGACGAGCGTGGAGGCAGGACGTGTCGTGCCGAAGATCTTCTGGCGCACCGGGTTGATTTCTGGCCGGTCGTCGATGTCGGTGAGAAACACGGTCACCTTGACGACGTCCGCGAAGCCGCAACCGCCCGCGGCGAGGATCGCGCCCATGTTCTCGAAGACCTGCCGCGTCTGCGCCACGACGTCGTCACCACCGACGAGGCGCCCGTCACCGTCGACGGCGACGATCCCGGAGACGTAGAGAAACCCGCCCGCGCGCACGGCGTCGGTGAAGTGCGAGATCGGCTCGGCAAGCCCGTCGACGCGGATCTCTTCGCGGCTCATAGGGCAACCTCGGTTGCCCTATGAGCGTGGAGGGGTGTGGGGAACCGAGAGGTTCCCCACGTTCTCCAGGCGAAGGGGGCACGCGGCGGAGACAGGGTTTCCCCGGCGACCACTCGCCACAGGCGAGTGGTGCTCATGCCTCGCCTCGTAGTTCGCTCAGACGAACCCGCGGGCTGATCCGCTCCGGGTCGACCGAGAGCTCGAGCACCGACGGCTTCCGCGACGCGAGCGCGCGCTCGAACGCATCCGCGAAGTCACCGGTCTGCCCGACCCGCTCGCCGTGCGCGCCATACGCGCGCGCGAGCGCCGGGAAGTCCGGGTTCTGGAGGTCGGTGCCGATCACGCGACGAGGATAGGTGCGCTCCTGGTGCATTCGGATCGTTGCGTACATGCCGTTGTTCACGAGCAGGATCACGATCGGGAGTCGGTACTGCACTGCCGTCGCGAGCTCGGGCGAGCTCATCACGAAGTCGCCGTCGCCGGTGAAGCAGACGACGATGCGGTCGGGATGGACGAGCTGCGCCGCGACCGCGGCGGGAAGCCCGTACCCCATCGACCCCGAGCGCGGGCAGGCCTGCGTGCCGAACTGGGTGAACTCGGCGAAGCGGTGCGCCCACACCGTGAAGTTCCCCGCGCCGCAGGTCTGGACGGCATCGCCGGGGAGGCGCTCGCGGAGGAAGGCCATGATCTCGCCCAGGTCGACGTCGACCTTCCATCGGCTCGTGTTCGAGCGTCCGCTCGTAGTCGGCACGCGCCGCTTTCGTCCACGCCCCCCAGCGCGGTTCGACCGGTTCGAGCGCACGGAGCGCAGCTGCCGCTTCCTCGAGCGTCGCGTGGATCCCGACCGCCGGCTCATGCACGCGACCGAGCTCGTCGGGCTCGGGGTGGACGTGGATGAGCGTCTGCGCCGATGGGGCAGCAGCGTGTACCGGCGCGTCGGCACCTCACCCAGCCGCCCGCCGATCGCGAGCACGAGATCGGCGTCGCGCAGCCTGCGCGGCCAGCGCTTCGTCCATCGCCACTCCGAGCACGCCCACGTAGCTGGACGAGCGGTTGTCGACGTAGTCCTGGCAGCGAAACGCACACGGCGACCGGGAGCGCATTTGCCTCGCAGATACGCCTGCACATCGCGGCTCGTCTCGGCCGTCCAGCCACCCTCGCCGACGACGACGAGCGGGCGCTCGGCAAGCAACGAGGAGCTCGCGCAGCGCGCGCGAGGTCATCGGCGCTCGGTGCAAGCCGGCTGGAGACTCGAACGCGCCTGCCGTCCGTGACGTCCGCCTCCTCGGCGAGCACGTCCTCCGGCAGCGAGAGCACGACCGGGCCGGGCCGACCCGAGATCGCGAGCGTGTAGGCCTCGGCCATGTGCTCGGGGATCCGCTCGGCCGCGTCGACCTCCCATGCGGCCTTCGCGATCCCGCCGAACACGTCGCCGTAGTCGAGCTCCTGCCACGCTTCGCGCCCACGAAACGCCCGCGGCACCTGGCCGACGAGGAGGAGCATCGGCGAGGAGTCCTGCTTCGCCGTGTGGACGCCGACAGCGGCCTGGGTCGCGCCCGGGCCGCGGGTGACGAGGCAGATCCCGGGTCTGCCGGTGAGCTTCCCGTACGCCTCCGCCGCGTTCGCCGCGCCCTGCTCGTGACGGCACGTGATCAGGCGGATCGGCGAGTCGTACAGCGCGTCGAGCACGGGCAGGTAGCTCTCGCCCGGGAGACAGAACGCGAGGTCCGTGCCGTTCAGCTCGAGCTGGTCGACGAGGATCCGGCCGCCGGTCCTCAGAGCGGCACCTCACGCAGGACCGTCGCGCGCTGGAGCTGCGGGCGCTCCTCGTCGGCTGCGATCGACGTACCGGATCGTCCGCTTCCCGGCCCACTCGGCCGGAAGGAGCAAGACGCGGACGAACGCGGTGTCCTCGGTCGGAGACGCTGTCGCCAGGACCGGGTCATCGGCGCCCTCGAACCACGCCTCGCCGGCGCGGTACGTCCGCGCGGCGCCGTCGCCGCGATCGATCGTCAGCTCGCCGTGCAGGATCCGACGGATCCCCGGCCCCGGATGCACATGTCGGTACGCGATGCCGCCCGGCGGGAAGTCGACCCGATCGAGACGAGCGATCCAGCCGCACTCGACGACGACCTCGGCGGCGACCACGCGTCCGGCCGGCGCGATGCGTCGAGCAGCTCCCAGACGAGCCGCGTCCCGTCCTCGAGCTCGTGCTCGATCCGGTTCTGCGCGCCGTGGGCCGACGTGGAGAGCGCGAAGATCAATGGAAGTACTGGCCGCCGTCGATGACCATCGTCTGGCCCGTGATGAAGTCGGCCGCCGGCGTGCAGAGGAAGACAGACCGCGCCGACGACGTCCTCGGGAACCTGGTCGCGCTGCAGCGTCCGCGACACGACCGAGACGTCGCGAAGCTTCTCGATCACCTCGGGATGCGACTTCACACCGTCGGACATCGTGAAGCCGGGCGCGACGCAGTTCACGTGAATCGAGTCGCGGCCGAGCTCCTTCGCGAGCGCGCGCGTGAAGGCGACGATCGCGCCCTTCGACGTGACGTAGTGCAGGAGGAACGGGACGCCGCGAAAGGGAGTGCCCGAGGAGATGTTCACGATCTTGCCGCCGCCCTGATCGCGCATGACCGGAACGACCGCACGCGAGGTCAGGAACATGGACGCGACGTTTACCTCCATCACATGGTTCCACTCCTCGAGTGGGATCTCGGTGAACGCGCGCATCTCGAGCGACGCGTAGAGGCCGGCGTTGTTGACGAGGATGTCGATGCGACCGTTTCGCTCGAGAGCCTCCCCGACCATCCGGGATACGTCGCTTTCCGACGAGACGTCGGCCCGAATGCCGCCCTCCGGAGGCTCGAGATCGGCGATCACGACCTCCGCCCCCGCGGCCTCGAGCCCGGCGGCGATCGCGGCACCGATCCCCTGCGCGCCGCCCGTGACGATCGCGACCTTGCCGTCGAGGGCGCTCACCGAAGCGGCGAGAACGACGTCGGGACGAGGACGCGGTTCTGCTGCGTGTGGAAGAGCGGCTGGACCTTTGCGAGGAACTCCTTCCAGCGCGGGTCTGCCTGGAGACGCGCGCGCCGCTCCTCGCGGTCGGCGAACGACTCGTAGCGCCACAGGGTCGAGTAGGTCGAGAGCGCACCGATCTCGGTCGTGAACGCGCCGACGAGGCCGCCGAGGATCTCCTGTTGGAGCGGGATCCCCTCCTGCTCGTAGAGCCGCAGCACCTCGGGGAGCTTTCCCGTGTGCACGTGGTAGTCACGTTGCTCGACGATCATGCGCCGGCGATCCCGCCGATCGCCCAGTACTTCAGCTCGAGCCACTCGTCGATCCCGTACGAGGATCCCTCGCGGCCCATCCCGGACTCCTTCACGCCGCCGAACGGCGCGACCTCGGTCGAGATGAGGCCGGTGTTGATGCCGACGATCCCGTACTCGAGCGCCTCCGCAACCCGCGTCACTCGCCCGAGACCCTGCGAGTAGAAGTAGGCGGCGAGCCCGTACGGCGTGTCGTTGGCGGTTCGAACGGCGTCCTCTTCGCTCGCGAAGCGCGAGATCCCCGCGACGGGACCGAACGTCTCCTCGCAGCTCATCGCCATCTTCGCAGTGACGTCGACGAGCACGGACGGCTGGAAGAACTGACCCTCGATCCGGTCGCCGCCGACGAGCACCTCGGCTCCGCGTTCGACGGCGTCGGCGACGTGGCGCTCGACCTTCTCGATCGCGGGATCGTCGATGAGCGGGCCAACGTTGACGCCGTCCGTGAACCCGTCCGCGACCTTGAGCCCGCTTACCGCGTCGGTGAAGCGCGCGAGGAAGTCGTCGTAGATCCCGTCCTGCACGAGCATGCGGTTTGCCGAGATGCACGTCTGCCCGGAGTTGCGGAACTTGCACATGATCGCGCCCGCAACGGCCTCGTCGAGGTCGGCGTCGTCGAACACGATGAACGGCGCGTTCCCGCCCAGCTCGAGCGAGATCTTCTTGAGGCCCGGTGCGCACTGCGCCATGAGGAGCTTCCCGACCTCCGTCGAGCCCGTAAAGCCGAGCTTGCGGACCCCGGGGTTCGAGGTCATCTCGCCGCCGATCGCGGGAGCGTCCTCGGCGGCGCCGGTGACGACGGAGAACACCCCTGCCGGAACGCCCGCCTCCTCGGCGAGCGCGGCGATCGCGAGCGCCGACAGCGGCGTCTGCTCGGCTGGCTTCAGCACCATCGTGCAGCCGGCCGCGAGGGCCGGCGCGGACTTGCGCGTCGGCATCGCGGCGGGGAAGTTCCAGGGCGTGATGCCCGCAGTGACGCCGACCGGTTCCTTCGTCACGCGAATGCGCTTGTCGGGCCACGGGCTCGGGATCGTGTCGCCGTAGACGCGCTTCGCCTCCTCCCCGAACCACTCGTAGAAGGAGGCGGCATACGCGACCTCGACCCGCGCCTCGGCGAGCGGCTTGCCCTGCTCGGTGACCATGAGCCGCGCGAGGTCGTCCTCGTGCTCGAGCATGAGGTCGGCGAGCCGCCGCAGCAGGCGAGCGCGATCCTTGGCAGTGCGCGCCCTCCACTCGGGGAGCGCTCGTTCCGCGGCCGCGAGCGCCTTGCGCGTCTCGGCAGCGCCCATCCGCGGCACTTCGGCGACGACCTCACCGGTCGCAGGGTTGAGGACGGGAAACGTCTCGCCGGAGTCGGCGTCGACCCACTTCCCGTCCAGGTACGACTGCCGCTGCAGGAGCGGAAGCTCGACCGCGGTCACGGAACAACGATAATCGAGCGATGGAGCCTCAGTTCGTTCGTCTCGACGTGGTGCGCGCCTTCGAGCTTGCTGCCGGTGTCTCCGGTCGGCCACTGTTCGGAGCCGAGGCGATGCTGAACCTCATCCGCTTCGAACCGGGCGCCACGGTGCCGCTCCATAGCCATCCCCACGAGCAGCTCGGTGTCGTCCTCGAGGGGATGCAAGCCCTCGTGGTGGACGGTGTCGCACACGAGCTCGGCCCGTTGGAGGCCTACGTCCTCCCCGGCGGTGTCGAGCACTCGGCCCATTGCGGACCGGACGGCGCGCTCGTCCTCGACGTCTTCACCCCTATCCGCGACGACTACTTCGAGCGCTGGCAGTCCGAGTCGTAGGTCGACCGCCACCGCTCGGAGGGTGACCGTAGGCCGCAGACCACGGTCACCCTGCTCGATGCAGTTACACGCCGGCGGGTACGCCGGCGAGTGCTTCCTTGACGGCCACGAAGGTCGTCACCGTCGAGACGTTCTGAAGCGCATAGTTGATCGACGCGTCGTGCCACTCGGCGTTCATCGTCGAGCACCCGTCCTCGGGCACGACCATGAAGAAGCCCTTGTCGGCACCTGTGCGCGACGTGTGCTCGATGGACATGTTCGTCCACGCGCCGGTGATGATGATCGTGTCGCGGTCGAAACCCGCGAGCAGGTTCTCGAGCGTCGTGCCCTGCCAGGCACTCATGCGCATCTTCTCGACGACGAAGTCGCCGTCCTGAGGCTCGAGACCCTCGACCGGTGCCGCTCCCCAGGTGCCACGGACGAGCGCGCCCGCGTCCTTGAGGCCCTGAAAGAGGGGGGCATTCAGCTTCAGGCCGGGCGCCCCTTCTTCGACGATGTAGTGGACGTGGACGACGGGAATGCCCTTGCTGCGGCATATGTCGGCGAGCGATCGCACGTTTTCCACGATGTTCTGCGCTTTCGCGTGCTCCGGTGCGCCTGTCTCGGCGAACGCTCCGCCGTCCATCATCACGTCGTTCTGCAGGTCCTGGATGATCAGTACGCAGCGATCCGGGTCCAGGGTCAGCGCTTCGTCGTTCATGTAGTCCTCCTTAGCCCATGTACGGCTCGTGCCGCGGGCCGACGATCGTCCGAATGGTGTAGAGCGAGGTGGTGCTCGGGATGTAGAGCGTGTGCCAGTCCTCGCCACCCCAGGTGAGGTTCCCCGTGTTCTCGGGGACGAGGATCGTGCCGAGGTGCTCGCCGGCAGCCGAGATCACCCAGATCCCGCCAGGGCCGGTCACCCAGATGTTCCCGCGCTCGTCGCACTTCATCCCGTCCGGGATGCCCTCCTCGATGACGCCGGAGCCGACGCCCTCGAAGAACATGCGACCGTTCGAGATCGACCCGTCCGCAGCGGCGTCGTAGACCTTGATGTACGCCCCCGGCGTGTCGTTGATGTAGAAGAGCGCCTCGTCCGGCGAGAAGCAGATCCCGTTCGGCATCTCGTACTCGTCGCGGCCGACGATGAGCTCTGGATCGCCCCCGCCCGGCGCGATGCGGTACACGCCCTGGAATCCGAGACGCCGCTTGCGCGGATGCCCGAAGCCCGGCATGCGCCCGTACCACGGGTCGGAGAAATAGATCGCGCCAGACGAGTGGACGCAGACGTCGTTGGGGCTGTTGAGCTCCTCGCCCTCGAACTCCTGCGCGACGATCTCGCGCGACCCGTCCGGGATCTCCTTCACGAGCGAGCTCGTGACGTGCTCGCAGACGAGCAGGTTGAGGTCGGCGTCGTAGGTCATGCCGTTGCACCTGTTCGAGAAGTTCCTCACCTCGACGACGGTGCCGTCCGGCGTGTACTTGCGGCGAACGTCGCCCGGCATGTCGGAGAAGAGGAGGTACTGATCCTTCGGGTGCCAGATCGGCCCCTCCGTGAACGTGAAGCCGGTTGCCGCCCGCTCGACCTTGGATCCTTCCTCGACGAGCTCGTAGATCGCGTCCGACTTCGCCTCGATGCCGAGGCCCGTTTCCGTGCTCGTCACCGTGCCCCCTTTCGTGGCGGAATGGTCGAGGCGACTCTAATACGCACGCGTCGCCCGCGAGCGCGCAGCGCGGCGCGTCGTCACGGGAACCGGATGAGGAACCGGCAGGCCGATGCTCCGTGGTGCATGCATTCGAGCTCCTCCACCTGCAGCGTCTCGTCGTAGACGCGCCCCGTGCCCTCGACGAGGCCGCGCAGCATCGCGCAGATACGCCGCGGCGACGTGTAGACGATCTCGAGGCCGTCCTCTCCGAGGTCCGTCAACGCGAGCTCGGGCGGCCGCGCATCGGGCAGCGTGACACGGATGACGTCGTGGATCGGCTCTTCGACCGTCATCAGGAAGTCGCGTGCCGTCGGCGAGGCCTTGAAGACCACGGAGTACAGGCGCGCGAAGGTCGTCGCCGCCGTGAAGACCCCGAACTCGAACAGGATCTCGTCCTGAGACAGCGCCGTTCGCCCACACGCGCGTTCGAGCAACGCGAGGAACTGCTCGTCGGGGTACGCCTCGCTCAACGTGTACTGCGGCTCACCGACGAGCACCTCCCGTGCGATGTCCGCGCCGTGCTCGGTCAGCAGGTAGTCACGAAACGAGGCGAAGATGAGGCCGTGCACGCCCGACGGATCGTACGGTCAGCAGGCGCGCAGCGCTCACCGCATCAGCACGCCGCCGTTGAGGTCGAGCGTCGCGCCGGTGACGTAACCCGCGTCGTCGGAGGCGAGGAAGGAGACGAGCGCGGCAACCTCCTCCGGGCGGCCGAGGCGGCCGACCGGGATGTCAGCGAGCTTCTCCTCGAGCCGGTCGCGCAGCACCTCGCGCGCGAGCGGGCCGTCGATCGCCGCCGGGGCGACCGCATTCACGGTGACGCCGTGCGCCGCGAGCTCGGCGGCGGCTCGGCGGGTGACGGCAACGACGCCGGCCTTCGACGCGGCGTAGTGCGCACCCGAGCGACCGCTCGCCGCGAACGCGGCGTCGCTCGCGAGGTTGACGATCCGGCCGGCGCCACGTTCGCGCATCCGCGCACCGACGACACGACAGCCCAGGTACGTGCCGCGAAGGTTCGTCGCGAGCACGTCGTCCCATTCGTCGACGTCGATCTCCCAGAACGATCGGAACTCCGTGCGCGCGGCGTTGTTGACGAGGACGTGGACGTCGTCGAGCCGCGCGATCAGCCGTGCCCACGACTCGAGCTCGCGGACGTCGTGCTCGAACGCCTGCGCGCCGAGCTCGGCGGCGGCTCGTTCGGCGCCGGCGAGATCGATGTCCGTGAGCGCCACCTCGTAGCCGTCGGCTTGGAGGCGCCGGGCGATCGCCTCGCCGATCCCGCGCGCCGCGCCCGTGACGATCGCGACCGGCACTACTCGACCTCGACCGGATCGCCGAGCGCAACGGGCCCGGGCTCGACGACCTCGCACCACACCCCGAACGGCAGCGGCTCACGGGTGGGCACGTCCTCGCGGTAGGCCGCGATCACCCCGAGGGTGTCCAGGTCACGGATGCCGGTATCCGGGTCGCGCGTCGTGACAGCGCAGCGCCCGACCTTTTCCCGCACGAGGACGACGGCCCCGCCGAGCCTCACGCGCTCGCCGATCCAGCCGTCCTCGGAATGCGCGGCGACTCCGTCGACGCCCACCGTCATGCGGAAGCGGCGCCCATCGACGCGCTCGCCCACCCCGGCCGCGGCTCTCAGGGCCTCGAGGGACGCGGTCGAGACGAGCGACGCAGGGGCCAGGCGCCCCCTGTCGACGCCGTCGCCCTCGCGCTCGGCTCGCGCGAGGCGTACGGCCTTCCCGACGAACTCGGAGAGCGCCCCGTCGAACGGCCCTTCGACGATGCGACCCTCCACGGGGCGTCCGTAGAAGCTCGTCTCGACACGGTCTCCGAGGCGCACCTCGGCCTCCACGGTCGTCTCGTCCGGAAAACGGAGCGCCAGACGCCCGTCCTCGACGAGGGGTCGCACGGTGAGAAGCACCGGTGCACGCTTGGCGTTGACGAGCGCATCGTCGGCATCGACGACGTAGAACCGCCGATCCCCACGGACGCCCGTCGTATCGAGCTCGATCCTCTCGACCGAGGCCAGGCGCATCGACTTGACCGGGGCGACCGAGAGCCAGGCGACGTGGGCGATCGCTACTCCACCTCGACGTGGATGCGCTTCTTCGCGTGCTTCAGGAAGCCGCCTTCGCGCTCTCCGCGCACGGCGAGGATCTCGGCGAGGATCGAGAGCGCGGTCTCCTCCTGCGTGTCGGCACCGATGTCGAGGCCGCACGGGCCCATGATCCGGTCCAGCGAGGACTCCTCGACGCCGGCCTCGAGCAGGCGGCCGCGCCGCCGCTCCTGGTTGCGGCGAGAGCCGAGCGCACCGATGTAGAACGCCTCGGTCTCGAGCGCGCCGATGAGCGCCGGCTCGTCGAACTTGTCGTCGTGTGTGAGGACGACGATGGCGGTCTGGTGGTCGGGCTGCACCTGGGCGATGGCCTCGGCCGGCCACTCGACGATGAGCTCGTCGGCCGACGGGATGCGCTCGCGCGTGGCGAACTTCGCGCGCGCGTCGGCGACGATCGCATGCCAGCCGAGGAGCTTCGCGCCGCGGCACATCGCCTCGGCGGTGTCGACGGCGCCGTAGACGAAAAGGCGCGGCGGTGGGCCGTACCACTCCGCGAACACCTTCGAGCCGTCGTCGAGCTCGAGCAGGCGATTCCGGCCGCGGCGGATCACCTCGTCGAAGTGCGCGACCGCTCCGCTGAGCCCGTCGCCGATCGTCTCGCCCGACTCGAGGACGAGAACCTTCGTGCCCGCCTCGTCACCCTCGATCCCGGTGAAGAGGACGCCGCGCTCTTCGGCCTCGCGGAGCTCCGCAAGCCGGTGGACGAGCCCCACTACTCGACCCGCTCGACGAACACGTCGATCTCGCCGCCGCACGGCAGGCCTACGCTCCACGCGAGATCGTCGTCGATCCCGTACGAGACGAGCTTCGGCTCGCCGGTCTCGAACACCTGCTGGGCATGCTCGAAGACGTCACTCTCGACGCAGCCCCCGGAGACGGAGCCGCACATCTTCCCGGACTCGGATATCGCGAGCGACGCGCCGATCGGGCGCGGCGCCGAGCGGCGAGTCGCGACGACGGTGGCCACGACCACTTTCTCGCCGCTTTCCCTCCACTCGTCGATCTCGGACAGGATCTCTTTCACGCTGCGTGCCTCCTTTCGATGCCGGCCAGGATCGCGCCGAGCTCTTCGAGACTCCGGAGATTATGGCCAGGGAGGAACCGATCGACGAACGGAAGCGCGGCGCGCATGCCGCCGGCGAGCGGCTGGT
This sequence comes from uncultured Gaiellaceae bacterium, assembly GCA_963740105.1. Lineage (GTDB taxonomy): Bacteria > Actinomycetota > Thermoleophilia > Gaiellales > Gaiellaceae > GMQP-bins7. Next base: position 171,065 of record CAVUCT010000006.1, read on the forward strand.
ACTCGGGATTGCCCTTCAGCGGGTTGACCCAGACGACCGCGAAAGCGGCGCGCGCGAGCTTGGCCATCTCGCGGCCGACGAGGTCGGGGTCGTCGCGCTCCCAGCCGTCGGAGACGATGACGACGACCGCGCCCCGGGAGAGCGCACGGCGTCCGTAGATCGTGTTGAACTCGCCGAGCGACGCACCGATGCGCGTGCCGCTCCCCCAGTCGACCGCGATCTCGTTGGCGCGGGCGAGCGCGGCCTCGGGGTCGCGGGTCGCGAGGTCGGGAGTGAGCCGCGTGAGGCGCGTGCCGAACGCAAACGCCTCGACGCCCGCACCGGTTCCGACGATTGCGTGGAGGTAGAAGAGAAGTGCCCGCGCGTAGGCGTCCATCGAACCGGAGATGTCGCACAGCACGACGAGCTTCCGCGGCACGCTCTTGCGCGCCCTCCACGACAGGTCGATCGGCTCCCCACCCGTGCGCAAGGACTTGCGGCACAACCGCCGTAGGTCGAGCACGTCACCGCGCGGATCCGCGGAGCGGCGACGCGACACACGGCGCGGCCGTGTTCGGGCGATCGCGGCCATGAGCCTGCGAACTCGGTCGAACTCCTCGGGCGTCATCTCGGCGAAGTCCTTCTCGCGCAGGAGCTCGTGGCCCGATGCCCCGAGCTCGTGCGGGGTATCGGAGTCGTCCGCCGCTTCGCTGTCCGCGCCCGACTCGAGTGTGTCGCGCACGACGCGATCTGCCCAGCGGCGCGTCTGCTTCTGGCGGACGAGCGGGGCGACCGGGCCGCGCATGAACCACGCGACGAACGCTCGGTCGAAGAGCTCGAGCTCGTCGTGGCGCGAGACGAGGGTCTGCCGAAGCGTGAAGTAGACGTCGTCCTGCCGGGCGAGATCGACCGCCCCGAGCCCGCTCACCGCGTCGGCGACACGCCCCGGCCCGACCTCGATCCCGACCTCTCGCAGCACACGACCGAAGGTCACGACGTGCCGAACGATCGCTGTGCCTTGCATCTGCGACTAACGGTTCGCGGTCGCGCGCGCCTCTTCGATCAGACCGACGAGCGTCTCGTCGCGCACGGTCTCGATGTCCTCGCGGTACTTGAGCACCGAGCCGAGCGTCTGCTCGACGACCTCGGCGTCGATCTCTTCGCGCCCGAGCGCAGCGAGGGCCTGCGCCCAGTCGATCGTCTCCGCGACACCGGGGGGCTTCGCGAGATCGAGCGCGCGCAGTCCGCGAACGAACGCCGCGGCCTCCTGCGCGAGCTGCTCGGGGATCCCCGGGACGCGCAGCATCACGATCTCGATCTCGCGCTCGATGGACGGATGACCGATCCAGTGGAAGAGCGTACGGCGCTTGAGCGCGTCGTGCAGCTCGCGCGTGCGATTCGACGTGAGGATCACCGCGGGCTTCCGGCGAGCACGAATCGTTCCGAGCTCGGGAATCGTGATCTGGAAGTCCGACAGGATCTCCAGCAGGAACGCCTCGAACTCCTCGTCGGCGCGGTCGATCTCGTCGATGAGGAGCACGACCGGCTCGTCCGAGTCGATCGCCTCGAGCAGCGGCCTGCGAATCAGGTACTCCGGCCCGAAGAGCTCCTCCTCGGAGACGGTTCCTTCCTGCGCGGCGCGAATGTGGAGGAGCTGGCGCGGGTAGTTCCACTCGTAGACGGCGTGCGAGACGTCGAGCCCCTCGTAGCACTGCAGCCGAATCAGGCGCGCGGAGAGCGCCGTCGCGAGCGCCTTCGCCGCCTCGGTCTTCCCCACGCCCGCCTCGCCCTCGAGCAGCACGGGCTTCTCGAGCGCGAGCGCGAGGAAGAGCGCCGTGGCAAGCCCGCGATCGGGGAGGTAGTCGGCCTCGCGCAGCGCTGCGTCGAGCTCGTCGATTGTGCGGAAGCTCACGCTCGCAGCGTACACACCTGCCTCTCACGCCCAGCCCCGAGCGGACTAGACTCGCTGGACTGATCTCGCGACCGAGAAGGGTGGGTGAATGGCTGTAGCGAGCGTGGCTTCCGACGCCGCGACCGAAGTCCTCATGCCAGGCTCCGAGGACGAGGCGATTGCGGCGTTCGGCGACGGCGCCGAGGTCGTCGTCGTCGGTGGGGGGACGATCGTCGTCCCCGACATGACGTACCGCAGGCTGCGCCCGGCGAAGGCGCTGATGCTGGGCAATGCGGACCTCTCGGGGATCGAGAAGGACGGCTCGCGCGTGACGATCGGGGCGCTGACGCCCGTGCAGACGCTCGTCGACATGGCTGCTCCTCTCGGCCCGTGCGCGGCGAACGTCGCGGACCTCGAGATCCGCTCACAGGGCACGGTCGGCGGCAACCTGTGTGCCGGCGAGGGTGCCGAGGCGCCCCGCGGAGATCTCCAGGGCGCGTTCCTCGCGCTCGGAGCGACGACGCGCTCGGCCGCGAACGGCGACGTGACCGAGGATCCGCTCGAGGACTTCCTCGCCAAGCGCGGCAAGCGGCTGCTCCTGAGCGTGAGCTTCGACGAGCCGGCCGCGGGTGCGTTTGCAGGGCTCGATCGCCCACATACGCACGACTACACCGCACTCGCGGTGTCTGGTGCAAGAGGAGCAGACGGGACACTCCGCCTCGCCGCGACCGGAGCGGGCTCGTGGGGGGCTCGCCTTCCCTCGGCCGAGGCTGCGGCCGCAGATCCCGCTGCGGCAGGCGAAGCAGCGCTGAACGACGTCAACCCGCACGACGACGCGCTCGCATCGGCCTGGTACCGCAGGAAGGTGCTTCCGGTGCTGGTGCGTCGCGTCCTCGCCGAGCTGAAGGAGACCACATGAACCTCACGGTCAACGGCATCTCGCACGAGGTCGCAGGCTCCGAGCTCGCGCCACTTCTCGACGTGCTCCGCGAGGAGCTCGGCATCAGGGGCGCGAAGGCCGGCTGTCACCAGGGCGGGTGCGGCTCGTGCACCGTCCTCGTCGACGGCGAGCCGAGGCGCTCGTGCCTCCTCCCCGCCGGATACGCCGACGGCACACAGATCACGACGGTGGAAGGGCTCGGCGCGCCCGAGGACCTCATGCCGATCCAGCAGGCGTTCGTGCACTACTACGCCGCGCAGTGCGGCTTCTGCACCTCCGGGATGATGCTCGCCGCGCAGGCGTACCTCGACCGCGGCGGCACGGACGACGCCGAGGCGATCCAGCACGCGCTCGCCGGGCACGTCTGCCGGTGCACGGGCTACTCGAAGATCATCGACGCCGTCGCCGCTGCGGCGCGCGGCGACTCGTTCGACCTGACCACGACGGCCGTCGGGAAGCACACGACGATGGCGAACGGAGGTGCGGAATGAAGGTCGTCGGCGCGCGAATCCCCCGCTACGACGGCGTCGCGCACGTCACGGGCAGAACGACGTACGTCGACGACGTGAGCGTCCCCGGCACGCTCTGGGCCAAGGCGCTTCGCTCCCCGCACCACCACGCGGGAATCACGAAGCTGGACACCTCGAAGGCCGAGTCCATGCCGGGTGTCCACGCCGTCATCACGTGGAAGGACGTCCCGCTGCTCGAGTACGGCCACCTCTCGGCCCTCGGCATCCCTGCCGACGAGCCGCTGCTGGCGAAGGACGAGGTGCGTTACCTCGGCCAGCCGATCGCGCTCGTCGCGGCCGAGAGCGAGGCGCTCGCGGCAGCCGCGGTCGACGCGATCGAGGTCGGCTATGAGGAGCGCCCGGCGCTCTTCGACATCCGTCAGGCGTTCGACTCCGAGTCCCCGAGGATCCACCAGTGGGGCAACTGGTACACGCACTTCGAGGGCGAGATGGATGTCCGCCAGATCCGCAAGGGCGACATCGACCGGGCCTTCGAGGACGCGGACACGATCGTCCAGGGCGTCTATCGCCCGGCGGCGATCGAGCACGCGCCGATCGAGACGCAGGTGTGCCAGGTCGTGCCCGAGCCGAACGGCCGGCTGACGATCTACTCCTGTACGCAGGCGCTCTACTTCTCGCTCGGCGTCGTCGCCGCGCACCTGCAGGTGCCGCTGAACAAGCTCAAGATCGTCGGCGGCACGACGGGCGGCGGCTTCGGCGGCAAGGTCGACACGGCGACCGAGACCATGTCGTGCCTGCTCGCGATGAAGGCGAACCGGCCGGTGAAGTGGCGCTGGACGCGCGAGGAGGAGTTCCTCTGCTCGTCGACCCGCGCGCCCTGGCACATGGAGCTGGCGACAGCGGTGACGAAGGACGGCTGGATCCTCGGCCAGAAGATGCTCACGCTGCACGACGCGGGCGCGTACTCGCGGTTCTCGCCGTATGGCCTCACGAAGCACTCGTTCCATCACACAGGCGCGTACTCGATCCCGAACCTCCACTTCGACGGGTACGTCGTCTTCACGAACCGCACGCCGACGACGGCGATGCGCGGGTTCGGCGTGACGTCGGTCTCGTTCGCGGTGGAGACGCACTTGAACCGGATCGCGAACGAGCTCGGGCTCGACCCCGTCGAGATCCGCCTGAAGAACGCGAACCGCATCGGCGACACGTCGCCGAACGGCATCGCCTACACCGATCCGTCGACGGTCGACACCCTCCAGGCCATCGCCCAGGCAATCGGCCACGAGCTGCCGGCGGACTACCGCACGATGACGAACGAGCCCAGGACGGGTGAGCTGCTCCCCGAGCACCTCGTCTCCCAGGTCGGATCGACGGAGGCTCACTGATGGCCAAGCACACCGGCCGCGGGATCGCGGCAATCGAGTACCCGACCGGGATGAACCAGAACGGCGATCCGTCGCAGTGCTGGATCAAGGTGAAGCCCGACGGGCGCATCGACGTCTTCGCGGGCACGGCCGACATCGGCAACGGCTCGAAGACGATCCAGTCGCAGATCGTCGCCGAGACCATCGGCGTCCCGTACGACTGGATCACGTACGACAACTCGAACACCGACTCGTCGCCGGTCTGCACCGGGACGTTCGCTTCGCGCGCGACGTTCGTCGCCGGCAAGGCGGCCGAGAAGGCGGCGCTCCAGGTGAAGCAGAAGATCCTCGAGATCGCGGGCAAGGAGATGGAGATCGACCCCGCCGACCTCGAGATCGTCGACGGCGAGGTCATCGCGAAGGGCGCGCCGCAGACGAAGCTCGGCGTCGGAGACGTGGCGGCCGCGGCGACGTGGGGTCACGGCGAGCTCATCACCGGCACCGGCGCACAGCTCAAGCCGTACGCCGCGATCATCGATCCGGAGACGGGCGAGGTCGACCTCCCGCCCCACTCCGCGATCTCCTATGCGTCGTGCGCGGCGGAGGTCGAGGTCGACGACGAGACGGGCGAGGTGCGCGTCACGCGGCTCCAGCAGTGCTACGACGTCGGCCGCGCCCTCAATCCGTCGCACGTGGAAGGCCAGATCGAAGGCGGCGCGATGATGGGCCTCGGGCTCGGCATCCTCGAGAACTGCTACCCGTACTACCCGTCGGTCGAACACCGCGGCGGGGCGTTCGGCTCCTACCTCGCGCCGGGCATGGAGGACATGCCGCAGATCGACACGATCATGATCGAGAACCCCTCCGCCGACGGGCCGTACGGCGCGAAGGGCATCGGCGAGATGGCGAACAACCCGCAGCCGCCGGCGATCGCCGCGGCCGTCTACGACGCCGTCGGCGTCTGGGTCACCGAGCTGCCGATCACGCCGGAGCGCGTCTTGCGTGCGCTGGAAGCGAAAGCCGAGCCGACACGCGAGGGCAAGAAGGTCGTGTTCGACGAGGAGCTGTCGGTCAACGCGGTCTCCTCGGGCGGCATGCGGTTCGAGGTTCCCGCCTGACCTCGCCCTTCCGAAGCTGGAACGGCGTCGAGCCCCACGCGCTCTTCCCGGGCGTGGGGCTCCGCGCCATCGCGGGCGAGCAGGTCTTCCTCGGCCACGTCACCTACGCACCGGGGACAACGGTTGCCCGGCATGCTCATCCAGAGGCCGAACAGGCGATGTGGATCGTCGAGGGCTCGATGCGGATGACGGTCGGCGGCGAGACAGCAGAGCTCGGGCCGGGCGACGTCGTGGTCGTCAACCGCGGTGTCGAGCACGAGCTCGTCTCCGAAAGCGGCGTGACGTTCGTCGAGGCGATGGCACCCGTGCCTCGCGACCATATTCCGAGCCCGGAGCGCGACCTCGTCCTCGGCGAGCTCGGAGACTCGCTGCACGTCGAGCGTTAGGCCGGCCGTAGCACCGGCTTGATGTCGACGACCGGCGTGCCGTCGATCGCCTCGAGCGGGCCGACGGCGAGTTCGAGCCCGTCGATCCCGTACACCGTCACCCGATGGAGCCCGATCGGGTTGGGACGATCCGACGAGCGCGTCGCGAACACACCGGTCAGCGGCCGCGACTCGTCGTCACGGGGATGCACCTGCAGCACGCTGCGATCCGCCTCGTGCAGCCACGTCAGCAGCACGAGCTCGTCGCCCGCGGACACCCCCTGGAGCGCGTCCGCGTAGGACGGCTCCAGGAGGATCCACGCGTCGGGTGCCCCCTCGCTCCCCTGCCGCGGCGCATCCGCCCGGTTGCGCAGAGGCGAGCGGACGACACCGATCGGGGTCAAGAGAGGGGGCTCGCACATCGCTACTGCTGCATCATCCGGATCTGATTGCCGGACTGGTCGCGGAAACCGGCGTCGAGGCCGTAGGGCTGCTCGGTCGGCTCCTGCGAGAACTCGACGCCGCGGGCCTTGAGCTCCTCGTACGCCCCGCGGACGTCGTCGGTCTGGAAGAAGAGGCCACCTGCCGCGCCCTTCGCGACGAGAGCCTGGAGCTGTGCCTGCGTCTCCGCGTCGAAGACGGGCGGGCCTGGCACGGCCATGAGCGTGATCGAGACCTCCGGCTGGCCGGGAACGCCGACCGTCAGCCAGCGGAAGTTGCCGAGCTCGGGCACCGTCACGTCGTCACGGAGCTCGAGACCGAGCTTGTCCGTGTAGAAGGCGAGCGCCTCGTCCTGGTCGTGCACCCACTGGTTGACGTGCGTGAGCTGCTTCAACACCGTGTCCTCCTGTCGTCGAACGATTCGGAGGCCACGGTAGTGGGGCGCTACCCGGCTGTCTTCTCCAAACGTGCTGTCTCCGGGCGGGCCCACGCGAGCTGCACGCACGTCGGGATGCGGACGCGAAGCGCTGCCGGCGGATGGGCAGCGCGGTACTCCGTCGGCGTCATGCCGAACCTGCGGCGAAAGCTCGTCGTGAACGACCCGACGCTGCGCAATCCGACGGTGAGGCAGATGTCCGCGACCGAGCGATCGGTGGTGCGGAGGAGCGACGCTGCCCGCTCCAGCCGGCGCATGAGGAGGTACTGGTGCGGCGACTCGCCGAACTCGCGTCTGAACTCACGGCTGAAGTGCGCAGGAGAGAGCTTCGCGGCGCGCGCGAGCGTCTTCACGTCGAGCGGCTCACGGTAGCGCGCGTCGACGAGGTCCTTCGCGCGGAGCAGGTGGCGTGCGGGGTGCGGAGCGAGCACTGTCGCGAGTATGCCTCCCGGTCGGCCGCGAACCATCGCTTGCGAGGCGCCGGATCACCCCGAACTGAACGCCGAAGCCCGCCTCGCGGCGGGCTTCGTAGGTGAAGCGGGCCGTGGCCCGCGACAGGCTGACACCCACGCGGAGTGTACGCCGAGGGCGCGGAGGGCGCCGGACTCGAACCGGAACCGACTCGCGTCGGTCAGCAAGGTGTCAACCTGCCATCCCGCCTCGGGACTCCACCCTCCGACGCCATGTCCAGCGTAGAGAGAGCGCTCGTCAAATCGAATTGAGTGGATCGATCGGCGCTGATCTGACACCCTTCGCCGTGTGCCCGAGCTGAACGCCATCGGCATCGTCGCCTCCGACCTCAGGCAGTCGATCGCCTTCTACCGCCTCCTGGGCGTGGACTTCCCGGAGGACGGCGAGGGACACATCGAGGCGACGCTCCCGAGCGGGACGCGGTTCATGCTCGACTCCGAGGAGGTCGTCACGAGCTTCCGGCCCGACTGGACGCGCGAGATCGGCAACCAACTCGCCCTCGCGTTCCAGTGCGCGAGTCCGGCCGAGGTCGACGAGACCTTCGAGCAGGTCACGGCCGCCGGGTTCCAGGCCGAGAAGGAGCCGTGGGACGCCTTCTGGGGCCAGCGCTACGCGCAACTACGCGATCCCGACGGCGTGCCCGTCGATCTCTTCGCGCCGCTCTAGATGTAACCGGCGCGGGTGGCGGACGCCGCGGCCGCGGCGCGTGACGACTGCGTGAGCTTGCGCAGGATGTTCGCAACGTGCCGGTGCACGGTGTGCTCACTGAGCACGAGTGACCCGGCGATCTCGCGGTTCGAGAGGCCGGCTGCAACGAGACGCAGCACCTCGGCCTCGCGGCTCGAGAGAGGCGAGTCTCCGTTCGTCTCCGCGGCGGCCGCGGTGTCGTCGAGGAATCCCGCCAGCGCACGCTGAACCTCCCGCTGGTCGTCGAGATGCGGTAGGTGGGAGTCGCCGCAGAGCGCGACGAAGCGAGCGTTCGGGAGCAGTGACGCGAGCTCGCGTCCCCGGCTGATCGGGACGGTGCGATCCCCCCGGCGGTGGAGCACGAGCGCCGGCATGGTCACGTTCGGCAGGAACGGCCGGGCGTCGGCATGCAGCTCGAGATCGAGGAAAGCCGCAGCGACATCCGCCTCCGCGGAGTGCCGCTGGTACCGGCTCAGCGCTGCGATCTCGTCGCCGCTCGCATGCGGCACGATGAGGCCGGCGAGCATCTGCGCGGCGAGCGTCCAGTTCGCCCGCACGAAGTCGACGATCGACCGGCGTGTCGCCTCCGGGAGATCCTCGCGCGAGACGAAGCTCCCGAAGAAGACGATCTTCCGGATGCGTTCGGGTGCGCGAGCCGCGAGACTCGCCGTCACGACCGCCGAGCACGAGCACGCGAATACTGTCGCCGGCTCGTCACCGCACGCGTCGATAACGGACTGGAGGACGCGTGTGTCGAGGTCGATGGAAGGCGGACCAGAGAGCGTGCGATCCGAGAGCCCGGCGCCGAGTCGGTCGTACCGCACCACACGATGGCCCTGCTGCGCGAGGTTCTCGTAGAAGCTGCGCGCTCGCGGGTCGTCCCACTCCTCCTCCAGGTGCGATACCCATTTCGCCCCGAATACGAGCAACGGCCCTTCGCCGATCGAGGCGTACGCGATCCGCCGGCCTTCGAGCTCGCAGAACCGGATGTCCTGCTCCATGACCCGGAGTGTTCCTGGCCCGAACGGGCCATGTCAACAAGATGGCCCGTCGCGGGGAAGTTTCGGGCCATGCCGCGCGTTTACCCTCGACATATGCAGTCGCGCTACGTCAACGGGCTCACCATCAGGTCGCTGCGGGACGGGGACACGGACACCGTGTCCTCACTCTTCGCGCGCATGGGCCAGAGTTCGCGGGAGCGCCGCTTCTGCGGCGCGAAGCCGCGCCTTTCGGACCTCGAGCTCGCGCACCTCGCGCGCGTCGACCGCGATCATCATGTCCTCGTCGGATTCGTCGACGGCGACTCCGAGCCTGTCGGCATCGCGCGCCTCGTCCGGGATGGCTCGTCGGCCGAGATCGCGTTCGCGGTCGCGGACGACCTGCAGAGCCGCGGCGTGGGGTCCACCCTCGCGAGCGTGCTCGCGGACGACGCGCGCGCGGCCGGCATCACCCAGCTCGTCGCGACCGTATGCGGCGACAACCCGCGGGTGGTCGCGCTCCTGAAACGGCTCGGAGACTCTCTGAGCGAGTCGTGGCAGGGCCGCGAGCGCGAGTTTCTCGTCGGGCTCGGCCCGTAGCGCACCCCGCCGGCCGATAGGCTTGGGGGCGTGAAGCTCGCAGTCGGCACGATGGTGGCGTACCCGCCGCACGGCGTGGGGCGTATCTCGGCCCGCGAGAAGAAGGTGGTGCTGGGGGTCGAGGAGGAGGTCGTGGTCATCGAGCTCGGCAACGAGCTCTCCGTGACGCTCCCCGTGTCGCGCGCCAACGACCTCCTGCGGCCGCCGGCCACCGAGGCCGACCTCAAGAAGGTGCAGAAGACCCTTCGCGAGGACGGCGTCGTGAGTGACGAGATCTGGTCGAAGCGACTCCAGCACGCGCAGGAGAAGCTCCGCAGCGGCGACCCCATCGACCTCGCGGAGATCGTCCGCGACGGCGTCAAGCGCGAGCAGGGTCGCACCGCGACCGGTACGCCCATCAAGCTCTCGACGAGCGAGCGAGCCCTGCACCTGAAGGCGCGCGAGCTCCTCTCGGGCGAGATCGAGGTCGCGCGCGGCGTCGATCGCGCCGAGGCCGAGGCCTGGATCGACCAGCAGCTCGCGCCCTAGGTCTTCGCAAGATCGGAAGTCCGCTCGCGCGGACTTCCGATCGCAACACCCCTAAAGGCGGCTGCTTCGCAGCCGCGTCGCAGCGAACCTAGATCGTCTCGCTCAGATCTTGCGGCGAGGGGCAGGCGAGCCCCACTTCGAGCGTCCGCGCCGCGACGAGTAGACGCGACGCGGCGGTGCGATCTTCATGCCGCCCGAGGCGAACTGCTCGGTGTGGCCCGCGAGGCGGGCGACGCGGCTGACGTCCTCCTGCTGCTCGGGGAGGACGAACGTCACGCCGACACCGCTGCGTCCGGCGCGACCGGTCCGGCCGACGCGGTGGACGTAGCCTGAGTGCTCGGCCGGCGGGTCGAAGTTGATGACGTGGGTGATGTCGACGAGGTCGAGCCCGCGTGCCGCGACGTCTGTCGCGACGAGGGTGGTCGCCTTGCCGGTCTCGAACTTCCGCAGCGAGCGCTCGCGCTGCCCCTGGCTCATGTCACCGTGGAGCGCGACCGCGTCGACCTGGTGGAACGCGAGCTTCTTGACGAGCCGATCGGCACCGCGACGCGTCCGCACGAACACGAGCGCGAGGCCGCGATCGCCCCGGAGGAGCTCGGCGAGCGTCTCGACCTTGTCGTCGGCCTTGACCGAGACGAAGCGATGCTCGACCTCGTGGCGCTCCTCCGTCTCGATCGGCGCAGCCTCGCAGCGAACGGGATCGCTCGTGTAGGCGCGAGCGAGCTCGCCCACCGTCGAGTCGAGCGTGGCCGAGAAGAACATCGTCTGCCTCGATCCCGGCATCCGCCGGACGATGCGGTCGACCTGCGGCTTGAAGCCCATGTCGAGCATCCGGTCGGCCTCGTCGAGGACGAGGATCTTCACGCTGTCGAGCGTGATCGCCTTGCGCTCGAGGAGATCGTTGAGGCGGCCGGGCGTCGCGACGACGATGTGGGCGTTGCGTGCGCGCTTCGACTGCGCGTGAATGGGCACGCCGCCGTAGACGGTCGCGACGACGATGCCGTCAGGCGCGATGGCCTCGATCTCGCCGGCGACCTGGGATGCGAGCTCGCGTGTGGGTACGAGAACGACCGCGGCCGGTCGGTTGTCGCGGGCGTCGACCCGCTCGACGAGCGGGATCGCGAACGCGATCGTCTTGCCCGAGCCGGTCGGCGCTTTCGCGAGGATGTCGCGTCCGGCGAGCGCGTCGCGAAGGACGTGCTCCTGGATCGGGAACGGTGTATGGATGTCACGCTCGGCGAGCGAGCGCACAATGCGCGCGGGCACGCCGAGCTCTGAAAACTGCTGCATATCGATTCAACTCCTATGTGTGTTGCTGGGTCGAGATCCGTCTGCCTCGACCACCCAAAGGAGGAACCGAAGAAGTCAAACCTCACGGGACGACGGCGTCGTCCGTGCCCGCAGGGTAGCAGCCGCTCCCCCCGAGCGGGCAGACGCGGCTTCGGGTGCCGCGCGTACACTGAGATGACACCGGACGAATACCGATGGCGCCGCCTGCGCCCTCCCTATTCCGTTCATGGCAGGAGGAGGCGCGATGGCCACGACAGCAGAGGAGCGCTCGGCGAGAGCAGAGGCGCGCTCGGTGATCGAGCAGGAAGGGATCTTGCATCGTGTGGCACGACGCGATGCCAACAAGCGGGCCTCGGCCGCATCGCGTTCGAAGGCGGACGCGCAGAGTGTGGTCGAGCTCTTCTGCGAGTGCACGAAGGTCGACTGCGAGCGCGAGCTGAAGGTGCCGCTCTACGTCTATCGCCGCATGCTCGAGTCCGACCAGTACCTCCTACAGGCCGGGCACCACGCGTTCCCCCAGTACCGCACCATCATCTCCATCGGACTGATGCGGATCGAGGAGCGGATCTAGCTCCGACTCCGTGGACTCGAGGGACGAATCGTCACCCTCGACCGCGCCCGGCATCACTCCACCGTTCTCGGCGAGCAGCTTGCGCTCGAGCTTTCGCTCCCGCTTCTTCTCGAGCTTCTTCTCCCGCTTCTCCTTGACCGCCCGCTCGCGGGTGATCTTGGCCATGGTCTGTTGACGCTTGGTCGTCATTCGCCGTCCTTTGCTCGCTGACAGGGATCCGCGCCGCAAGCGCCGCGGATCTGCCGGCTCGGGCGCCGCTCGCGAGCGGCGCTCAGGCGTGACGGAAAGGGCGTTCGCGCCGTCTCACAATAGCCTCTCCAGCGACGGCGTAGGATCGAGCCTTGGACGCATCGCTGCCGCCAGGCTGGCTCGACGAGCTCCGCGAGCTCCTCGCGATTCCGAGCGTGAGCGCGGATCCGGCGCATGCGCGAGACGTCGCACGTGCCGCCGAGTGGGTGGCCGAGCGGGTGCGCGCGCTCGGCGGCGCGGCGGAGCTGCGCGAGGACGGCCGCCTCGTTGTCGGTGAGATCGCGGGCCCGCCCGCTGCGCCGACGGTGCTCGTGTACGGGCACTACGACGTCCAGCCGCCCGCTCCACTCGAGCTCTGGGAGAGCGATCCGTTCTCGGCCGAGGTACGCGGCGAGTGGCTCTACGCGCGCGGAGTCGCGGACGACAAGGGCCAGCTCTGGATGCAGTTGAAGGCGATCGAGGAGCTTCTCGCGGAGGGTCCGCCGCCCGTGACGTTCCGGATCGTCTGCGACGGCGAGGAGGAGACGGGCGGCGACGCGATACTCCGCTTCCTCGAGTCCGACGACGGCCCCGTCGACGCCTGCGTCGTTCTCGATGGCTGGATGAAGACGCGCAACACGCCCGAGTTCGTCGTCGCGACCCGTGGCCTCGTCGCGCTCGACGTCGAGGTGCGAACGGGGGAGCGCGACCTGCACTCCGGCCACTACGGAGGCACCGCGCTCAATGCGATCCACGCGCTCGCGCAGGCGCTGACCGCGCTCTTCCCTCGCTCCGGCCGGCTGCCGGAGCCTCTTCGCGCCGGAGTGACGGCGCCGACCGCCGACGAGGCCGCCGGGTGGCGGGATCTGCCACCCGGCGCGGAGGAGCTGAGGCGCGTGGGCGCTCCGCCGCTCGACGAGCGCGCCGCGGAGGAGTTCTACGAGCGCGTCTTCGTCGAGCCATCGGTGGACGTCACGGGGATCCTGGGAGGCAAGCCGGGGATGCGGAATACGACGCTGGTCTCGCACGCGGCGGCCGGCATCACGATCCGCGTCGCTCCGGGCCAGGATCCCGAGGTTCTCGCGACCGCGGCGGAGGAGCTGCTGCGAACGGCGCTCCCGACCGGCGCGGCGCTCGAGATCCTCGCGAGAGACCTCACGCCGCCGGCCGTCCTCCCGCGCGACACGGAGGTGCTCGCACTGGCGCGCGACGCGTTCGAAGGGGTGTTCGGCCGCCGGCCGCTCATCGTCCGCGTCGGCGGAACGCTGCCGATCACCTACGCGCTCGCGGCACGCGGTATCCCGACGGTCATGGCCGGCCTCGCGCTCCCCGACAGCCACACGCACTCGCCGAACGAGCGGATGCTGCTCGAGACGTTCCCGCTCGGGGTCGCCGCCGCGCGCGAGACCTACCGCGCGATCGGCGCCCGCGCGGGGGCATCGCGCTGATCCTCCCCCGTGTGCTGGAACAGCTCGAGCACGTGGCCGTCGGGATCGCGGAAGAAGACCTGGACGTAGCCATCGCCACGGGGCATCGGCCCGCCTTCGAGTGCGACGCCGTTCTCGGCGAGACGCGCACGGGCAGCGTCGAGATCGTCGACGGCGAAGGCGATGTGGTGCGTCATCCCGCGCTCCGCACCCGCGCCCGGGTCCCGCTGCCCGGCACCGCCGGTCGCGTGCGCGTCGGAGAGGAGATGAATCTCGGTTCCGCCGAACCGGAACCAGGCGCCGTCGAACGCAAAGTTGGCCGGACGCTGCACCTCCGCGAGGCCGAGCGCGTCCGCGTAGAAGCGACGCGACCGCTCGAGGTCGGACACGACGAGCCCGACGTGCTGCAAGCGCATCTCCACGCCGCCTACCGTAACCTCGGGCCAGCGACGAAGGAGACGTGATGCCGCTGATCAGGGTCGAGCTCTTCGACTACCGCATGAGCGACGAGACGAGCGCCGCGCTCATCGAGAAGCTCACGGACGCGCTCTGCGAGGCGACTCATCCAGGGCTGAAGGAGCACACCTGGGTGATCGTCGAGGGTCACAACCCGAAGAACTGGGGTCTCGGCGGCAAGCCGTGGCCCGTCGACCAGATGCCGCCCGCTCCGTCGCAGTAGCGCCGGCTCACACGCGCGAGCTCGTCGTCCGGAGGGTTGGCATCTCGAACGGCCGCTCCCCGCCGGCCGGCGTCTTGCGTAGAGACGCGGCCAGCGACGCGCCGAGAGGTTCAGCGCCGCCGGGACGACGGCGATGGGGAGCGCGATGAGTGCCGTCGGCCACAGCCACCCACGAAGCGTCGGGTCGACCCAGAGTCCTCACAACGGGCCGAGCGTGGTCAGGGCGAGCGCGGCCAGAAGCAGCTTGAACGGGTCGGCGACCTCCTCGATCCGACGGCGCTTTCCTCTCGGCCGTAGGATCCGATCTCGTCGAGAGGAGGTCAACCATGCCCGTGATCGAAGTGAAGCTGTACGACCGTCGCGTGACCGAGGAGTCGGTACCGAAAATGATCGAGGCGCTCACGAACGCGCTACACGAGTCGAGTGGCGCCGCGATCGAGCACATCCAGGTGATCATCCAGGGGGTGCCGCCGAGCCACTGGGGCCAGGCCGGCAAGCCGAGCTCGTAACGCGAAGCCCGCTCTCGGCGGGATTCCTGGCGGCTACGTGACAGACGCAGCGACGAGGTCGATCTCGACGGGCTCCGCGCCCGGGACGATCGACTGCGTCTCGCGGGCGTGGAGGAGCGTCGTACGGACGATGAGCTTCGCGCGCGCGAAGTTGTCGAGCTGCGTCGGCACCGGTCCGACGCGTTTGCCGAGGGCATATCCGGCAGCGTTTCGCCCCATCGCCCGATACGACTCGAGCGTGTAGAGCGGCGACATGCCGAACAGCTCGAGGTTGTCGAGCGGCTGCAAGTCGGCGCGGTGGATCACGGCCGTTCCCTTCGACTGCAGGCCGATCGCAACCCCCGACCCGGAGAGCAGAGCGCCGTCGTGCGCGATGAACGCGACGTCCGCGATGCGGCGGACACGGACGAGACGCGGCTCGGCTCCGCCTTCCCGGACGCCTTCGCAGACCGCCGTGAGCACGTCGCGGTGGTCCAGATCGGCGATCGTCTCACGGATGGCGTCGGCGAACGCCGGGCCGACCGCGACCACCACGTCCGCCCCGTCGTCGCTCCCTTCCGCACGGCCTCCTTCGGACACGATCGGCTCGGCGCCGACACCCTCGGCGGCGAGATCTGCGGGCGCGGCGACATGTGGCAGCGCCTGGAGAAGCGCCCACCGCTCACCCTCGAGGCGATAGCCGGTCCCCGGCCCGAAGTACTCGTTGGGATCGTTCACTGCAGAGCGCACGAGGCCGTCCGGGTCGATGACCGCCGACGTCTGGAGATAGTCCGCCGAGACCCGCTGGCGCTGCATGCCGAGTACAGCCTCGGCGACGTCGGCGAACCCGCTCCGGTCGAGCGCCCGCGCGACGTCGAGGCCGGACGCGCCTCGCGCGAGCAGCTCGTCGGCCGCCTCGACGTCGGCGGCTCGATCGCGATCCGGCATCTCGCGCGCGTCGTAGCCCGAGGTCGCAATGGCGACCTCGGCGTCCGAGATCTCGGGGAGAGCGAGCTCGGCGAACACGGCCTGCACGGCGCGTGCAGCTCGCTCGCGCACGACCATGATGTCCTCTTCGGACACGGGCTCGATGCCCGCATCGACCTGCCAGTCGCGCTGGATCGTCAGCCACTCGTCGAGGTCGTCCGCATCGAAGTTCCCCCCGCCGAACGTGTTGTCGTGACGCGGCATCACCGAGTAGCCCGAGGTCACGAAGTCCGTCCCCGGGAGGAACTGGCCCATGAGCTTGGCCGTCTTGCGGATCTCCGAGTGCGACGCGATCGCGTCGTTGCCGGACGCGACCTCGAGGTCGAGCCACGCCGCCAGCACGTTCTCGCCGAGGATCGCCCGCGTCCCGCCCGGCACGGAGAGAACGAGCGCGACACAGGAGATCGAACCGTTCTGCACCCCTTGCGAGCCTGCGGCGCGCACGACCGCGAGGCAGCGAGCCTCGAGGTAGAGCATCGAGAGCCCCTGCGCGTAGCCCATGAGCGCCTCCGACCCGGTGCCGGACGTGAAGCGCACCTTCACGCCGCGCGACGCGTACGCCGCCCCCAGGAACGCCTTCGACCACGGCGTGTCATCGCCGTCGACGAACACCGGCTCGGTGCCGTACACCGAGAGCGTCTCGGCGTACGTCACGAGGCCGCGGATCGCGAGCTCGAGGTTGCGCCGCTCCTCGACAGCACACTGCGTCATCGCTCCGGGGCGTCCGGTCTGCGATCCGACGAGGAGCGCGATCGCGTTCAGCGGCGCGTAGCGCGCCACGCCGACCGTGGTCTCCATCTCGGCGAAGCCGCGCCGCGCCGCCTCGGCCGCGTCGGCGGCGAGGAGAGCCGGGCTCTCCTTGAGATTCGTGACGTGCGCCTGGTTGGCGGGCGCGCGCCGGGCCCGGAGCTTCTTCAGCGCGAGCATCAGCTCGACCGGGTCGAGTAGACCGATGACGCGCGCGAGCTTCGCCGGGGTAAGGCCGCGGGACAGCCGGATGAGCTCGGCGCGCGAGACGTTCACGTCGACGAGCCGGCGGGCGAGGTGGAGATCTTCGAGCGCCATGGCCTCGACCGCGACCTCGAGGTCGAGACCGTGCGCGACGACGAAACGATCGATGACGTCGAAGTCGGTCGCGCTGCGGCCGTCCATGCGCGTGACGGCTCCGTCCACGACGACGAGCTCCGGCTCAGGATCGTTCGGCCCGTTCGCCGCGACGAGCCCGAGCTCGGGCAGCGGCGACACGAGCTGCTCGAGGTGGAGATCGCGCGTCGCGCGGGACGCGAAGCGCCGGCTACCCATCGACGAGGAGTCCTCGCTCCGCGTACACAACAGCTGCCTCACGGACGAATGCCGCCGTCTTCGCGGCCTCCAGCGCCTCGAGCCCGGAAGCCCACTCCTCCAGCTCGGCGGCGGTCGAGCGGTGCGGACGCAGCGCCGTGTAGACCTCGAGCAGCAGCTCGTCGGGGACCGCAGCGAGCTCCGCGGCGCGCTCGAGGCTCTCCGCGAGCTGCGTCCGACCCGCCGCGAGCGCCACCGCAGCCTGCATCCGAAGCGTCTCGGGCGTCGCGCGAATCTCGTCGGCAGCGAGCGCTCCCGACCGCAATGCCTCGAGCGTGAGCCCGGCGAGCGGGATGCCGCCCGGGGTCGACACGAGGTCCGGACGCCGTGTCCCGAGCGGGTAGTCGCTGGTCGGATCGAAGCCCACGCCGCCCAGACTCTAGGCTTGGGCGCGAGCCATGGGCAACGCAGAGCGCTTCTCGGGAAAGGTGGCACTCGTCACGGGCGGGTCGAGCGGGATCGGCGCGGCCGTCGCGAGACGCCTGCTCGCTGAAGGTGCGCGCGTCGCGTCCTTCGATCTCGCGGCCAAGGCACCGGACGACGTGCTCGCGTTGACCGGCGACGTCTCCCAGCCGGGGGACGTCGACGCAGCGGTCGCGCACGTGCGACACGAGCTCGGACCCGTAGACATCCTCGTCTGCTCGGCAGGCGTGCCGGGCGCGTCGCTGGCGACGGTCGACGTCACGGATGAGGAGTGGCGGCGTGTCATGGGGATCAACGCCGACGGCATCTTCTACTGCAACCGCGCGGTCATCCCGAGCATGGTCGAGCGAGGCCACGGTCGGATCGTCAACGTCGCCTCGATCGCGGGCAAGGAGGGGAACCCGATGGCCGCCGCATACTCGGCGTCCAAGGCCGCAGTGATCGCGATGACGAAGGCGTTCGGAAAGGACCTCGCACGTACAGGCGTGATCGTCAACTGCGTCGCCCCGGCAGTCATCGAGACGCCGATCCTCGACGGCATCATGCAGGAGCACATCGACTACATGGTCGAGCGCATCCCGATGGGCCGGATGGGCGAGCCCGAGGAGGTCGCCGCGCTCATCTGCTGGCTCGCGAGCGACGAGTGCTCGTTCTCGACCGGCGCGACGTTCGACATTTCTGGCGGCCGGGCCGTCTACTGATGCGCTACGTCCGGGTACGCGGGCCGAGCGGCTTCGAGACCGGCCGCGTCGAGGATGGCCGCATCATCACGGACAGCGGCACGCGGATCGATCCACTCGATCCCGACACGCTCCAGCTCCCGGCGCCGTACGAGCTCATCGCGCCGTTCGACGCACCCGAGATCTGGTGCGCGGGCGTGACCTATGAGCGCTCGCGCGACGCCCGCGTCGAGGAGAGCACGGTGAAGGACGTCTACACGATGGTCTACGACGCGCCGCGCCCGGAGCTGTTCATGAAGGACGCGATGATGCGGCGCACGGTCGGGCCGGGTGCGCCGATCGGCATCCGCGAGGACTCGGCCTGGAACGTGCCCGAGCCGGAGATCGGCGTCGTGCTCGGCAAGAACGGTCGCATCGCGGGGTACACGATCGGAAACGACGTGTCCTCGCGAGACATCGAGGGCGCGAACCCGCTCTACCTGCCCCAGGCGAAGATCTATGCCGGCGCGTGCTCATTCGGACCGTCGGTCTTCGTCTCTGCAGAGCACGCGCGCCCGTTCGAGCTGACGCTGCGCGTCACCGACGAGTGGGGCCAGATCGTCTTCGAGGGCGAAACGTCGACGGCGCGGATGAAGCGATCCTTCGAAGAGCTCGTCCACTGGCTGACGGTGGACAACCCGGTCCCGCACGGCAGCATCCTCCTCACGGGCACCGGGCTCGTCCCGCCCGACAGCTTCACCCTGCTTCCCGGCCACTTCGTCGAGATCCACGTCCCCGAGATCGGCACCCTCGTCAATCCCGTCGTGCGTGCCTCCGAGCTCATCGAAAAGGAGCCTGTGCCATGACCGAGACCGTGACCGGCGCGCCCGCCCGCAACTACGTCGGCGGCGAGTGGCGCGAAAGTGCCGGCGGCGAGACCTACGAGAAGCGGAGCCCATGGCGGCCGTCGGACGTGACCGGCGTCTACCCCGCCTCGACCGCCGACGATGCCCGCGCCGCGATCGACGCCGCGCGCGAGGCGTTTCCTGCCTGGTCGGCGCTTCCGGCCGGACAGCGCGCCGCGTTCTTCACGAAGGCTGCGTCGGCGATCGAGGCGCGGGCCGAGCAGGTCGCACAGGACATGACGGCGGAGATGGGCAAGCCGTTGCGTGAAGCGCGCCTCGAGACGCTGCGGGCGGCCGTGATCCTGCGCTACGCCGCCGGCGAGGCATATCGACCGATCGGCGAGATGTACGAGCCGTCCGTCGCCGACCAGCGGCTCTTCACCCTGCGCCGCCCACTCGGCGTCGTCGGCCTCATCACGCCCTGGAACTTCCCGATCGCGATTCCGGTCTGGAAGCTGGCGCCTGCCTTGATCTATGGCAACACGCTCGTACTCAAGCTCGGGTACGAGGCGCCGCGTACGGGACTTCACGTCGCCGAGTGCTTCGCGGAGGCCGGGCTGCCTGCGGGTGTGCTGAACGTGCTCACCGGGGCCGGGTCGAAGGTCGGCGCCGAGATCGTCTCGAACCCCGGCGTGCGCGCGATCTCGTTCACGGGCTCGGTTCCGGTCGGCCGCTCCGTGCGCAACGAAGCGACGGCACGCGACTGCCGCGTCCAGCTCGAGCTCGGCGGCCATAACCCGCTGATCGTGACCGCGACGGCCGAGCTCGACCGAGCCGTCGAAGCCTCGTACGCGGGGGCCTTCTGGTCAGCGGGGCAGAAGTGCACGGCGACGCGTCGCATCCTCGTCGAGGACTCGGTCTACGACGCGTTCCGCGAGAAGCTGCTCGCACGCGTCGCGGCCGGGAAGGTCGGAGACCCGGCGGATCCCGAGGTGGAGGTCGGGCCTGTCGTGAACGAGAGCGCGCTCGAGGAGATCCTCGGCGCTGTCGAGCGAGCGCGCGCCGAGGGCGGCACCGTGCTCGCCGGCGGCGAGCGTGCGGACGACGAGAGCTATCTGATCGCGCCGACCGTCTTCGAAGGGCTCGCTGACGACGCGGAGCTTTCGTGCGAGGAAGTCTTCGGCCCGGTGACGTCCCTCTATCGCTACTCGTCCTTCGACGACGCGATCAAGCGTGCCAACGCCGTGCCGTTCGGACTCTCCGCGTCGATCTTCACGCGCGACCTGCGGGAGACCCAGCGCTTCACGAGCGAGATCCAGGCCGGGATCATCCACGTGAACTCGCAGACTGCCGGCGCGGACGTGCACGTGCCGTTCGGCGGCGTCAAGGGCTCGGGCTGGGGACCGCACGAGCAGGGCCGGGCCGCGATCGAGTTCTACACCGAGACGGTCACCGTCTATCAGGACGCGCCGCTTGCCTGAGACAGGCCGCACGCTCGTCACCGGCGCACTCGGGTGCCTCGGCGCCTGGACGCTCAAGGCGCTCCTCGACCTGGGCGAGGAGCCGGTCGGATTCGACCTCGGTTCGGACGATGCGCGACTGCGACTGGTGCTGTCCGAGCAGGAGCTCGGTCGGGTCACTCTCGTATCCGGCGACGTGACCGACGCGTCCGCGGTCGGTCGTGCGCTCGACGAGCACGAGATTACGAACGTCGTCCACCTCGCAGCGCTGCAGGTGCCGTTCTGTCGCGCCGATCCCGAGCGCGGCGCGCGTGTGAACGTCCACGGGACGGTGGTCGTCCTCGAGGCGATCAAGAAGCGCCTGGGCCGGATCCGCGGCCTCACCTATGCGAGCTCGACGGCCGTGTACAACGTCGCCGATCCGTCGCCCGCCCCGGAATCGGGAGGAACGGCGCCGACGACGCTCTACGGCGTGTTCAAGCTGGCGAACGAGGGCACGGCGCGCGTGTACTGGTACGACGACGACGTCGCGTCGATCGGAATCCGCCCCTATGTCGTCTACGGCCCGGGTCGCGACCAGGGGCTGACCTCGGGCCCGTCACTCGCGATGGCCGCGGCCGCCAAGGGCGAGGGGCACACGATTGCGTATGGCGGGACGGCGCAGTACGACTACGCCCCGGACGTGGGCCGCGCGTTCGCCCGCGCCGCGCGCGTCGCCACGGACGGCGCGCACGTCGCGAACTTCCCGGGCGTCCCGTCGACGATGCAGGAGGTCGTCGACGCGATCGAGTCGGCTGCGCCCGCGGTCGTGGGCAAGGTCGTCTGGGAAGAGGGCCAGCTCCCGTTCCCGGAGTCGCTCGAGGGGCGACTTCTCGAGCGCCTGGTCGGCCCTCTTCCGCAGACATCACTCGCCGACGGCGTGCGAGCCACGATCGAGCACTTCCGCGGGGCCTGAGCGCTCCGAGCGAGAGCACACTCGCACAAGCAGCCGAGCTCGCGAATGAGACGTCGCTTCGTTACGTGTCGCGCGCCGATCTTGTCGCGACCCACCAGCGATTGTCGAAGGGGTCGTGGAAGCCTCCAACACGATCACCCCACGGTTGGTCTGTCGGCTCGAGAATGAGCTCCGCGCCTGCGGCCACGGCCTTTCGGACGACGGAATCCACGTCCTCGACATACGCAAAGCACACGCTCGGCCGAGACGGATACGCCGTGGTCGCTTCGCTGAGCATTACCACGGAATCGCCGATCTCGACCTCGGCATGTCCAATGGTGCCGTCGGCCGAGACCTCGCGCTCGCCGCGCTCTACGCCTCCCAACACTTCGCGAAGGAAGTCGACGAGAGCTTCGACTTCTGTGACCACGATGTACGGGTTGACGCTGTGGTATCCGTCCGGAACGCTGCGCGCGCGCTCAGCCATGGTCGAATCATGGCGGCTGCTCAAGCGACATTCCCGCACGCTCGTGCACGGCGGCGAGCCCTCTCGGGCCGCCGGTGTTTCTCGAGAAAGGGTTCCAACTCGCATCGGCATGCCGCTGTCCCGTCCGGCGCGCGGGCCGAAGCCCACCCCTTCACAGGGTGCTCGGTGCTTGTCGGCGGCCGTCGCGGCCTCGATGATGTCGAGCGCGTGCCAGGACTAGCGCCTCAAGTGGATGTAGCAGTGCTCGGCGGAGGTTTGGCGGGCCTGTCTGCCGCACTCGCTTTAGCGCGAAGCGGGCGGCGCGTGGTCCTGCTCGAGCGCGACGGGCCGATCGAAGAGCAGCGTGGAGCGGACGAACTATTCGAAGGATGGGAGCGACCCGGCATCGCCCACTTTCGTCAGCCTCATAACTTCCTCGGCCTCGGTCGGCGGGTGCTCCTGGAAAAGGCACCTGATGTCCTCGACGCCGTCCTTGGTCTCGGAGCAGTGGAGAATCGACAGTACGAGCTCTTGCCGGGAGCCACGGACGCTCAGGACGAGTTGTTCGTCTCGATCTGGGCTCGCCGGCCGGTGTTCGAGATTGCCCTCCGGCGGGCCGTGGAGGACGAAACCAATGTCAACCTCATCACCAACGCTCGGGTCGTCGAATTGGTGGCCGCTCCCGCCTCGCAGGGAGGCGAACTTCGGGTCACCGGAGCCCGTACCCTCAACGGTGACGAGATCAGGGCGGACCTCGTTATCGACGCGCTCGGGCGCACGTCGCCTTTGGTGTCTTGGCTCACTTCCCTAGGAGCGCGCCCACCCTTTGAGCGAAGGGCCGAGTGCGGCCTCATCTACTACAGCCGGCACTTCCGCCTCCGGTCGGGGGTGACCATGCCGACCGTCCACTCACTGCATCGCGTTCCGCGAGGTGAGATCGGTTACATGGCGTTCGGGATGTTCATCGAAGACAACAGGACGTTTGCACTCGTCCTGATGATCCCGCGATGGGAACGGGACCTCCGAGTGCTCCGATTCGAGAAGGCGTACATGGCCGCCGCGCTCGCGATGCCATCGCTTGTGCCCTGGGTGCATCCGGATCAGGCCGAGGCGATTTCGCCGGTTCTCCCGATGGGCAGCCTGCAAAACGTCCATCGCTCGCTCATCGTGAGTGGCGAACCCGTGGCCGTGGGGGTTCAGCCAATCGGCGATGCGCTGTGCCACACGAATCCCACGTTCGCCTACGGCGCGTCTCTCTCGCTCCACCATGCGTTCACCCTCGCACGGGTCGCCACGAATGGCGACGATCCGCACGGGATCGCCCGCGCCTTCGACGCCGCCGTGGGGGCGGACGCCGCCGCACGGTTCGATGTCGTTTCAGCCGAGGACCGCGACCGGCTCCGGCAATGGAAGGGAGAGCCGATCGACGTTCGCGACCCGACCGACAGCATGGCTCTGTTTCTGCGACTGACTGCCTTTCCAGCTGCAGCCAAGGATCGAGACCTCTTCCGAGCGGTGGCGCGACAGGTGAATCTCCTCGGTCCGCCCGATGCACTGCAGCGAAACGAAGCCCTCATCGAACGTGCGAGGACGATCGCTGCCGATCAGGGATCGCCTTCCCTCGGGGGGTCGCCCTCGCGGAGAGAGCTGCTCGAGACGATCTCAGCGACCTAGGACCATCCAGCAAGCCCGGCACGCCCGCCTTTACCTTGCGCAAGCTGGGTTAGGATCGCGCCGTGCGTCTCCACAAGGACGCGAAGGTCGACTTGATCTCCAGAGTTCCGCTCTTTGCCACGTGCTCGAGGAAGGAACTCCGCCTGATCGCGAATCTGGCCGACCAAGTCGACTGGCGCGAGGGTAAGACGGTGATCCAGGAGGGTAGGGCTGGGAGCGAGTTCTTCCTCTTGATCGAAGGCACAGTGTCCGTATCTCGAGATGGCGAAAGGCTTCGTGATCTCGCAGCGGGCGAGTGGGTGGGTGAGATCGCGCTCGTCTCAGACGTGCCGCGCACCGCGACCGTGGTCACGACCTCGCCGGTCCGGGCGCTCGTGCTCACACGCGGGGGGTTCCTGCAACTCGTCGCGGACAATCCGACGATCGCCGCCAAGGTGCTGGCACTGCTCGGAGAACGCGTTTCCCCCGAGGCGTTCTAAAGCGTCGCACGGAGATAGTTCAAGCGACATTCCCGCACACTAGGCGCGCGGCGAATTGCACGTTCGGTCTCGTTTGGCTCTAGCGCTGCGATCGCGAGCCGGCGTCGAACAGATTTCAGAGTCGCGCCGGCGCGATTTTGGTCACAGATGCGGCGTTACGATCCCCACGTGAGCTGGCCGTACACGAAGTGCAACGGCGCCCGCGCGGACGGCGAGCGCTGCCAGGCAAGGGTGGATTCGGGAGGCGTGTACTCGTCTCCATCGCGGGCGGATCGGACCTCGGGAGCGCCTCGAGCGCCTCGACGGACTCAGTGAAGGTGTCTGGCTTCTTCGCGAGCATCATGCTCGTGAAGTGCTGCCGGAACCTTTCCACCCTCTCCGCACGGTCGTCCATCGGCTCGATGTCCTCCGTGATTGTGCACCCAACCCGGCTACCACTAGGTCGGCTGCCCTTGAGGCGCGGCGCCGGACCGCCTCTAGTCCCCCAGACCAGCGCGCTAACCAGGCTGCGCCACGCCCCGTGGCGGAGGAACCTTAGCCGCTCTCAGAGGTTCCGCCGGTACAGGACGAAGCCGAGCGGGAGGATCGCCAGGAACGCCACGTACGGCATCAGCGCCTCGCGGTTGCCCTCGATGCGTCGGTCCCGCGTGGGGCCGGTGGCCAGAACCGTGCGTAGAGCACCCGCCATCTCCGCGACCTGCCCCTCTCCGACGACACGGCCCCTCACGAGCGCGGCCGCCTGCGCGAGCGTCGCGGCCGCACGGGGATCGGGCGCGTAGCCCGCCTCGACCTCACCGGACTCGTAGATCCTCTCGCTCGCATCTCCCACCTTCACGAACGTGACGTCGATGCGCGGCGCCTGCGCGAAGTCAGACGAGAAGGAGCCCGACACCGGCTGGCTCTCGCCGTCAGTGAGGACGACGAGCGCCCGCTTCTTCCGGGCCGGGTTGAAAAACGACAACGTCGGCAGCGCGCCGAGCGCGTCGAGCGTCGTCACGGTGGTGCCGAACGAGGTCGAGGGCGGTGGCCGCTCGATCCCGATGGCCTCGGTCAGAGTCTCCCGATAGCTGCGCTGGTCGACCGTCGGGAAGAGGTGCGGGAGCACGCGGTCGGTCATCGACGCAACGCCGAGCGGGATGTCGGGGAGCTCCTCCTGGAGTGCGAGTGCGTCCTGCTGCGCGCGCTCGAAGCGGGTCGGCTCCCCGCTTGCCACCGACGCGAGCATCGAGCGCGACGTGTCAATGACCACAAAGACCTCCGCGTCGCTGCGCTGGGGAACGGTCCGCGCGCTCGTGACGACGGGCTGTGCTGCGGCGACGCCGACTAGCAGTGGTACCGCCCCAAGACACGCGGCTAGAGAAAGCCACGAACGCCGACCGCTCCCAGCGAGCCCGAGCACGACGCGCACACGCTCCACCCGACGCCGACGGCCGACGAACATCGCGAGTGGGATCGTCGCCAGGAGCCCGAACAGCGCTGCGACAGGCGTCAGGAAGCTGAGGCCCACGCCTAGTACCCGCTTCCCGCGCGACCCTGGCCGGACGCCCGCCCGCGCGCGCCACCGGTGTCGGGAGCATCCGACGGGAAGAGGATCTGCCCGTACGCACGCATCGCGAGCTCGAGATTGAGCTTGGCGTCGGCGTTTTCCGGGTCGAGCTCGGCGGCGGTGCGGAACGAGCCAACGGCATTCGACATGAGCATGTTGCGCTGATCAGGCCCCGCGTACAGGTACCGCGCGAGCAGCACCACGCCCAGCAGGTTCTGGAGCTTCGAACGTCGCTGCCGATCGGGGTGCTCGCGGCTCTGCGTCGTCAGGTCGAGCTGGAGCTTCGCCCAGCGGCTCTCTAGCTCGAAATCGATTCCCTCCACGGCCTTCCCCGGTTGGAGCTTCGAGAAGGCCGCCACTGTCCTTCGATACGCGAGGTCGTCCTCGAGGCCGAGTGCGGCAAGGCGCGCGCGCGTCGCGAGGACGCCCGGCTCGTTCCAGAGCCCGGACGCCCGGAGTGGAGTGCTTTGGAAGCGGCCGTCGTCCGCGGATATCCAGCCGGGGGTCCGCAGCACGTCGATCGCGAGAACGACGACGACCAGCGCGGCCGGGATCGCGACGATCGCAGCGACTCCGAGCGCACCGTCGCGCTTCGTCATCGCCTCACCTCCAGGCGGGAGAGCAGGCGCTCGTTGGTCGCGAGCACCACCGTGAGGGCGAGCCCGACGAGCAGGAAAGCCCACGGGAGGCCGGTCAGCATGCTGTCCTCACCGCGGGTCTTCACGGCCTGCTCGCCGCTGACGGGCTCCGGCAGGAGAGCCTCTCCGCCGAGGAGGAGCTCCATGAGCTCGCGCTGCTCCGCGCGCGGGGCGAGCGGGACGATCCGCACGTCGAAGCCGTCGCGCCGGAACTCCGCAAACACCTCCACGAGTCGCTGGATCTCGTCCGGGAGCACCTCGAGGTCGGACAGGAGCACGATCGTTCCCGAACCGCCCTCACGCAGGAGCGCCTCACGTGCGACCTTCATGCCCTCGGAGATCCGCGTCCCGGCGCGGAAGCGATCCCAGGGGTTCGGCGGCAGGAAGCCGGTCCTCGTGGAGCGGAAGAAGCGGAGGAGAGCCTGGAACTCACGACCGGAGGAGCCTGGTGGGAGGAGCTCGTACGCGGCATCCGAGAAGACGACGAGGCCGGAGCGCTCGTCCGTCTCGACGAGCTTGCGCACCGTGGACTCGAAACCGCCCTCGAATACGCTCGCCGAGAGGTCGAGCACGACCATCCCGCTCGAGCCGGACGCCACGAGCGGCGCGTGGCGGACGTCGTACTGGCGTGCCACGACCACGCCCGCAGCCAGTAAGAGCACGAGGCCAGTCCCGAGGCTCGCGCGAAGCATGTTCGTGCGCCGGCTCGCACTGGTCAGTCGCGCAGGCTCGCTGGCCGGGATCGCCCGTGGCCGTTCAGGTCGCAGGTGCATCGGTCTCCCTGATCGACGTCACGAGCTCCGTCATCTCCTCCGGCTCGGGCATCGGTGGCGACCAGCCCTGCGCTCGTGCCTGCGCCGCTCGCGCGTCGGCGTCGAGCTCGAACGCGAGCGCCTCGAGAGCCTCGCGTCGATCGTCCACGGACGGTCGACGACTCGCCCACTCGACGAGTGCGAGTGCGCGTTCGAGCGGGCTCAGCGCGAGACGCTCGTCCGCTCTGGGAGGTGCGCGTCGTGCGCGACGACGCCACACGAGCCACACCGGAAGGGCGAGAAGCGCCGCTGCGAGCAAGAGCAGCCCGAGTCCGAGGAGAGCCGGCGGCACGCGATAGCTGGGCTCGGGCGGAGGCGCTACCTCGGCGACGAACGGGAATCCCTGGCCTACGACACTCGAGTCGTCCCAGTTGATCCGTGAGAGCGAGCGCAGCGGCGACCAGACCACGCGCCCGAGCGTCGTGTCCTCCGGCTCCGCGTCCAGCGAGACGATCGCCGGTTCGAACTGGTACTTCACATTCTCGTCGCGCTGCTTTCCCGGGAGGAACGGTGGTAGCCCCGGCCTCTGGCCGACCGTCGCCTCCCCGGACGCCGTCCGTGGGATGCAGCGCTCGCTCAAGCAGTTCAACGTCACGCTGTACCGCAAGAGCGTGAAGTCGCCGATGTCGGTACGCGTGGTGCGCGGTTCGCTCACCGGCTCGTATGGCGCGAAGTCGGTCTTCACACGGACTGAGCCGGGATCGGCCTTCGTGCGGTTGAGGATGACCTCCACCCGCGCGACGATCGGCTCGGCGAAGAGATGGACGTTCGGAGTCAACGAGCCGCGGACTACGGCAGTCTTGTTCGCCGCGATGAGCGACCTCGGGTCGTCTCCTCCTCCGCAGCCGGCGGCGAGCACCACGAGGACAGCGCAGGCAGCGAGCCTCACGCACGCCCCCGGGTGAACAGGCGCTGATCGGCCCAACTCAGGAAGGCGGAAACGACGGCCCGCGGCTCGTGCGAGCCGACGACGACGGGATCGAGGTCGAGCGAGCGGAGCCCGTGGACCAGCTCCTCCCAGCGCCTCTCGTTCGCCTTGCGCCGCTCGCGCACCTCGCGCTCGGTCAGGGCGGCGAGCGCTACACCCAATCCGTCTGGGGTGGCGAACGGCACGACGATTCCGCTCACGTCGGGGAAGCTCTGTTCCCACACCGGGTCCTGGACGATCACGGGCACGAGCTCGAACCGCCGCTCGAGGGCGTCGAGCCACTCGTCGCGTGTCGGGGCGACGAGGAAGTCAGAGACGATGAAGACGAAGGTGCCGGCCGGAAGGTCGCGCTTGTGCTCGGCGAAGTGCCGCAGTCCGCGTTGAAGCGTGTCCTCGGGTGCGCCGAACTTCCGCTCGAGCTCGGGAGCGCCATAGACGTGCGAGCTCCGCGGCGGATGCCAGTAGGCGTCGCCCTCGGCCTCGTCGAAGTAGCCGAGGAGGCCACGTGCCGCCGTCGCACTCGAACCGATGAGCGTGACGGCGCTACGGATCGCCTCGGGTTTGCTGAGCCAGGGCCAGCCCTCCGGGAAGAGCGACATCGACGGGCGGCGATCGGCGAGAACCACCACGCGGGGAGCCTCGTCCGCGTAGTGCTCGCGGACGACGAACTCCTCCGACCCCCGCGCGAGCGACAGCCGAGCCGAGGCGTACCAGTCGATCTTGTCGACGTCGTCACCGGGTTGGTACGGGCGCGATCCCGCGACGTCCGAGCCCAGGCCGCGGCGCATGCTGTGCAGGCCGCCGAACGGAAGGCCGAGCACCCGCCGGCGCGGGATGAGCGGAAACGTCGCGGTCACTGCGCCACGGCGAGGGTCGGCTCGTCGGGCTCGAGCTCGGCGCCCGGTCGCGGCGCGATCTCGAGGCAGTGCTCGCGGAAGCGGTCAGCCGCAGCCTGCCAGCCGATCTCGCGCGCCACAGCGACGAAGCTCGGCGTAAACACAATGCGGTGCATCACGACGGAGAGAAAGAGATCCTCGACGTCGACGGGCGTGACGTACTCGCGCCCAACGAGGAGCGCCCACGCGCGGGCAGCGCGCTCGAGCGCGAGGCTTCCACGGACGGACGCGCCGATCGCGACGCCGTCCGCCGTCCGTGTCGCTCGGACGAGCTGGATCACCCAGCGGCGGATGACCGGATCGATGTAGACGGCCTCCACTGCGGTGCGCAACGCGTGCACCTCGGCGAGCGAGAGAACCGGCTTCAGGAGGCGAAGCGGATGAACGCTGAGCTGCTGCTCGACGATCGCCACCTCGTCATCCTCCGAGGGATAGCCGAGCGCCGTGCGCAGGAAGAAACGGTCGAGCTGCGCTTCGGGGAGCGGGAACGTGCCCTCCTGCTCGATCGGATTCTCAGTTGCGAGCACGAGGAACGGCTCCGGCAGCGCACGGGTGATGCCGTCGATCGTCACCTGCTGCTCGGCCATCGCCTCGAGGAGCGCGGACTGCGTCTTCGGCATGGCGCGGTTGATCTCGTCGACGAGCAGGACGTTCGCGAACACCGGTCCCGGACGGAACTCGAAGTCGCGGTCGCGCTGGTTGAAGACGGAGAGCCCGGTGACGTCCGTCGGCTGAAGGTCGGGGGTGCACTGGATCCGCGAGAACGCGGCTCCGTCGACGCTGCCGGCAATCGCGCGGGCAAGGACGGTCTTCGCGGTGCCCGGAACGTCCTCGAGCAGGACATGGCCGCCGCAGACGAGCGCGGTCAGGACGAGCCTGATCTCCTCCGTCTTCCCGCGTACGACCTGCTCGACGTTCGCGAGCAGGCGTGCCGCGATGTCGGGGGCCGAGCTCATGCGGTCATTCATCTCCACCCGTCCTCCTCAGTCGACTGATGTGCAACACGCGACCTAACCAGACTAGGCCACTCCCCGCTACTTCGGAAGAGCCTGCACCGACCTCCGTTCTCCGCTTGTCTGCACCGGTTGCGAGGCACTTACCTCTACTCCCGCAGGCTAGGCTTGAGGGTTTGGTCACAGCCTCGGGTCGGAATCGGCTCGGTTGAGCGAAACGCTCTAGTCGCGGAGGCTAGCGCGGGTCTAAATCACGCGCGAAACGTCTGTTTACGGACGCGCGCCGCCACGCCCGACCCCCACGCTCTCGCCCTTCGTGTAGACGTCTGTCGCGTATAGAAGTGATCCAAACGAGTCGTACGAGTGAGCAGCCGCGCGCTCAAAACGCGCAGAAATGCGCCGCTGACTCGTGACCGAGATGAACTCCCAGCCCTCTCTGCGGCGTCTTGCCTTCATCTCGAACCAGACGTTCATCGGTACCCCGAGCTCCTTCGCCATGTGCCGCACGATCCGTTGCAGCGTCCTCCCACTCACCCCGTACTCGGGAGCGATCTTCTTGCACTTCTCGCCCGAATACACGCGCCGGAAGATCTCCTCATACAAGCTCGGCGAGACCCTCGAGCGGTAGCCCGGGACGTAACCCTCCGGCGGAGCCAGACTCATGCCGAAATCGTAGAACGAGAGCCCGCCGGGGGCGGCGGACGAGGTATGCCTCAGTGCGGATTACTGCACGCACCGGTCGCGCCTGGTCACGTTACTGCGTGGAACCGTGACTGCTCCGAGCGTCCGCACGGATCGCGGTGCCTCCGGGGTCGGCGCTACTCGGCGGCGGCGTCGCGCTGCATCGCGGCGTCGAAGGCCAGGCTCGACGCGCGGAAGTCGGTGCGGCGCACGAAAGCGAGAGCGTCTTGGGCGCCGTACTCGCGATCCATCCCAGAATCTTCCCACTCGATGGAGAGCGGTCCTGCGTAGCCGATCCGGTTGAGTGCCCGGAACAGCGCTTCGAAGTCGACGTCGCCGTGGCCCGGCGACACGAAGTCCCACCCGCGCGCCTCCTCTCCGAAGTTCAGGTGCGAGGCGAGGATCGACCGGCGGCCGTCGAGGCGTTTCTTCGAGTCCTTGACGTGCACGTGGTAGATGCGGTCGGCGAACTCGAGCGCGAACGTGGCCGTGTCGAGGTGCTGGTGTGCGAAATGGGAAGGGTCGAGGTTGATGCCGAACGCGGGGCGTCGGCCGACGGCGGCGAGTGTCTTCTCCGTCGTCACGAAGTCGTACGCGATCTCCGTCGGGTGCACCTCCAGGCCGAAGCGGACGCCCTCGGCGTCGAAGACGTCGAGGATGGGCGACCACGCCTCGGCGAACGCCTCGTAGCCGCGCTCGATCTCGGTGAAGTCGTTCGGCGGAAACGAGTACAGGAGGTGCCAGATCGGCGAGCCCGTGAAGCCGTTCACCTGCGTCACGCCGAACCGTGCGGCCGCCCGTGCGGTGTCCTTCATCCGCTTGGACGCGCGACGCCTCACGCCTTCCTCCTCGCCGTCGCCCCACACGTCCGGCGGCAGGATCGCCTGGTGCCGCGCGTCGATGCGATCGCAGACAGCCTGGCCGACGAGGTGCGCACCGAGCGCCCAGCACCCGAGTCCATGCCGCTCGAGGAGCTGCCTCTGCGCGTCGCAGTAGGCGTCGTCCGCCAGCGCGCGGTCGACCTCGAAGTGGTCGCCCCAGCACGCCAGCTCGAGCCCGTCGAACCCCCAGCCGGCGCAGGCGGCCGCGAGATCGGCGACCGGCAGGTCCGCCCACTGGCCCGTGAACAGCGTGACCGGTCGGGTCATCGTCTCGTGTCGCTCATCGGCGGGTGCAGGCTACGCGTCGATCAGGGCCCGTCAAGACTACTCGGGCCACAGCGAGGTCGTCGGTTGATCGCGCGCTTTGTCCTAGTCGACGGTGCGCGCCCCGCGCTCCG